>CAYNJC010000045.1:0-31621 GCA_964397565.1 uncultured bacterium
CGGCACATTGACCGTGCCATCCGGCAGCGCCGCGGTGACAATCTCAAGCCGGTCGATGCGCTGCGTGACGATAATCAGAGCGGTGGCGCTGGCCGTCAGCAGATCATTGTCCGTCGCGACAAAGTCAATGACATGCCGGCCGACATCGCCGGCACTGGGCGTCCACGTGAGACTGGTCTTGTTGGAGTTAACGACTGCGGCGGCAGGCGCACCGTTGATAGTGAGTTCAGCCGTGCCGTCGCTGTCGCCATACTCAATGGCGAGCGTGGCAACTTGGCCGGCACAGACCACCTGCTGGGTCGGTGCAACCGTGACGAACGGCGGTTGCGGGCGATGTGCTTCGCGGGCAATTTCGTCCACGGCCAGCGCGCGACCCCAAATCTTGACTTCATCCAACCAGCCATGCAGCCATGCCCAACCCCACGAGTTAAAGCCGCCGATGCACAGATCGGCATCCGTCAGCAAGCAAGCCGGCGCCGGCCAGTTTGTGCTTGCTGCCAGAACGCCATTGGTATAGACAGCACAACGGTCGCTGGCGATCTGATAGGCCACATGCACCCAACCAAGACGACCTGCATTTGTTACCATAAGTGACCGCTCAACATTGGGCGTGCCATCTCCGGAGACAACGCTGACACCATCATCACCGGTGATGTGGCCGTACCATCCTTCAGTTATTGCTTCGCGCCGCCATTTGGCCATGATCCGATTCTTGCCGGCTTGATAGCCAGCGGTAGGCGTGCGCAGCCAGAACGCGACTGTTATGTTCGTGTTAAGAAAATCTTGGTGATGCGGCACGCGCATGTACATGGTTGCACCATCAAAGTAGGCGCAGCCTGCAACAACGCCTTGCGCCGCATACTGCGCGCCGCAATCAGTCGCGTGGTGCCCATTGCCGCTGGTGTCACAGCCCAGATCTGTCGGATCATCAAACGCATACCATGCAATCAAATTCGTTTGCGTCGCCGGCAGAAGCGATACCGGCAGATCAAACGTGTGCGTCGCAACGGTGTAATCAGCATCCCGCACACCAACGGTAAAATGTGCCGTTCCAAGCATGGTGGCTGTCCCGCACAATGTTCCGGTGTTGCACAAGCTAATGCCAGCCGGAAGATTGCCTGAAATCAGGGTCCATGTATAGGGTGCTGTTCCGCCCGTGGCTGTCAATCCAGCAAGATAGGGCATGCCGGCATGCGCGTGCGGCAGTTCCGCCGTCGTGATAACCACCGCCGCAACCGTCTGAGTCCCGCGCTTGGCTGCTTCCTGGGCGATGTCTTCTGGTGTGAGGACGCGCGCCCAGATCTTCACTTCGTCCAACCATCCCTGGAGCGATGCCCAGCCCCACGAGCTGAAACCGCCCATGCACAAATCTGCATCGGTTGTCAAGGTCGCGGGTTGCAGCCAGTTTGTGCTTGCCGCCAGAACACCATTGGTGTACATGGCACAGCGGTTCATCTCTAGCTGATAGGCCACATGCACCCAGCCAAGACGGCCCGTATTGGTCACCATCAACGAACGCTCGACATTGGGCGTGCCATCGCCGGAGACAACGCTGACACCATCATCGCCGGTGATGTGGCCGTACCATCCTTCAGTTATTGCTTCGCGCCGCCACTTGGCCATAATGCGATTTTGGCCTGCTTGATAGCCGTCCGTCGGTGTTCGCAACCAGAACGCGACGGTGAAATTCGTCGCCTGAAAATCGCGATGATCGGGCACTTGGATGTACTGACCATTACCTTCAAAATACACACAGCCATTGACGGGGCCGCGGCCACCGGCCACCGCGCCGTGATTGACGCCATGGTGCCCATTGCCACTGCTATCGTAGCCGAGATCCTGGCCATTGTCAAATTTATACCACGCGATGATGTCTGCATTCGTGCCCGGCTCTTCTTCGGCGGTATACCAGACATCCGCTTGGCAATTGCCGTCAATCATCCAGAGCCGTTCATTAAAACTCGCCAATCCAAACACACCGGGGCGTGCACTCCATTGTGCGTTATCAGTACAGCGGGCCCAGTTCGTGCCATCGGTGCTCATCCACACATCGTTTTTCATGGATGGATAGCTTCCGCCGGCCAGGTACATCGTGTCATCCAGCACCGTGACACCGTGGCCAGCCCGGACGCCCCATGGCGCGGCTGCTGTTTGCCGTGCCCAATTGGTGCCGTCGGCGCTCGCCCAGACGTCATTGCGCCCTACGCTATAGTATTCACTGCCGAGCAGATACATTTTTCCGCCCAGAACCGCGGTGTCAAACCAGGCCCGATACCCGTAGGGCGCTTGCATGGTTACGCATTGCCAGTTGGTTCCATCCGTGCTTGACCACACATCCGCTTTGTCGCCATTGTAGCCACCCAGCACCCACATTTTGCCGTCAAACACATCGGCGCCAAAGCAATTGCGGCCACCCCACGGCGCTTGGGCCGTTGCCATAGTCCAGTTTGTGCCGTCTTCGCTGGACCACACGTCATTGAGGTATGTCAAGGGGGAATAAGAACCGCCCAAAACCCATAGCTTGTTGTCATAGAAAAGGCAGCGATGGTAAGCTCGTGTGTGCCACGGCGCTGAGCTCGTCACGCAGGTCCAGTTGGAGCCGTCCTCGGTAGCCCACACATCACTGTATTCACGACTGGAATCACGCCCACCTATCATCCAGAGCTTGCCTTGTCCCACCAAGGTCTCCTGACCGGTACGCATGCCCCACGGTGCATTTTGGGTTAGGCGTTCCCAGTGTGTGCCCGTTACTGCATAGCAGAATGTAGCGCTGATCAACAAACAGGTAAGTGATGCGCGATACAGAGCGTTCATACTAGCCTCCAGAGTCCAGACTCTTGTTAATATCTCAACGCTATTTCATTATACTAATTAAGTGGTTTCTTTGTCAAATTTTGGCCACTTTGCGCGCTTTCACTGCGATGTAATGCCCATGACGCGGATCGATTCGCGCAACCCAGTAGGGCAGAGGGTAATAGCCGCTGCAGCGCACCGACTCCACTTTGAAGCCAAAGCACTCGACATATTCAATCAGTCCGCGATAGGCAAATATGCGCATGTGCTGCCATGAATTGCGTTCGTCCACTTGGCCACGGTACAGCGCAAAGGGATTGCCGATGCCGCCCTTGTGACTGATGTTGGTCAAGCTGAACATCTGCCAGCCACACAGCAAGGCAATAATGTTATGCCAACTCGACGCGTTCTCGGTCGAAATAATGGTGCAGCCATCATCACGCAACACGCGATTGATCTCGCGCATGAATGCAGCCGTGTCCGTCAGATGTTCGATGACTTGGTTTGAGTGCACACAATCGAAGAAGTTATCTTCAAAAGGAAAGGGCTTGGTCAGGTCGCCTTGGAGTGCTTTGACGCCCCGGCTGTTCGCCGCGGCAACCTTTTCGGGCACAATTTCCAAACCATACAGATGCTCTGTCCCCATACGCGCGCCGCATTGAATACTCCACGAGCCGTCATCACAACCAAGATCAACAAAACGCCCGTTCGGGTTTTTCTCCAGCATATTCAGAATGTTTTCCTTATTGCCGTTCATGGAGCGCAGAAACATTCTATCAACAAAGCGTTGGTAGCTGTTCATTCCGACCTCAAGCTGTGTGGCATTATGATGACCTCAATTCTTTAGCACGTTAACACTAAAATTCGGCGATGTTGTTTGAACCACCAGCGTAAACGCCAGTCGGCTGTTGCAGGTACACGCCCGGTTTGGTCGGCATCGCGCCAGCAAACTTGAAGACCAATTTCGTCTTGTAGGTGTCCTTGCGCTTGTTGTAGTTCTCGGTGTATGTGATCATCGCGGTCGGGCTCTTGTACGTATACTTTTTGCCGTTCTTGGTCACCAGCTCGAACGGGCCGCTGACCAGGTCGTGCGTGAAGACGTTGATGATGCCAATCCCCCAGCCGGCATTGAGCAGTGCGCTCCATGGCCCGGGCAGTTGCTTGCAGATCAGCGTGTCCATTTTCTTGGTGTCGCGCATCGCCCAGGTCTTCTTATCGGCGAAATTGGCCACCAAAAGAGCATAACCCGGCGTTGCACCACACCACGCACCCGCCGCAACCGCGCTTTCCGCCCGCACCCAATAGTAATAGACAATACCGGGCACCACCGTCGTGTCCGTGTAATTCGTGTCCGTGACGTCCGTAGCAATGATGCCAACCAGGTTGGTCAGCGGACTGTCGGCGCGATAGACGCGATACTTCGTTGCGCCTTCGACGTTCAGCCAATGAACTTCAACCTTGTTGGTGAAGATACCCAGTGTGGCGGCAATGCTGGCCGGTGCCACTAATTGGCGATAGCCGCTGTCGGGTGTGCTGGCGTCGCCTTCGACGCCGTTCTGCTGCGCGACAAGCCAATAATAGTACAGCAGGCCGGGTGTGGCGCTGGTGTCGTCATACACGGTATTCGTCACGGCTGCGGCGATGGTCGCGGCACTGCCGCTGTCATTGGTCACGGCGCGTAGGACGCGATAGGATGTTGCGCCGGGCGCGGCCAGCCAGGCCAGCGCGACTTTGTTGGTGAAGACGCCGTCCGAGGCAGCCAGGCCGGTCGGCGTGGCGGCGCGACGCGTTACTGCCGCTAGCGCTGCTGTTGCTTGTCCGGCGGCATTGGTGCCCTGAAGCATGAGGTTGTTGACGCCCACCGCCAGGTCAATTGCCGGTGACTGCCAAGCCACACCGGCGGGAAAAGCTACCGTTGCGGCGTTGGCGCCATTGCTGATCCAGCAATAGCCGACAACCTCAACACTGGCTGTGCCCGCCAGCACGCATGTGCTTGTTTCATAACTGACCGTGGTTGGCGCACTGGTAATGACCAGCGCCATTGGCTGCAGTTGATACAGTTCCGTGATTTCGCCGGGCGTCAAGGCGCGATCATAGACCCGGATGTCATCCAGCATGCCGTGGAATTTTGAGTCATTGTCGCCGCCGATGTAACCCACAGAACCGGATGGGGTATTGACGGTTACCACCCAGGCATTGCTGGCGATCAAGCTGCCGTTGCGGTACATGCGGCGCATGGCGCCATCATAGCTGCAGACAATGAAAACCCACGTGTTTGACGTCAAGGCATGGGTTGTTGTGTGGAAAAACTCGGCATACCCATTGAGCCGATAGTTCACGTCATCCTCAAGATAGTATTGATGAACCGTGACGCTTGAGTTGACCTGCCCATTCAAGAAGAAGCGGGGGCTCTCTATGCCGTTCCCCAATCGTTTCAGCCAAAACGCGACCGTGTGGTTTTGCAGGGCACGCACGTTGGTGTTGGTGAAATTGATGTAATCGGTCAGACCATTAAAATAATAGGCGGCATTGTTTCTGCCGAAGCGGTCTTGCGCCAGGGCTGCGCCATACACCATGCCGTTGTGCCCATTAGTAAGTGCGTCATTGGGGTTGCCATCAAAGGGGAAATGGGCGACCAAGCCATCGGTAATGCCGGCACGTGCAATGAAGGGTAGCATGAGCAATAGCATTGCACTCAAGCACCGGGCATGCATGGCAGCCACGTTCATCTGTTCACTCCGCACAAGTAGTTAGCGATGTGCACACACAGGCATGTATGACTGGCAGTCGCGGCATGCCTGCGCGTATGCATCGTTGCACGTCATTACACTAGTACCATTATAGCAGTAGTTGTGTGGGGATGCAAGCGGCGGACGGTCTCGGTGCGGCGCCGGCGCCAAGTGTAAGGCCAAAAGTTTAAGGTTAAAGGTTTGCGGCATCTGGCCCATCTGCGATAAACTCCTCCGCAGCGGAATAATCTTAAGGTTCAAGTCGCTGTTCCTTTTCGTGCCTTCATGGCAATTTTTCCCGTGCAGATTTGCGATGCGGAGGTCGCTCCCCTCCCGCCGGTGGCGGGACTGACCCAAGGCCAGCAGCAACAAGCCGGCAGACGCTGCAAGAACGAGAAATTGGGAGGAAGACCGGCGGGGTTGTGGACGCAGAGATTGGGAAAAAGCGGCGCGCCTTTTACTAATGAGAGCGCTTACTTGTTGTCATGCCGGTTGTGGCCGCGGGCGCTGACCGCGGCTGTAGAAGCCGCCCTCACCGCGGGCGGCTACAAGGACACTGCAAAGTAGAAAGCGCTCTCATTACTAAAAAACCATGCGCGGCGAATGGTTTTATAAAGCCGTCCACGCCGCGGGTGGGACGGCTATGGCAGCACACGGGCAGCCATGGCGGCGGAGCCTCCATCCAACATTCGTTGGGTGCCAACGAATTTACTGTGACACCTGGGTGCGGAAGCTGGTGGTGAGGGGATCGTCGTCGGTGAGTTCCTGGCGGTCGATAATCACATCGCGGCCGGCGCTGGCGCCGATCCGATCATGGTCGGGCTGATAAATGCCATCGCGATTGACATCCACCAAGGATTGCACCGTGATCATGACGCGAAATTGGTCACTGCGGATGGTGCTCAGATTGCACATCTGCGAGTAAATATCCGGGGTCAGGCCGCGCACATTGAGCACATCTGTCAATGATCTGTACGGTTTGAGCTGGGCGCGACCGGTGGTATCGAAGCCCAGCGCGATGTTGTGCGCCAGCTCGGGTGTCACGCCGGGCAGGGCGCTCAGCACGCGTTCGCTGGCGGTATTGATGTTGATCTTGCCAAAGACCGCGCCGGGTGCCAGGTAGGCGTAGTCGAACCAGGCCGTGCCGGAACAGCGTTTCGCGTTCACGCCGCGCGCGACGATTTGGAGACGGATGCCGTTCTTGGGCGAGATATGTTGCGGATGGATTTTGCCGACGTAGGCCCCGTCGTTCTTCTCATATTGATGCTGGCTGCGGCCGCTGACAATCTCGTAGGCGTCGCCGGCACGGCTGGTGCGGCGCTCGCCCGGCAGCGGCAGTTGATCAAAGGCTTGGGTCTCGAAGTTCCAGGCCGAGACCTCCAAGCCGGCATTGTAATTTTCCTCCAAAAACTCGGTCGTGTCAATCGAGTCGCACAAGCCATACAAATAGAGGCCATAGCTATTGCGCTCAAGGCCTTTGTGTTGCCATTCCCACACGCCCACGTCGCCATTTTGGCGGGTGTAATAGAACGGCGTGGCATAGCCCGGGCCGACACTGAACTGGTCGCCTTTCTTGGCGCGCAACTGCATGCCGCTGGGCACGGAATAGCCGCCGACGACCACGCTATTCTGGGCGCTGCGCACAATGGCGAAGCTCTCGCCCTTGAGCGGGCCGGAGAGCATGCGCAAGGTCTGATTTTCCCACTGGCCGGGCTCCCAGCGTGCGCCCTCGGTGGTCACGCCGCTGTTGCCGAACGAGGCGACCTGACCGAAGGCCGGCTTCCAGCCTTGGACGTGGACGCCCACCTCCTCGGGGTCAAGGCGCACGCCCGCGACCGTGAAATATTTGCCGATCGCCCTGAGCGTCACCGTGCTGGCGGCGCCACGGCCGCGCGAACCGATGTTCTGCCAGTCTTCCGATTTGCGCACCTGTTGAATTTCGCCGACCGAGACGTACTGGTTGTCCTTGACAAAGGCCGGCACGTACGAGCCGGTCGGCAGCGAGTGATTTTTGGCCAAGCGTGGATTACCACCAAAGGTGGCGCGGCGCGACTTGACCCAGGTATAGTGGGTCGGATCGAATTTCTCGGTCGAGTAGTTGATCTCCTCCGGATCGGTTGAACCATATTCAATCGTGCGGGCGGTGATCTGATTGTACTCATCCTTGAGCGTCATGGAGAGGAAGCCGCCGGCGTGCGGCATGCCCACGATGACGGCATCATCGCCGGCCTGAATGCCGTCCACAGTCAAGTCAATCGGACCAAAGGTGAGCGTATCGCGGGTGTTGCGATAGACGACTTTGCGGATGCCGGTCGGGCCGTTGCGTTGGGGCTCGGGACGCGCGCTGTGAAACTCGACCATTTCATACTGCATTTGGTCGGGGCGCCAATTGGAGCCGCTGACCGTGCAGGTGTTGCCACGCACGCGCCGGATTTTGTAGCGCACGCCCCAGAGCGCGTCGGGCAACTCGAAGCAGCCGTAGGCCTCGTCTTGCGAGTCGCCCCAGGTGCCCGACGGCTGCGTGCCGTATTCCACATCGAAAATTTCGCGATTGTTGGTCAGGTAAAAATAGCCATTGGGCGGAATGCTGGGATTGGGATCGTTATAGAATTTGTGGGACTGCAGGTTGTAATGCGGGACCGCTTCGATCAAGCCGACCTGGTCGGCGTACGCGCCGGTGTTGATCACCACGCGCCAGTTGCGCAGGCTGATCGGCCGCGCGCTGATGTTGATCAACTCAATAATGTCCGGGCGCATGATATAGGCGACATCGAAGGAAACCTTGTTGCGATAGGCGTCGCTGGCCGCGATGCCACGGCGGGAAAAGCCGGTGCCATTGGCGCTGGTGAGCGCGACTTTGACGTAGCCGCGCCGGGCCTGCACGGCCTTGCCGTCCTGATAGGACCAGCGCAGCAGGTCAATCTGCGCCTTGCCGCCGGGGATTTCCATCGAGGTGTTTTTCAGGTCGGACTGCCGCAGCACCACCATTTCGCTTTCGCTGGCGCGCGCCGGCTCGCCATCGACATCGAGCATGCGGTTGTAGCCTTTCCAGGGGCCGGAGACGGTGCTGCTAAAAGGCCAGCCGCTGTCGCTGGTGGTGCCCTGGAAGTTCTGTTCGCCGATGTAGACAAAATAGTGCAGATTGTCGGGCGGCTTGAAGCCACGATCCCATTGGGTCGGGAACCACCAGCAGTCACTGACGCGCGGAAAGACGCAATCGGTCGCGTCATGCACGCGCCAGAGCGTGTCAATCCGCGCCGAATTGGTCGAGGAACCCACCAGCGATTTCAGAAACGTGTAGTCGTTAATCGAGTTGACGCCGACCCGCATGCTGCTAGGCATGTTGTCGAGAATCGGGTAATAGGTGTAGCTCGTGCCGCCCAACCAGATCTTGAGATAGGCATTCTTCCAGATGCCCGGCTGCCAGCCGCCCGTGTCCCGCTGCAATTGTTTGAAGTCGCTGTAGCGCGAGCCGCCCACCGAACGATTCATGTCGCTGTCCAGCTCGACCGTCACGCCGTTGGACATGCGCACCGCGATGCCATTGCTGATGTACGTGCCGCCGCCGCCATAATTGTCGACCTGGCGCAGCGCCCAGCCATAATAACGATCGTTGCCGCTCAGATTGTACCAGCGCCCGAGGCGGTGCACCAGGTTGTACTGATCATACGTGGAGGTCGGGTCGCAATGGTCGGCTTCGAAGCTGTAGCTGCCGTCATTGGCCATGATCTCGTTGAAGCAGACGGCTTCGACGCCATATTCGCTGCCGACCGTCGAGAGCACGTGATTCTCGTCGCGGTAGTCAATCACATTGGCGATCAAATTTTGCAGGCGGCGCGCAACGGGCTCGAAACGGGCGGTGTCATTGGCGGCGCGCAGCAGCTTGGTCACCTGACTGCGCGACCCGACGTTCAAGTTGACTTGGCGTTGCCACGCGTGCGTTTGTTCGTCAAAATAGGCGTCGCGCGTGCGGGTGTAGACCGTGCCGTATTGCCGCAGCGCGCGGCGCGCGTTCAGCCCGAGTTCCTTGCCGCCGGCGGCCTTGCTGGCGACTTCCTGCAGCGAGGAAAACGAGCGGTCATCCCACACTGGTTGCAGGGCATTAAACTCTTCCGGCTCGTCCACGCCCTCGTCCGGCTCATCAATCACGCCATTGGCATTGTTGTCAATTCCGTCGGCCGCATATTGCGAGGCGGTATAATTGTCATCCACGCCGCGTTGGCCGGGCGCGCCGTCACGGCCATAGCGATACGCCAGAATATTTTGGCCAAAGGCAAGGGAGATCGGCAAGCCACGCGTCCGGCCATCCGTCAGCATGGTCTCAAAGGTGCCGACGCCCTGGTGTTGCTGGCGCGGACTGAGCGTGCTGGCGCTGTTCAAATTAATCTTGCCGGCTTCATCCTGCACCACGATGGCATAGCGCCCGGCCAAGGTGCCGTCGGCCAGGTGGACATAGATCCAGCGTGCATCGCCGGATTGGCCGTTGGGATTGGGCGTGCCGTCAACCTCGACAGTATCCTCGGTGTTGTGATTTTTGCCGGGGGCAAAGGCGGTGCTCCACAGCTCGCCCGGGTCATCCCAGCCGGGTTGATCAACGACATCCTGGCGCAGGATTGCCTGGGCATGTTCGAGCGCGGATTTGGTCAGGCATTCGGCCTGCAGGCGCGTCATACTCACGCGGCCGGCGTCCTGCTCGACACTCATCAGCACGGCAAACGACGCCGCCAGCAACGCCAGAATAGTCAGCACCGACAAGACCGCAATCAATGCGACCCCGCGGTGTGACTGTCCTGCGCGCCGGACGGTTATCATCGTGCTCACCTCGTGGTGGTGTCAAACAGGGCTAGGGATGCGCGTCCACGCCGGCCATGGTCATGGCATGCGCAACCGTTTGCACATGATAGCACATTGCCGGCACATGTGTCAAGCGCTGGCGCACGGCGCAGGCTGAACTGCCGCTATCTACAAGGACCATGAAACACCAATGCGCCGGACACTGGCGCGCTTTTCTGCCGGCTCTTGGCCAGTCCCGCCAACGGCGCGGATGACCACGGCAGCAGAAGCCGCCCTCACCGCGGGCGGCTACAAAGGACGCTGCAACGTGGAACGCGCACTCATTACTAATGAATGCGCTTAGATTGGTGTCATGCCCATTGTGGCCGCGGGCGCTGACCGCGGCAGCAGAAGCCGCCCTCACCGCGGGCGGCTACAAAGGACGCTGCAACGTGGAACGCGCACTCATTAGTATCCTGACAGCAGTGGGGCCGGTGGTGCGGGGTTGACACGCGCGCATGGCTGTGCTATACTAACCGAATAACGCTGTACTCATTTTCTTCACCGCTCTCCCACCTTGGAGGCGCCATGAAAGCGTATATTGTATTGTGTTGTGTTATTTGTGCGGTCGGGGTGCAGGCTCAGTGGGTTTCGCAAACCGTGGCGCTGCAGCCGGGCTGGAACGCCGTTTTTCTCGAAGTTACGCCGCTGTCAAATGCGTGTGCCGCGGTCTTTGCCGATCCGGCCATCGAGAGCGTCTGGGCTTGGAATCGCCGCTTTCAGCCGATGCAATTTGTGCGCGATCCGGCCACGCTGCTGCCGGGCCAGCCGGAATGGTTGACGTGGTTTCCCGCGTCACACCCGCAGGCATTCTTGAATAATCTCTGGCTGGCCGAAGGCAATCGCGCGTATTTGATCAAGTGCCGCGACGATGCGGCGCCCGCACCGCTGGCCATCACCGGCCGCGCCACCTTGCCGACCATGACGTGGTACCCCGACTCGTTTAGTCTGGTCGGGTTTTTTGTCGAGGAACAGGCCCCACTCAACTTTGCCCAACTTTTGGGCGCCTCGAGCGCGCATGCTGGCCAACCCGTCTACGCGCTCAACCGCACCGGCCACTGGCAGCAAGTGGACACCGCCACGACGCCGGTCACGCGCGGCCAAGCCTACTGGATTCGCAGTGCCGGTGCGTCCAGCTTCACCGGGCCGCTGCAGGTGGAAGCGTCCGGCGCGCCCACGGTCGATTTTGGCGATATGCTGACCGAACAAGAGCTGCGCATCAAGAATGTTTCGACCAGCACGCGCACGGTGCTGCTGACGCCGCTGGCATCCGCCGCGCCACCACCGGGCGCGCCGGCTTTGGCCGGCAGCGTGCCGTTGTCCTACTGGCATGCCGAACCGGCGCGCACACGGTTCCTGTGGGAACCACTGCAGGGGACGCTGACGCAAACGTTGACGCCGGGTCAGGAATGGGTCGTGCGTGTGCTGATACGGCGGCCGGAGATGTCCCCGAGCCAAGTCCCCGGCGCGGAGTATCAGTCATTACTGCTGATTCGCGACAGCAGCGGCATGCGGGTGCTGGCGCCGATCATGGCCACGCGCGGCGCCACCCTTGACCAGGCCTTGCCGCGCGCCGGGCTGTGGGTCGGCAGTGCGCTGCTGGATCAAGTCAGCGATGTGAACGGCCCGACGACGCCCAGCGCCACGCCTTCGCCGCTGCGCTTTCGCCTGATCATTCATCAGGATTCGAATGGCGTGGTGCGCCTGTTGCAGCACGCCACCGTCATGCTGGCGCGCAACGGCGCGATGACCAACATGGTGATCATCACCAACGACGATTTGGTTCCGCAGTATATGCCGGTGCAACAAAACGGCAACGGTGTCGCCGGCCAGCGCTTCAGTTCGGTCGTGTTTGGCTTCACCCAGCCACAAGCGATGCAGTTCAACGCCGGCACGCGCGTGCTGACGACCGCGCTCACGATTGACTACAATGACCGGCTCAACCCGTTCAAGCATCTGTATCATCCCGATCACAACAATCTGGACAATTACACGACCACGCTGCCGGAAGGCGTCCAGGCCTTCACGGTCACCCGCACCATGACACTGGCCTTTTCATCCACGCCGGTGGACGGTGCGACGCAGGCGGGCTGGGGCGATACGCTGGTCGGCGGTGTCTACCGTGAAGCGCTGGATGGCCTGTATCATGAAACGTTGAACGTGCAGGGCACCTATGTATTAAAGTTTGTCAGTCCGATCACCACCTTGCTCAACTAGGGATTTTCGATGCGATCAGCGACCGCCTCTTTGTTTACCTGCAGTTTGCTCCTGTGCAGTCTGACCAGTCTTGCGGCCACACGTTATGTTGCGCTGGGTGGCAGCAACGTTGCACCGTACGCCGCGTGGGCCACGGCCGCGACGAATATTCCGATCGCGGTCGCCGGCGCGCTGGATGGCGATCTGATTCTGGTGTCGAGCGGGCGCTATGTGGTCGGCACACCGGGTGACGAATCGTCCGGCAACGGCGTGACGGTGACCAAGGCGCTGACGTTGCAGAGCGCGTTCGGACCGACGCTGACGGTGATTGACGCGAGCGGCTGGCACAAGCGCTGTGTGTATCTGGGGAACCCGGGCGCAGTGTTGCGCGGCTTTGCGCTGGAAGGCGGCTATGCGCGCACGAACCTTGGGCCGCAAATTTTCCCGGTCAGTTGTGGCGGCGGCGTGTTCTGTGACGGCGGCGGGCTGGTTGACCAATGCATCGTCACGTTCTGTCGTGCCGGCTGGCAAGGTGGCAATGCCTTTCTGAATGGCGGCGGCGAGCTGCGCAACTGCCTGCTGCAAGCCGGCGAGGCGCCGGAAAGCGGCGGCGTCTTCTGCAGCAACGGCGGCGCGGTCGTCAATTGCACCGTGGTCGATAGCTGGACCCAAGGCACGAATCTGCCGGGCGGCGTCTGGCTCATGAACGGCGGCCGGCTGCTGAACAGCATCGTGTTCGCCAACAGCAACAATGTCGGCAGTACCGCCGATGTGTACACGCAGGGCGCCGGTTGGCAATGCGACTATTCGTGCGTCAACGCAGGCTTGGCTGGCGTCGGCAATATCAGCACCAATCCGTTCTTTGATGGCCGGCGCTTGCAGCGCGCCTCGCCGTGCCGCAATGCCGGCACTAATTTATTGTGGATGGCCGACGCGGCTGATCTCGACGGCTCACCGCGCATTCTCGAAGAGATTGTTGACATGGGCGCGTATGAAACACCCGCCTTTTATTATGTTGCCTACAACGGTGGCCAGCGCTATCCATACACTTCGTGGGCAATGGCGGCCACCAACATTGCCGATGCCCTGCGCGCGGCGATACCACAGACGACCGTGCTGGTCTCGAATGGTATTTACACTGAAGCGGATACCCTCGTGCCGGGCTCGAACATAACCCTGCAAAGCACGGCTGGCGCGGCGGCCACCATCATTCGCGGCGGCCTGGGCCGGCGCTGCCTGGATCTGCGTTATGCCGGCACGGTCGTGCACGGGTTCACCTTGACCGGCGCCACGCTGACCAACGCCGGTGATGCGAGTGGTGCGGGTGTGCGCATAGCGCAAGGCACCTTGCGCGAGTGCGTGGTCGTCAGCAACACGGCAGGGGAGGCGGGTGGGGGCATCTCGGTGGAGAACGGTTTAGTGCAAGACTGCGTCATTTACGGCAACGCCGCGCCGCAATTTGGCGGCGGCATCGCGCTGGCGGCGGGCTTGGTCGAAAACAGTATTATCCACAACAATCGCGGTGGCTGGGCCGGCGGCGGGCTCGTGCTGCAAGGCCCGGGCATGGTGCGCTCGTGCCTTATTGTCAGCAATGTCACGCCGGCCGATCCGGTGCCGGTAGCTGGCAACCAGCGCATCGGCGGCGGCGCCATCTTTGCGCTCTCGTGCGGCACGCTCGAAAGCTGCACCATTGCCGACAATTACAGCGGCAATGACGCCGGCGGCATCTACAGCATCGACTTCTTCGGCGCCGGCCAAACTGCCTTGTTGGTCAACACGATTCTGTACGGCAATGTTGCCGCCTCGAACGCGCCCAACTACGCCGGCGGCACCTTGTGGTTTGATCATTGTTGTCTGCAGCCGGCGCCGGCACCAACGCAGGATGGCGGCAGCAATCTTACGCTCAATCCGCTCTTTGCCGGCGGCTTTCAATTGACTTTCGCCTCGCCCTGCCGCGACGCGGGCGTGACCCAAACATGGATGGCTGGCGCGACCGATCTGGCGGGCAATCCGCGCATGACCGGCGCCAGTGTTGATATGGGTGCGTATGAATTTGTGCCGGAACCGTGGTTGGCCGCTGCGCCGCTGGTGGCGCTGCTGTGCTGGCGGCGGCGCCCGGCGTGGCGCGCATGCTGAGCGCGTTTTTTAGCTTTCACCGTGAGGTGAGTATGAATGTTCGCTGCACACTCCTGGCGTGGATGGCCTGCGGCCTGCTGTCGGCCGGGCCAAATCAACAAGTCGGCCCGGGGCCCGATCCGTCCGGCTGGCCCGGCACGCCGCAAACCAAGCTCGGCTGGAATTTCCTGGACCCGCACAATCCGGTCAACGCGAATCTCTTGCCCGGCTGGACCACCATGCCATCCGGCACACCGCCCGCCTGGGGCTTTCAGCAGAATCTCACCTATGCCGGCCAGCCCGCCCAATGGTACAACACCCTGCCCGTGCCACAAAGCAGCGATCCGAACATGCCGTTTGTCGACACCTATATCTGGTTCTCGTTTGTCTACGATTACAACATTAACTGGACCGGCGCGGGCAGTGTATTTCATCGCCCCCACGCCATTTTTTCGAGCATTGTCGGCCTGCACCCGGATGGCAGTGAGGCCAATGTCGGGCTTGTGCAGTCCTACACGGAATTGTACTTTGACGTCAACGGCAGGCTCATCAATCAACAGACGCAACTGACCAATGTGCGCTATGCCTGCTTCACCCAGGGGCTGCTGGTCAGCAACGACAGCATCAGCGCGATTGGGTTTAATCTAGGCACGGACTTTTTCACGCAGAACGGCCAGACCTATTATCAGGGCGACATCTGGCAGCCCTATCTGCAACTGCTCAGCACGCGGCAGCGCCTGCCGCTGACCACGCTGCGCGCGCAAGTCACCTACAGTAACCAGCAGCAATGGGTGCAGACCAGCGGTGGCGTCTTTACTGGCGTGACGACCATTGCCGTCTCATGCTCCAATTTCGCCGCCAGTTTCTATTACACCCTCGATGGCAGCACGCCGACCAGTGCGTCGCCCCGGCCCATCGTGCGTGAGGGCTATAATGAAATCATTCTGACGAACAGTTGCACGCTGCGCGTCATGGCCTCGCTCGGTTCGTACGCCCCCAGCTACGCCAGTGCGGTGTTCTCGCTAACCGTGCCGCCGCCGACATTCTCCCCCGGTTATGGGACGTTTTTCAATCCGTCCTACGTCAATATTTCCTGCCGCGACGACCAGAACAACTTGTTCAATCCGGTTGCGCTCTATTACACCAGCGATGGCAGCGACCCGACCACGGCCAGCACGCCGATCACCAATGGCCAGAACGTGCTGGTCAGTGTCAGCGGCAATCCGCTCAAAGCGCTGGCCACACGCACCAGTTGGCTTTCGAGCAGCGGTCGCAGTGAAGAATACATGCTGATGGTCTCGAATATCGTGATGAATCCGTCCGGCGGGTTTTTCCCCGGACCGACCAATATTCTGGTCAGTTGCGCGACACTTGGCGCGGACATTCATTATGAAAAAGGGCTCAGTCCACCCAGCCCGACGCTGGCATCGCCGGTCGCCATCAACGGCAGCATTTCGATTTCGGGCAGCACGGTCGTGCGCGCCAAGGGCATGAAGAACGGCTGGCTGGACGGCCCGGAAACGGTGGGCTATTTCATTGCCGGCGCGACATACACGTACCTCGGCACCTTGGTTCCGCCGGCGGCCGGCGGCCGCGCTGATGCCGCCCATCCGCCCCAGCTCTTCAGTCAGGGTGGCGGTGGCGGGTATATCACGAACATGGTGATCAATGGCGGCAGCACCAATTATGTTGTGGCGTGGAGCAATTTCGTCACGCGCGGCGTGTACCTCTCGTATACCAATGTGGTTGTGTCCGTCAATCCGGGCGAGCTTGAAATTGATTGGTGGGACGGCGCGACCGGCACGGTCAAATCGTTGTACATCATCCAGGCCGGGCCGTCGCCCGGCACCCGCGCGAAAAAACTGTATTGGAACCAACCGCCGTCGCGCGGGCCGCTGGTGGATGTCACGGCCGTGCCACAACTGACCTTCTTTTACAACGAAGACATTCTGGCGCCGACCAATACCGTCTCGCCCGAAACCGTCTGGGTCGCCTCCAGCGGCGCAAAGCAGCATCTGTACGCGCGCGCCGGCATGGGCTACCTGGTGTTGCTGTACGAAGGCGCGGTGACCAACGGCCCGCTGTACGGCGTCGACGTGGTGCAGGTGATGCCCAACACCGGCTGGCATGAGAACAATGTGCCGGTGGGCGCGCAGTTGCTGCCCGTGGTGATCGTCAGCAATCCGGCGGCGCCCTATGTCTCGGCCGGTAACGACAGCACACCGACGCTGATCTATCAACACGGCGTGCAGGGCAAAATGAATGGCACCGTGTTTGCCATCAATCAGAACACCCTGATGCCCTTGATGGAAGTGTTTTTTCAGGAGATCGGCGGCCATGGTTTCAATGTCAATTGGCCCTATGAAATGGATCGCTACTGCGCCTATTGGCCGGAGGAAAACGACCGGCACAAGCCGGCACACCTGTATGTGCGCGGCGACCGCGAGGACGACATCGGGCCGCCCTTCAACATTCCCGCGGCCCTCAATCCCGAGCTGATGACGGCGGAGCGATTCGCCGATGCGGCGGACCATGGCTTTCTGAGCACCAACGCCTTCATGTCGAGCGGGCCCGGCCGCTCGCTGCTCAAATTCTCGACCGACAACGGCAACGGCCAGCCGGGCAGCGAATGGGTCGGCTTCGAGACGATCAAGTCGATCGAGCGCGCCACCTTGCTGTGGCAATATCGGCGCCTGCTGCGCTTGCAGCCGCCCACGCCCGTGGCCAATTATCAAGTGCGCGTGGTGCTGTCCAACACGTTTGCCTATGCGCACTGCAACCCCGGTGGCAGCGACCTGCGCTTCTACGACGCCGGCGGCGAGGAGCTGGATTACTGGATCGAGCAGTGGAACAATGCCGGCGTGTCGATCATCTGGATTGAAGCGAGTGACGCACAGACCGCCACCATCTACTTCGAGTATGGCAACACCAACACGTATCCGCTCAGCAGCGCGTGGGACACGTTCGACCTGTACGACGACTTCACCGAGGGGCTTGACCAGTGGAACCTGCTGGGTGCGCCGCTGGCGCAGAACGGCCAGTTGCGGCTGAATCCCGGCGACCAACTGGTGGCACGCGCGCTGGTTGCGCCCGGGTCGATCATCGAGACCTGGCTGGCCGGCGCGCTGACGCCGCAGGCGAATGTGCGCGGCGCCTTGTGTGGCGCTTCCAGCTTGTACGGCTTGAACGCGCTCTTCCAGGCCGACCTGAACAGCTTGATCAGCAATCCTGTGCAATATGCCGACTGGGACCTTGGCCGCAACAGCGGCGTGGCCTTTGCCGGCCAAAGCTGTGACAGCAAATACGTGCAGTATGGCCCGAGCCTCGCCAGTCTCGCCTCGAATGACCTGCTGGCGGTCGCGTTTGAAAACGGCCGCATCACCTGGTTCCGCAATAATGTGCAGCAGGGCAGTCCGGTGGTGCAGAACACGCCCAGCCCGCCGTTGTTCCCGCTCTTGAACGTCTACAGCAGCGGCGGCGCGCAAGCCGTGCGCATCAGCCGTGTGCGCATGCGCAAATACAGTGCAACACCACCCGCCATCACTATCGGTGCGGAACAGCCCGCGCTCACCATCGACTGGCCCATCGGCGTCGAGTTGCGCGATGACCATCAGCAAGGGCCCGGCGCGGGCTACCTGCATGTCGCGGAAGGCAATCGCTATCTGCCGGATCTCTATGCCTATGGCTCGTCCAATTCCCAACTGTTCGGCGTCAATGCCGGTACCCTCGAAGTCTGGTGGTGCAGTTGGATGCTGACCAATCGCTATGCCGCGGGCGTCCAGATTCCCTCGTTTGTGCGGCGCTACAATAATATCTGGCCAAGCATGAACACCAACAATGCCTTGGCGTACGCCAATGCGGGCGGCAGCGTCAACTGCGGCACAGATCCGACGCTGGTGCCGACGAACCAGCTCACGCTCGAGGCGTGGGTCTGGCCGCGCGCGAAGAGCACGCTGAACAGCATCATCGCCAAACGCACGGCCGACACCAGCGCCAGCGATGGCTTTGCCCTCTACATCAACTCGCGCGACACGAGTGACGGGCGCATCGTCTTTGAAACAAAAAATCAATTGTTTAGCACGCCTGCTGGCACAATCACCATCGGCACTTGGCAGCATATTGCCGTGACGGTCGCCGGCACCAATGCGACTATCTACCTGAATGGCATTGCCGCGCAGGCCAGCGGCGGCGTCAACTTGACGCGTGACAATACGGCACCGTTGCTCCTGGGTGGCTGTGGCGGCGCCGACGGCACCTTGCTCGGGTTCCTTGATGACGTGCGGGTGTGGGCGACCGTGCGCACGCCCGCGCAAATCGCGCAGGCCGTGCAACAAGAATTGCCCAATCCGCAGGACCAGAGCGGCTTGCTGGCCTACTATCCCTGCAATGAAGGCAGCGGCACCGTCGCCGCCGATGTGTCCGGCTACGGCCACGCCGGCACGCTCTACGCCGTCGGCTGGACCAACACGGCCGCGCCGATCAGCAGCAGCAGCGGCAATCTCGGCCAGATTGTCGTGGCCAGTTCGTTCGGCGGCCGGCCCTTTGACGGCGGGTGGCAGAACGCGTACATCTATTCGCAGAACAGCACCAACCAACCGGGCTACAACCCTAATGAAGAACATGCCTTGATGTACAGCGGGCTGCCCTTCGCGCTGCGCAACGACCTCAATCGCCAAGACGCCACGTCGCCCTACACGTCACAGCCGTTCGTGTTGATGCCCTACCAGCCGCCCAACAGCACGCGCTGGCACGTGCAAGTGTATCAGGTCATCGCCACCAATGCGCACTATGCCTTTGTCTATCCAACCAACTATGCCGCGCGGCTGCTCTCGCCGCCCGACCCGCTGGCATCGTGGCCCGGCAACCAGCAGACCGTCATTTTCAGCGGCCCGGCCTGGCGCGACCGCAACAACCATCTCTGGGCCGCCGCTGCCGGCAACGCCGGGCCGAATGCCCAGGCCAGCATTGTGCTGCAGTGGTTCTATCCGTACATGGACGGCAGTTGGTACATTCCATCCTGGTATGCCAGTTCGCTGTCCAACAACGTGATTCCGCTGCTGGATCGTTTCGCCGGCACGCCCGGCAAGCCGATCAACACGTTCTACACTATCAGTTGGGAGCAGAACTATCTGCAGTTGCAGGTGTACGACACGCTCTACAAGCCGCGCAACGGCCTGCCCGACATGAGCCTGCAAACCAGCGCGGACATCGTTTTTCAGCAAGCCATGGTCAACACCGCCTTCGGCACCGGGCCGGTCGTACGCTTGGTCGATCCCACGCGCGTGCGCAGCGTCGCGCTGCCGGCCAATTACGCCTTGCCGGCCAATCTGGTCAAGGAAACTTCCTTCGTGCAAGGCCACTATTATTTCAATGATCTGCCGCCCCAGCTCAATCAGCGCTTGTGGTACGATGCCACCCAGAAGAAACTGCTGTTTGACGGCCAGTATGTGCCGCTCACCTCGAGCCAGAGCGGCTTGCCCGGCTATCTGCTGTTCAATGTCATTTCCCCGCGCGAAAAAACCACGATCACGAATGTCTTCGCCGGCTACGGCGATGCGACGCTGCTCAACGCGGCCGTCGCGCTCTGCAATCTGTGCTCGAATGTCATTGAAGTGACCAACGACGCCATCCCCTTCGACACGCTGGCGCTCAGCGCCGGTACGGCCAAAGGCACCGGGTACGTGACGCTGGCCTTCAATAACAGCACCAACAGCATGATGCAGCCGCCGTCGGATCAGATTCAATTGCAGGTCATCAATGTCGTGCTGCCGGCCTTCGACGGCGAGCTTGAGCAGGTCGGCCTGCAAAGCAATCCCTATGCGGAACAGGCCAACGTGCGCCACAGCAGCGACTTCAATGGCGATCCCAGCCAATTCGCCTTTGACTGGCGCTTCATCCTGCCCGACAACAATGGGCTGATCCCCGCCAACCAAACCAACGTCGAGCAATGGAGCAAATATCCCTACGTGTCGCCGTCGACCGGGCAGGGTGCCGTGGATATCACTATTGCGGGCGACAACCTGTTCGCGCTCGACAGCCATTACTTTGTCGCGCGCTACCGCCGCATACAGCCCGGCTATCCCGGCGGCACCAACTGAAACAACTGGACGCCGCCCGCCTACATCGAGGGCTGGGTGCAACGCGTGCTCGATGCGATCACGCCCTTCGAACAGCGCTATTACGACTACTACAATCGCCAGATCAACACGCTGATCAGCATGATTGCGCAGATTGGCACGCGCTACGAAGGCAACGTCCCGCTTGACCCGCAATCGATTGATCAATGGGGCCTGCTCGAAATCTACACGACGCTGCTCAAGACGGCCATGAACATGAGTATCACCGGCAACCCGCCGCACCACGACAACAATGCCAATCAGATGATCATGCTGGCCGCCGGCCGCATCGCCGATCTGTATATGCTGCTGGGCAACGAAGCCTATGCCGACGCGCAAGACCCGACGATTGCAATCAGCACCGAAGACGAGGTGTATGGGTACGCCGCGCCGTCGCTCTTCTGCTTCATGAATCAGACCGCGTCGCTGCTCGATGAAACGCTCGCGCTGCTGCGCGGCCGCGGCCAAGGCAGCCCCGTCCGCCAGGAAATCCCGCCGGTCGAGCCGCCCGTCTGGACCACCCCGTATTACAATCGCCTGCCGTGGAATTTCACCAAGGACATCACCGGCGGCGAAGTCGCCTATGCGCTCAATTATGATATCCTTGATGAAAACGGCAATGCCGACGGCATCATCAATGAAAAGGATGCGGCCATCTTGTATCCCCAAGGCCACGGCGATGCCTGGGGCCACTATCTCTCGGCCATCACGCTCTATTACAACTTGGTCAATAATCCGTTCTTCGACTGGATTCCCGGCACCTATGCCGAGAACGTCGGCAGCGTGCCGGTCAGCGTTGATTATCGTCACGAGCAACGCTTCTGTGAAATCGCCGCCGCCAAGGCGCGTACCGGTGCCGACATCGTGCGCAACACCTATCGCCACGCCTATGACGATAATCCGCAAAGCCAGTGGCAGGGCTATCACGACAGCGACACCAATCGCGCCTGGGGCGTCGGTGAATGGGGCGTGCGCGCCGGCATGGGCGCGTATTTCGACTGGGTCGTCGGCACGGCCGTTCTGCCGGCCTACTCGCCCGACACCGGCATTCAACGCATTGACCGCACCAACGTGGCCGAGCTGGCGCTGATCGCCAACGCCCTGGCGGAGGTCCAGACCACGGTCGATCAGGCCGATCGCGGCCTCAACCCGCTCGGGCTGGCCGGCAACGTCGTGCCGTTCGACATTGATCCGTCGTTGCTGTACAACCCGGATTGGGTGCCGAACACGACCCTGTCGCACTTTGAGCAGATCTACACGCGGGCCGTGGGTGCCCTGCAAAACGCCGGCAAGGTTTTTGACTACGCCCAGAATACCTCGCAGGCCCTGCGCAAACAGGCCGATACACAAAACTCATTCCAGCGCACCGTGCGCGACCAGGAACGCGACTTCAACAGTCGCCTGAACGAGCTGTACGGCTTGCCGTATCCGGACGACATCGGCCCGGCCGGCACCTACCCGTCGGGCTACAGCGGGCCAGACCTGTATCATTGGATGTACCTTGATAACACCTATCTCGCGCGCCAGCCGCAGCAGACTTATGATGTCACCCTCACCGGCATAGTCTACAACGTCAATACCAAAGGCGAGCGCTCGTCCACCAGTATCGTGCTCACCTACCATGTCGATGCCGACAGCCGCATGGCGGTGAAGCCCAGCACGTGGACCAGCCCGCGCACGGCCATGGGTGAATTGCAGCAGGCGTATAGCGCCTATCTGCAGGTCTTTGGCTCATTGCAGTCCAAACTGAGTGACTACAACGGCAAGATAGCCGAAGTCGAAGAAACCAGCGAGATGATTCACAACAAGTACAATCTGCAGCGGAACCACCTCAAAGTGCTGAACAAGCAGTACTCCGAAGTGGCCACGATGAACTCGCTGATCCTGGTGGCCAAGGCGATTTCGTTCACCTTTGAGTCCATCGTGCTGGCCAGCAAGGGTGGCGAAGAAGCGGTCAACAAAGGCACGCCGCTGGTATTTGTCGCCGGCTTGGCGGCCGGCGTCGATCCGAGCTTCCTGCCGCGCCTCGCCGCCACCTCGATTCACTGGGCCTTGCGCGTTGCCTATGCCGTCTCGACCGGGATCAAGGAACTGCTCGTCACCGCCCAAGAGTTCGCCAAGGAGCTGATCGAGATCAATGTGGCCGTTGACGAGTACGACACCGAAAGCCAAGTCGCGATGCTCGAGGACGTCAATGAGTTGCAGAGCAAGATTCGCGAGTTGGGCACCTTGATGCTCGACCTGCACACGCTCGAACAGTCGCTCAATCAATCCTACGGCGCCTTTACCGAAAAAGTGCAGCAAGGCAACCAACTGCAGAGCGACCGCGCGCGCTTCCGCCAGGAAACCGCCGCCGACGTGCAGGCCTATCGCTACAAAGACATGGCCTTCCGCATCTTCCGCAATGACGCCTTGCAGAAGTATCGCGCCCAGTTCGAGGTCGCCGCGCGCTATGCCTATCTGGCGGTCAAGGCCTATGATTACGAAACCGCGCTGCGACCCGGCGATGCGCGCGGCCCCGGGAGCGCCTATGTCGACAACATTGTGCGCTCGATGGCGATCGGCATTCTCGACAGCAGTGGCAATCCGCAGCCCGGCCCGCTCAGCGGCGACGGCGGCCTGGCCGACACGCTGGCGCGCATCAAACTGAACTGGGACACCGTCCTGAAAGGCCAGCTCGGCTTCAACAATCCGCAGCAGGAGACCAGCCGCTTCTCGCTGCGCACCGAGCTGTTCCGCTGCCTGCCCGAAACCCGCCGCGGCCCGCGCCTCAACACGCTCTCGCTCACCGGCCTGCACTGGCGCACCGTGCTGAGCAATTGCGTCGTGGCCAATATCCTCGACCTGCCCGAATTCCAGCGCTATTGCATCCCGTTTGATCCTACTATCGCGCCCGAGCCCGGTATTGTCATCGAGTTCGGCAGCACTATTCAGCAAGGGCGCAATTTCTTCGGCCTCGACCTGGCCGGCGGCGACAACGCCTACGATTCGTCACACTTCGCCACCAAGATCCGCACGGTCGGCATCTGGTTCAGCAATTATGACTTGGCCGAACTGGCCAATAATCCGCGCGTGTACTTGGTCCCGGCCGGCAACGATGTCCTGCGCGCGCCCGGCGGCAACAGCACCTACCTGCGCGAATTTACCATCCTCGACCAGGCCCTGCCCGTGCCATTGCCGATTCTGCCCACCGATCTGTCGCGCGATGACTGGATTCCGCTCTTCGACACCTTCTCCGAGCAGTACGCCGCCATCCGCCGCTTCGCCGCCCTGCGCGCCTACAATGACGCCGGCGATTTCACGCCCGATGACGCCACCTACTCGACGCGCCTGATCGGCCGCTCGGTCTGGAACTCGCGCTGGCTCTTGATTATTCCCGGCAGCACGCTGCATGCCGACAAACATCGTGGCATCCAGAATTTCCTGGATTCCGTCACCGACATCAAAATCTTCTTCGAGACCTACTCGTACTCCGGCAACTAGCCGGCGCGCGACCTGTCTCGCAGCCCGGAGCAGTTATGAACCTGACCTCGCGCCTTCTTGGCTTGCTCGTCCTCGGCAGCTGGTGCGCCGGCGCGCTCGCGCGCCTGCCCGAGCCGAATGTCATTGTCTACGGCCGCGCCACCGACATGGATGGCCTGACGTTGACCGACCACCATGTGGTCGTCGTCGGCCGCATTCACGGCCGTGAATGCGCGCGCAGCGTGATCAATGCCGCGCTGGCGTCAAACGTCAATTATGCCCTGCGCATTCCGCTGGATGACGGCTGGGCCGAGCGCTATGCCGACTATGCCGCGCGGCCCGGCGACGCGCTCGAACTGGCGTTTTTCTGCAACGAGGTCGAGTGCCCGTCTGACGGCACCGCGCCGGTCATTGCCACGCGCGCCACACTGCAGCGCGCGGATGTCTCTTTGCTGCCGGAACCGGCGGGCGTGTTCGCCGCCGCGCTGCTGCTCGCCGCCCTGCGTCGCCGGCCATGTGGAGCACCTGCATGACGCCGCACGCCGGCATTATTATCTACGGCAGCATGGTGGCGCTGACGGCCTGCGCCTATGATGAATTCTTTTCTTCAAACGCAAACTGGTTTGGCGGGAGCCCCGATATGTTTACCAGCTTGTACTACACCAACAGCGCGCCGGAGCGCACCCTCGACCTGTTCAGCTCCGACGGCGCCATGCGCGAGACCAATCTGACGCACTCCAGCCCCTATGCCTGGCGGATCGGCTTCGGCACCCATTATTTCCGCTATGCCACCCCCTTTATCGTGACCAATTTCAGCGTCTATCTGGCGCGCACCGGCACCGATCAGCCCGATCTGCAAATCCGCTACAGCAACAACGGCGGCGCCACCTACACCTATCTATACACCGGCACGACATTGCTCGGCGGCGTGCCGCAGGCGACCTACACGCAATATGTCGCGCCGGCGGTCAGCATTATTGCCCAGCCCGGGCAATTAAATTACATTGAACTGCGCAAGTTTTTTGAATGGGATATGCTGGTGGACGATATCAACGTGAACGGTATCATTCCCGAGCCACGCAGCGCGGCGTTGGCCGCGCTGCTCGGTTGTATCGCGCAGGCGCGGCGATCGCGCGCCGCTTATTCTCACCGAGGTCAGCCATGAAGCGCGGTCTTATGCTACTCATGCTTCTCCTGACGGCACCCCTGGCCGCTACCGTGCACTATGTTGCGCCCAGCGGCAGCCACGTGCCGCCGTTTACCAACTGGCTCACGGCCGCCACCGCAATCCAGGCGGCGATCAATGTTGCGCAAGCCGGTGACACCGTCCTCGTCACCGATGGCGTGTATACCATCAGCGCACCGCTGGTCATCAGCAATGTGGCCATCACCTTGACGAGTGTGCACGGTGCGGCCGCCACGATTGTCGACGCCGAGAATGCCTGCCGCATCTGTGCCGCGGGCATGAATGCGACCATTGACGGCCTGACGTTCACGCGCGGCGCCATAGTCGCGGACGATGCTGGCGGCGGCGTCACGCTGTCGGGCGGCATCCTGCGCAATTGCATTATCAGTGCGTGCAGTGCGCGCTATGGCGGCGGCCTGCTCGCCAGCGGCGACGCCATCGTGCAGAACTGCCAGATCATCAGCAACGTTGCCACACACGCCGGCGGTGGCGCGGTCATCGCCGAGCGCAGCCGCGTCCAAGACTGCCTCGTGCTCGGCAACACGGTCAGCGACAGCGGTGCGATAGCGGATCTTTACTTGGGCGGCGGTGGCGTGCTGTTGTTTCAAGGCGGCACCGTGCTGCGCTCGACTATCTCGAATAACTATGCCGGCACGCTCGGCGGCGGCATCACCATCATGGACACCGGCATGGTCGAGCGCTGTGTCGTGGCCGACAACAACGCCGGCAACGGCGGTGGCGGCGTGTATTGCCATCTTGGCGGCAGTCTGCAAAGCTGCCTGATCCTGCACAACGGTGCCTATGAAGGTGGCGGCATGTACGTGCTGACCAACGCCCGCGTGCAAAATTGCACCATCGCCGGCAATGCCGCCACCAATGGCGGCGGCGTGGTCCACGCCTATGGCGGCACCAATCTGAACGGCATTGTCTATTTCAACACGGCCGCCACCAACCCGAACTATGCCGTGTACGGCAGCGCGCGCCTGCTCTACACCTGCACGACGCCCGCGGTCAGCAATTTGTACGACGGCCGCGGCTGCATCAGCGCCAATCCCGCATTTATGGATTACGCTGCCGACAATCTGCAACTGTCAAACAGCTCGCCGTGCATCGACGCCGGCACGAATATTCCCGGCCTGCGCATACTGCTTGACCTGCTTGGCAATGCCCGTGTCTCCAACATCGTCGAAATGGGCGCCTACGAACGCGGCTATCCCGCGCCCTATTTGTACATCACGTCGACGATTGCCAATGTCAGCTATGACGTTACCACCATCCTGCTGGCCGGCACCAACGCGCCGACGCTGACGGGCCGGGTGTGGCTGCGCAATGTCGCCAATAGCGCCTTCGCTAGCGTGGTACTCACCGGCGCAAGCTGGCAGGCGCCGCCGCTGGCGCTGGCGGTCGGCACGAATGTCGTCACGGTCGCCGGCACCAACACCGATGGATTTATAGCCATCGATGTTTGTGCGATTATGCGCGGCGATGTCGGCACCGGCGCGCCGTTTGTTGATATCACCAACAAGGACATGAACGTCATTTTTGACACGAGCACCTTCTATGTCTCCGGCACCAATAATATCAATGTCGTCGGCGAGCAATGGCTGACCAACACTGCCAATGGCTACTACCAGCGCTTTTTTGCGACTGGCAGCCGCTGGTTCTCGCTCGCGACGCCGCTCGCCATGGGCACCAACATCATTGGCGTGTTTGGCACCAACCTGCTCGGCGCGCTCACGAATGACACCATTACGATCATCCGCCAAAACGCGACCGGCGCGCCGTTCATCGGCATCACCACCGCGGTGGCGTCCGTCACCTATGATGTCACCACGCTCGTGCTGGCCGGCACCAACAACGATCAACTATCCGGCTTCATGTGGCTGACCAACACCGGCGGCGCTAGTGTCAGTTTTACCGCCGCGAATCCGTGGGTTGCGCCGCCGGTGCCGCTGCTGGTCGGCACCAACACGCTGGTCGTGTTTGGCACCAACTTGGTGAATCAACTCACCAACGCGCTCATTGCCGTCACGCGCGGCGCACCGGGCACCGGCCTGCCATTCATTGATTGCACCAATGCCAACATCACCGTGCCCAATGACAGCAGCAGTTTTGCCTGCGCCGGCACCAACAACGCCAACGTGGTTGGCGTCATGCGCGTGCGCAATCTGGTCACGCTCGAGGAACATTTCTTCTCAGCCGCGCCGGCATGGATTGCGCCGGCGGTCAGCCTTGTCGTCGGCTTGAATGATATCGAAGTGGCCGGCGTCAACAACGACACCACGCCGTACTATGATCTGGTACTGGTCACCCGCCAGGGCGTCGCCACCGGCCCGCCCTTCGTGGATGTGCTCAGCAGCAACGCGGCCGGCACGTATGATATGACCACCGCGATCGTGAGCGGCAGCAACAATGCCAATGTCGTCGCGGCCATGTGGGTCTCGAATGCGGTCACGCATGCCATCACGTACTTCCCGGCGCAGTTGCAGTGGACCTCGCCGCCGATCACGCTGGCGGTCGGGCCCAACGCGCTCTGGGCCGTCGGGCAGAATGCGTCCGGCACGCAGGCGCTTGACAGTGTCACCATCACCCGCGGCGTGGCCGGCACCGGCCTGCCTGAGCCGTTCATCACCAATGGCGATGAATATGTCACCTACGATGTGGCTGGCTATGCCGTGAGCGGCACCAACAACGCCAACGTGCTGGCCGGCAGCACCATGTGGGTCTCGAATCTGGCCAATAATGCGCGGGCTGTCTTTACGGCCGCGCCCGGCTGGACCGCGCCGCCCGTCGCGCTCGAGGTCGGGTACAACATCCTGATTGTCAGCGCGACCAACAGCGCGGGCATCACCGGCGATGACGCCACCTTGGTCGTGCGCGAACCGCCCGGCTCCGGCGTGCCAATAGTCAACATTACCACGCCGGCCGCCACGGTCCTGCCGGAAGTTGATGCAATTCAGATCAGCGGCTCGAATAATGCCAATGTCATCGGCATGCTCACTGTTTCGAATGTGCAAAGCGGCAGCAGCATCGCCTTGGCTGCCACACCCACGTGGACGACGCCGAGCCTGCCGCTGCTCATGGGCTGGAATGATTTCATTGTCTGGGGCACCAATGTCGCCAATGCCGCCACCTCCGACACCGTGCGCATTACCCGCGGCAATCCCGGCCAAGGCGTGCCGATTATTTCGCTGTTCAGCACGAATGCCGCCGTGACGTTTGATGCCGCAACCACCAGCCTGCGCGGCACCATCAACTTCAATGTCGTCGGCAGCATGTGGGCCTCCAATGCCGCCAATGGCGCGCTGGCCAGCTTCATCGCCACGCAATCGTGGGCCGCGCCGGCCCTCGCGCTCGTGGTCGGCACCAATCTGCTGACGGTCTATGGCACCAATTACCTAGATGCCGTCACCAATGCCGCCGTCACCATCGTGCGCGGCGCGCCCGGCACCGGCCTGCCGCGGATCTTCATTACCAACAAGATCTTCTCCGTCGTGCATGATGCCAGCACCTACGTCGTCGCCGGCACCAACAACGCCAATGTCGTCGGCACGATGTGGATCTCGAACGACACGCAGGTCACGGTGCTGAGCTTCCCGGCCGCCGCCAGTTGGGCCGCGCCGCCCGTGCCGCTCGACCGGCATATCAATGTGGTCCGCGTGTTCGGCACCAATATCTACGGGCAAATCGGCGTGAGCGCGATTGTCGTGGACCGTCCAGTGCCGTCCGGCGTCACTAATTTTGTCGCCGCCAGCGGCGCGCATCTCTGGCCGTATATCTCCTGGGCCACTGCCGCAACAAATATTAGCGATGCCGTCAATGAAGCGGTCTCCGGCAACATGGTGCTGGTGGCGCCCGGCACCAATCACATTGCCAGCGAACTGCTGATCGACTGCGACATCCGCGTGCAGAGCACGGCCGGCGCCACCGCCTCGGTTATTGTGGCCACCAGCCCGCAGGCGCGCGCCGTGCACATGCTGTGCGGCGAACTTGACGGCTTCACGATCGTGTCCGAGGGCAGCGGCGCCAGCCAGATTGATGTCGGCGCCGGCCTGCGCATACAAGGCCCCGGCCTCGTGCGCAACTGCGTCATCGCCGGATTCCACGCCACGACGCAAGGCGGCGGCATCGACTGTGATGGCGGCAGCATCAGCAATTGCAGCATTATTGGCAATCAAGCCGCGTGGGCGGGCGGCGGCGTCTGCTTGGATGACGCCGCCCTGCTGTGCGACTCGATCATCGCCGGCAATCGCGCCATAAAAGGCGGCGGCGTCTATGTCTATGACGGCCTCGTCAGTAATTGCATCGTCTACGCCAACGATGCCATGCCCACCAATACCCAGCACGCGCTGGCGCCATCCCGCGACCAGAAACGCGACTCGAGCGACTATGGCGGCGGCGGTGTCCTGCTCGACAATGGTGGGCAACTGCTCAACAGCGTTCTGACCTGGAATCGCGCTTGGGACGGCGCGGCGGTGTACATCCTCTCGGATGGCCTCGTGCAGCAGTGCCAGATCACGCACAACACCTCGGTATACTATTCCGCCGTGTATTGCCAGTTTGGCGGCACGATCGAGCGTTGCACCGTGACCGATAATGCCGCGCTGAGCGGCGCCGGCCTGATGCTCAATTACGGCGGCATCGCCCGCAATTGCGTTATCGCCCGCAACCGCGCCGATTCCGCCGCCGGCGTCTACGCGGTCGGTCCAGCCACACTCGAAAATTGCACTGTCTGCGCCAACACGGCGGCCAGCAGCGGCGGCGGCTTGTCCGCCGGCTGGGGCACGCTGGTGCGCAATGCCATCATCTATCACAACAGCGCGCTGGCGTCACCGGATATCGCCATGTTGAACGGCGACGTCACCTTCGAGTATTCCTGCAGCACGCCGTTGCAGCCGGGGCCGGGCAATATCGCCTCCAATCCCGCCCTCGCCAACGTCGCTGCCGGCTTCTTCCGCCCGACCGCCGGCTCGCCCTGCATCAATGCCGGCACCAATCAACCGTGGATGTCGTCTACCATCGACCTCGCCGGCCGCTCACGCATCATTCAGGATATCGTGGATATTGGCGCCTATGAATTTACTAATGGCGCCATCATCTGGGCGGCGCCGGTCGAGATTGACTTCGGCGCGCTGGTGCTGGGCGACAGCGCGGTCGTCACCGTCACGGTTGCCAATGCCGGCACCGAACTGCTCAGCGGCGTGGTCCAGAACGTCAGCGCGCCTTTTGCGGTCACGGCCGGCCCGACCTACCAGCTTGCGCCCGCCGCGCAAAGCCAGGTTGTGTTCAGCTTCACTCCCACCGCCCTGCAGCAATATCTGCAATCCGCACGATTGACCGGCGGCGGCGATGCCACAATAATGCTCTTTGGTGAAGGCATTCCCGAACCCGCGCTGCTCGGCCTGCTGCTGCTCGCCACGGCGCTGCTAAGCACCAAGCGCCGCGCGTAACGTGGAGCGAGATTCCGCCGCTCCCCAGCCTTAAACCTGAAACCTTTACTGATGAGTGCGCGTCCTACTTTGCAGCATCCTTGTAGCCGCCCGCGGCGAGGGCGGCTTCTGCAGCCGCGGTCAGCGCCCGCGGCCACAATTGGAATGCCAACAAGTAAGCGCACTCATTAGTAACTTTAAACCCCGCTCTACAGCAGACCTCGTCCCTCGTCTCCCCACTGATCACTGATCATCCCGCCGCTGGCGGGATCGCCGCCGCTGGCGGGACTCCAAGCAGCTCCAAGCAGCTGATAACTGGTTACTTTTGGCTACCCCGCCGACCGAATACCGAATACCGTATACCAGTCACCATCTGCTTCCATGGTTCACACACAGATTATTCCACCACGGAACACACGGAACACACGGAAAACAGAAGAGCGTATGTTGTTCAAACCAACAAGAATTGGTTGCTCTGCTTCCGTGAGCTTCCGTGTTTTCCGTGGTTCAAACGCAGATTCTTCCACCACGGAATACACGGAACACACGGAAACTGAAAAGGCACTTGCAGCCCAAGCATCATGAGCTGTGGTTGCTCTGCTTCCGTGAGCTTCCGTGCCTTCCGTGGTTCAAACACAGCGTCTTTCCACCACGGAATTCACAGAACTTGTATAATAAAAGTGGTTGCCGTGGTTCAGGTAATGCAGAACAGGAGTGATCTATGAGCACGTTGCTTCTTGAAGCAGAGACGTTTGCCATTCG
>CAYNJC010000046.1:0-31375 GCA_964397565.1 uncultured bacterium
CGGCCGCGGTGAGGCCGGTCTCCTTTCTGCCGCGGTCAACGCCCGCGGCTACATCTGCATTGTAGCCGGCCGCGGTGAGGCCGGTCTCCTTTCTGCCGCGGTCAGCGCCCGCGGCCACAATTGGCATGACACCAAGCAAGCGCATTCATTAGTATGTCTGACTTTGTGGCCACGCGGCGGCGGCGGGTTATACCATGCGTCCGCGGAATGCCGTTCCGCAGCGACGTGCTGGATGCTGGATCACCGATGGAGAAGCAGATGCAGCCGATTCGCCGCACAGAGGCGGCTCCCCTCCACGCCGAGGGCGGGACTGGCTAAAAGCCAGCAGTAGATTCGCTCACGCAATAGTTTAGCCGCATTTGGGTGTGGCATTGGCGCGCCGCGCGGTTTTTCGCTATACTTTACGGATACTTTGTTTCACGACCACGATAGGTGTTTATGCTCTGGACCCACGCGTTGCTTCCCACGCTGAAGGAAGACCCGAAAGATGCCGAGGTTATCAGCCACAAGCTGATGATCCGCGCCGGCTTGATGCGCAAAGTTGGCGCGGGCATCTACGAATATTTGCCGGTCGGCTTCCGCGTGCTGCAAAAAGTCATGCAGATCGTGCGCGAGGAGATGAACCGGGCCGGCGCGCAGGAAATCCTGATGCCGGCCATGTCACCGGCCGAATTGTGGATGGAGACCGGCCGCTGGTTCGTCTACGGCAAGGAACTGATGCGCCTGAAAGACCGGCATGATCATGATTACGTGTTGGGACCGACCCACGAGGAAATCGTGACCGACCTGGTGCGGCGCGAGGTGCGTTCCTATCGCGAATTGCCTTTCTGCCTGTATCAGATTCAGACCAAATTCCGCGATGAAGTGCGGCCACGCTTCGGCGTGATGCGCGGGCGTGAGTTTATTATGAAGGATGCCTATTCCTTTCATGCGACCCAGGAAGATTTGCTGCGCTATTATGAGGTGATGCGCGCGGCCTATGTGCGCATTTTCCAGCGCTGCGGGCTGGACGCGCGCGTGGTCGTCGGCCATTCCGGCGCGATCGGCGGCACGGTGGCGCACGAACTAATGGTGCTGGCCGAGTCGGGAGAATCGGTCGTCCTGGCCTGTCCGGATGCGGCCTGCGGCTACACCGCGACGGACGAGACTGCCGATGGCGTTGTGCCGCCGTGGCCAGCCGTGGCCGCCCCACTGCCGCTCGAAAAAGTGCACACGCCCGGCAAGGAGACGATCGAGGAGGTGGCCGCGTTTTTGGGCCTGCCGCCGGCGCAGTGCATCAAAGCGTTGCTCTACCGCTGTGACGACAAATTGGCGGTCGTGTTCATTCGCGGCGACCGCGAGGTGAATGCGGTCAAGCTGCACGCCTTGACCGGCGCCAATGATGTCGAGATCGCCGCACCCGAGTTTTTGGCGGAGAAAAAGGGCAGCGGCGTGGTGCCCGGCTACTGCGGTCCGCTCGGTATTGCGCCCGATTTTGTGCTGTTCGACGAAACCGTCAAGGACGTGGTCAACGGCGTAGTCGGCGCCAATGAAAAGCACTATCACACGCGCAATTTCAATGTGGCGCGCGAGTGTCCAACTGCGACCTTCAGCAACATGGTGCTGCACGTGGCCGGCGATCTGTGTCCGCGCTGCCGCACGCCCATGACCACGTTCCGCGGCATTGAAGTCGGCAATATTTTCCAACTCGGCACGAAATACTCGGATGCCATGAAAGCCACCTTTCTGGATGCCGACAACAAAGAGCAGGCGTTTGTCATGGGCTGCTACGGGATCGGCATCACCCGCACGGTGGCGGCCGCAATCGAGCAGCATCACGACGCCAATGGCATCATCTGGCCGCGCGCACTGGCGCCGTTTGACATGCTGGTGCAGCCGCTCGCACTCAAGGATGCGGCGGTGATGGAGGCGACGAACGCCGTGGTGGCGGCGCTGACCGAGAAAGGCTATGACGTGCTGGTGGACGACCGCGACGTGCGTCCGGGCTTCAAGTTCAAAGACGCGGATTTGGTCGGCATTCCCCTGCGGGTGACGATCAGCACGCGCTCGCTGGCCGACGGCAAGATCGAGGTGAAACGCCGCGCGGATGCCGAGGCGCAGCTGGTGCCGCACGCCAGCGCCGTCGAGGAAATCATCCGACTCTACCAAACCTGTTCTTGATCGGCTTGAGGAGTTCTATGCACATGGAATGTATCATCGCCGGTTTTGGCGGACAAGGCATTTTGTTGATGGGCAAGATTCTCGCGCAGGCGGCCATGAGCGAGGGCTTGCAGACCACGTTCCTGCCGAGCTACGGCCCGGAAATGCGCGGCGGCACGGCCAATTGCAGCGTCGTCATTGCCGACGCGCTGATTGCCTCGCCAGTCGTGGATGCGCTGGACGTGCTGGTGGTGTTGAACCAGCAAAGCTATGAAAAATTTCTGCCGCGCGTGCGGCCTGGCGGGCTGCTGCTGGTCAACGAGTCGCTCGTCCAGCAACACGCCGCGCAGGACCCGTCGCTGCGCATCGCCGGCGGGCGCCTGACGGACATTGCCGGCGAACTCGGGGATGTGCGCTTCAGCAGCATGGTTGCGCTGGGCTGCTTCGTGCGCGCCACGGCGGTCGTATCGCTCGAGGCGGTCGCACGGCAAATGCGCGAGTTGACGGCCAAGCGGCCGGAGCTGCAGGAAGCCAATGAGCGCGCCCTCCAGCGCGGGTATGCCCTCTGATGTCGCGGGCGGCGGCGCCGCCCGCGCTGACATGCTACCGGAGCACAAGGAACAATGGCACCCAACACCCTGCACTTGCGCGATGATGTCGGTGTGACGTTTGCGCGTGGCTTTCGCGCCGCCGCGCTGCATTGCGGCACGCGCAAGAGCACGCTGGATCTCGCACTGATTGTTTCCGACACGCCAGCCCGCGGCGCGGGCGTGTTCACCGCCAATCTCTTCTGCGCGCCGCCCGTGCTGCTGTCCAAAGCGCACCTGCATTCGGCAACGCTGCGCGCCATCCTGGTCAACTCCGGCAATGCCAACGCCGCGACCGGCGATCCCGGCTATCAAGCGGCCGTCACCTGCGCGGAAGAAACCGCCTATCGGCTGGGCTGCCCGCCCAACGAAATCATTGTGGCGTCAACCGGCATTATCGGCGTGCCGCTGCCGGTCGAGAAAATTATTGCGTCGTTGGACCAGTTAGTGGCCAACCTGACGCCCGACGGCGGCGCGGACGCGGCCCGGGCAATTCTCACCACGGATACCTTCGCCAAGCAACGCGCGTGTGAGGTGCCGCTTGGCGGCGGCACGGTGCGCATCGGCGGCATCGCCAAGGGCGCCGGCATGATCATGCCGAACATGGCAACGATGCTGGCTTTTATCACTACCGATGCGGCCATTGAGCGCCACACGCTGCAGCGGCTGCTGAAGCATGCCGTGGATCAGAGTTTCAATCGCATCACTGTGGATGGCGACACCAGCACTAATGACATGGCCGTCATCCTCGCCAACGGCGCATCGGGCGTCATCCTGCAGCCCGAGGATGAAGCGCGCTTTGGCGCGGCCTTGGACGCCGTCTGCCACGCGCTGGCAATGTTGATCGTGCGCGATGGCGAAGGCGCCACGAAATTTGTCAGCGTGACGGTCGAAGGCGCGCCGTCGGAACCCGCCGCCGATGCGATTGCACGCACGATCGCCAATTCCCCGCTGGTCAAGACCGCCCTGACCGGCTGCAATCCCAACTGGGGCCGCATTCTCGCCGCCGCCGGTCGGGCGGGCGTGCCGTTCGACCCCGCCGGTGTGCACGTCTTCTTGAATAATGTGCTGACCGTCCGTGACGGCATCGCCGCCGGCGTGCCCAAGGATGTGCTCGATGCCATCATGCGCGAAAAGAACATTGAGATCCGGCTGCAACTGAATCTCGGCACCGCCCGCGCCACCGTCTGGACCTGTGATCTGTCGCGTGCGTATGTCGACATTAATATCGCCTACACTTGAGTCCATGCCATGACCGCCCCGCTGCCACGTGCCGAGTATCCCCGCCCGCAATGCGTGCGCCCCGACTGGCTGTGCCTGAACGGCGCATGGCAATTCGAGATTGACGCCGGTGACAGCGGCCGCGAACGCGGCCTGCTGCAGCGCGAGCTGGCGCAACGCATCGTGGTGCCGTTCTGCCCCGAATCAACCTTGAGTGGCATTGCCCACACGGATTTCATGAATGTGGTCTGGTATCGGCGCAGCGCGCGCATTCCGGCAGCGTGGGCCGGGCGTGTGGTCTTGCTGCATTTTCAGGCGGTTGATTATGACACGACCGTCTGGGTAAACGGCACGGAAGTTGGACGCCACCGCGGCGGCTTTACCCCGTTCACCTGCCCGCTCGACGGCGTCGCCGCGCCCGGCGATGAGATCACCATTGTGGTGCGCGCCCGCGATCTGCAGTATGAGTATGCCCGTCCGGTCGGCAAGCAATCGAGCCCGTATGCCAACGCCGGCTGCCACTACACGCGCACGACCGGCATTTGGCAAACCGTCTGGCTCGAGCCCGTGCCGCGTGTGCATCTGGGCCGCCCGCGCATCACGCCGAACCTGGCGGCCGGCACGCTGCAACTCGACTTGCCGGTGACCAACAGCCGGCGCGGCACGCGCGTGCATGCGGTCGTGCGCGACGCCCGCGGCGATGTCTGCACGGCCAGTGCCGCCGCCGATGCTGATTTCACCCCACAATTGTTGTTGACCATTCCGGGCGCGCGCCGCCGCGTGTGGTCACCCGCTGATCCGTTTTTGTACGACCTGTGCATCGAGCTGCGCGACGCCAATGACACCGTGCTGGACACGATCACCAGCTATGCCGGCTTGCGCAGTGTCACGATTGACGGCCATGCCGTGCTACTGAATGGCACGCCGCTGTTCCAGCGCCTCGTGCTCGACCAAGGCTATTATCCCGACGGCATCATGACCGCGCCCAGTGATGATGCGTTGCGCCATGACATTGCCTTGTCCATGGCGGCCGGCTTCAATGGCGCGCGCCTGCACCAAAAAGTGTTCGAAGAACGTTTCATGTATCATGCCGATCGGCTGGGCTACTTGGTCTGGGGCGAATTCGGCGACTGGAAAAACTACGTACCCAACCAGTGGAGCGAGCAGCCGCGCAGTGCGACGTTTATCACCCAATGGCTCGAAGTGCTGCGGCGCGATTATTCGCACCCGAGCATTATCGGCTGGTGCCCCTTGAACGAAACGGTCGAGGCGCTGGGTGATACCATGTCATCGCTCGATGATGTCACGCGCGGCATGTATCTCGCCACCAAAGCGATGGACGCGACCCGCCCGGTGCTGGACACCTCCGGCTATTCCCATCGCGTCACCGACGCGGACATTTTTGATTGCCATGACTACGAATCGGACCCGGCCGTGCTGCGACAACACCACGCCGGGCTGGCGGCCGGTACGGCGTTCAGCAACACCTTCGAGCAAGCATTGGCGTTTGGCAAACAAGGGCGCGAGCAGGTGAATGTGCCCTATCGTCAACAACCGTTTTTCGTCAGCGAATGCGGCGGCATCTGGTGGAATCCTGAAGCGGCTGCCGGTGCAAGCTCATGGGGCTATGGCCAGCGGCCGAAATCCATCGAGGAGTTTTACACCCGCTTTGAGGGCTTGTGCACGGCCTTGCTCGACCAACCCGCCATGTTTGGTTATTGTTACACGCAATTAACGGATGTGTTTCAGGAGCAGAACGGGATTTTCCATTTCGACCGCCGCGCGAAATTCGACTGCGCCCGCCTGCACCAGATTCAGCAGCGCCGCGCGGCTATCGAGCGCGCCGAAGCCACCGCCTGAGCGGACGTGCCACCGCAGCAGTTTTTACAAAGAGTAACGGAGTCAAGGAGCTGGTTCAATCGACATTTTTTGTCGATTGACAAGCGCAACCCAACGCATCTCTCACAAAGGCACTAAGCCACAAAGGCCAGCAACAACACTGCTAGTATTTCTTTGCGCTCTATGGTGATCTTTCGCGGTTAGTTTTTTGCGCTTGAACATCGGCGCCATCTGCGTCATCTGCGGACAAAACGCTGCCTTCGTGTCTTTGTGCCTTTGTGAGAGAATGCTGATATCCCCCTTACTGCGGCGGCAGCCAGCCACGGTTGCGATACGCCTTGGCTATGCGGGCCGCCAGTTCGTTGGCCGTGTGGGTTGCGTCCGCCTCGACGGTGGACATGAACAATTCGCCGCCCGCCGTGGTTGCGCCACCACTGATGGCGGCGGTGCCAATCGAGCCGGCGATGGCGCCCGTGCCCAGCGATGCGGCGACACCCGGCCGCGGCGCGCTCTGCGTGGCGGTGACGGCTTCGGCGATCTTGACGTGGTTCTGGTACCCCACCACCTGTGCCCGCAGTTCCGTGTGACCAAGGCCAAAGCCCACCAGCACGCGCATGGTGCGGTTGCCCTCGTCCACCGCCAGGAATTTGCCCACCAGAATAACTGTGCGTGTCGTGGGCTTCACGTTGTCACCCGCGCGATACGCCGTAATGCCCTCTTTACGCAGGGCCGCCACCAGTTTGGTCGCCAAGGTTTGGGACGCAATGCGGCCAAGCTGGACTTCCTCGTCGGTTTGGTTCACGAGTCCCGCATCGCGCGCCAGGGTCAGTCCCACGCCCTGGTCCACCAGCACTTCGTTCGGCTTGACCGCAAAGTTGTAGACTTGAATGAAATCCGGTCTTGCTGCTTGCTGATAGCGGGTTTGTTCCACCGACACGCTGGCGCAGCCGCCCAGCATGAACCCGGCAACAATCATGCCGAGTATACAGTGCGCGGCGCTTTTTCCAATACGCATGGCAGTCTCCAGTGTGGTTGCTTGTGCGTGCCGCATCGCTCGGCACGACAGTTCAAATAGTATAGCAAGAGTTGGTTTTTAATTACATTTTCGCGCAACGCGGCAATGTATAAGGCAGCATCCGGAATCAGGCAACCAGTATCACTTACTAATGAGAGCGCTTTCTACGTTGCCGCGTCTTTGTAGCCGCCCGCGGTGAGGGCGGCTTCTGCAGCCGCGGTCATCCGCGCTCCACGCCGCTGGCGGGACGGGACTCCAAGCAGGCGCCCGCGGCCACAATGGGCATGACACCTAGTAAGCGCATTCATTAGTATCATAACCTGTTCCGCGTCGCAGTGCCAGCGTTCTCCGCTTTGATTTTGGTCGAGAAGACTTGGGTGAGGATGGGCCCGCTGATGGCGGTGACAATCACCATGACCAGCACGCTGCTGAGCACGTTGTCATTGCTCAAGCGCACACATGTCTCGCAGGCGACCTGCGCGGCAGTCGATCGCGCAGCGCGCCCCCGGTGTCGATGCGCCCGGCGCGCGAGCAGAACTCAGGCGTATCTTCCACCACATTGTTGATTTTTGCCGCGGTCTTTTGTGCTGCCTTTTTCATAGTGGTCAATCACCCGGCTTATGGTTATACCATCGTTTCAGCCGGGCACAAATTACCGTGGCACCGCGGCCACCGCTGCGGCGTTCATTTCTTTGCCAGCAACTTGCGCTTGGCCACGGCCAGCTCCTTGAGCTTGTCCTGGCTGACCTTGGGATAGGCAAGATCGAGCGACGCCAGCGCGTCAATGACCGCCGCCGCCACCACCACGCGCGCGAACCACTTGTTATCCGCCGGCACGACATACCAAGGTGATTCTTTGGTCGCCGTGTTCCGGATCATGTCCTCGTAGGCGGCCATGTAGTCGTCCCAGTGTCCGCGCTCGGCCGCATCGCTGCCGGAGAATTTCCAGTTTTTGTCAGGGTTCTCGATGCGTTCCAGAAAGCGGCGCTTCTGTTCCCCCTTCGAAACATTCAGGAAAAACTTCCGCACGATGATCCCATTGCGCGTCAGGTACTGCTCGAAGCTGCGGATGTCCTTGAAGCGCTCCTGCCAGATGTGCTTGGTGACCAGTTGCGGCGGGAGCTTTTGCTTGGCCAGGTATTCGGGATGCACGCGCACCACCAGCGTCTCCTCATAGTAGCTGCGATTGAAGATGCCGATGTTGCCGCGGTTGGGCAGCACCCTCATGCAGCGCCACAGATAATCGTGGTCAAGTTCCTCCGCGGAAGGCGACTTGAACGAATTGACCTCGCACCCTTGAGGGTTGATGCCGGACATGACATGCTTGATGGCGCCGTCCTTGCCCGCCGCATCCATCGCCTGGAACATCAGCAGGACGCCCCAGTGATCCTGCGCGTAGAGTTTGTCCTGCAGTTCCGCAAGCGCCTGCACCCCGCTGGCGAGTGCTTCCTTGGCGCGCGGTTTGTCCTCGGCTTTCAAGTCCAGAGTGTCGCCCGGATCATGGTCTTTGAGACGGAACTTGGCGCCCTTCGTAATGCGGAAGGGCGCGGAATACTTGCGCGCCTGCTTGATGATTTCTTTGGTCTTCATGCGTCGTCCTTGGATTAGTGGCCGTGTGGCGTGCCCTCAATTGCCCGATGTGTCGTCGGGCGGCTGATTGATGTGCACCAACGAATACACTTCAGAAGTGTCCTTGCCGTAATGGACCAGCACGGTGGACTGCTCCTCCGTCAGATTCGCCAAGCCGGTTTCATAGACCACGCCGGTATCGGCACCGGCGGTCCAGGCCACCTTCTGGGTCTTCTTGTCAACGGAGCCCTTGACGATCTCGTTCATGCCGGTCGCCAAATTGAATTGGTTACCGCGCAGCACGCCTTGCTTGTTCATCGCCAGCTGCACCGTCAGCGTGGTGTTGGTAGCATCCGCCGCGGTGATCGCGAACACGCCCAGCGGCAGCCAGTCCGCGGCTTGCTCCGTCTCTTCCGTCGCACCCGCAGATGCCAGCGTGCTGGCTTGGTCATAGTATTGCTCGGTTGTTCCCGCGGGCTGATTGTTCACATAGACGGTATCGCCTTCGTAGTAGATCGTCGAGCCGTAGTTGTACGGTATCGGATTCTGGACCACCACGACGTCGTCGTCAAAGAAATGCCCTATCGTGCCGAACGAACTGAGCGCAAATGCGCCCACCGTCACGCCAAACATGGTCCAGGCCGCGCCCGGATACGACGAGTACCACGACGCGCTATACGGGCATCCGCCATGATAGCCGCCATAGCCGTAGAAGTTGTTCTGGACCGTCCGGTTGTTGTTGTTATTGTGCTGCCAGTTGCCGCGCTCGGGCCGGGTGCCCGCGTCAGGCCGATTACCCGCGCCGGGCCGGGTGCCCGCGCCTGGGCGGTCGCCAGCCCCTGGCCGGGTGCCCGCACCTGGCCGGCTGCCGCCGCCGGGCTGCGCCGGCAGTGTGGAAGGCCGGCCACCGGTATCTGGCCGGTTGCCGCCGCCGGGCTGCGCCGGCAAGGTGGAAGGCCGGCCGCCGGTGCCTGGTCGGCTGCCGCCGCCGGGCTGCGCCGGTAGTGTGGAAGGCCGGCCACCGCCGGCATCACCAGGCAATCCAAGAAAATCGTTGACCTGGCCCGCAGACGGTCTTGATCCGCCTGTCCCCGGCCGGGTGGCCGGCGTATTGGGCCGTGAGCCGCCGCCAGGCTGCGAGAAGCCGCCGCTCGGCCGGCTGGCGGGCGTACTTGGCCGCGAGACGCCACCTGAAAATCCGCCGCCGCCGCCACCACTGGGGCGTGACATGCTACCGCCACCACTTGGCCGTGAGCCGCCGCCACCGCCACCACTGGGCCGCGAGCCGCCGCCACCGCCACCGCCACTGGGCCGTGAGCCGCCACCACCACCGCCACGGCTGCCGCCACCACCGCCGCCACGCGCCCATACCGATGGCTCAATCGCAAGCGCTACGACGAGGACTACAACTAGAATGTGCGTGAATGTTCTCATGGGAGACTCTCTAAGTATAGTGTTACTGTCGTGCATGACTGTCAGGCCATCGGGCACATTCAGCGTGCCGCTCGTGTCAGGGTGAGTTCCGGCACATCGGGCAGGGCAACATCGCCGGCGAACCGGTTCATGGAGTTGATGCTGAGCGTGTCGTCGCCGCTGCAGGTCATGAGATAGGTGGCGCTGAACGGCGTGCCATTGACGAGCATGCCATTGCATTCGATCGCCCAGCCGCTTTCTTGCGGCGACCACAGGCCCTTGTCGGTATTGCCGCGCGAGTCAAACGTCCATGAGGCGACCTGCCGCAGGTCCGGGTCCCAGCCGATGACTTGCGCGCCCTGCACCAGTACGTTGGTATCAGCCTGTGTAATCCATGTGCGCTGGAAGAACGGGCCGTCACCGACGCGCGTGATGGTCATCTCGGTGCGCAGACCGTTCGTGCTGGCCTGCCACGTGCCCACCAGCCATGCCAGATCCTTCACCACGGCGTATTTATCCAGCGTGCTGTCCACCAAGTCTTCCACGCTCACCATCACCCATTCCTTACCTTGGCGCACATGCGTGGCGATGTACTGTTCCGCTGTCGACTCCGCCCCAGGCTTTGCGATCACCGTGGTGGTGCCACGCTCCACCGCCGTGAATGCGTTGATCAGCTTGATTTCTTCCACCGCCACCGTCACCGTGGCTTCGGGATTCCCGGCAAAGGCATCCTGGTAGAACTTCTCGATCGCCGCACGCCCTTTGTACACGGTGCCGCCCGAGTCGGTGTACGTGCCGTGGGGCGACCACTCCGCGGCGATGGCCTTGGCATCGTGCGCGTTGTACGCCCGCACAAATTCCTGCACCTCGCGCTGCACTTGCTGCTTCACGGCCGCGGTGATGCTGGCGACATCAAATGTCTGCGGCATCGCCCCGCGCGCAGGCAACAATCCCGTGTTAGTGGTCAGTACTCCAGACTGCGCAATGGGCGGCGGGGCCAAGCCTGAACCGGGCGCGGGATCCGCCGCCGGTAGGACAGCCGCCAGACAGAACGCCGCCAGAACAGTGCTGACAAGGTATTGGCTCATAACCGAACTCCTCATGTGGTGACGCAGAGCATGTCGACAGATAGTGTAACATTGTGGACAGGGGAAATCAAGGTTTTCTGTGCGTTCGTTCCGCTATCAAGGAGCTGCACAATGCTGGCACGGTAATCCCTGCTGTCATGGCTGATTGTGCGGTGGCAGAGGTGCAGTGATTGATCACATGCGTGGAAGACAAGTACGCGCGAGCAGCGCAGTTGGCGCAGTTGGAGTGTAAGTCTCAGCTTGAGCAGCAACAACACTAGGCGCGCATGCACTCACCTTGCCATCAAAGACCTCGATCATGTGCGCTAGAGTAGCGGGCGCAGGCTGCTCACGGATTTCAGCCCAACATCCGCACCGGCACGGTGACAACCAAAAAACGCACGCCCCGATCAGCGGGGCGTGCGGCGCAAACACTTGCAATACGATGCGGGTCAATCTTTCGACCAGAACTTCCACCATTTCTTGGGGGCCGGCTCAGCCTTTTTCGGGGTAACGGCGTCTTTAGCCACCTCTTTGACGCCGGCTGCGGAATCTTTAGCCACCTCTTTGACGACGGCTGCGGAATCTTTGGCCACCTCTTTGACGCCGGCTGCGGAGTCTTTGACCACTTCTTTGACGACGGGCACGCTGTCTTGGGCCGCCTCTTTGACGCCGGCTGCGCCATCTTTAGCCACCTCTTTGACGACAGTCGCGCCACCAGAGGCTGCCGATTTGACGCCGGCTGCGGAGTCCTTGACTGCTTCTTTGACAACGGGTACGCTTTCTTTGGCCACCTCTTTGACGCCGGCTGCGGAGTCCTTGACTACTTCTTTGACAACGGGCACGCTGTCTTTGGCCACCTCTTTGACGCCGGTTGCGGATTCTTTGGCCACTTCTTTGACGACGGTTGCGCCGTCATGGGCCACCGCTTTGACGTCGGTCGCGGCGTCACGGACCACGCCGGCTGCGGCGCCATTGGCCGCCAGCAGCAAGCCAGCCAGAATGAAAAAGGTACCAACCAGTAGAGTGTTGTGCATAGTGCTCCTTGTTTGAGTGAGGTTCGTTGTTAGGTGTTAGGTGTTGGTACACGGGGACCACCTGTAGCCCCGTGCGCATTGCATTTTACAGACGCATGCTTCACGCGCTTATTCATTAACGCCTTTTTTTCTCAGTCCTGCCTGTTGCGGCTCGGAGTGCCGCAAAAGTGGTATTCAACATTCGTCATGCACCCGGTCCGCAGGCGGATGCGGAGTGTCCGCTGCCGCGTTCATTTCTTCCGCGCGCGGCGGCGCAGGCGCGCCTCGGCCGGGTCCACATGCCGCTCGGCCTGCTTGACTTTGCAGCCGATCAGCACCGGCTTGGCCGCCAAGGTCTTGCCTTTGAACGTCGGCAGGAACGGCCGATGCGCCGCCAGCAGTTCGCGCGTCATCGCTCGAATCTGGTCGAGTGTGCATATCGCCGCGGTCAACGGATCGAGCGCCATGGCTTGAAATACTTTCTCCGGATCGGCTTCGAGCGCCGCCTCGACCGCTAGTTGCTGCGCGCTGATCTGCATCCGGTTGATCGCCGCCAGATGCGTCGGCAGTGCCCCGACATGCAACGGCTGCACCCCGTTCTTGTTCACATAGCACGGCACTTCGACGCAGCAGCCCGGCGGCAGATTCTCGATCAAGTTCGTGTTCGGCACGTTGCCGTAAATCACACAGGCATCCCCGCCCACCATCGCATTCACGATTTGCGAGCCGTACTCGACGCTGCGTGCCAGGTTGATCGGCTGCTTCCATGTCGCCATGGCATTCATTTGCTTGCGCCAGTCTTTGCGGTCGTACAGCTTCTTGATGAAACCGTGCTCGCCGTTCCAGCCGCCGCGCGGGCAGTATTGTGCCACGGTTGCCTGGTTCTTGCGAAACCAGGGCGAGTATTCCGAATTGTGCCCGCTCGACTCGGTCACCGGATAGCCAAAATGCTTGACATACTCCATCCGGCTCGTGTCGCCCAGCCAGATCTCCGGGTTGAGTGCCAATGCGCGCACCCGTGGCAGCAGGTCGACGCCGTCACGCTCCATCCGCAGCATCCACGCTTGATGGTTGATGCCCGCGCAGACGAAGTTGATCTCGTTCTGCGGCACCTGCAAGCGCTGGGCCCAGTCTTGCAGGCAACCCTGCACGGAGTGGCAGAGCCCCACCAAGCGGACTGCCGGCGCTGCATGCGTCATGCCCCAGCACAACATGCCCATGGGATTGGTGTAGTTGAGCACTTGGGCGCGCGGACACAATTCACGCACATCGCGCATAACCTCGGCCAAGACCGGCAACGTGCGCAGGCAACGCATGATGCCGCCCGGTGTGAGGGTATCGCCAATCGCCTGGCTGACGCCATATTTCATCGGGATGTCAATCTCGGCTTCGATCGCCGGATAGCCGCCAACCAGAATACTGGTGATCACAAAGTCACAATCCTTCAGCACACTGCGCCGGTCGCGCGCCGCCGTGCAGCTCGCCTTGGTGTAGCCGCCCTCCTTGAAAATCCGGCGGGTGATGCGCTCCGCATACTGCAGCCGCGCGGGATCCGTGTCCACCAGCGCAAACTGCGTGTCGCGCAGCGTATCATACGTGAGAATGTCCGCCACCATGCGGCTGGAAAACGCCATGCTGCCGGCGCCGATAATCGCAACTTTTTTCATGGTCATTTCTACTGCTGTTCGAGTTTGAGCGTGATGGTCGTGGCATCACACACGCTGGGTGGACCAAAATACTGAATCGGGCCGGCATTGAGATACTGCTCGCTGAGCGCCCACTCCGCGCGTTTCGCCGCGAAGGCCTTGAAGGGCGCGGCGTCGAGTTCAACCAGCGCTTTCTTGATCACCGGTTTGTGCTGGCCGTGGCGGCGCTCGATGTTCATCATCATGGTCAGCGGCACGCCGCCGGCCACCCATTTGCGCGCCGGCTGCGCCAGATTTTTGACGCAGGCCATGTAGCCCGTCACACCCGCTTGCGCCAGCGCCGCCGCCGTGTAGCCCAGCGCATAGCAATAATCCGCATCGAAATTTGAGGGGGCGGCGCAGCGGCCTTCGTAGCCAAAGAAGTGATGTTGCGCGCTGAAGTCCCCCGCGTAGGTCCCGTTCGCTTTCATCTCGCGCAACGTGTCGCCCACCAGGTCAATCAGCAGTTTTTCGGTCTCAATCCGCGACACTTGCACATTGCCGTGCGGATCGCGATCCATCAGCAGCTGCTCTTGAATCACCAGCGGCAGCGACGAGAACACCTGCGATGAAGCCGGCGTCAAATGCCGATTGACAAATTGGGCCTGGTCATCAAACGTCTTCAACGTCGCAAAAAACGCGTCGTCCTTCGCCAGCAGCTCGTTCAGCTCGTCGATCAACGCCTTGACTTCTGGCACAAACTCGATCAATCCTTCCGGCACCAGCACTACGCCGAAGTTTTTCTTGTGGGCCGCCCGGGCCGTGATGACGCCGACAATCTCGGCGACAATCTGCCGCAGCGTCAGCTTCTTGGCCGCCACTTCCTCGGAAATGATCGTCACATTCGGCTGCGTTTGCAGCGCGGCTTCGAGCGAAATATGGCTCGCGCTGCGGCCCATCAGCTTGATGAAGTGCCAATATTTCTTGGCCGAATTCGCGTCGCGACAAATGTTGCCGATCAGTTCGCTGTAGGTCTTCACTGCCGTGTCAAAGCCGAACGAGGTGGCGATCTGCGCGTTCTTCAAGTCGCCGTCAATCGTCTTCGGCACGCCGATCACCTGGATCGGCACGGTGTGCGCCGCGAAATACTCGGCCAACAGCGCCGCATTGGTGTTCGAATCATCACCGCCGATGATCACCAGCGTGCCAATGTTCAAGGCCCTCAGTGTCTGGCGCGTCTTCTCATACTGCTCGACCGTGTCCAGCTTGGTGCGCCCGCTGCCGATAATGTCGAAGCCACCGGTGTTGCGATACTGATTCACCAGCGCGTTGCTGATCTCGATATACTTTGCCTCGACCACGCCGGCCGGCCCACCCAGAAAGCCGTACAGCTTGTTGGTCTTGTGCGCCGCCTTGAGCGCGTCGAACAAGCCGGCGATGACATTGTGCCCGCCCGGCGCCTGGCCACCCGACAAGATCACGCCGACATTCATCGTGCGCGGCGTGCTCTGCGGCGCCGGCGCAAACGTCAGGACCGGCGCGCCATAGGTGTGCGGAAACAATGCGCGCACTTCGGCCGCATTCGTCACGCTGGTCGTCGGCGCGTCGCCGCGCACACTGACGTACATGCCTTGTTCTTCAAATACACGCGGCAGCTTGGGATGATATTTCGCGCGTTCTTTCGTCAAGGGAGAGACTATGTGCATAGTGGAGGTGGTAAAGATGACGGGCGTGCTGGTGGTGCCGGTGTGGCCAGACTGCCTCAGATGAACAATGCGCTGGCAAGCCGCCGACGATATTCGGCGACGCGCGGATCAGCGCCTAAAATATCAAACACAGCGACCAGCAGTTTGCGCGCTTCGCCTTGGTGGAAATCCTTGTCGCGCTCGATGAGGCTGAGCAAACCTTCGCAGGCCGCGTCAAGCTGGCCATCCATCACCAGGCAGCAGGCCCACGCATACACAGCCAGCATGTCCTGCGCATTCTGCTTGGCGCGTTCGGCCGCGGCGCGCGTGCCGCCCAGCGCGACGCAGCGGGCCTGCACTTCGATCAACAATTTGACGCGCTCGAGTTCATCCAGCCGATCGGGCGCATCCAGTTTGTCCAGCACGGCCTGTGCGGCCGCGCCGTCTTTCAGCATCACCTGGCAGCGTGCCAGCGTCAGCAGCGCGCTGACGTTTTCCGGGTCCGCGGCGATCACCTTGAGCAATAGTGCGCGCGCGCCGTTCGCCTCGCCTGCCGCCAGCAGTTCGCGCGCGCTGTCCACCGCGTTCTTCTGCTCAATCGGCTGTGGCAGCGCTTGCTTGATGTAGTCGTCAATCACCTGTTCCGGCTGCGCGCCATTGAATTGCCCGACCATCTTGCCGCCGCAAATCAGTTTGACCGCCGGGATGCTGCGCACCTGAAAATACTGGGCCAGCTCTGGCTGCTCGGCAATGTTGATCCTGGCAATATGCACGCGCGGCGCGTATTTGCGCGCCACCTTCTCGAGCAGCGGTGCGAGCACCTTGCACGGCGCGGCCGTCGGCGCCCAGAAATTCAGCAGCAGCAGTTCATCTTCCGGCAAACCTGCAATGGCCTCTTGCAGGTCCTGCGGCGTGCGGATGTCTTCAATTGAAATGTCGTTGAGTAGCATAAAAGTTGGTAAACCTGTTACAAACCACTAAAGTATAGTAGAATAGAGCAAATATGTCAAGGAATTCCGGCAGCCCCTGCTCAAACGCGGAGGGAGGCGCCGCTTCCATGATGACAGCCGTTGCCAAGTAACAACTGCACTTTTTCTATGCACAAAGAAATTGACCTCTGCACGCTGGTGCTCGCGGCCGGCTTCTCCACCCGCATGGGCCGGCCGAAAGCCCTGCTCGATTGGCACGGCGCGACTTTTCTGGCACAGATCTGCCGCGCACTTGCCGCGGCAGTGATGCCACGGGTCATCGTGGTGACCAGCGCCGCACACGACGCGGCCTGCCGTCTGCACACAACAGAAAATGTTATGTGTGTCATCAATCCGCAGCCGGAAGACGGCATGTTATCGTCCATCCGCTGCGGCCTGCGCGCGCTGGGCAGCACACGCGCGCACCTCATGCTCTGCCTGGTGGATCATCCCGGGGTGCAGGCCGCGACCTATCGCGCGCTGGCTGCGCACGCCGCAGCCGACACGATCGTCGTGCCGACGTATGCCGGCCGGCGCGGGCATCCCACCGTGTTTGGCGCCGATTTTCTTGGCGAGCTGCGCAACGGCGCGTGCCCCGACGGCGCGCGCAGCATTGTGCGCGCGCATCCCGACGCACTCCGCGCCGTCGCGGTGGATGACCCATTTGTGCTGATGGACATCGACACGCCGGCCGACTACGCCGCGGCACGCGGCACGCGATGAGCGGGGTTCAGGTCTTTACTTCGTACTTCTGCAATCGTTGATCGGCATTCTTCAATCACAGTGATTGACGAGTGACGAGCAAATGAAGTGAAACAAGGATGAAGTGCGGTACTTCACTTTTATTGCACCGTCAGGTTCTCGGCGCGGAACGCGCCGATCACGACCGTTACCTTGCTGCCTGATTTGACAATGCCGCGGGTGTTGGCGAAGATCACGAAATAGATTTTGCCGGCGGCGAGTTGCGCGGCGGTTTGGCGGAGCGGCCCGATTTTTGGCGAACTGGGCACGCGCAGAATGGCGCCAGTGGCCTGATCAATAAGGTGTGGTCTGTTCTCGCGCGCCGCCAGCGCGGCGGCTTTGGCCGGGTCGAGCACCTTGTAGCGGAAATCCAGCATGCGGCCGTGGGCAGAGAGGCGCAGGCTGGCGATCTCGATGCCCCACTGTGTGCGCAGCGTGGCGGCATCAGCCGCGCCGACGAAGCCGGAGGGCGCGTGGTTAGTGGTGAGCGCAGCCGGCGGAGCAGGACTGTTGGACACACACACTGGTGCTCGTGCCGGTGCCGCGCCCGCGCCCGCCAGCGCGAGCAGCGCGGTAATGCCGGCCACTGTTCGTGCCGTCTTCATGGCTTCAATGACTGCACCGCCCAGATCATGTGCGCCGGCGCCTGTACGCCGCCAGTGCCAGCAGGATTGCCAGCGGCGCGAATGGTTCTGGTGTGACCGAGACGGGATAGTTCTCGCTGACGGGCAGGCCGGGACGTGGGGTGTACACATCGGCCACCCGCGCACGCACATACACCACCCGCGGATAGGGCCCGCTGACCAAGCCCGCAAAAGATCCGTCCACTTGCACCATGCTGGCGAGTGGCTCCCACGTGTCGCCGGACTGATCGCGAAATTCAACCAGCAAAACAGATTCCGGCAGGACATCGTTGCCCGGGCCCACCAGCACGCTACCGCTCACCGTGCCGTTGACGGTCTGCGTCGGCGGCGGCTGCGTCATGGGGATCAGATAGGCCGGATTGATGTTGGTGATGAGGGGGTCGCTCGGCCATTGATAGGCATCCGCTGCGCTGCTCAACGTGCGTTCCGTCGTGTTGCCGAGCGTATCGCCGTAATACGCGCTGTTGGTGATCCGCGTGGCGGAGAAGCAGCGCAGCCAGCCGCGGCGCGTCGCATCGGACGAGCCGATCGAGCCACTGACTTGGCCAGGCTTGCTGGTGAAGCCGACACCGGCATCGTCATCACCCATGCGGCATGTGTCGACTTGGTACTCGAAGCATGCGGGCGGCAGATAATTAGTAAACGCATTCCCGGTCGCAGCCCAGCCCCAGTTGGTGGGCGTGGCGAGGTCGTCAACGCCGTTGGCATCCGAGACGCACTTTTGAACATAGAGACCGACCGGCGCGGGAGTCAGATCCTTCATGCGCACCAGGTGCTGAAAGCTGGGCGCCTCGTCCGTGACATAAAACGCTTTCGTGGACGCCAACGCAGCCGTGGCAAGCAGACACACGAACGCGAGCGTGCTAGACAGTGTCATTTTCATCGCAGTGTTCCTGTGGTTCATAAGCGCATGTGCTTAGTATGGTTTCGGCACGATCCAATTCGTGGTTGCGCCGGTATGCAGCGGATTAATCAGCATGAGATAGCCTTTGCCCGCCATCACGTTGGTGGCGACCGGTGCGTCGTAGAACCAGGCCCCGACGCCGCGCGAGGCCGTGAAGGTGTCGCCGCCGATCGGCTCTTGGCTTTGCACCTTGTCGCGGTTGTTGAGCAGGCCGCTCTGGTCGGTCAAGACCGAGGCAACCGCGCCCTGGTCGAACGACGCCCGGGCCGGATACGGATAGCCCACCCAGTTTTCGCGCACGAGCACGCCATCCGACTGGACGATGCCGGCGACCGTGTGGGTGGCCGCGTTGCGGACCTTGCCGACGAACGTCAGTGGTTTGTCCGGGCCGGTATGCAGCGGGTTAATCAGAATCGAGTACATCTTGTGTGCGTACCAATTCGTGGCAGCCGGCGCATCCACGAACCAGACGCCATTGCCGCGCGAGGCGGTGAAGGTATCGCCGCCGACGGGTTCCTGGCTCTGGATGCGATCGCGCCGGCTGAGCAGGCCGGTTTCGTCGGTCAAGCAGGCGGCAACCTGCAGCTCGTCGAACGATTTGAACGGCACGCTGTTGCCGTTGTTGTCGAGAAAATCGAGCGGCGATGACACCCAATTCTCGCGGAAGAGCACGCTGTCCGATTGCTTGATGGCGAGCGTGAAGGCGCCCACATCATACTGGCTGGTGAACACGCCGGTCACAAGCCGGTAGTAGATTGACGGATAATTCGACGCGGCGGCATGTGACCACGGCGAGACCACATCGGCGGCCAGCACAAACCAGTCGGCAGGATCGGTCGAGTAATAGCGGTTGGTGCAGGCCAGCACGCCTGCTGTGCCGTTGCTCCACGACAGTTGCACGGCGCCGCCCGACAGGTTGATGCTGAAGAGCGTGAGATCGGCGGGCGTGCCAGTGGGGGCTTGACGTGTGATCATGAGGGTATCGAAGCTTTGCACGTCGACCGCATTGGTGCCGAACACGGCGACGACATTCGGGCCCTGCACCAGATTGTTGACCGTGAGCTGCCATGCGGCGGCGGCGGCAATGCTGCCGGCGTCCACGATCGGCCCGGCCAGCTCGTTCGAGTGGCATGCGTACGTCAGATTGCCGACGCAGAAGAGGCTGGTGCCGCCGATGGTTGCGCTCGCGACCTCGTTCTGAACCGTGAAGTCCGCGTTGGTGATGCCCACGAACGGCGGCGCATCATAGGTCACGTCGTGGCTGTCATTTGCCAGCGCGCCCACGCTGTTGGAGCCGTAGACGAAAATCGTATTCAGACCGGGAAGAAGGGCCACCGCATTGCTCCACGCAAAGGCGCTGCTTGCGCCGCCCATGGCGGCGTTTGACACCCACAGGCCGAGCGTGTCGGCGTTGTTGGTGCCGTAGATATTGACGAGCGGCACCGGCACGTGCTGGGGCGCCGCGTTGGTGATGTCGACAAACGGCGCATCGGGTAGCCACGGCGCGTTCACGGCGAGGTGGGCGAGCATGCCGCCGAAGCCGTTGGTCGCGATCACCAGGCCGAGCCGGCGGTCGTACAGGGCGAAGACATTGGTCTGGTACACGCGCAGCACGGCGTCCATCGTCTTGAGCGGCGCGAGCGGTGTTGTGTAGGTCTGACGGGTGTAGGGCATCGGATTGCCGTCTTCCGCAACCAACTGGAAATCCGCCCCGTCCAGCGTGGGAATATGATAATCTATGCCGGCGTTAATCAGGCGCAAAAGAATGCGGCCGTTCGGCTGGCCCGCCGGCACGGGCGGCAGGCCATTGGTGTACGAAACGCCGTTGATGAAAAAGTACTGGGGATGGTACGCGAGCGTGCTGGTCACTTGCTTGCCCGGGCCGTAGTTGCCGGATGCAACCGCATCGTGCAGATCCGGATCAATCGCGCTGAACAGCAGGGTCACTTGGGAATCAAAGGGAACGGCGGGGTAGGCCATGCCCGCGCCGTCGAGTTTGGTGAGCGAGCCGTAGAGGCCCATTTGCACCTGGAGCGCGGGATGCGAGCCGCTATGGTAGAGGTAGGTGCCGGCCTGCAGATTCGACCAGGCATAGTCCGCCATGCCACCGGGCGGGGCCTCATGGGTGAAAGAGCGGACGCGGCCGTCCGGATTTCTGACGGGGTTGCCTAAGGCTGCCTGCTGGCTGGGCATGACGAGCGAGACGGGTTCCGGCAGCGTATTGGTAAGGTGGATCACCAGATCCTGGTTGCCCGGCCCCACGGCGATGGCTGGGCCGGGTACGGTGATCGTTCCGTCCTGGTTGCTGGCGCTGGAATCTTGGGCGAAGCCCCACATGACTACGGTCCTGCCGTCCGTCATCGTATTTGTCGTCAGCGCCGCGCGGAGGTACAGCTCCGTCAGCGCGCCCCGGCTCGTGCCGGCCAGCATAAGGCAGACACCCAGCACGAAGAGTCGCGGTCGCAGCGTCATTCTTGAACAGTTCATATTTGTCTCCTGATTTTCACAGAGCATTGCCTGGCATTAGTGCCCGGGCGCCATGGTCATCATGTTGGTCGCCGGGTATGCTTCGATCATCGCCATGGTCAGCATCCCGCCGGGGAAAATGTTGTTGTTGCAGATTTCCTTCTCGTTGTGCGAGTGCCACATGAACGTATAGCCGCCGTTCGGATTGAAGCCGACATCGCCGGGCGGCAGAATGCCGCTGCTGCCCAAGAACGGGCTGCCGCCATAGTGCGCGCCAAAGGTGAGCTGCTGGTCGTTGGGCAGGCTGACGGGGAACGGCTTGGCGTGGTCGGGCGCATACTCAAACGGCGCCAGCGGGTCGTTCGTGCTGGTGTGGCCGTAGACGTCCCAGCCAAGCTTCGCGCCGGTCCACGTGAAGATGGCGTCAAAGGTGGTGCCGGGCATCGAGGGGATGGTGAAGGCCGACTGCGCCAAGTCGGGGCCGGCGCCCGGCGCGCTTTCCAACACACGGCCATCGCGGGCGATGATGCTGGTGTTGTTGCCATGATGGTGGAAGGGGTGCGGATCGCGACCGCCGCCAATCACGCGCATCAGCACCTTCTCGCCGGGATGGAACATGGGCATGCAGTCGTACGGCTGCGTCGGCAGCCAGGACACGCGGGGATCCAGCATGGTATCCGGCCCGGTGCGGCCATTGATAAACCAATAGACGGGCCACCATTTCGTCGTGTCCACCTCGGCCATGCGGCCCTGCTCGACCAAATCGTGAATGTCCTCGTCCATCTCGGTCAGGAGGAAGAGAAACTCCTGGTCGAACATGGTGTTGGTATGCGCATAGGCCTGCATTGCGATCACCGCACCCATGCTGTTGGTGGGACGGATGATCAGGGCGCCAACCATGCCCATCTCAATCTGCAAGTCGGGCCGGGTGCCGCTGTGATACAGATACGTGCCGGGCTGGCGCGCGGTGAAGGCATACGAGACCGTGCCGCCGTTGGTGCTTGCCTCGCGGGTGATCGCACCCGGCACGCCGCCGCTGGCCACCACGCCGGCCTGGCCCGGAAACACCAGTGAGACGGGGACGTTTAACTGATTGGCAAGGTTGACTTGCAGCGCGGCCCCCTGGGCGGCAATGATCGTTGGCGCGGGATATTGCACCGGGCCGGCCTCGTGTGCCAGGCCCCAGACATAAATGCTATTGCCGTCGGCTGTGCTGATATGGCCGTCCGTGGCGGTCAGGTTGATGACCGTGTTGCTGATGCCGTCAATCATGTGCATTACCATTTCCGCGCGGGCACTGCCAGCAGCAAGCGCCAGGAGCGCCAACAGTGCCGCCAGGCCCAGCGTGCCCGGTTTTACTACATGCATCGTCATTTCAATTCTCCATTGGGATGTTCGTGTCGTCGTATGACAGGGGCCTATTCGATGACAATCTCGGTCATCATGCCGCCATAGTCTTCCTGGTCATTGCTCAGGTGATTGAGCCGGGTGTTGTACATGAAGTAGCTGCCCGGCGCAATGCCGGTGGTATCGAGCAGGAGGTCGTAGCTCTCGCCGCCGCCGAGCGTGACTGAGGTGGTCTTGTAGTACAGGTTCATCCCGCTGGTGCTGCGCTGCAGCCGCGCATCTTTGCCGATCACCTGCATCGGGATGCCCAGCACGGTCAGCGAGTGAAAGTCGGCGATCGAGAGGTTGGAGACGCGCAGCAGGATTTTTTGGCCCGGGGCCGCCCGCACCAGCGCGCTCACTTTTTGCGATTCGTTGTCGGCCGTTGCGTTGTAGAGCGGGCCGGGCACGGTCGTGTCCGGGTAGCCGCGGCCGTTGATCATCGGATAGCTCTCATGCAGCGACCAGAACGGCAGGGGCTGCACGGCGATGTGTTGCTCGTGGAAGTTCCGGTCAAAGCCCGTCAACTGGATCGGGCAGTCCAAGTCGTAGTAGGTCGAGCCGTCGCCATCGTCGTAGGCGTACGTGAAGCCTTTGTGATGCACGAACGAACCCAGGATGGTGCCGTCAGGCAGGTTGTTCTGCTTAGGCAGGACGTAGAGACTGCCCAGCATGCCCATTTCCATGTGCTCGGTCGCCTCAACGTGGCAGTGATACATGAACGTGCCCGGCTCGACGATCTCGTAGTAGTAACGGAAGGTCGAGCCCATGTTGATCGAGACGGACGCCATCGGCTCGCCGTCGAAGATCGGGGCCGCGTTGGGGAAGCCGTGGAAGTGGACCGTGTGCGGGTCAAACAGATCGGGGCGCATGATCATGCCGACATTCGAGAGATCGAGGTAGACCCGCTGCCCCTCCTTGAGCACGATCGTGGGGGCACATATATTGGCCTTCAACATGCCGTTCATCATCACCATCGGCGGGGCCGTGTGGCCAGAATCCATGTCGCCGTGCACCAGCGCCGTGAGGGTCTGGTCGGAAAAGCCGAAGCAATACAGCTCGTTGCCATCAGCCATCTTGGCGAAGCCGTCACCGGCCGCCAGATGGACGTAGTTGACATCGTTGCTGACATTGCCGTCGCCATCGGTGTCGATCCCGTCGTTGTCGGGCGGATACATCGAGTGATGGAAGAAGGTTGCGGCCGCATACTGGCCGAGGGCATAACCAAGGGCAAGCCCCTGCTCGTTGCCATAGCTGAAATGGAGGCCACCCCAGACGCGTTCGACGCCGGCCTCGTTGGCCGCCTCACTGAAACTGCCGTAGTACCGCTGCAGCATCGGATTCATGTACTCGTTGACGGCAAACACGATGGTGTCGGTGCCGAAGAAGCCCGCCAGCACGCCCGCCGCAGCCGCGCTGAAGGTGCTGTGCGCGGAAACGTATTCGGGGAAGGCCGGGGTGGTGATCATGGGCGTCCAGTTGGTATCCGCCACGGTCGCCGGATTGCCATCCGTGGCCGCCTCGCGAATCGCCGCGATGGGGCGCCAGCGGTTGTAGTAGTACTTTGCGTCCCACGCTGCAATGCCGGCGTCGGCCAGGCCGATGTTCAGCAGGGCGAACAAGCGCGCGTTGTCCGAGAGTGAGTTTGTACGCTGCGCGGCCGTGTAACGGGCGATCTGGTTCCAGCGGCCGGCCGTCGTCACCGTGCCCGGCATATCGGTCCAGAACATGACGGCCTGTGACTGGGCCAGCGTGCGGTTGCTGCTGACCAGCGCGCCGATGGCTTTGACTTCGTCGAAATCGGCAGAGTACACGGCGCTGTCCAGCTCGGGTGGCGGCGGTGGGCGGAACTGCATGCCGTCCATCATGGCGAACGGCGTGGCCATGCCCCAGTGCGGCATCATCGGCGGCATATAGCCTGGTGGCGTCGGGCGCCAGTCACCTGGATTGGTGCCCGCCGTATAATTGGTCATCATCATCGTCATCATGTCGGGCGCGCGCCAGGCCAGCATCTGTTGGCCGATGTCAACGCCAAGCATAATCCCGTTGGTCTTGGCCACGCCATCCGCGACCAGTGCCAGCGAGTTGGACAAGGCGACATTGAGATAGGCCACCTGCGTGGTGTAGATGCCGCTTAGGACGGTGTGCGCCGCCGCCGCCGCCGCCGCTTCGCGTGAGCAGGCGTCCCAAAACCGGGCCAGCGAGCGGTAGGGGCTGTGGGTCATCTCAATCGCGTTGACCGCATCGTACATCGCCCCGTGCGTCATGGCCAGCGTGCGCGCTGCCACGGGCGCCATCTGCGCGTTGGTCTTGACCATTTCGAGCGCGATCAGATTCCAGATCGTCACCACGTCTTGCGCGACCAGGGTCCCGTTGGTCACCGCGTTTTGCGCGGGCGGATTGCCGGCATAGCGCACCACTTGATACAATTGCGTAAGCTGATTGTTGATCTCGTTGAGTTCAGCCTGACTGTTGGCCGAATCGGCAAAGGCGCGGAAGGTGGGCAGATACTGATCCGCGCCCGGCGTTGGTATGGCCGGTGCGCTGAGCGCCGAAAAGACCACGGTGGTCGAGGCGCCCACCGCCAGCGAGCCCAAGGTGGCAAAGGCATCTTCAGGCGTGCCCGGCGGCACGTTGGCGCCCGGCTGGTCACGCCACACGGAAAGCCCGCCGGCCACGCCGTTCGTCTGGCCTTGGTTGCGCACTTTCACATGCGCGGAAAATGTGCCGCCATTGGTGACCACTTGCGGCACCAAGCTGATTTCCGTCACCGCGAAATCCGGCAGCGGTAAGGTGACCGTCAGCACGACCACCGCCAGATTGCTGTTGGTCAGTCCGTCGCTGGCCGTGTAGTAGAATGTGTCAACGCCCTCGAAGCCCGGATCGGGCGTGTAGGTGAACGAGCCGTCTGGATTAAGCGTCAGTGCGCCATTGTCCGCGCCGGCGAACAAGACCGCGCTGAGCGGATCGTGATCCACGTCAGTATCATTGGCTAGCACACCAGGCGCCGGCACTGTCAAGGCCAAGCCCCCGTTGACAGCATAGGCATCATCGTTGGCAACCGGTGCATCATTGACCGGTTGCACCGCCAGAACCACTTCGGCCGGCCGGCTCCGCAGCGCGCCAGATCTGGCACGGTAGGTAAACGTATCCGTGCCGTTGAAATTCGTGGCGGGCCGGTAGTTCAGCGTGCCACTCCCGCTCAAGATCAGCGTGCCGTGTGACGGATTGCTTTCCACCACGGCCTGCAACGGACTCGGTCCAACGTCGTTGGTCAACACGCCCGGCGCAAAAACGAGGAGCACGGTGTCTTCGGTGGCAGAGTAGGTGTCATTGGATGCCACGACGGTCGCCAGCGCGTACTCGTCCGCGCCAATGTCGGGATTCGTGCCATAGGGGCGGTAGTCCGTATCATAGTCGCCGCGCAGGGACGGGAACTGGCTCAGGAATGTGCTTTCGCCACGGTTCACGGCCGGCGACGTGCTGACGATGTGGTAGTTGCCCTGCACGCCGGTGGGCTCGAAGCGGACATTGATATTGTTGCCCGCCTCATCCACGGTCGCGGCGGCCATGAGTGCATTGGTGTAGCCCGCCATGAACAGCGGATTGGTTGCCAGATTCGAGGAATCGTAGCCCGTCACACTCGTCAGAATGCAGTTGCGCGGATTGAGCGGCATGCCGGCGGGTGAGCCAATGTCGCGGTACGGGGTGCCCGGGTTAGGTTTGAGATTCTGCGCAACGCCATCAAAGTAGAACGAGCGATTGTGCCAGATGATCGTGTCGTAGAGGGTCGGATTCGAGTAGGTCTGGCCCGACGCGGCCGCCAGCGTGGCGTTGTGAGGATACGCAACGATGCCCGCGCCCTGCGGGGTCGAGTTGGTTGCGCCGGTCGGGAACGCAGACTTGGCGGTCGCCGCGCTGTCGTTGTTGGCCACCGTGTTGAAAATGATCCGCGCCCGCGTGACGTCGGTCAGCGAGATGCCGCCTGCCGCATAGCCCGCCACGTTGTTGACAATAATATTGTTGAAGAGGTCCAGCGTGTACCAGTTGACCGGATTGGCACTGGCTATGACATCGTCGCCGTTCACGCCGTTGAGGCAGATGCCGCCACCATTGCCCGAGCCGGCAAGGTTGCCCTGGATCAGGTTGCCCTCGATCGCCACGGAGCCCGAGCCCGTGTTGCCGCCGGCCGCCACGGCCTCGCCGCCGATATAGATGCCGCCGCCGTCGCCGCCCACCGCCGTCCCGAAAAATACTTCGTTGTTGCGGATCACGTTCCGCGCAATCAGGCCGCCCGCGCTCACGCCCGTGTGGCCGATGCCGCCGCCGTTGCCGCGGCAGAAATTGCCCAAGATCCAATTATCGAGGATACGGTAGCCAGTCGCGCCAGTGTTGATCGCCACGCCGCCAGCGCCGTTGATGCCCCCGTTCTTTAGGATCTGGTTGCCCTGAATGGTCACGTTCTGATTGTCAAAGACAGTGCCCGCATTGTCCAATTGGCCGAGCGAGATGCCGCCGCAGAAGGTGCCTTGGTTGCCATCCAGCCGGTTATTGCTGATGCGCAGACGGTGGGCATACATATACACCTGGATGCCGCCGCCGGAAATTGAGCCGCGGATGGTGAAGCCGTCAATCCGCGACGGGGCCGCGTTGAAGCCGGTGCTGCTCGTGCCGAACGCGGTGAAGCCCGGATTGTCGCTGGTGACAAATGGATCGCTGCCGAGAATGCTGAGCACCTTTGCATGCCAGGTCGCCAGGCGGCTGGGTGGCGTCGGATTGGCGTACACCAAGGAGGCTGCACCGGCGCCTTGCACGCGCACCGGCTTGTAGACTATCGGATTCTCATTGTAGACGCCCGGCCCGACCAGGATCAAGTCGCCCGGCAGTGCGGCATCAATGGCTTCTTGAATGGGATCGGGCAGTGGATCAGCCTGCGTCGGCGTGCGCGGCACCACCTGATGCAGCGCACCAACGCCACCGTACGTCAGCGTGACACCGATCGGCGAGACAAGGCCACTGTCGCGCCGCGTTACCATCAGCCGGCCTTCGGTGCCGGCAAATATGGTGGCGTTCAGTCTGGCCTTGATGACATTGGTGCTCCAGGAGACGATCGTCAGGGGCAGCCCCTCGATCGTCACCGTGCCCGCGTTGGTGCCAAAGCCATAGTCGCGGACAATCATGCTCGAACTACCAAACGGCATGGCCGGGTCGGGCACGGGCGTCGGCCCCATGGCGGTGATGACGAGCACCTGCGCCGTGCTGGTAACGTACGGGCCGACGAAGCCGGCGGTTCCGTTGGTGACAGACCAGATGACCGGTGTTTTGTCCGGCGGCTCGACATCCAATTGATTGTTCGGATAGCCGACAAAGCCGGCGATGGGCACGATCGGCGTGTCGGCATACAGCACCGTGCCGGGATAGTAGTGCAGCGTCCAGGGCGTCGTACTGAAGTTCGCATTGTAGAACGGATCGGGTATCCGCCGCCGGCCCGTTGGATCGGTCGGATCGGCCATGGTTGGATCGTTCAGGATGATCGTCAGCATGTTGGGCGCCACGCCACTCGGCGCGGGAATGTTGACGCTGTAGGTCGAGGGCACCAAGGCGTTGTAGGTGCCGAATTCGTCTGAATAGACATGCGCGACTTCGTTGTCGGCCCAGTCACGGATCGAGATGGGCAGCCAGCCGGGCGAGCCCTTCTCGCCGTAGATCGGGCTGAAGGCGTTGAACTCGGCGGTCAAATCGTTCAGTACAAAACCGACCACACGCGTCGCTTTCGGCACCTCAGTGTACATGTTGAAGTCCGCACCGGCATTGCGGCCGTCTGCAACCCGCACCCATTTCATGTCCGCCAGCGGCCGCGTCTCGCCCGCAAACGGCGCGGCTATCTTCTGATCCGGAAACAGCGTCAGGTACGGCGGCACGATGTGCAATGGATCGCCATTGTTGGTCGTGCCCACGCAAACCGGCGCCAGCGCCATGAGGCTTGGTTGATAGGCATCGCCAAAGACAACATTGAAGCTCTCCTCCTTCTGAATCTCGTAGCCGGGAGGTGGGACGCCCTGGACAATATACATGCCGGGCGGCAAGCCATCCACTTCATTGGTCGTGTTGACCATGCCGCCGGGGAAGTACGAGACGAACGCATAGCCGCCATCAAACACACCCGGCCGGATCTGGTTCCAGGTGCTGTAGTTGTCGCTGCCAATGATCGCCTTGCCCAGCACCACCGGCGGACTCATCTGGATCGAGCCGGCCGGCTTGTTGTCGTCCGTGCTGTCGGTCCACACAATCTGAAGGGCGTCGCCGACATCGAAGACGCCATTGGTGTTGTGGTCAACATCTTCCGGGCCTCGCGTACCGCCGTCTGCCCAGCCCAGCGGATAGTTGTCCACGTCCGCCTGCGTAACGCTGCCGCTGCCGTCGAGATCGTCAATGATCTGGTCGGCATTCGCATCCTGATACAACACCACCTCGACGCGCGGTATGCCGGGCTCCCACGGCTCGCCCACGGCGTTGCGCGGATCCTCCTCTGCCCGGGTCGTGCTGTAGTACGCGATGCCCGCAATCCCGCCGTTCTCGCCGGCGGAATACTCGGTCTTGCCCCAGTCAATACGATTGTTCTGGTTCAGATATAGTTGCATCGCCTCGAGCAGCAGCGGGAACGGCCCGTCCTCCGTCTTGCTCAGGTTGTTGCCTGTGTTGGGATTGTTGACTGGGATCGGTGCGCCCGCGCCGTTGGTGAGAACGACGCCGGTCACGGGATCAGTCTCATATTGCGGCTGCGGATTACGCACGCCTTCCGAGGGCATGTCCCAGCCGTCGTCCGGCGGGATGAAGCCGCCGGCATCAATAACTGCGGTCATACCACTGGGTTTGTAACGGCTATAGTCCACCTCCGCCACCAGCCACTTGAAAAACGGGAACACCTCGGTCATGCCGTAGCCACCGCCGGCATCGGTCGTCGTCGACATGTAGATCGTGCCGTCGCGGTAGCGCAAGTTGACCACCTGCGACGGTATCCCGTTCTCACCCTCATCCTTGAAACCGTTGGTGTTGGCATCGTAGAAGACGCTGCCCTCGAAGGTGCCGAACCAGCGGTAGGAAAGGACGTTACCCAGGTTCTGCACGCCGGACACCGTGCTCGTCACGATGATCGTGTAGAACCCGAACAGTGCGTCCAGCGGCGTGTCCCACGTCACCAACTGGTAGGTGCCCGGCGGCACGTTCGTGATCGCAAAGGTGCCGTCGGCATTGCACGGCGCGGCATACAACCCGCGGCCCGCTGCGTTCAGCGCGCCAACTTCGTTCAAGCCCACCCAGGCCTCGCCCACCGGCGGCCCCGCGGCAAATAACTGGTTGTTCGGCGGGGCGCCGAAATGGTTGAAAATGTTCGTGCCCGTCAGTGTCACATTACTGGCTGAAGCGGGCGGCGGATTGGTGCCCCACAGAGTCTTCTGCGGATCCACAAAGCCGAATAACACGTGATAGGACCCAACGCCGAAGCCCTCGAGGAAAATGGCCGGCTCGTTGGCCGCCACCCAGGCGTCAATGGTCGGCGTCCCTTCAATCGTGGCGGTCTGATGCCACAAACCGTTGGCATGCATCGACGCGTGGCCGTTGGCCCAACTGCTGCCGCTGGGCGGAATCGCCTTGACGCCAAACTTGCCCATGGGAATGTATTTGATCAGCGCCTTGCCGCCCGCATCGGTGATGATATTTCCGCTGCCCATCTGCGCCACCACATAGTTCCCTTCACCATCCGTGATGAACTCGCCCAGCGAATTGGTCGTGTAGGTTGTCCCCAGCGGATTGCCGAACACATCCACCATGATCGGCCCGCCTAACACGTCCGCAAGCACAATGTGAAATCCGGCCAGCCCTTCTTCCGCGGCATCCGCCACATTGTTGATCGCATTGTTGTCATTAAACACAAAGACCGACAACTGCGCCGTCGGCAGCGGGTGCTTGTTCAAGGTCACGACGACATTCGTCTGGCCGGCGGCCACGGTCTGCCCACCCAGCGAGTACCCGTCGGCCATCACGGAGACGACGTAGCGCCGGGCGGCGTCCGGCGCCGTGATCATCGCCGTGCTGGTCGCGTTGCTACCCGTCGCGCGCACCGGCGCGTGGCTTTCATGGATCACCAGCGAAATGCTGTCGTTGGTCGGCACGCCCGGCACGGTCAGCGTCGTGTTGTCCTCTTCCAGCAGCCAGCGGAAGTCGCTCACCGCCGCGCCATCGGTGTCCTGCACCGCCAGCGTGAACGTGTTGCTCGCCCGCGCGACGGGCAGCGGCAGCGCCAGCGCACACAGTAAAATCAAATTGCGAAACGTGGGTGAAGAAACGTTCATAGCTGTCATCCTTGCGCGTAATACTCGCTGAATGAAGGAACTGATTGCCCTTGCATGATTTCTACAGTGGAGCGGCAGGCTGCTTTTTTTGCTGCCGGCCTGCCGTTACCGGGGCGGTGTGCTGGTGTGGTGCATCTCATGTCATGCGCTTTCATGATCATCAGGTACCATTATACCATATTGTTGGTTACATGTCAAGTACCACTTGGTTTCATGGCCAACATAGTGCATAGAGCATATCAAATCTGTGGTGGCGTGTCAATACTCCGCTCGATCGTACGCAAAAATTATTTTGGTAGTTTTACAATGAGTAAAAGCGTCAATGAGATAGGGGAAATTCTTTCGCAGCGAAATAATTTATTTCTAATGTACGGCTCTTTTTCCTATCTTCGCGGTGACATTTCTGCGCGCTGCCAGTTTTCGTACTAATGAGAGCGCTTTCTACGTTGCAGTGTACTTGTAGCCGCCCGCGGTGAGGGCGGCTTCTGCAGCCGCGGTCAGCGCCCGCGGCCACAATTGGCATGACACCAAGCAAGCGCATTCATTAGTAACAGCTTCGCGGAGCGGGGGCCGCTCCCCTCCGCACCGCTGGCGGGATCCACGCCACCTGCGCCGCCCAAGCAGGAACTGCTGCTCGCGGAGATTCGCGACATTCTTAAGACCAAGGCGTAACGCCCGGCGCAGCCTACTAATGAGAGCGCTTTCTACGTTGCAGTGTACTTGTAGCCGCCCGCGGTGA
>CAYNJC010000047.1:0-31366 GCA_964397565.1 uncultured bacterium
AAGATCGTGCCGCCGACCGGGTAGGTATGGGCTGCGTTAAAGCGCACGACGCGGCGATTGCCGGAATTGTCGATGCGGCCCTCGTAGCCGGAATCGACGACGTACAGGTTGCGGTAGTTGTCGAGAAAGACCTGCGCCGGATTGGCCATGTCGGTGCCGTCGACGGGGAAGGGGCCGTATGGCTCGCGGTACTTGCCTTTGTTTCTCAGGCCGCCGGTCTTGTTGGTCTGGCCGAGCACGAGATCAACCAACGGGTTGGCGGCAAAAATATTGCGGATGCGCAGGACGCGCGCGCCGGGATTTTTGTTGCCTGCATGACTTTGCGCATTCCACAGCACATTGCTGACCGGATCATAGCACACGCCGCCCATCGCCAGCGGCGCACAATCGCTGTTGTCGTCCGCCCACCGGATTTGGTTGGCCTGCCCGCCGTCAATCGTTTTGAAGGGGGCGTACATGCGCCCGCCGTTGGTAAGCGGCAGGTGGAACATAAACAGTTTCCAGTCGGTGGTCACGAAGAGGATATTGCTGCTGACATGCAGCATGCCGATCGTGCGGCCTTCGAACGTGCCGCCGGGGGCGTTCTTATCCATGGCCGACTGGCCAATGACAAAGTCAGCCGACTGAAAGCTGACTGCCGTGTGATAGTTGGTCCAGACCAGGACGCGATAGCGGTCATGCACGAACAGTTGGTTGTTCCAGCGCGCCATGCCGTAGTTGTCCCAGGATGTGCGCCCGCTGGTTTCGTTCATGCCTTCCTTCAGCATCTCGCCGTTGGACCGGACGTGGCCTTGGGCATTGCGCGTGATTGGCAGCGGAATGCGGACGACTTTGTTAAAACCGCCAAAACTGGTGAAATACAAGTTGGTCTGGGCGTCAATGCTGATGCTGCCGTCGGGTTGCCCGAAGTCGGCCACGGCACCGTTCGGGCGCACATATTTGCCGATGCCAATAAAGGTGGTCAGATCCGGCTGGCCGATGCACTCAAGCGCCTGGCCGGTGACATGGTTGAACTTGACGATGCGATTGTTCCCGCCGTCGGCGACCCAGACAATGTTCGCATCGAACGGATCAAGGCAGAAGCCACGCGCCCAACGGAGCTGGTTGGTGCCGAACATGCGGTGGGCGTTCATGCCGTTCAAGAACGGTGGGCGGAAGACCATGACGCGCGCGCCGACAATCGGGTCGTTCAGGTCGCTTTGGCCGTCGAGGACGAAGACTTCGCGCGTGCGCGGATGAACGCGCACACCGGTCGGGTGATACATTTGGTTCAGCGCCATGCCGGCGCCGTTGGCCGTGAAGGTGGGCTGGCCCAACACCAGTGTGGCGCTCTTGGCGCCGTTGGTGAAGCAGACCACGCGATTGTTGCCCGCATCGGCCACCCAAATGTTGCCGGCCGCATCCACCTCCACGCCGGCAGAGTAGGTGCCGGTAGTTACGCCATAATTCCACTGGGTGCGCAGCGTGCCGGCACTGGTGGTCGGCGGCGTGGTCGTGTTGTTGGGCGAGCGATTGGTGAAGGTGGCCTGGCCCCAGACCTCATCCGCAATCTGATCCGTCGCGAACGGATCGTTATACTTGAGCACCCGGTTGTTGCACAAGTCCACCACGTAGAAATTGCCGGCCGCGTCCGTCGCCATCATGCCGGAGCGCGGCGCCTCGGAGGTGCTGCTGACATACGGAAACGGCAGCAGGGCGAGCGTCGCGGCGCTGGGCGGCAGAAACTGGAGGTTGTTGCCGTTGGCGGCGCCGGCGTCCCACATGGCCGGCTGGCCGATGACAATGTCCGCCGAAGGCCACGGGCCGTTGGGCAGCGTCACCGGCTGCCACCCGTTGAAACCGAGAATGCGATTGTTGGCCGAATCAAACAGATAGATGCGCGGTGGATTCTTGTGGGTGTCCACGTGCACGCCGCCAACGTGCGCGCCGGCGTACGGCACAATCCGGTTCAGCATAATTTCTTCCTGGCGCGTCGTGCCGAGGTACTTGCTGATGGCCAGATCCAGCGCCGGCAAGGGCGTGGCGGCGAACGGGATGGCCACAGTGCAGACCGCACCGATGAAGGCGGCGGTCAGAAGACGATTGCGTTTCATAATCACAGGAGTTACGTTAGGTAACGGTATAATTACAGTGTAGCCTATACAAGAAAACGACATGCGCGCAAACTCAGCAACGCCGGCGCCAGCAGCGCGAGCAGAACGCCCGGCTCCGGCACGCCGAGCGGCTGCAAGTCAAAGTCAATCAGACTAAGGCGCATGATGCCGGGCGCTTCGCTGCCGGCATCGTAATTCATGAAGAGATAGCCTTCGTGGGCGGCGAGCGTGTTGCGCCATTGGCTCAGGCCGGTGGCGGGCGTGATGTCCAGCGGAGCGAGGTCTGGCCGTTCGAGGTTGTAGAGATAGATTTTACGGCTGCCAGTCCAGGCCGACGCGGCCAGCAGCGTGTTGCCATAGAAATTGGGATGGTTGAGCACGGCCAGGTCCACGACGGCGTCGCTGGTCATGCTACCGGGAATCTGGTAACGGCGCTCCGCATTCTGGATGTTGGTGGCGTCGGCGAAGATGTTGGTGGCGCACCAGACCCAGTTCTGACCATCCGCCGCGGTCGCGTCGAGAAACAAGGCGCGGCCGTTCTGCTTGGGGTCGAGGACGCAGGTGGCATACGCGGTGTTGACCCCTTCCGTTTCTCTTTCGCTGAGCGTGGCGAGGTTGCCGATGCCGCTCCAGCGGCGGACTTGCGCGTCCATGCTGTTCTTGTAGCGATCCGTGCAAATGGCGTTGAGCGCGCTGACATTGGTCCACAAGTAGATGCCGCCGATGTTGCGGGCCGCGCCGTCATAATTATCGCCGGTGGCGCGGGCGATGAGTGGGGTGGCCGGATCAGCGCCGAGTGCGGCGGGTGTGCCGGCGGCATTGGTCGTGTAGAAGCCGTACCATGACCAGTACCACGGGCCGCCGTTCGGAATGCCGAACTGGCACCACAGCGCGGCGTAGAATACATTGCTGTGTTTCACCCAGTTCTGGCCTGGTTCACCGCCACCTTCGTTGCAAGGAATGCCGCCAATGGCGAGCTGCCAGTCGGTCACCATGCTGCTCAATGTCGATGCCCGCACGCGCCAGATGCTCTGGGTGCGCGGATTGCCGGCCGAGGCACAGGCCTGCAGGTAGACATAGCCGTCACGATCGTAATTTTTCACGAGCGTGCCGCGCTCGGTCATGCGCAGGCCCGCGCCCGCGCCGGCGTAGCCCATGCCGTTGGTGACGAGAAGAACCTGCCACGTCGTTCCGGTGATGACGACCTCACGGGTAATGCGCACGCTGTCAGAGGCGACATCGCCATACACATTCGAGCCGGAGACGCTGATCACATTGTCGCCCAGTTGCAGCGGGACATTGAGAATCGTCCAGGGTGTGATGGCGGCCAGCGTGCCGCCGCCACCGAGTGCATTGGTCCACCACAGCGTGCCAACCACATGCGGATTGTTGGTGCCGTTGATGGTGTAGGCGCTGATGCTTTCATCCACGGTAATGTCCGGCGTGGTGACATCCACATACGGCGCGCCTTCGCCCGGGCTGGGCGCGCGCGTCATGGTGATGGTGGCAACCGCATTGCTGCCGAATATATTCGTGGCGCTGACCGAGATCAGATTTGCGCCGCCGCTGAGCGGAATGCCGGTGATGACCCAGGACGAAGTCGCCGTCGCGCTGCCGCTGCCGCCGCGATTATTCGACCAGCTAATATAGCCGACCGCATGCTGATTGGCAACGCCGCCCAGCGCGCAGCTGGTCACGCCATTGGGAAACGACTGCGGCGCGTTGGTAATGCTGATGGCGGGCGTGCCTTCGCCGCGCAAAAAGGCGCGCGTGATCGTGATCGCATCGCTGCCGACAATACCGCCCGTATTGGTGCCGCTGACGGTCAGCAGATTCGCGCCGAACTGCAGGGCGATGCCGGTCACCTGCCAGGGCGATGTGGCCGGAAATGCGCCGCCGCCGCCACGCTCGTTGATCCACTGCATCGTGCCGACCAGATTCGCATTGGTGCCGCCCAGTGCCGTGCTGGCACTGGTTACCGTCACGATCGTATTGGTCACAAACACCAGCGGCGCGATCGCCCGCGGCATATGGAAAAGGAGGCGGCTCCAGGTGTGATCCTGCAGTACAAACATCGGGCCGTCGAAGAAACACGACGCGGGCTGGCCAAGATACGTGTTGATGATCTGCGTCGGCTGCGGATTGACGACATCAGTCTGCTGCGGCGTGGGGTAGAAATACAGGTGCTTGCCTTGGGCGCCGGAGTAGGTGTCCTCGGTCAGCACCATTGCGTTGGCGCTGTTGAAGGCCAACGTGATCGGCGTGCCGGGCCCATCGGCGCCACCAGAGGTGGTGCGGTCGGCGGTGAGTGTCAATTTGCAGAAGACGGCATCGGCCGGTGTGTTCGGGAAGATAGTGCCGCCGACCGGGTAGGTCTTGGCTGCGTTAAAGCGCACGACGCGGAGATTGCCGTACCCCTCGTATACGCCATCGACGACGTACAGGTTGCGGTAGTTGTCCAGATAGATCGACGACGCAGCCGCAAAGTCCGTCGCATCAACGGTGAAAGGCCCTGTGAAATTGATAAACTTGCCTTTGTTGGGCAGAACGCCGGTTTTGTTGGTCTGGCCGAGCACAAGATCAACCAGCGGAACGTCGTCAAAGATGTTGCGGATGCGCAGGACGCGCGCGCCGCCAGCAACCCACAGCACATTGCTCGCAGGATCATAGCACACGCTGCCGATATTCAACGGCCCGCAAGGGCTGTTGTCGTCCGCCCATTTGTAGGTGCCGCCGTCAATCGTTTTGAATGCGGCGTAATGGACCCCGCCGTTGGTAATCGGCAGGCGAAACATATACGTTTTCCAATCGGTGGTCACAAAGAGGACATTACTGCCTTCGTTGGCATCCATCATGCCAATCCAGCGGCCTTCGAACGTGGAGCCACCCGCGGGGTATTGCTCGTTCTTATCCAAGGCCGACTGGCCAATCACAAAATCAGCCGACTGAAAGTTGACCGCCGTTTGATAGTTGGTCCAGACCAGCATGCGATAGCGGTCATGCACGTACAGTTGGTTCTTCCAGCGCGCCATGCCGTAGTTGTCCTGCACCGTGCGCCCGCTGGTTTCGTTCATGCCTTCCTTCAGCATCTCGCCGTTGGACCAGACGATGCCTTGGCCATTGCGCGTGATTGGCAGGGGAATGCGGATGACTCTGCTTCTGCTGGAAAAACAAGTGAAATAAAGATTGGATTGGGCGTCAATGCTGATGCTGCCGTCGGGTTGGTTGAAGTTGGCGACGGAGCCGTCCGGACGCACATACCGGCCGACGTCAAGAATGGTTGTCAGATTCACCTGACCGATGCAGTCGAGCGCCTGGCCGCTGAAATGGTTGAACTGGACGATGCGCTGCTGATTGCCGGAGGCGACCCAGACGATGTTCGTGTCGAACGGATCAAGGCAAAAGCCGCGCGCCCAACTGAGCTGGTTGGTGCCGAAGATACGGTCGGCGGTCTTGCCGTTCGTGAACGGCGGTTTGAAGACCATCACGCGCGGGTTTTCTTGGCCGTCGAGGACGAAGACCTCTTTCGTCGCGGGGTGCACACGCACGCCGGTCGGTTTATTCATTTGGTTCAGCGCCGTGCCGGAGCTGCTGCTCGTGAAAGTGGCTTGGCCGAGCACCACGGTGGCGGTCTTGGCGCCGTTGGTGAAGCAGAGCACGCGATTGTTGTTCGAGTCGGCAACCCAAATGTTGCCGGCCGCATCCACCTCCACACCGGCGGAGTAGGCACCGCCGCCATACCACTGGGTGTTCAGTGTGCCGGCACCGGTGGGCGGCGGCGTGGTTGTGTTGTCGGGCGAGCGATTGGTGAACGTGTTGTGCCCCCACACTTGGTCGGCGATCTGATCCGTCTCGAACGGATCAATATACTTGAGCACCCGGTTGTTGCACAAGTCCACCACGTAGAAGTTGCCGGCGCTGTCCGTCGCCATCATGCCCGAACGCGGCGACTCGGACGTGCTGCTTATATACGGAAACGGCACCAGTGCGAGCGTCGCGGCGCCGGGCGGCAGATACTTGATGTTGTTGCCGTTGGCGGCACCGGTGTCCCACATGGCCGGCTGGCCAATGACGATGTCCGCCGAAGGCCACGGGCCGTTTGGCAGCGTCACCGGCTGCCACCCTTTGAAACCGAGAATGCGATTGTTCATCGAGTCAAACATGTAAATGCGCGGGGGACTCTTGCTGGTGTCCACATGCACGCCGCCAACGTGCGCGCCGGCGTACGGCACAATCCGATTCTGCATGATCTCTTCCTGGCGCGTCGTGCCGAGCAACTTGCTGATGGGCATATCCATCGTCGGCAAGGCGGCGGACAGCGTCAGCGCTGCGCCAATCACGATGGCTACCAACAAGGAGATGTGCTTGGTAATCATAGGGTCATAGTGTTAGTCTTAGATTACTGTATGCATTCAGCCAGTGTATACATTCAGTATACCACGCTTACACCTGGTTGTCAATTAGACAAGCCAACTTGGTTAGTGCGCAACAACCACCGTGCGGCGTGTCTCAATCGCGCGGTCGGCCGCCAGCGTCAATCGCAAGGTGCGCAAACTGTCCGCATAGGTGCACGGATTTGCGCGCCAATAGACGCGCTTTTCGCCGCTCAAATGAATTTCGTTGCGCCAGCTATCAGCCAGCCACGAATGCGTGTGCGTGCCGACCCAGCACACCAATACGAGACGTTATGACGATGCCTGTTGGAAATGAGCATGACACTTCAGATTGCCGGCATGACATTGCCACCGCAGACGGGAATGTAGGCACCGCTTATAAAGCTGGCCAGATCTGAGGCCAGAAACGTCACAACATTGGCAATTTCCTGAGCGACGCCCCGCCGCTTCAGGGGAACCTGGGCCCGGTAGTCAAGAGTGGTGTCGGATTCCGGACAGTCTTCGCTGATGGTCCAGCCCGGGGCAATCTGATTGACCGTGATACCGTGTTCGCCCACTTCGCGGGCGAGCACCCGCAACACCCCGTCCATGCCGCGCTTGCCGGCGATATACGCGGAGGTCGTTTTTGAATACTGCATGGAGCATTCCGTATTGATGCCGATCACGCGGCCCCACTGCTTACCGATCATGCCCGGGACAAAGGCCTGGGCCAGCAACACGGTTTGCGTGACGCACGCGCGGTACTGACTTTCGTAATCCGCCAGCGGCTGTTGCAGAACCGCCGTCCACTGGTACGGAGAGACGGCATTGACGACGACGATGTCAGGCGCGCGCAGTTCCTTCTCCGCACGTTCCTTCAAGGCCGCCACCGCATCGCTGTCGGTGACATCCGCTGCCACGGTGATCGCCGCGCGATGCAGTATGCGGATCTCCTTAACCAGCAGTTCCGCCTGAGTCGCGTTGCGATGGTAGTGGACAATGATGTCGGCGCCGGCGCACGCAAGCGTGCGCACCATCACCCGGCCAAGCTGACCAGTTGCGCCGGTCACCAGGGCGGTCCTGCCAGAGAGATCAATGGGCAGCATTACTCGTTCCTGTGTTCAGGTCGTGTGCGGCCTTGACAAGGCGGCCGAACATTTGAAGATGAGCCGCACTGACTATGCGCGTGGGATCCATCAGTTGAACAGGCGTTGGGGCGTCGTGCGGCATAGTGTGCCAATGCATATCCTGATACATACAGCGCACCCGGTATGGCCAAAGCCCAGAAGAACCATGTCAAGCCTTTCGCGGAATCTCGCACCGGGACGTAAAACAAACCAACACCAATGAGGGAAAGGAGCCCTCCCGTAAGTTCCCAACGCCACCCGACAAGAATACCGGTCAATATCAGAGTTAGCGCGACGAACCCCACCTGCACAATCGCTGGCTGCGCAATAGGATTTGGCATGCCCTCTCTAACGGCGACGAGCACAATTACAGCAACGAGCCACGTGCCGATGATGCGCGCTACCCATCGACAGACAGATACGGACAGGCGGATTGTATTCATCGATGGATTCCTGGTCTGACGTTGCCCATCACGCGCGGTGTGCATGCATGGGCTGGTTGTGTCATTCCCATTCCCGGGCATCCGGGGCATCGCTGACAACGGGCAGACAACTCATCCGTAGCCGGGCGCACCCGAGCGGGACCAACGTCACGGTTTCTTCATCCTCGACCGAACGAATGGGACTGGCGCGGAGTACGTCAACCGTCTCATTGACCAACTTCCACGCCGGAATGCGCTTGGCCCGTGCGGTGATCTCGACGGGGGCCGCCTCGGGCGTCCACGGTTGATCCGCACGCTTGCCTTTCTCGACAACCGTGAATCCCGCCAGGGGATCTTTTGTGTCCAGCACCACGCCATAGTTCCACGGGGTGGTGGGAAAGATTTCCCACTCCGGCCACGCATCCGTGCCGCCGCAACGCTGCCAGCGTTCGCCGATCTTGAGGGAGAAGCTCAGCGGTCCGCGATCCACGGTCACGCTGCCGGTCCGTGGCCAGGTGGTCAGCGAAAGCGCCATCGCCATGGTAAGTTCCACGGTATCGCCGTTCTCCCACGTGCGCGCAATCCGCACATACTGACCGGGATGCGCCTTGACCGCCACAGATTTGCCCGCCACGCGGACTTGGCAGTCCCGGCACCAGCGCGGCACGCGCAGGTAGAGCGGGAATGCGCAGGGCGTTGCGGTCTGCACGGACAACGTCACCGTGCCGGTGAAAGGATAATCCGTGTCCTCCCTGATGGTGACCTTACCACCGCCGCCGACGGTTGCCGTCACCTCGCACGCGGCATACATCCACGCCACGAGACCGCCATCCGCTGAGGCCTGCCAGAGATTCTCGGCGAACCAAGGCCAGGCCATCGCCACGTTGTGCTGGCAGCAGCGGTACGTCTCGGATGGCGAGTAATCAATCTGACGGCCTTTGTTCTGGTATTCGTGCTTGCGGGATGCATCCAACTGCGGCTGATTGGACGCCGTCAGATAGTGCAACGCCTTCAGATCCGGGGTCTGAGCCGCAGGCAAGTGATTGAACAGCAGGTCTTCCACCCGATCCGCATACATGGCTTGCCCGGTGAGCTGGCCCAGCAGGTAGAAGCTCTTGGCAAATTCGCCGAAACCGCAGGTCTCAAAGCCCTGCCGTGGGTCAACGCAGCCGGGCCGGATGTTTTCATCCGCGCCAAAGATGCCACGGGGCTGCTGGCCCCAGGTGTCCAAGTGTTGGCGGTACCAATACTCGCTGAGGTCGAGGTGCCAGGCGGCGCCGGATTGCGTCGCGTAGATACCCGGATACGCAAACCGCTGGGTGAAGTTGATGACGTGGTGGTCAAGCCACTCGTCGGCCGGCTTGCTGATCCGGTGGAAGAATCGCGTGGCCAGTTGGAGCAGCCACGCGTCGCCCGTCTGGTTGTAGAGCCAGTAGAGATGCGGCAACATATCGCCGGCCCGCGCACACTGAATACTCGGCTTCCAGTCGCCGAAGTCTTCCCGCACGTCGGGGATGAAGTGCTCGTCCGGCAGCTCGCGGCAGAACGTGAAGAAGCGGGTCATGAACGGGATGATCCGCACATCGCCGGTGGCCTCGTGATGCCGAATAACCGCATCGAGCATGACCATGTGGGGCCAGAGGTCGCAGACCACTTGGCCATTCTTGCCCGGCATGCGTTTGTGAGCGGATGCGCCGAAGTACCCGTCCGCGTCCTGGCTGGCGAGCACCGCCTCGATCCAGCGCGCTGCCTCCGCCAGCAGCCGCGCATCTCCCGTCAGCCGCGCCAGACTATAAAAACCGCGGAGCCAGTACGGCTGCTCCTCCCAGCCTTCCTTGTCGGTGCCGAACCAGCCGTTGTCCGGCGCCAGGAACTGGCTCAATTCGGTCAAGCGACCGGTCATGCCGTCGGCCATCAAATCGAGTTGGTGTTTCAGCCATCCGCTGGGACGAACCGCCCCGAGCGGTAACTTGCTGAGCGAGTTCGCTTGCAAAGGCGGACGGTTAGCCGGGTAGCTTACATTGCTGCGGTTGGGTGGCGGACACTGCACGACATCGACGTTCATACATATGCTCCTTGACAAGTCACATTGCGTGTGTATAGATCCGGATCATTTCTTCCTTGGTTGCTTTGCGCGGATTGGTCAACCCGCACGCATCCTTCATGGCATTTCCCGCCAGCATGGGCAAGTCTTCTTCTTTGACGCCCAGTTCTTTCAGGCCGGATGGGATGCTGATATCCCGGGACAGTCTCTGCATGGCTTCCAGCGCTTTGTCCGCGGCTTCCATCGTCGACAAGCATTCCACATTTTCGCCCATCGCCACCGCAATATCCACAAAGCGTTCCGGGCAGGCAATCAAATTAAACCGGGACACATGCGGCAGCAGCACCGCATTGCACACGCCGTGGGGCAGGTCATAAAAACCGCCCAACTGGTGGGCCATGGCATGCACATGTCCCAGACTGGCGTTATTAAACGCCATGCCGGCCAGGAATTCAGCATACGCCATCTTCTCCCGCGCTTCCATATTTTTGCCATTCGCCACCGCCGGACGCAAGTACTGGCTGACCAGTTCGATGGCTTTCAGCGCCGCCGCGTCTGTCAGCGGCGTCGCGCTGGTGGAAACATACGCCTCGACCGCGTGCGTGAGCGCATCCATGCCGGTGGCGGCGGTGAGAGAAACCGGCATGCTCACCATTAATTCCGGATCGTTGATCGATACATTGGGCGTGACGTGCCAGTCAACAATCGCCATCTTAATATGACGGTCGGTATCGGTAATAATGGTGAAGCGGGTCATCTCGCTGGCGGTTCCAGCCGTGGTATTGACCGCAATCAAGGGCGGCATGGCTTTGCCCGATTTGTCCAAACCTTCATAATCTTTGATGGAACCGCCGTTGGTTATGACCAACCCAATTCCCTTGGCGCAATCAATGGGGCTGCCGCCGCCCACCGCAATGATGACATCGCATTTTCCCTTTCTGTAAAGGGCAATGCCTTCATCCACATTGGCCACCGTCGGATTTGGCTGAACACCATCATAAATGACCGCATCAATGCCGCTTGCGCCTAACAACCCCTTCACCTTTTCGACAATAGGGGTCGTCATTAATGGTCGGTCGGTGACCACCAGCGCTTTCGAGCCACCCAGGATTTTGGCCTGTCTGCCCACTTCCGCAACCGATCCAGCACCCATTATGTTAACGGTTGGCATGAAATAACTGTACATCATTGCGGCTCCTTTGGGTTTGTAATTTGGTTACACACGCACCTCGCCGAACGCCCGCTTTGAGGCGCGCGGCCTTTGTCGCAGCGCCTCCGCGGCGTTGTTCGGCTTCTCCTGTTTGACTATTCGGGTGGGCCAGTGGGTTTGTCGCTTCTTCATGGCCGCAGCAATGGCATCCAGGTCGCCCACGCCGCGTTCCTCGATCACACGTTCCGACGTGACCAGCGCATAAGCACCCGGGTGCTGATCCCAAAACTCCCCGGTGACTTCCTGCCATGCCGACACGACAACATCCCGGCGCGGGTGTGCCGCGAGATAGCTGCAGATCGACGTTTCCACATAGAGCCGCTTGCGTTTCATGGAGGTAGTATAGCATCCTGCCCACCAAACTACAAATCACGCCGAACGAGAACAAGATCAGCGACATGCGGCGCGCCGCGTAGAGCCTGATACCTGCATCGCGTGGGTGGGCGGCGACAGTAGTGGCCTGTTGTGCTCCCGCCAACAACGCCGGAAACCAAGACGTTGATGCCCATGTCGAGCAAGCCCATAACGTAGAAAATAATGGTGGTCCATTAAGACAAGGCGACGCAACTTCGTCCGGCATGGGAGCGTGCGCGCTTTGCGAACGGTGCGTTTGGGGATTTTGTTCCGTGCTCATAAACGTGCTCTTGCGCGGCCGACGCGCACGCCTGCCTCCCGCCCGTGCATCCCGCGCGCGTTTTTCATATACTAGAGTGGAAAGCAGTATTGCTGCAAGCATAGCAAACCATTCGATCGAGGATCAGATCATGCCGGCAAGTTTTGCTCTCGGAATTGACTTTGGCACGAACTCGGTGCGCGCGCTGATCGTCAACACACGCACGGGCGCAGAAGTCGGTGCGCAGGTGTACAACTACCCCAGCGGCGTGGATGGCATCATCGTGGATGCCAAAGACCCGCACATGGCACGCCAACGCCCACAGGATTATGTGCGCGGCCTCGAGGCCAGCGTGCGCGGCGCGCTGCGCGCGGCCAAAGGCGTGAAAGGGTTCCGCGCAGAAAATGTGGTCGGCATCGGCGTGGACACGACCGGCAGCACGCCGCTGCCGGTTGACGCCGCCGGCACACCGCTGGCCTTGCACAAAGAATTCGCCAACAATCCCAACGCGATGGCCTGGCTCTGGAAAGACCACACGGCCCGTGCGGAAGCCGAGGAGATTACGGCGGCGGCGCATGCGCACGCGCCCGACTTCACGCAGGGGTGCGGCGGCACGTATTCGTCCGAGTGGTTTTTCTCGAAACTATTGCATCTGGCGCGGGTGGACAAGAAAGTGTTCCGGGCGGCCGCCAGTTTTGTCGAGCACTGCGATTGGATTCCAGGCTTGCTGTGCGGCGACACCGCGCCGCAACGGCTGAAGCGCAGTGTCTGCGCGGCCGGCCACAAGGCGATGTTCAACAAGGCGGCCTGGCACGGGTTGCCGCCGCAGTCGTTCTGGTCCGGGATTGACGCGCGCTTGGACGGCATCATCGCCACATTGTACCAGGAGGCGTACACGGCCGACACGCGCGTCGGCGGCCTGTGCCCCGTCTGGGCGAAAAAACTGGGTTTGCCGGAAGGCATCGCCGTGGCGGTCGGCGCCTTCGATGCGCACTTGGGCGCGGTCGGTTCGGGCATCAAGCCGGGCGTCCTGGTGAAAATATTGGGGACATCATCCTGCGACATGATGGTGTTTCCCGACACCAAAGATTTGGGATTTATCCCCGGGCTGTGCGGCATTGTCAACGGCTCGATTCTGCCGGGACATTTCGGCGTCGAAGCCGGGCAGTCCGCCGTCGGGGACATTTTCAACTGGGTCGTGAAGCAGCTTGTCCCGGCTGATGTGCAGAAGCGCGCGGCCAAGAACACGCACGGCTATCTGATTGAACAAGGCCTGCGCCAGAAACCCGGCGAACATGGGCTGCTGGTGCTCGACTGGCACAATGGTAATCGGACCGTCCTCGTGGATCAAAATCTGACCGGGCTGATCGTCGGGCTGACGCTCGGCACGCGCGTCGAGGATATCTATCGCGCGTGCATTGAAGGCACGGCTTTCGGCGCGCGCGCCATTCTCGAACGCTTGGCGCAGCATGGCGTGACGGCGGAAAGCGTGGTCACCTGCGGCGGGCTGGCGGAGAAGAACCCGCTCTTGATGCAGATTTATGCGGACGTCTTGGGCGTGCCGATGCGCCTCTCGCGCTCGGCCCAGACTTGCGCGCTGGGTGCCGCCATGTACGGCGCGGTGGCCGGGCGCGCGCATCCATCCATTGCCATCGCGCAACAGGCGATGGGCGGGCTGAAGTCCCTCAGCTACAAGCCCAAGGCCGCCAATGTCGCGGTCTACAACAAGCTGTACCTGCTCTATAAAAAACTGCACGATCTGTTCGGCACGCGCGCTGCCAGCGCGAATTGCGCGGACGTCATGAAGGAGCTACTGCGGGTGCGGACGCAGGCAGTGGCGCGTTGAGGAGATGCCGATGACCGCATCCAATTTCCGGAGCTGACCATGGCGCGTGTTGTGCAGGAACTATCCCGTGATGAACAGGCCGCGCGTTTCCGGCGCGACATTGCGCATCGCTATAGCCCGGCCTTGACGGCCGTGCTGAAGCCGATCGTGCGCGGCGTGCTGCGGCTGTGTTTTGCGTCGCATATGCAGGTGGACGGGTTGCAGCATCTGTGCGGCATACCACGCGGCACGCCGATCATTCTCAGCAGTGTCCACAAGAGTCATCTGGATTACGTCTTGCTGGGGTTGGCGCTGCATAACGGCCTGCACTACCTGCCGGGTATGATCGCCGGCAAGAATCTGTTCCACGGGCTGTTCCGGCATGTGCTGCCGCAGGTGAAAGCGATCTGCCTGGATCGCGTGCGGGTAAGCCCGAAGAATCTGCGCTCGCGCGAGAATCTCTTGTATCTCTCGACGTTTTACGACTACCTGATGGACGAAATGCTGACGCGCGGTGAAATGATCGTCATTTTCCCCGAGGGCGGTCGTTCGTATGACGGGCGCTTGCTGCCGCTGACCCTGGGCGTGTTTGGCATTGCCAAGCGCGCGTTGCAGCGCGGTGCGCCGCAGGCGGCCATCGTGCCGGTGGCGGTCTCCTATGAACGCATCACCGAGGATGCCCACTTCGAAGAGTTGCTCGACGTCAAACAGCAAAGCCGGCATGCCTATCGCCGCCATGACATGCGCGCCTTCTACCAGCATGCCCTGTGGCAACCGCGCGGCGCGACTTATGTTGACTTGGGTGCGCCGCTCTACATCGACGATGTGCGCGCCATGGACGCGCTCGAATCAAACTTGCGGGCACGGATGGGCGCGCTGATGCGGGTCTCGGCCTGCGCGCTGGTGGGGCGTGCCGTGCGCGGCGTGCCCCAATTGCGGCTGGCGGCGCTAACGCGCCAGATTGAGCGCGACCTCGACTTCCTGCAAATGCAGTCGGTGCGGTTGTGCGCCAATGTCCGCGGCAGTGGCGCGGACATCGTGCGCGTGGCGCTGCCGCATCTCTGCAACCCGCGCCGCGGGCGGGATATCATTGCCATCGTCACCTCCGCCGGTGGCCCGCTGGTGCAGGTGCGCAATGCGGCCGTGATGAATTACTATGCCAATACCGTTGAACATTTCTTTGCGCCCGCCCATGCGCCGGCCCGCATGGATGATGAACCAGCATGCACTGCGGACCGTGGCTAATTGCCTGCCTCGGTCTGTGGGCCTGCGATCGTCCAGCGCAGCCCGGACGCACAGCCACGCCCCTTGCCATGCTCACTGTGGATGACCCGCGCACGGCGCGTGACCGCGAAGCCATGGTCGTGCAGCAGATCGAAGCGCGCGGCATCACCAATGCCGCCGTGCTGGCCGCCCTGCGCGCCGTGCCGCGCCATTGTTTCGTGCCCGTCCAGTTCCGGGCCGAGGCCTATACCGATCATCCCGTGCCGATTGGCTACGACCAGACCATTTCGCAGCCCTACATCGTCGCCGCCATGACCGCGGCGCTTGAATTGACCCCCGCGTCAAAGGTGCTCGAGATCGGCACCGGTTCGGGGTATCAAGCTGCGGTTCTGGCGGAGATTGTCAGCAATGTCTACAGCATCGAGATTGTGCCCGCGCTGGCTCAACGCGCCGCCGATACCTTGCGGCAATTGCAGTACACCAACGTGCAGGTGCGCTGCGGCGATGGCCACGCGGGCTGGCCCGAGGCCGGGCCGTTTGACGCGATCATTGTCACCTGCGCGCCCGAACAGATACCGTTGCCGTTGCAGGCACAATTGGCGGAGGGCGGGCGGATGGTGATCCCGGTTGGCGCGCGCTACGCCCAGGAGCTCGTGCGCATGCGCAAACGCGGCGCGCAGCTTGTGCGCGAAAATTTGATGGCCGTCCTGTTTGTGCCGATGACCGGCACGGACCAGGAATAGTGCCGCAGTAACAAATTCAGCCCAAGGGAAATCGCCCTTGGCCACGATGCAAATGCCGTAGGGATGCCATAGCGCCGGCCGGTTTTTTTCGAGAAAAAGAGGCGCGGATTGACATTCCGGGCGAATAGTACTACAATATTAGCGTTTGGTTTCGGAAGTCACTTCGGTAGTGTTCGGTAGATAATTGAGCGTTATGGCAACGGCGATGTGTTGGTGTCATGGCGCATAACCGCGAGCAAGCGGAGTACGTTTATGAAAACACTGCGTGCACATTGGCTCATAATTTTTGTTGTCAGCGCCTGGTTGGCTGGTTGTGCCGCGCCGACGCAGGACGAGTCGATTGAGGCAGCCGTCTCCGAACCGCAGGCAGTCGGCGAGGAAACCGGGGGAACGCTGACGGCCGAGGACTTGATGGTGGAAACGCCATCGTCTGATGCGGCGCGCGTGGTGGCCAGTGACGAAATGCCGGCAACCTTTGGCGAGGCAGCGGAGTCTCCTGACGAAACGGCGCCGGCGGCAGAGACCGCCCCGGCCCGGAGCGGTGGAACGGCAACGACGCCACTGGTCAGTCTCACCGCCAGCGGACCGGCGACGGTCAACCAAGATGCAACCTTCGAGGGCACTTTCACCCTGCACGCGAATCAGAGTGTCGCCCGCGTGGTCGTCCGGCATCGCGTGCCGGAAGGGGTGCAAGTCGTCAAGACCGATCCGGCCGCCGGCGAGGAAGATGGCTTGCTGGTGTGGCGCTATCCGTGGCTCGAAGCGGGCGAAGAACATACCCTGACCGTCTGGCTGAAAGCCGGCAAGGAAGGCAGTTACGTGCCGTGTGCCAGTGTCGAGGCGTTGCCGCGCGCGTGTTACACCGTGACGGTCACGCGCGCCGAGATCTCCATCACCAAACAAGGGCCGCGCGAGGCCTTGCTGAATGAGATGATTGAGTACACCATTGTGGTGAAGAACACCGGCAACGGCGCGGCCAAGGATGTGGTCGTGTACGATCAGTTGCCGGAAGGCTTCAAGCATGACAGCGGTTCGGGCGCACTGACGTTCCAGGTTGGCGATCTGGCGCCCGGCGAGAGCAAGACCATTACGATCAACGTCGAGGCCGCCGCCCGTGGTGAATTTGTCAACAAAGCCAACGCCGAGGCCAGCAATGCCGACAGTGTTGCGGCCGAAGCGCCCACGGTGGTCATGTACAAAGAATTCAAGGTGTACAAGCGTGGTGATGCCGAGCAGTTCCTCAGCAAGCGCGCGACCTATGAGATCATTGTTACGAATCTGGGCGACGTGGTGATCAACGACATGCAGGTCGTGGACATTGCCGCGCCCGAAACGCAGGTTGTCTCGGCCGAAGACGCCGATACCGTCACCGATGCCAAAGCCGTCTGGACGATTCCCACGCTCGCACCCGGCGCCAGCAAAGTCTTCGCCGTGCAGGTCACCTCACGCATCGCCGGCACGCACAGCAACCGCGTCAAAGCCATCGCGGATGACATTCTGCGCCAGGCCCAGGCCCCGACCTTGTGGAAAGGCATGCCGGCCGTGCTGCTCGAAGTCGTGGACACTGAGGATCCGGTCATGGTTGGGGATGAGACTGCCTACGAGATCAAAGTGACGAATCAGGGCACCAGTTCTGACCGCAACATCCAGATCATCGCCCGCTTCCCGCGCAACCTCGAGCCGGTGAGCGCGACCGGCGCATCAGCCGGCGCCATCGAAGGTGCCAACGTGACCTTCGAGCCATATGACGAACTCAATCCCAAGGAGAGCGTCAGTTACAAGATTCGCGCGAAGGGTATGGTCGAGGGTGACGCGCGCGTCAAAGTGTATCTGACTTCAGACTTGCTGAAGAAGCCCGTGCCGGAAGAGGAAAGCACCCACGTCTACTAAGAAACATTAGCGAACAAATTTCCCGAATGCTCTTTTTTCGTGTGCACAAAATGCACAAAAAAAAGAAAAGCGGATTAGTATTCCTTAGAAACACTGGAATAATCTAATGGCACGCTGATTGCCTAACAACAAATTAGTTCTTTGCAATTACAGAGACGGATGCGAACCCGTACCTCCGACAGATGCGACACACGACCTGCAAGCTTAGGCTTGCATCCCTTCCTATCTTTCTGCCCACTCAAGGTTCCGTCCGTCTCTTTTTTTGTGGTTTCTTATTTCAGCGTAGTTATATATAAAGTATATTGAGTGTAATTAACAAAACACTCTGAAGTAAGCCAAGGTGGTTTTGAGGCACCGCACTAGCGCGCGTGCGCAGACATTCGCAGCCATGCATGGGCGCGCTGTTCCAGCGCGTGAAAGACGCGGATCGCCGCATACGCATCATTGGCCGCATACAGGATCTGCTTCTCGGACAGCGTGGTCGTGGACCAGTTGGACGTAGTGATGCTCTTGGATTTTGCGAGGCGCTTGTTGAAGAGCATCGCAATGGCCGCGCGCGCGCCGACGGAATTCTTGTAGCCCAAGTCTTTGAACGTGCGATTCAGATCCACGATGGCGCGTGGGGTGACACCAAATCTGTTGCGAATGTGCGTCAGGTCGTTGGTGAGGCCGAAGCCTATTTTCGCAATCACGGACGAGGCCAACACCTGCATGAGTGCGTCATGACATTCGCGCAGGTGCGCCTGGAAAATGTACGCTTTCTCAAGCGTGGCGAACTGCAAGACATGCGGGCCCTCAGACTTTTGATACTTCATGAAGGTTGGCCGGGCTTCCGTGTCAAATCCGATGGCCGTATGGCCGGCAAGTTCTGCCAAGGCTGTTCCGGCTTCCTGCACGGTGGCGACCACCACAATATTCTCCATGCCCAGGCCGGCAAACGGCGCCAAGGCCGTTATCTCTTCCTTGCTGGGTGGCTGAGGAATCTTCGTCATTGTTTCATGTGGCCGATAGGGTGAGCACAAGCGTCTTTGCGTGCGGGCCACGCTTGGTCGTTGCGGCAGAAACGGCCCCGCATCGTCTCACGCGCGGGCCGAGCCGACATGGCGGTTGTCGGATTCCATCACGGCGGCACGCTGCTTGTCGCTCATGGCATTCATGCCGCTGTCGGTCAGTATGTCCAGGCAAATGTGACGCGCGCCATTGTGCGTGCCCTTGTGGGTTAAGCGTGTTCATGAAAGCACACTCGGTGATTTCACGTGCGGTGGATAGTATAGCATATCTGCGTGGCGCCGCACAGCCAACAAGGTCTGCGCGTCGCCGGAGCGAGGTCAGCGCGGCGTGCTCCCTTTCATTTCGGAGCACTTTTGTGTATCATAGCTGCATGACAATGAATGCTCCTGTGATAACTGGCCTGCGATCCGCGCTGCTGCTCTGCATCCTGAGCGGCTGCCTGCGAGGTGGCGCGGCCGAGCAAATGGTGACCGTGACCAATGCGCGCTACGTTGACCACGCGGCCAATGATGGCGACAGTTTTTGGGCCCTGATGAACGGGACCACGCAAGCGCTGCGACTGTATTTCGTGGATGCGCCGGAATCGTCGGTCTCGGCACTGACCGTGCGCCGGATACGCGAGCAGATGCGCTATTTTGGTCATTCGAACGCCGCCCAGACCGTCACGTGTGGCCTGCGCGCCGCCGCGTTTGCCAGGCAGCAGCTGGCGCAGCCGTTTACGGTGCAGACCGTGTATGCCAGCGCCCTGGGCAGCACTGCCGGCGGCCGCATCTACGCTTTTGTGACCAGTGCGGATGGCCAGGATGTGGGCGAACTGTTGGTGCGTAAAGGGCTGGCGCGTGCCTACGGTGTCGGGCGTGCGACGCCGGACAAGGTTGCGCGCGATGAGCGCACGGCGCAATTGCAGGATCTCGAATTGGCGGCCGCACTCAAACGCGCCGGCGTCTGGCATGGAGCAGATGCGGATCGGATCGCGGCCATGCGCGCGGCCGCGCGGCAGGAAGCGCGCGAATTGCAGGACATTCAGGCAAGCATGCAGACAAATGGGTCGTGCATCAATTTGAATACCGCCGCGCGCGCTGAACTGCTGCAACTGAAAGGCGTTGGGGAAAAACGCGCCGCAGCGATCATCACAGCGCGCCCGTATCACTCAGTCAGCAATCTGTTTGCCGTGCCGGGTTTGCCGCGCGCGCTGGTGCAGGAAATCTTGCCGCGCGTGTCCTTGTAGCCGCGCGTGGCGTTGGTCAGTCTTGGTCGCTATCGTCGTCGGCGTCAGATTCTTTTTCGACTTCCCGGTCGTGATCGGCCATAGCGTCCGCGTCTTCGGCTTCGGCGGCCCGATCTTCGCGCAGGCTCTCGCGCATCGGCCCGGCATCTTCATCTTCCGCTTGCTTAACTTCTTTGAGCGCGTCGCGCTTGTAGCCGGCATCCGGCGCTTCCGCTTCTTGCACTTCCTTGAGTGCGTCGCGCTTGTAGCCGGCATCCGGCGCCTCCGCTTCTTGCACTTCCTTGAGTGCGTCGCGCTTGTAGCCGGCATCGGGCGCCTCGGCTTCATGCACTTCCTTGAGTGCGTCGCGCTTGTAGCCAGCATCGGGCGCCTCGGCTTCATGCACTTCCTTGAGCGCATCGCGCTTGTAGCCGGCATCGGGCGCCTCGGCTTCCCTCACTTCCTTGAGCGCGTCGCGCTTGTAGCCGGCATCGGGCGCCTCCGCTTCTTTCACTTCCCCAAGCTGGTCGCGCTTGTAGGTTGCGTCGTTTTGCTCGGCCGCGGCCACTTCCTTGTGTTCGTCACGCATCGCCTGGGCGTCGTCACGTGTGATCTCTGCGCCCGCTGTGGCAGGTATGCGGGGAGTGGCGGCAGGCGACTTCTGCAGCACGCGTGTGGCCGTGGTAGCCGCGCCTTGGGCTGTCCGTACGGCGGCTGCATCTTGGACTACGCCGGTGGTGCCCGTGTCTTGGATTGCCCCGACGGCGGGCGTGGCGGGCGCAGCCATGCCGGACCGCGCTACACACAAGCCGATCAGCGCGAGTGTTGCAATCATAAGCGTCATTTTCATTGGGGCCAGCTCCTGCAAGGGTGAAACAGGTGCAGGGTGCCACGCGGAAGGCACCGGCATGCCTGTCAAATTAGTATAACGTAAATACAACATGCGGCGCAAGGGCATAAAAAAGTGGCGACCCCAAGGGGATTTGAACCCCTGTTCTTGGCTTGAAAAGCCAGTGTCCTAACCGGACTAGACGATGGGGTCACCGAATACTGAAAAAGTATGTTGGTGAGCCGTGCAGGGTTCGAACCTGCGACCCTCAGATTAAAAATCTGATGCTCTACCACCTGAGCTAACGGCCCGTGAACGACCCGTGCCATAACTGCAGCAGGCAGCACAGGGGTGCAAGTATAGCAAATGGCGGTGGGCCTGTCAACCGCCGGGTGTGGCTGGGCGCACGGCGTAAAAGTTGCAGTGTCGCAGCGGTGCCCAACAAAGAAGGTGCAGGACAGAAGAATTTTCCTGCACAGGTTTGCCTCCCCACCGGTCCCGCCAGCGGCGCATGCGCGTCAACTTTAGCTGATTGCACCCGCATAGCTGCGGGTTTCTCCCAACGCAGACGCGTTCCCGCCCGCGGCAGCGGCTATAGAGTGGGAGCGGCTGGTGCAGCGTGAATCTGTGATGCCGCTGCGCGCAGCGAAGGGAACGCCGATCGTCCCGCCGTTGACGGGACTCCAAGCAGCCAGATCGGTTGAAGGTAGCTGCGATCTCCCGATCGCAGCTGCTTGCGCCTGCGCGGGATATGGAAATCCCGCATCCCTTCAGCGGCACGGGCGTGCCGCGTTCCCCTCGGCGATGCCGACACTGCGCTACGACAGAAGCGTTTGCACCACTAAGTTGACGCGCATGCGCCAACGGCGGGATGGAAGGAGAGATTGGCAGGCGCGCCGGCGCTGCCTGCCATTACTCTGATTCACCCACGGTCCCGCCAGCGGCGGGTCCGTGGGGGTCTTCAGACGCCAGGCACATCGCACGCCACGCGCTTCAGTGGCAGGTGTAGAGCACTATTGTTCCACCGCAAAACGCAAGCAAGTCCTTGGGTCAGGCCGTTCTATCTCACAATCCTGCAACTATCTTGCCGTGCGCCCGTGTGGCTTGCGTGGCTGCCGGGCGTGGCTCCAGATCCGGCGACTCATGAAACGTCGTTGTAGTAAGGTTGTATAGATACTGACAGTGGATGCGTGGTGTGGGTTGGTGAGCGCGGGGCGCAGCGGTACCCCACGGGGGCACGGCATGGTACCCCAGGGCAACGCCCTGGATACTGGCGCATCCCGCACATTCCCGCCCGGTCGGGGCGGGGGCAATCAACATGGTCGTGTTCACTCAACGTGGTGTGTCGCAGAAACGCCCATCCTACCCGACCAGTGCAATGCGGCCGTGGTTGACCTGTGCGCGCGAGATCAGTAGAATTACTACATGAGGACGATGATGGCAAAAAAAAAGTACCACGTGGGCGCGCGCGTGGCGCTCGCGGCGCTGGTCTGCGCCGGGCTGAGCGCCTGCGGTGGCGTGAGCTATGCGCGCCGGATTGATGACGTCGCCGCGCACACCAGCCGCGTCATCGTCACAGAGCGCGGTCTGCGCAGCAGCATTGCCGCGGCGGTCACCAACATGGAGCGGGCTGAGAACGGCACCCTGACGGGAACAATTGACCTCCGTAACGATGACGACCAGCCCTTGACGATCGAGTATCAAGCCCAATTCAGGGATCGCGCCGAAGAGTGTGTCGAGAAGAGTGCCTGGACCATCCTGGCCTTGCCGCCGCAAGGCATCCAGACTGTGGCGGTTGCATCGCAGGGCACCAACGTCCAAGATTTTATCCTTATGCTCCGCACGCCTGACTGAGATTTCCACGGTCAAAATGACCAAAATGAGAAAAAAAGGCACGGATGAGAAGCTGCGCTGGGCTAATTTAACACAAAATATCACGGGTAAATAGCCGAAATTAACATAAACAGCGGCAAAAACAACTCTGGCACGGCACCTGCTTTGTTTCTATTGTTTCATGGTGATTCCTCCGAACGTGGCCGGGCGCAAGTCCGGCCGCGTTTTTTATAGCGGTTGCATTTGTTCGCCCCTTTTTGTATCATCCAAGGATAAACAATAAGAATTGCATGTGAACTGGATGTATCTAGATGGTGGCCTGCTGGCGCTGATCGGCGTATTTGCACTTGTTGGACTGTGGAAAGGCATCGGTGCCGAAGTGGTCTCGCTGGCAGCGGTAGGTGGTGCGCTGCTGACGACCTTTGCCGCGCGCACGCTACTGCTCAATGGCGTGCTGGGCTGGTTGCATCGCCAGTTTCCGCAGGCGCGCTTTGACGGTGTCCTGGCAAAATTCGCCGCCCTGATCGTAACTGTGTTCGTGGTCTACTTGCTCCTGAGCGCGGCGTTGGATGCCGTGCGGGTACGCCTGGTGGGTCGCCCATCGCCCAGCTTCATTGCCCGCGTCTATGGCATGCTGCTGGGCGGTTTCAAGGGCGCGCTGGTCATGGTCGTGCTTGTCTGGCTGGCGGATTTGACCAAGCCGCTGGCCGGGCGCGTGTTGAATGCCGACGATGTTGCGCACTACGAAGAAGTGCTCGATCAAGCCCAACTGGTCGTGGCCAGCCGCTCGGCCTTAGGACTGCTGTGCGAGCGCTGCCCGCTGATGAGCAACACGCTGTGGGCCGCGGCGGCGGCGTTTCAAGCCGCACCCGGCGCCACCACCAACCTACCGCCGGCGACGGCGCCATGAGCAGCAAATCGACCAAACCAACGCCGGCCAAGCGGCGCGTCGCCGTGCTGCTGGGCGGGTGGAGCCACGAGCGCGACATTTCGATCCGCTCCGGCACGGTGATCTTCTCACATCTGGCGCCGGCGCGCTATCTGTGCCGCGCGGTCGAGTTGACCAGTGATCACCGGGCGCGGGTGCTGGCGCCCGGGTGTGTGCCGCACGATGCTGCGTGGCGGCGGGCACGGCCACAGGGGGTGCTGGACGCATTTCGCGCGCTGCAACACTGGGGTGTTGAGGTGGTCATCGTGGCGTTGCACGGCGTGGGCGGCGAGGACGGCGTCGTGCAAGGCTTTCTTCAAATGCTGGGCCTGCCGTTTACCCACAGCGGCGTGCGTGGCTCCGCCCTGGCCATGGATAAGGAGATCAGCAAGCGGCTCTATGACAGCCATGGCATTCCCACGCCGGAGTATGTGATGATCCGCCGCGCACGCCCGCTTGCTGCGCAACTGCGCGCGGTGCGCTTGGGCTGGCCGGTGGTGGCCAAGCCGCCGTGCCTGGGTTCGAGCTTTGAGGTGCATATGGTGCCGGATGCGCCGGCGTTGCGCACCACCGTCCGGCGTCTGCTGGCGCTCGACGAGCGGGTGCTGCTCGAACGCTATGTGCGCGGGCGCGAGTTTACCTGCGCGGTGCTGCAACGCACACCACAGGCCGCACCGATAGCCCTGCCGGTAACGGAGATCATTCCGGTGGCAAGCCCGTTTTTTGATTTTCAAGCAAAATACACGGCGGGCGCCACGCGTGAAATCACGCCGGCGAAAATTCCCGCGCGCGGGGCGCGCGAAATTCAGCAACAGGCCGTGGCGTGTCATCGCGCCTTGCACTGTGGTTGCATCTCGCGCACCGATTTTATGATGGACGCGCGCGGCCGCGCCTTTGCGCTCGAAACCAACACCATTCCTGGCATGACCGCCACATCATTGGTGCCGCAGGCGGCGGCGGCGGTTGGCATTTCATTCGGTGCATTGCTCGATATCATGATCGAGTATGCCCTGCTGCAAGGAGGCAGCCCACCATGAACACCATGACAGAACCAGACGCAGTCGTTACACAAGACTTGCCGGACAACACTGCGCGCACGTGGGGCATGTTGTGCCATCTTTCCGCGCTGCTCGGCCTCCTGGGCATTCCCTTTGGCAATGTACTCGGGCCGCTGGTTGTCTGGCTCATCAAGAAAAATGAGATTCCCTATGTGGACGTGCAGGGCAAAGCGGCGCTGAATTTCCAGATTTCAATGACGATTTATATTGTCCCGGCCATCGTGCTGTGCGTTTTCTGCGTCGGCATTTTCCTGCTGATCCCCCTCGTGCTGGCCGATATCATTCTTACCATTGTGGCGGCGGTCAAAGCCAATGATGGCAAGCCCTATCAATATCCCTTGGCGATTCCTTTCATCAAGTGAAACCCATTCAACAAGACTATGCTTGATCTTCGCATTCTACGGGAAGACTACGATACCCTGCGGGCCATGCTGTTGCACCGCCACGGCAATGGCCAGACCTATGCAAGTCTGGGCGCCGATCTCGACCGCCTGATGGCACTGGACGAACAACGCCGCGCCCTGGTGCAGGCCACCCAGGAAATCGAGCAACAGCGCAACGAACGCTCGAAACAAATCGGGGTGGAAAAACGCGCCGGCGCTGACACCGCGGCCCTGCAAGCCAGTGTGCAGGAGCTGAAGATCCAACTCGAAACGGCCCGCGCGCAACTGACCGCGGTGGAGACGGTGCTGGACGACCTGGCCCTGCGCCTGCCCAACCTGCCGGATGCCAGCACGCCGGTCGGCGCCACCGAGGCGGACAATGTGGTCGTGCGCACCTGGGGCGCGCCGCCGCAATTCACGTTCGCGCCCAAACAGCATTTCGAGGTGGCCGAAGCGTTGGGCATGTTGGATCTTGAACGCGCGGCCAAGCTGTCCGGCGCGCGCTTTCCCTTGCTAAAAGGTGCCGGCGCACTGCTCGAACGGGCCTTGACGAATTTTATGCTCGATCTGCACACCCGGGCGCACGGTTACCGCGAGATCGCGCCGCCCTTGATGGTCAGCGACGCGACCATGCGCGGTACCGGCCAGTTGCCGAAATTCGAGGAGGACTTGTTCAAGGTCAGCGGCGCGCGGCCGCTCTATCTGATCCCGACTGCGGAAGTGCCGCTGACCAACCTGCATGCCGGCGAAATTCTCGATGAAGCCCACTTGCCTGAGCTGGTGACGGCCCACACGCCGTGCTTCCGCAGCGAAGCCGGCGCGTATGGCAAAGACACCCGCGGGATCCTGCGCGTGCACCAGTTCAACAAAGTCGAGCTGGTGAATATCGTCACGCCGGAGACGTCGTATGAAGCGCTGGAATGCATGACCCGCTGCGCCGAACGCGTGCTGCAGCAACTGGAGATTCCGTATCGCGTGGTGGCGCTCTGCACGGCCGATATTGGCTTTGCGGCGGCCAAGACGTATGACCTCGAAGTCTGGCTGCCGGGCCAAAATTGCTACCGCGAGATTTCCTCATGCTCGAATTGCACCGATTTTCAGGCCCGCCGCGCCAACATTCGCTATCGCCCGGCCGGCGGCGGCAAGCCGCGCTTTGTCCACACCTTGAACGGCTCCGGCCTGGCGGTCGGCCGCACCTGGATTGCCCTGGTCGAAAATTACCAACAGGCCGACGGCAGCATCCGCATCCCGCGTGTGTTACAGCCGTATCTGCACGGCCTCGAGACTATCACCGCATGACGAGGACATGTATGACAACCGCATCCGCACGACACCAAGGACACCCGGCATGAGAGCAGCACTCGAAATTTGGGCCAGCATGGACATCATTGGCCAAGGCATCTGTATTATTCTGGCAATTATGTCGGTGTACATGTGGGGCTTGATCTTCGCCAAGTATGTCAGCCTCGGCGCGATTCAGCGCGGCAACAAGCGCATCGGCGAGCGGCTGCGCCCATTCCAAGCCCAATATGCGCGCGACTATCTGCAAATATTCCGCGACTTTCCGGTCAACTCGACCAATCCCTTGTATGTGCTCTACCGCGCCTGCTGCGATCACGTCTTCGCCTATGACCGCATTCGCGTGGCGGACGTGCAGGCCGCCGAAAAGTTGATCGACGCGCGCCTGGCCGAGCAAGTTGACTTGATCGAGGAAGGCATGGGCTACTTGGCGCTAACCTCGACGCTGGCCCCGTTTTTCGGCCTGCTCGGTACGGTCTGGGGCATCCTGCTAGCCTTCCGCAAAATGTCCACGGCCGGCTCGGCCATGGTTACCTCGGTCGCGCCCGGCATTGCCGTGGCGCTGGTGACGACCGTTGCGGGTCTGGTGGTGGCGATTCCGGCCATCACGGCCTTTTACTATTTCAAGAATCGGATCAACACCGAAATCGCCCACATGGAAACGTTCTGTCGCGAACTGGTCGCGCGCCTCGAGCGGATCGTCTCCGAGGAGAGCGTCGAATGAGCATCCTTCTGCGCCGCCGCGAGCCGCTGCGCGCCGAGCTTAACATCACCTCGCTGCTCGACATCACCATGAACATCCTGTGCGTGTTCATGCTGGTCGCGCCGATTCTCGAACAGGGCATTGACGTGGACTTGCCGCTCGCGTCCGCGACCCAATTGGAGAAGCAAGACGAGTCCGTCACCGTCAGCTTACAGGAGATCAACGAGCGCGGCCAAAAAATCGGGGTGGTGTTCTTGGATCAACGTCAAATGGATCGCGGGCGCCCGTTCGACGACCTGCGCGAAACGCTCGAACAAATGCAGCGCAGCAAACCAAAATTAGCCGTCATCATTCGCGCCGACAAAAATTTCAAGTATGATGCGGTCATTCATGTCCTCGACGTGATCCGCAGTGCCGGCATCACCACCTTGTCGTTGGCAACCCAAGCCGAATGATCATCACGGCCAAATCATTCTTGTTGCCGTCGGTGGTGGCGCACAGTCTGGCCGCAGTGCTGCTGCTGGTCATGTTGTGGTCGGCGCCGACCTTCAAAGTGGCCAAGCAGCAGATGATCCGGGTAAACCTGACGCAAGCAACGCCGCAGCCGATGCGCGTGGTTCCGCCCACGCCGGTGCCGCCCGCGCCGACACCACCGAAGCCCACACCGCCGCCGCCCGTGCCGACACCACCGAAACCAACGCCGCCGCCGCCGCCAACGGTCAAACCGGTCACCCCGCCAAAACGGACCGTGATGCCGGTGCCCGAGAAAGTGGTTGAGCGACAAAAAAAATGGGCAGCGGAGAAACTACGCAAGCAGATTGCCAAGGCAGCGGCAACCAATACGCCGCCGAAAATCGTCAAACGCGCGCCACCCAAGAAAGTTGAAATTGTCGAGCGCACGCCGCAGGTCAACACGGCCTTCGAGGAAGCCCGCAAGCGTTTCGAGGCATTCGAGAACAAGCGCAGCGCCCCAACCACACCGGCACAACCGGCCGTGGCGCCAACAGTGGCCGTTGGCCCGCAGGACTCGCCCGGCGAACAGAAAGCCATCATTGATGACTTCTTCTGCAACGGCATTCGCACCGCGATTGATCGCGTCTGGCGCCAGCCACCGCGCATCCTCGGCACCTGTGAAGTTACCTTCCGGCTGGCGCGCACCGGGCGCATCAGTGACGTGCGCGTCAGCAAGGCCGGGCCCAGCGAGCTGAACAAGTCCGCGCTCGATGCCGTGCAGAACGCCAACTTCCCGTCCTTTCCGGCCAATCTAAATCGTGAATACCTGGATCTGGAGGTCCCCTTTGAAATCCTCGGCACAGAATGAGTGCGGTTGCCACTGCAAAATGTTATAATTGGAGAGATGCAGCTAACCCATAGAGACTACTGATTACCATGCTGAAAACATATGAGGCAATCTATCGCGCCGGGCATGTCGAAATGCTGGAGACACCGCCCTCTGAAGAAGCGGCGCGGGTTTTGGTGACGTTTATTCCGGAGACACCGTTGGCGGCGCCGGACCCCGCACGCGTGCTGACGGCACTAGAGAACCTGCGCAAGCTTTTGGCACATGTGCCGGCGACACGCTCGCTGACAGACGAACTAATCAAGGAACGTAGAGCGGAGGCCGCGCGTGAGTGACAACGCATGTGTTGTTGATGCTTCTGCTGTGGTTGCACTGTTGCATGCCGAGCCTGGCGACGAGCACGTCAGACAAGTGCTGTTGCGGGGCGGTGTTTTTATGAGTACGGTCAATTATGCCGAAGTTGTTGGCAAAATCTTGGCGACACCTGTCAGCCCAATGGCTTTTCATGAGTGGTTCACACAGTTGGGCATTCGCTTGGTGGCACTGGATGAGGAAACCGCGTTCATGGCTGGTGAACTCAAACTGAACCTTCCTGCGCTGACTGCCGATGTGATCTGGCAACAGCTTGCTCCCGAGTACGCTGTGAGCCTGATCCGGCACACTCCATGATGAACGAACCGGCCCTGAACTGGTCCGAGGTGCAGCACTGGCGTCAGCGTTTCCGGCATGTTTTCCCGGATGTCTTGCGCCTGCCGATCCAACCATCCATGCCAGCCTGGCTTTGTGCGCATATTCGTGTGTTGACACGCCATGGCGCCAAACAGGTGAGCATCCTCGATGTCGGCGCGGGTGACCGCTCCCTCGCCCTGCGCCTTGACAGCGTCAAACATCTCATTAAGTACAAAAGCCAGGACATTGACCGCGTCTGGCCGCATGACTATTACGACACTCAGGAAATCACCGAGCAGTTCGATCTGGTCGTCTCCTCGGAAGTGATTGAGCACATGGACGCCGCCGCTAAAATTCCTTTCATCGCCGAATTGTTCCGACTGACCAAGCCGAATGGTTGGGTCGCGCTGACCACGCCGAACGCCTGCCATGCAAATATCTTCTGGCGTGATTTCACGCACGTCAACGCGATTCATTATTATGATCTGGCCGGCTTGCTCGGCCGGGCCGGCTTTACCGACATTGGCATGCATCGCCTTGCCAAGATGAACTGGCGCAAACGCCTGACGGTCTGGTGGTATCGCCGCCTGCTCAAGCTGTTGCATGTGGACTTTGCCCAAAGCATCATGGCGGTCGCGCGCAAGCCGATGTAGGCCGCAGCGGCCGTTTTCAGTTTTCAGTTTGCGGTTTTTAGTTCTGAGAAAAAACGTGCGACAGTTCCTCCATTACAAACTCGTTTGCAGAACGAGTTTTCTCAATGCCACTGAAAACTGAAAACCGAAAACTGAAAACCGCAGCAGCCGCGCTGCGCGCCCTGCAGTCGCCTTGCCGGCTCTGCCCGCGCAACTGCGACAGCTTGCGCGCGGCCGGCAAACACGGTGTCTGCGGCCTGACCGACGAGTTGCGCGTCTTCTGCTGCACTCTGCACCAGGGCGAAGAGCCGCCCATCAGCGGCACGCGCGGCTCCGGCACGGTCTTCTTCACCGGCTGCAATCTGCGCTGTGTCTTTTGCCAGAATTATGCCTTTAGCCAAAGCATGCAGGGCGAAGTCATCACGCCCGCCGAGCTGGCCGCGCGCATGCTGCAATTGCAGACGCGCGGCGCACACAACATCAATTGGGTGACGCCCACACCGCAACTGCCGCAGGCCGTCGAAGCGCTGGCCATCGCCCGCGCCCAGGGCCTGACCATTCCATTGGTGTACAATTGCAGTGGCTATGAATCGCTCGCCGTGCTGCGGCTCTTGGACGGCATCGTGGATATTTATCTGCCCGACGCGAAATATGCTGACGCCGCGCCGGCGCGCTTGTATTCCAGCGCGCCCGACTATCCAGAAATCAATCAATCGGCGCTCAAGGAAATGCTGCGCCAAGTCGGGCAGTTACAGCTCGACGCGCACCAGATCGCCACGCGTGGCCTGCTGATCCGCCATCTGATCCTGCCGGACAATCTGGCCGGCACATCGGCCGTACTGCGCTTCATTGCCGACGAACTCGGGCGCGACACGGCCGTCAGTTTGATGCGCCAGTATTTCCCGGCCCATCGCGCGCGCAACTTTCCGGCGCTGGCGCGCGGCATCACCTGGGAAGAATACGAAGCGGCGCTCGAATGCTTCGATGCGCTCGGCCTGAACACGGCCTACATTCAGGAATGGCCGGATCACTGTGAACACTGAACATTGAACATCGAACATCGAAGTGTTGAGCGGCGGAACAATGCGCGCCCTCTTAACTCCAAATTCGTTGGCTTGGCAACGAATTTACTACACTTGAATAACAGGCGCAATTCAGGTACAATATGGACATGCACACAATCCTGCGCTTCATTGTACTGAGCGGCTGCCTCCTGCTGGCAGCATGTGACGATGGCATTGAGCGGATGACCGCCATGCCGAGCGAGCCACCCGAACCCATGCTCGACCCGCCGGCGATGATGGAATACGGTGCGCCGCAGCGCGCGGTACAAAACCCGGCCGGGATTGTTCTGGCCGATACAGTGGATGTCACGATTGATGGCGCCGCGGCGAGCAATGCCACGGTCCAGGACACGGGCAGTGTGGACACCGGCACCGCGGGCCTCTTTTACCGGTGTCGCACGGATTGTATTTTGACGAGTGTTGCTGCGCGCGCACAAGTCGAAATTGACGCGCTGGCACGCGCCAATGGGTTGACACCCATGGCCATTGTACGCAGCGGCACGCTGTTGCTGTTGCCGCGCAATCTCGATAATGTCGCCACCGCGCCGGATATCGCCACCTATACCGTCGTCGCCGGCGACACCTACAGTCGCATCGCACGCACCTACAAGGTGTCCGTCGCGATCTTGATGCAGCTCAACAAGACCAGCAAGGATACGCTCCAAATCGGCGATGTGCTGTATGTGCCCAAAGTACGGTGAACCGTTGCAGATGGTTTTCGGTTTGCAGTTTTCAGTTTGCAGTTTTCAGTTTTCGGTTTTAGGTTTGCAGGCACAGCGGCAGGGACGCGATGAATGATGAATGATGAATGATGAATGATGAATGATGAATGATGAATGATGAATGATGAATGATGAATGATGAATGATGAATGATGAATGATGAA
>CAYNJC010000048.1:0-31010 GCA_964397565.1 uncultured bacterium
TCAGCGCCCGCGGCTACAATTGGCATGACACCTAGTAAGCGCATTCATTAGTAACACTTAAAACCTAACACCTTAAACTTAAAACGTAACCACTGCCATGCCCCGCGCCCGCCCGTCCGCATTTGATGCCGCGCTGAAGCTGCTCACTGGCCGCGACTATTCGCAGCCCGAAATGCAGGCGAAACTCGCGCAGCGCCAGTACGAGCCGGACGAAATCGCTGCCGCGCTCGAAAATCTTGCGCGCTACGGCTACATCCAGCAGACCGGCGCAGATCGCGCCCAACTCGAACGCATGGCGACCGCATATCTAACCAAGCGCGCAACACGCACGCGCGCCGCAGCGGGCGCCGCATTAACTGCCAGTGCCTTGCACGCGCTCGAGGCCTTCCTCTTGCGCAAAGGTTTCGACCCCGACCTCGTCGCTGCGCATCTCACCGCCCGTGCAGAAACCCGGACGGGGATCAGTGATCAGTAATCAGTGATCAGTGCTGAAAGAGTGCTGGCTTTGCCAGCTAAGGCAACGGCCAGTCCCGCCATCGGCGTGGATGGGAGCCGCCTCCGTGCGGCGGATGCTGCACTTTCAATGTGGGAGCCGCTGTCATGCGGCGAATGCTGCTGCGGCGCTGGCTCGTTGCAATTTTCTCACGGCGAAAGAATTTCCGGCTGCCGGCTGCCGAAGGGAACGCGGGTCACCCGACCCGCTGAAGGTACCGCCGAACTCCCGTTCGGCGTGCCGGCGCCGGCGAATCGTATCCCAATCCATACCGCCGTTGGCGGATTGCCAGCGCCAGGCGCCGCGGACATGAATGGCGTCGCCGTCTCCATGACTGCGCTGCATCCGCGCCGTTGGCGGGATCCACGCCAAGGCGGGACTCCAAGCAGCTCCACGCAGCGCGGAACGCCGTGCCGCAGCGACATCAGCGCAGAGACCCCTGCAATCCCGCTGTTGGTGGGTCAGGCGGGGAGGCATTCGGTCGGCACATTTCGCACATGGCGCACACAGTAGCCTGTTGAATGCTGGTTGCGTGGCAGGCCGGAACAACGGCTGCGTGGCGACATGCCTGCTGAACTACAAATTCGTTCGCCGCGAACGAATTTCCTTTCCCTCTTGACAACCGCGTGCCACCATGCTATACTGTGTGCAATGCGTATGGTATAATACCATACAGTATGCACAGTATAACCGCAGTACCCGCGCCGGGCCGCCATGTATATCCGCATTGATCCCCATTCCGGCGAGCCGCTCTCGAAGCAGCTCAAGGAACGCCTGCAATATCTGATCGTCCGCGGCGCGCTCGCGCCCGGCGACCAGATTGACTCCGTCCGCGCGCTGGCCGAGAAAACCGGCGTCAATCCCACCACGGTCGCCAAAGTCTTTATGCAACTGCAGATGGAAGGCTATCTGGTGATGCGCCCGGGCGCCGGTGCCTTTGTCGCACCCAAGCCGCCGGCGTACACCGCCGGCGAGAAAAAACGCCGGCTGCGCGAGGCGCTCCGCCCGGCCCTCGTGGAAGCGCGCTTCCTGGGCATGGATGCCGACGATATTGTTGCCGTTGTGCACGATGAACTCACCAAACTCGCGGGAGATGCTCATGACTGATGCGTCCTTGATTGTCGCCGACAGACTCACCTGCCGCTTCGGCGCCACCCTCGCCGTGGATCAACTTTCACTGCAGGTGCCGCCGGGCAGTATCACCGGCCTGCTTGGCCCGAATGGCGCGGGCAAGACGACGACCTTGCGGATGTTGCTCGGCCTGCAGCCGCCGGAATCGGGCAGCGCCTGTGTGCTGGGTTGCCCCAGCACACGGCTGACACCGGCGGTCAAGGCGCGGATTGGCTATGTACCCGAACAGGATGGGCTGTACGCATGGCTGCGCGTGCGCAGCATGCTCGAAACCCACGGGCGCTTCTATCCGCGCTACACGTCCGCACACGGCCTGGAATTGCTGCGGCGCTTCGAGCTGCCGCCCGAACAATTGATCAGCCGCCTGTCGAAGGGCATGCGCCGGCGTTTGAGCGTCGTCATGGCTTTGGCGGTGCTGCCGGATGTGCTGATTCTGGACGAGCCGGCCGAGGGCTTCGACCCGGCCGCCCGCCGTATCTTGCTTGACGAGCTGGCCGCGTTCGTGCGCGACGGTTCACGTTCTGTGTTGCTTTCAACCCACATTCTGGGTGATGTCGAGCGCGCGGCCGACCGCATTGCCATTCTGTGCGGCAGCCGCCTGCTCCTGCACGACGAACTCGATAATCTGCGCGAGCGCTGCAAAGTGCTGGTCTTCGATCAACCGCCCGACCGCGCCGCCGTGGCCAAGGTCTTCTCCGTTCTTTCGTGGGCCACGCAGTCGGGCACAACCGAAGTGGTCGTCAGCAATTTTCACGAAGACCACGGCTTGCCCGTGCGTGAAGTCTATCCGATGAATCTTGAGGACATCTTCATTCACCTAGTGCGCAAGGAAGGTGCCGCATGAACCCGCGCCTGCCCTTGGTACTGTGTCTGGTGCGCGTGCACCTTGAAAAAATCGCGTGGAGCATCATCGTCGGCCTTTTGGCGGTGGGCCTGTTCTCCGTGGCTTCTCCTTGGAGACCGATCAATGTGATTATCACCATCATCACTTTGGGCCTAACGGCTTCCATTTATTGGCCGCACGGAATGCGGGCACAAGCCGAGTATGAGGCGACTCTGCCGGTCGGCCGCGCACTGGCAAATGCCGCGCGGGTGTTGGCATTGCTATGCGCCGTGCTCCTGATTGTCGGCTGTTGGGGAGGGTGCTATTACAATGGAAACTTAGTGCGTGCGGCACACTGGTTGGGCGAGCATCTGAGAAAGCCAAATATATTCGCACACTATTATGAGCAATGCCGCGAAATGTTCGAACTGAATTGGCGCATGCCCGGATATCAAAAAAACACCGGCTTTGCCGTTCGCACGACGCTTTGTCTTGCATGGTACAGTGCACTGGGCCTAGCCGTCGTGCTGAAGCTCACGCGCTGGTGGCGCGTCGCCGCCGGTGTGATTATCATGGTCGTTGGTATTGTGGCGTGGCTATGGGGCAGCAATCCCACGCGTCCGAGTGCTGCTGACTTACTGGCATATCGAATGTACGTCCAGACAATTATTGCAAACGTTATGCTGAATGCAATTTTAATTGGTCTGCTGGTGTTCCCGCGCCGGGTGCGGTGATAGTAACCGGCTCACAATAATATAGACGATAGTATATGTGCAATGATGCTCCGTGCGCGCCTATTTCAATGTTGTGCCTTTCCGGCTCCCCACCGATCCCGCCGGCGGCGGAATCGCGAGTGTCTCTGCATTCTCCCTGGCGGTGTCTACGCCGTACCGCCAACGGCGGTAGAGTACCCCGGCTTGGCGGGGGGGGAGGGATTTTGCAGAAGAAGGAAACGGCAACGGCAGCAAAATCTCCCACCGCGCAAAATGCGCGGCACCCCCTTTACAAAAGGGGGACTACAGAAAAGGCCGGCATCTCGTTACTCAATCTTATTCACCCACGATCCCGTCAACGGCGGGATCGTGGGGGTCTTCAGAAATGGTAGTTCTAATATGAGACGGTTGAAAACGTTATGAAAAACCTTCTTCGCTTTTGTCGCGTGCCGTTCGGTCTGCTGGTGCTGGCGCAGTGCTTGATTGGCTGCATCCTCTCGCTGTTGCCGCACTACAACACCACGCGCAATATGTTGTTGTTCGTGGTATTGCCGTACGCGGGCATGGGCGCAACGCTCTGGTTGACGCACCGGCTGGTTGGCTTGGTCGGCCTGCGGCGCGAGCAAGTGGCTGCGCGCTTTCCCGGCCCGCGCTGGCAGCTCGAAGTGCTGCGCGTGCTGCTGCCGCTGGTGTGCGCATTGCTGCCGCCGTTGTTTCTGGTGGCGTGGGCTGACAGCGGCGCGTACTGGGCCGTGCAGCGCGCGTGGCATGGCGCGCCGCTGCTGCCGTACGCGGCGCGCTACACTGCCTGCATGTTTTTGCCATGCGTGCTGGGCGCGTGGACGGCCACGACCATCTTCTTGAGCGGCATTGCCTTGGTGAACAGTTATGCACGCTCAAATCAAATCGGCTGGGTCGGTCAATTCATGTTGCTGGCAGCCGGCGCGGTTGCCTTCGGCGCGTCGCTGCTTTTGTTTACACTTTTCAACGTGTATGCCCTCAACCCGCGGGTGATCAGCGGGTTGGCGTTGTGGCCGGCGTGCGTGCTGGTGTATGCGCTCGTGCTGCGGCCGCAGCGGCCGGCGTCACTGCGGCTGGGCGCCATGCTGCGCTATGTCATTTTTGTGGCGCTGGGCATCATGGTTGTGCCGGCCCTGGCAGACAAGCTGTTGTCGATTAAGTTCGATTGGTGGCACGTTGGCTTGATGCTGGTGCTCGCGGTTGTGAGCTGGTATCGGTTGGGCTGGCTGGCGGCGCTGCTGGCGTTGCCGTGCGGGCTGAATGTGTGGTGGGCGCTGGGCTGGCTGCTGTGTCTGCCGGATAGCGTCATGGTTCTGTGTGCAGCCTGTGATGCGCGCACGCATTCATGGCGGGCGCGTTGCCCGCGGTGTGCCACACCACTGCGCTATAGCATCCTGACGCCGTTGCCACGTGGGCTTGGCCGCGTCAGGCTCTCGGCGGTGATCGCGGGGATTGTCGTTCTCGGCGTGATCCGTTGTCTCATTCCTTCCGTCACCGTCACCATTTCCACGGGCGAACCGTTACCGCGCCGCGTGCACCTGCGCTGCCTGGCAGCCTATCCGATGACCAATATCGTCATAGCGCTGAAGCAGCGCGTTGTGGGCGCCAATCAAGTCACGCTGGCCGGCAGTGATTTTCCACAACTGCGCCGGCGCGACTGGTGGTTGCGGCCGTTTGGCGCGCTGGAGTTTTTCTGCAATGGCATGTGGCTGCAAAGCGAGATCAGCACGACGGACCGCTCTGGCGCGCTCGACGTGTTCTGCTATGTGCGGCCACCGTATGTCATTGATACCGCGCGCCAGATGCGCAAGAACCTTCTGCTTGCGGACGATGCATGGTCGCGCGCCACGCATGCTCCTGTCACGACTAACGAAACGGTCTTGGTCGAGTTGCTGGTGAATTGCTGCAATGAGGCCAACCTGCATCTTAGCGCACGCGTGCAAACCTTGTTCAGCAATTACTGGTCTGCCCTGCCGGCCCGCGAGCAATCTGCGCGAGCAGCATTCTATTTCACACACTGGTGTGGCGCCGTCAGAAAATTCTCCTTGGGAGGATCAGGATCCGGCGGCGTGCGCAGTGACGCCGTGGTGCCAACCGCCATCATGCGCGCCGCGCCAAACAATGCCTTTGTCACCAGGTGTCCCTCGTGGAACATTTTCCAGCAATCCTGGCCCGCGCAAATGGTGCAGGCGGCCCTCAGCCCCTTTGCACAGAAGCTTGTGTGCGGACAGACATTGGGCAGCAGCGTGCCCGCCGGCCAACACCTGACCCAATGGTACCTGCGGCGACATCCCGCCGAGATAGCACAAGCTCTCCGCCTTGGGATGATCTTTACCACACGCCCCCTTGATTACGCCGCGGCTCTGTCACCATTACTGCCGGCGTGTCGGCGCGCGGCGGCGCAAACGTCAGAGCATGCCCGTGGTTACGCTGCTGTTTTCAGCACGTATTGTCTGGTGCGCGGGCTGAGCTCCGCACCGTTGTCGGCGGATGATGAAGCGCTCCTGCTAAGGTTTTCCGCCGCCACCAACAAATTCGCGTTGTGGCCGCTATTGGTTGGTTTGGACAGCCCGATTGTGTGGGATGTAATCCAACGCCAGGGCTGGCCTGGTTCCATCGAGCGACTGTACCAGTGCGAGTCGGTCTGGCCGCCGCAATTCACCGCCACCAATATCGCGACGTGCCTGCGTGCGCTGGCGGCCACGCCGCCCAAGCCTGCTGATATTGAATGGCTGGTGGCGGTGCTGTGTCATTGGCCGGCGAGCGATGCCACGCTGGCGGCATTTCTGCAACCAAGCATTGAGTTCGCACTCGACGCCGCGCTGCGCTGCGGTGGCGTCAATCGCGACACCGTCGTGCGCACGCTCGTGCAACAGGCCTGCCGGCAAGGAGACGCGAAGATCTCCGCCGTGGCCAAGGATATTTATGAGACGCCACATGCTGACGCGGTTGCCTGTCTCGATCTGCTCGCGGCGGCAAGCAACAACACGTTGCACGAAACCATTGTGCGCTATCGCGCTGAGCTGGCCGCGCTGCAGGATGAGCTGCGCTGAAACGGGAAGAATGGAAGCGTGGAAGGCTGGAAGCGTGGGATGATGACCCTTATAAATTCGTTCGCTGTGGACGAATTTCCTCCAACGTGGCGAACGAATTTCCTTCAATCTCACGGATAGCGCCCGTGCGTGTCCGGCAGCAGGTCAACCACATACACCGCGCCATTGCCCAGTTCGATGCGCAGCGCTGCCGGGCCGGCTGGTATGCTCGGCAGCACGACCTGCAGTTGCAGTTGCGGCGGGGCCTTGGTCGTGATTTTCAGGAGCGCCTTGGTGCGATCCGGATTGGTCACGCGATTCTTGCCGTTCTTCCAGGCCGCAGCCGGAAATGTCTGAATCAGTGTGGCGCCGAGCCGGACGCGCGCATCGCCGGCCGCCGCGCCGGTGGCGCTGTCGAGATAAGCCTTGAGCGTGCATTTGCGCGACGCGGCTTTCAGCACGGCCTGCACACCGACGAGATAGCGATTCGACGCGAGCGCGCCGCCGGCTTCGTACGCCAACGTGTCGCACAAGAACGGCAGAAACGCGCCGGTGGCGGCGCGGCTGCCGCGCGCCTTTGGATGCGAGTCGCGCGTGCAATAGCGTGGCAGCAACGCATTGGCATTGCGCGTGGCGCTGGCGGGCATTGCCAGCATGTCGAACAAATCAAACACGGCCAGATTGCGCAAGCCGGTCGTGGCGCGATACTCAGCCACATACTCGTTGCGTAGCCAATTGTGAAATGCGCGGCAGCGCGCGGCATTGGCTGGATCATAGCCATCACCGCGCTTGACCGGCGGCGCGGTCACGGCGATGAACAGCGTGTTGCTGCGCGTCGCGAAGGCATTGGTCAGACTGAGATAGGCGGCTTTGTGATTCCAGGTGGAATGCGTGTCGTTGGTCGGGTCGCCGGGCGCGACGCCATCTTCATAAATGACGCTGTTCGGAAAACACGATTTGAACATGACGATGCGATTTGATTCGCCGGCGGTGCAGTCCCACGCCAGCGTCGCGGCCATGGTGTGATTGAACCACCAATACCAATGGCACACATCGGTGTAGTCACCGAGCGGATTCAGACCAAACGCATTCGGGCCGCCGACCGCGTCACCATAGGTGGCATCATTAACTTGGTAGCCAAGGGCAGTGAGTTGTGCGGCCAGTTCACCGGCATTGAGCCAGCCATCGCCGACGGAATGATGAATAAACAGAAAATTGGTCGCACCCGCGCAGGAAACTGCCAGCAGCAGGGCAAGGGCAAAGGAGCATCGGCGCGCGTTCATGGCAACTCCGTGGAGTTGATTAGTAACCATTAGTAGTGTAGCACAATGTGCGCATGCGGGTCAATCGACAGACAATGTCGATTGTGGAAGAAATTCGTCTGCCGCAAACGAATGCGCTGCCGATTTGCGCTTGTCGCGCAAGTATGCTATACTATGGCAACGAGACGGTTGCCTCAGACGCGTATCTCGTTCCACTGCATCTGCGACACCGCCGTAACGCATCACGCGGGAGAAGCATCATGAACACGCATGTATGTTGGCGCCATCTTCTGTTGTTGTGTTTCGTTGCCATGGCAAGTCGGGCAGACTGGGATGAGGGCGGATCATTCAAGATGCACTGGCCGCAGTTGCCGAATCCCAACGGCTGGGACATCAACGTCAGTGACTACACACTCGCCGACGACTGGCAATGTACCGAAACGGGACCGGTCAAGCAAGTCCATATCTGGATCTCATGGACGAATGACTTTGTCGGCATTATTACCAACGTCCATCTGAGCATTCACCTCAATTTCCCGGGGCCGCCCTACAGCCACCCGGCCGTGCTCATCTGGCAGGACAACTTTGGCCCGGGTCAATTCGTGATGCGGCCTTATGCGTCCGGCGTCCAAGGCTGGTACGATCCCATCTCCAACTGGTGGCATTTCCCGGATCACGCCATGATCTTCCAACTGAACATCCCGTTAAAGCTCACCGAGCCGTTCACGCAACAAGCGGGCACGATTTACTGGCTGGATGTCAAGCTGAGCGTCATCAGCGGGCTGGCGGGCTGGAAGACGTCAATGAGCCCACACTTCATGGACGACGCCACCGTGTGGAACAGCGCGCAAAGTCTCTGGCAGGAATTGCGCAATCCGGAAGAGCCCACCGAGTCGCTTGATCTGGCCTTTGTGATCGACCCGGTGCCCGAACCGGCGACAATGACGCTGCTGGGCGCGGGCCTGCTGGGCCTGCTGCTGCGCCGGCGCGCCTGTTACTAATGAATGTGCTTACTAGGTGCCATGCCAATTGTAGCCGCGGGCGCTGACCGCGGCTGCAGAAGCCGCCCTCACCGCGGGCGGCTACAAAGACGTTGCAATGTAAAAAGCGGTTTCATTAGTAACGCCACCGCCTGTCACGTGCATGCCGTGACCGCGCTTATCCGCCGTCATGTTTTCTTTGACGCACTTCTGCATCGGCCAATGCATGCTCGGCACGCAAACATGCCATGGCTGTTGCGAAAAAGGGAGCGGCCTTCGCACCTTTGCGCGGCATCGTGGCGCATGCACAACAGCGGGCATGAAGCGGGCGCGGCGGCGCGGATATTGCTGCCATAATCAGCGAGCGGGATGGAGCGTTCTTGTGCGGAAACGAAACGGCCGCAAAATCCGTGAAGAGCCACGGAGCAATGCAGACGCTGGAACAAACCCACGAGGGCAAAACACATGAAAAAAATAATGATCATTCTGGCGCATATCATGCTGGCGCTGGCGCTGACCAGCGCGGCGCACGCGCTGCCCTCGTCGGTCATTCTCTCCAACGATCTGCCACCGATCGGCGACCAAGGGACATCAGCAGCCGAAGATATGCAGTGCCAGTGGTGGGCGGCGTCTTACTACATGTTGACCCACTATGTCAAGCACTTCGAACACCCCGAGTGGGATCTCACCAACCCCCAATACCAATTCAGTCCTACGTTTCTGTTCAAAGCCCAACCTGCATGTCCTCCGGTGGATAAACTCCAAGCCGCAGGATGCGTGGATCTGGCAGAGGTGCCTTATAATGCCAACAATCCACCGCCGTTAACCCACGTCCAGATCGAAGCGGCCAAGCCATATAGAATCACCGGGTGTGACACCATCTGGTACTACGATAGCAACGTAACCAACCCCCCATTTCCGACCCAAGACGCAAGCATCATCACCGCCAAAACCTACTTAGCCAGCGGACACGTCTTGGACGTTGGCATCAGTGCGTCGCACAAGGATTTCCCGGATCGGTACGGCACCAACGCCACGTTTTACTTCGATCCAACCTATGCGACCGGTGAGGTACTCGGTGTCGGTCACCAAGTTGCGTTCTGCGGCTATGACGACACCATCAATCCAACCGGTGCAGGCCCGGATCACCAGGGCGGTTTTCTGATGGTGAACGAGGCGGGCACGAACTGGAACGGGGACATGCATGGCTTCCTCTGGATGAGTTACGCCTATGTAAAACAGTATGTCAGCGACTGCTATGCGATTACCGGTAGCGTATCCGACATTCCTTTGATTATGGGTTGCGACAAGTACGCCGGCGAGATAGGCGACCTCGTCACCATAACCGGTGACAGCTTCGGCGGCGAGAGACGCGCCACCAGAGTGACCTTCAACGGGATTGCCGCAATCAACGTGATGTTCGACAACAATAGTATAACCACACGCGTTCCTTTTGGGGCCACGTCCGGCCAGCTGGTCGTCCATAACTGGGAAGACACGCCCAGCAACGGCATCGAATTTCAAGTGGTGCCCGAGCCGGCCGTGCTGACGCTGCTGGGCGCGGGCCTGCTGGGCCTGCTGCTGCGCCGGCGCGCGTGATCGCCGCGTGATTGCCTTGTGCATGGCGCCGATAGTGGGTGCGCCGTAGGCACATCACGGCCTGGCTATCATCCGCGGAGATGGGTTCTATGCGCTGCCGCACGTGAGCACCGCACTTGGGCGATCAACGGATGAACAGTATAGCCCTGGCCGGCCTTCTCCAGCGTGAAGTCGCGCTAGCGTGCCAGGGACATCTTTTTTTCCCAGCCGGCTATTGTCATGTTCAGCAATGTTTCCGGCTTGCCTTCCGGCACGGCGTTTTTCGCCAACACCAGATAGGGAGCGGCCACCAGCGCACACCCTACTTTGCCTTCCGGGATCCACGTGATGCGGTAGCTGATCCATAGTTCCTTGTAGAGGGCATTGTTGTCCTCGCCGCAGCGCACGGCACATGTGGCAATCTTGTGCCGCAACCCGTCGGCAAACGCGGCCAGATCTTTCGCATCCGCGACGGTCACTTCGCCGGCATCCTCAATGAAGAGACAGGAATCAACCGTGCGGTCCTCGGCGATGGCGATGGCGATGGCCGCCCAGATGTAGTTTGGTCCCGGCGCGGTGTATTCCTTTTCTGCGCAGATCACCTGTGCTCCAGGCAGCAGGGGAAAGCGACGCTGCGCTTGTGTCCCGAACAGCCGGGTGGCCGCGTCAACCAGGGGCTCAGCCGAGTAGACGGGGATTTTCTTCCCGTCATGCCGGGCAACGTCAAACAGCGCCTTCACCTTGCCCGCGGCAATCTCCTCGGCTCGCGCCACATCATATCCCCACAACGCGCCATTCAACCCGCAGAATGAAGAAGCCACCAGCATGTTGATCTGCCCGATGTAGGCGCCTTGCGCTTCCGCGCGATCGTACGCCACAATGCCGTTCAGGACAGTGTCCATGTCCTGGTCCACCAGACCGATATCCAGGGTCATGGCGCAGATGTAGCCCAAGCCGCTCGCTCCCGCATTCCCATAGCCGTCACAGTACTTGTCAAAAGGGCCAACCGCGCCGCGCACAACGGTGGCCATGTTCGCCACGGCGGGTTCGCCTCCCGGCTTTTCGGCGCGGCACACGGCGGTGGCAAGAAGGCAGCAGGCAAAAAACAAAACAAGCAAGAGCGCCTGTGGGGCGGCATTGAATCCTGCGGATGTGCGCGTCATCGTGTTCATTCTGTGACTTCTCTTTGTGTGAAAAGGTGCGGGCGGTTTATAAAACCGCGACATGCTGCTGCACCGGTTTACTTGGCTTGTCTGCTCCCCGCTTGGTTGACAACTCTGTTGTTTGCATTATACCATTGTCTAGGTGCGGAAGCAACACCAGACACACACCAGACACCCCATGGATTTTGCCCGTGCCCGAACTGGCGTTGCTAGCCATCCTGGGCGCGGGTGTGTTGATCTTGATGTTACGGTATGCGTGATTGCCTTGTGTGTTGCGCGGATATTTGGTACAATCTGCGCACATGACGACCCTTGGCATCATTGGCGGCACCGGCTTGTATGACCTGCCCGGCCTGACCGCCCGGGAGACCTGCACGGTCACCACCCCGTTCGGCGAACCGAGTGCGCCGCTGCATTGCGGTGTGCTGCACGGCACGCGGCTGGTGTTTTTGGCGCGGCATGGATTGCAGCACACGCTCTTGCCGCAGGAAATCAACTATCGTGCCAACATCTTTGCCTTGAAAGCGGCCGGCGTGACGCAGGTCGTCAGCGTCTGTGCGGTGGGCAGCTTGCGCGAGGAGTACGCGCCCGGCGATGTCGTGATTGCCGATCAGTTTTTCGATCGCACGCACAAGGCCCGCCATGATACCTTTTTCGGTGATGGCCTGGTGGCGCATGTTGCCTTTGGCGATCCTGTCTGCGCGACGCTGAGTCAGGCCTTGCATACCGCGGCCGGCACGGCCGGCGCCCGCGCGCACTTGGGTGGCACCTATGTGAATATGGAAGGGCCGGCGTTCTCGACCCGCGCGGAATCCGAATTCTATCGCCGCTGCGTCCAGGGCAGCGTCATCGGCATGACCTGCTTGACGGAAGCGAAACTGGCCCGCGAGGCCGAACTGTGCTTCGCCGTGCTGGCCCAAGTCACCGACTATGACTGCTGGCGCCGCGGGCAGGCCGCCGTCACGACCGACGCCTTTCTTGCCGAGCTGCAGCGCGCCGGCGATCTGTCGCTGCGCATCATTGCAGCGCTGGTTGCGCAGCTGCCTGCGGATGCTGCCTGTCCCTGTCGCCATGCTTTGCGTAGCGCCGTGGTGACCTCGCTGGCGGCCGTGCCGCCGCAGACTCGCGCGCGCCTCGCGCCACTCCTCGCCCCCTATGATGTTTCGACGCCTGCATCTTGAAGCCCCGATTTTGCTGCTGCCAAATCTGTTTACGGCGGCCAACTTTGCGCTCGGCATTCGCGCCATTACCTTGGTCTTGCGCAGTGACCAGCTGTATGACCAGGCCGCGCTGTGCATCATGCTGGCGATGCTCTGCGATGTCATGGACGGCATGATTGCGCGCCTGACCAAATCCACCAGCGCGTTCGGCAAAGAGTTTGACTCGCTGGCCGATCTGGTCAGTTTCGGGGTCGCGCCCGCCGTGATGGTGTATCGTCAATCACTGGCAGTGTATGATGGGGTCGAGTGGCAGGGCTTTGGCCACCTCGGCTTTCTGATTTGCGTCGTGTATGCCGGCTGCGCCGCGCTGCGCCTGGCTCGCTTCAATGCACATGCGGATGCCGAACAGCGCTCATTTGTCGGTCTGCCCAGCCCGGCCGCCGCGGGCGTGATCATTTCCTATTTTATGCTGGTCGAGACGGCCTTGCTGCCGGCTTCAGTCGTCCAAGTGACGACCCGCTGGGTCTTGCCGGTCGTGACGGCCTTGATGGGGATTATGATGGTCAGCACCATTCGCTATCCCGCGCCGGCCAAGACGTTGTTGAAGCGCGCGCACGGTTTCTATATTTTTGCCGCCGCCGCCTGCATTATTGCCTTGATGATTGCCAGCCGCGGCGTGACGTTGTTCGTCCTTTTCAACGGGTATGCCCTGCTGGGCGTGCTCCGCTTGTTCCGCACCCGGCGCGGCGGCGCGTATCCCCTGGCACCACCGCACCCGCATGGCTGATCTCCCGTTTCGACGTGATCTGTCGCCGCGCCGCGCGCTCGACGGCATTTTGGTGGTCAACAAGCCGACCGCGTGGACCTCGCACGATGTCGTCGCCAAAATCCGCAATTTCTTTCACTTGACCAAGCTCGGGCATGCCGGCACGCTCGACCCGATCGCCACCGGCGTGCTGGTCCTCCTCGCCGGCCGGGCCACCAAACTGGCCGAACAGCTCCTGGCCGACGACAAAGAATACCGTTTCACCATTCGCTTTGGCATCACCACCGACAGCCAGGATATCTCCGGCAAAATCCTGCGCGAGGAACCGGCGCCGGCGCCGTGCCCGCTGGCGGAGATCGAGGCCATCCTGCCGCGCTTCCGTGGCGAACTGCAGCAAATCCCGCCGATGTTCTCGGCCGTCAAAATCGGTGGCATGCGCCTTTACAAACTTGGCCGAAAAGGCACCGAGATCGAGCGCGCGCCGCGCCGGATTTTGATCAAAACGCTGGAGGTCGAGGCCTGCGCCTGGCCCTGCCTGACCTTGCGCGCGGTCTGCTCGAAAGGCACGTATATCCGCACGATCTGCCACGATATCGGCGCCGCGCTTGGCCCCGGCGGCTGCATGGATTCGCTCGCGCGCCTGCGCAGCGGCAGCTACACGATTGATCAGGCTTGTACGATGGAGGAACTCTTGGCCATGACGCCCGAGGCGTTTCAGGCGCGCCTCATGCCGCTGCCGGTCATGGCCACCGCACGGCCGCCGCACGGCTTCTCCCGCGCGCCGCGCGAATGAATAACCGCGCGGAACCATGCGTCTAATTACTGATGCAACGCACACGGGGTTGCAGGTGGTCCCCGTGCGCCAACACACACCCGGTAACCTCACTCAATCAAGGAGCGCTATGCACACCCCTCTTCTAGTTGGCACCTTTCTCATTTTGGCCGGCTTCCTGCTGGCGGACAATGGCGCGGCGTCCGGCGTCAAAGCAGCGTCCGAAAAGCAGGCCGGCATGCACGGCAGAAAACTTGAGCACGCCGCGGTGGTGGCACTCAGCAATGCCGCCCAGCGCATTGACCGGGATGCCGGCGACGTCGAAAGTGCTGCCGCGCATGAAGCCCGCAAGGCAGCCCATGCCGCCCAGCGCGCCGGCAAACATGCAGAGAAGAAACTTGGCACCCGCGAACACGCCGTCAAGAAAGAAGTTGTGGATGACAAGCCGCCGGTCGTGAAACCGGCCACGACCGTCGTACCGCCCACGGAGGAAGTCACCAAGCCGGTTGTGCCGCCAGTTGATGAGCCGGTCAAGGTTGCGCCGCCAGTTGATGAGCCGGCGAAGGTTGTGCCGCCGTCGGCCGCCGCACCCGCCGCGGTAGACAACGCTGCGACACCCACACCCGCGCCGGTTACGCCCGCAACTCCGCCGGCCGAGCCCGCGCGTAAAAAATGGTGGAAATTCTGGTCAAAAGACTGACCGCCACAGCACGGTAGAGTCTGCGCCGCACGCCCCGCCCATCGGGGCGTGCGTTTTTTTGTGCTCCCGCGCCGATGTAGACGCGGCGGCTCGCCGCGAAGGGAACGCCGATCATCCCGCCGTTGGCGGGACTGAAGGTAGCTGCGATCTCCCGATCGCAGCTTCTATCGGATGGCACCGCGGCAAGCACCGCGCCCGGGACTGCCGACCAATTCTGCAGCTCTGCAATCTTACATTATCGTGCCGCACGAGAATTTTGCGGGCTGTGGAAATCCCGCCGCCCCTCAGCGGCAGCGACGTGCCGCGCTCCCCTCGGCAATGCCGGCACGGCACAAGAAACGCGGCGGACAGTCGCTGCTACCACAGAAGGCAGCGGGCGCGTGAATGCCATGGCCGGCGCAGATGGCATCTTTTGCCGTTTGCAAACGACAAAAAACACGAATCGTGTATAATCTTAGTGACGACTGACGACTCTATCATCATCAGGATTTTACTGCCATGTTGAACCCATCTTCTTTGTACACCGTACCGGCCGGCGTCACGACGCGCTGGGCCAGCCATGAAAACCCGGATGCCGTGCAAGGCCAGGGCGGCCAGGCCAATGCTGGACGCAAGGGCGCGCCCTGCTTTTCGCTCGAGGCCGGCGCGCACTATGTCTTGGCGCACGAAGCCCGCGACAGTGGCATCGTCCACCGCATCTGGATGACTTTTGCCGGACGCACGCCGGCTGCTTTGCGCAGTCTGCGGCTCGATTGCTATTGGGATGGCGAGGCGACGCCCGCCGTCAGTGCCCCGCTCGGTGACTTTTTTGGCACCGCGCTCGGCCGCCTGGTCCCGTTCCAATCCGTTCTGTTCGCCAATCCGGAAGGGCGCAGTTTCAACTGCGTCATTCCGATGCCGTTTCGGCACGGCATGAAAATCGTGCTGACCAACGAGGGCGCCATAAAAATCGATGCAATTTTCTATGACGTGGATTACACCCTCGGCGACACCCTGCCGGACGATGCGCTCTATTTTCACGCCCATTTCCGGCGCGAGAATCCAACCGCCCTGCAGCAGGATTTCACGATCCTGCCGCTGGTGTCCGGGCGTGGCCGCTTCCTCGGCGTCAATTTCGGCGTGCGCGCGAATATGCCGTTATATTCCACCTCGTGGTGGGGCGAAGGCGAAGCAAAAATCTATCTCGACGGCGACACGACCCATCCGACTTTGTGCGGCACCGGCACCGAGGATTACATCGGCACGGGTTGGGGCCAGGGCTACTATGCGCAGTGGTACCAAGGCTGCCATGTGGCCGATCTCGAGACCATGCAGTACTGCTTTTACCGCTATCACATTCCCGACCCTGTTTATTTTCAGCGCGATATTCGCGTCGCGATGCAGCAGATCGGCTGCTGGACACCCGAGAGCAAACAGGCCATTCACGATGCCGGGCCGGTCTACAAAGCCGGGCCGGGTCGTGAGCCAGTGGACTTGTCGGCCCAGGGCGGATTGCCGGACTACGGCACATTCGAGCGTGCCGACGACTGGTGCAGTTGTGCCTACTTTTATCTCGACGCGCCGCGCAACGAATTGCCGCCGCTGCTGCCGGTGGCCGCGCGCCTAGTGTGAAGCCTGGAAGAGTGGAAGAATGGATGGGTGGAAGCATGGAAGAGTGGCAGAATGGGGAGACGGCCGCAGTCCAGATTAGGGTCATGCATTGACAGTTGACAAATGCGACCCTGTTCTTTCTCGTCGGACCACGATAAAAGGTTGCACAAGAGAGCGCCAAACGGCATTGTCGGGGTAGCGAATGGCAGAGACGCCATGCGTGGCCCTGATGCTTGGCTTTTGGGGCTCTAAAACCAACGACAAAGCAGGCTAACCAGCACGGCTGGCAACACGTATCGTGGTTCGCCGAGAGCATCCTCAACACTCTATTTGTCCTATGGCGTGCGGGAGCCATGCTCCCGCTTATTCAGCCTGGCGCACATAGACGCGGTACGCCCACGGTGCAAGGTTCCAGGAAGGCTTTCCGGTAAGGGTCACGGCACGCTTCCCGAACCAATCGCGGTAGTCGCCCGCCAGAGAAACGTTACGCACGGTCGCCGTCTGCGGTTGATCGCTAAGGTTGACCACGACCACAACGCGGTCACGGCCGCGCTGGCGGACATACATATAAAGTGTATCGTCGTGATTGGAGGCGATTTTGGCGAACGTGCCCGCGAAGATTGCGGGCTGGCTTTGATACAGTTCCAGCAAGCGGCGGTAGAAAGGCCACGCCGGCGATTGATAGCGCGCCGTGGCATCGGGCGCCGGGTCAACTTTGGTGTAACTCATTTCCTGCCCGTTATACAGCAATGGCTTGCCGGGCAGCGTGGCACACAACACCATCAGCGGCGCAACCTGGGGCATGCCGCCCGTGGTAACGACCGCGGGTCCATGTCCCCAGCCCCAATCGGCACTGCCGTGCCAATCGTGATTATCCAAAAAACGCATGCGAATCGCGCCGGCGGGAAACTCGCGTGCTTCGTTGCGCAGTTCGTCATCAATGGCCGTGGCTGGTTTGCGCCCGGCGCACACATCCCAAAAGACCGGCGGGAGATTCCATGAGTAGGTCATGTCAAACGCCGGATGCAGATAGCTGTCATCGCCTTCGGCCAGCATGAACACTGGCTTGACCGCATTCAATTGCGGCCGCAGCCAGGTCCAAAATTCGACCGGCACCTTGCCGCTCCGGCCCGCCGCGTCGCAGCGAAACCCGTCAATGTCGAACTCACGAATCCAGAAGATCATGTCATCACGCATGTGTTGCCACAAGGCTTTGTTCCAGCGGCCGGGTGTGCCGAAATCGAGCTGGGCCGCATCAAACCATGCGCCGGCTTGCACGATCTGGCCCTGCGTGTTGGTGACATAAAACGCGGGCTGTGCGTCAAGCAGGGGATGGTCCCAGGCCGTATGATTGGGCACCCAATCCATGAGCACGCGCAAGCCCAGTGCGTGCGCGCAAGCGACCAAGTGCTTGAAATCGGCCGGCGTGCCAAACGCAGGATGGATGCCGCGGTAATCGCGCACGGCATACGGACTGCCGAACGCGCGTTTCTCACCGCGCGGATGCAGGGGCATGAACCAGATCAGCCCGACGCCCATTTCCTTCAAAACGGGCAAATGCTTTTCATAGGCGCGCAATGCCGTGCCGCGCGGGAAGCCATACAGATCCAGATTGACTTCGTACATCGGCTGATTACTGGCCCACGCCGGCCCGGCAATGGTCGCGGTCGTTAAAGGGCCGGCGATGCGTAAGGCGGGTTGTTGCTTGTCTGCCTTCACGGGGGTTGGCGTGGATGCAACCAGCGCGCAAAGAATCAGACTGCGCGGTACTGATCGGCAGACGCGGACACGCTGTGGAACCAGTTGATTCATGGGACACTCACATCCGTTGTTGGTTCGCGATAGTTCAATCGCATTGCTGATCGCCTCAGTGCCGGTCGACGTCGCTGTTGTTCTGCGTCCTCATCCCGCGCTTAACTTCTTGTGTAGCGTGAAGATTATAACACTGCCCGCGGGCCACGTCAAACGTAACCAGCGCAACGGGAACTACCCTCACACACGACATTTTTTGTCGTTTGTGGGTGCGTACAGGCGCACAAAGGGCGGCGCATTCTCCTGCTCTGCTGTGCACAGAGTTCAGCAGAAATGCGTCCACGCCACCCGGCCAGCTCGAAGCATCTGATGCACTGATCATTTGTACAGTGGCTACTTCTGGCTTCGTAGCTTGGTGAGGGGCAGGGCAGGCTCTGATGCCAGAATCTGTTGTCTGTGTGCATCTGCGTGCATCTATGGGAACATTGCTGTATGCGCAGCGCGGTCGCCGAGCCGGCGACCCTCCCGCAGAACCGGCTGCTGACTTTGTAAGGAACAGGGCTGCCTCTGTCTGCCCCGCGCGGAGCGCGTGGCGTAGGTGCTGCTGGCGGGATCGCCGCGGTGGTGGTCCGCTACTTCAAAAGGCTATTGCAATTTCCGAAAGAACATGCCATAATGATTACAGCGTAGTTGAACACGCGCTTTCGGGAAACCGGTGGCGGTGCAAGCAAAGGAACTGCAGTGCCTTCGGCGGTGGTGATTGAACGAAGATCAGGCCGGCTGGTTCGCCATCTGGAAGTCGAAGTCGGCCAGTGGCATAGTTGTGGCCAATGCTTATCGACACCCTGCCTATCAAGCTTGTCAGCAGTACTTATACGCAACCTCAGTTTACTCGTCAATAGCCAAGGATACCTGCTGCAGACCAAATGGACGACGCAGTAAATGTGTGCTATGCTAGATCCGGTGTCGAAGTCCGGCACTGCGTACAATGTAGAGTAGCATGTTCGGCGTCAAGGAATGGAGATGTTGGATAACTATCTTACACTCGAGAATGCGCAATTCGAAATCAGGTACGTAGAAGGCGAGCACCGATTCGCACAGGAAGCCTTGGGTATCCTGAGCACGGCGCTTCCTTCCATCACCAGCTACTTTCTGCTTTCTAATCCCTTTCCGAAAGTCAGGGCTGTGCTCGTCACCCACCGAAATGAATTTGACCGGCTCGTTCGGGACCTTCTGCGCGTGGAGATCGAAGTTCCCTCCCATCCGGCCAGACTAGCGCAACCGCAGCGAACCGATATGGTGGTCTTGTCGCCTTCGGCCTATGCAAGCCATTCCATCTTCACGTACATCCCCGCTCAGTTCAGAAGACTGTTGATCCACGAGTTGGTTCATATGGTGGAAGAACAGCTCACGCCCGACATGGAGGCGAGCCCCAGATGGTGGAGCGAAGGGCTTGCAGTCTATCTCTCGGAGCAGTGGCGTTATGAAGACGAATTCAGGAAAGCGGCCCTTGACGGCATTGCACAGAACAATATCCCGGGCTTTCGCCAGATTGAAGCGGAGAGAACGCTGGCGTACGATTGGGGCTGGACTATTGTTTGGTTTGTAGAAAGCGCGTATGGCAGGCACATGATTGTGCGGGTTGTCAAAGAATGCGCGGACGGAAACGTGTTCTCTGTGCTAGGTGAAACAGCCACCAGCCTGGAAACCAGGTGGAGGAATTGGATCCTTGCCGAAGGACGCCTAACCAGTCAATCCCGCGTTGGGCTGCGCGAAACATAGATGGTGGAAATCCAACGGACACCCGCAGACGAGTTTTCAAGTTGTTTACGAACAATCCTATTATTGGCTCTGCAGACATACAGATAAACAGGAGAAACACCATGAACGAGATCGGCAAAATCGATAGTATTTTCCCTCTGATGGATGAGGTGACGGTGAGGGTGAAGGGCTGCAGGACACTTGAAGATGCGGCCCAAAAAGTGACGGACGTACTGTACGAGAAATGCAGTGACTCCGTCATATTGGTGCGGCTTTTCGCCACGGTGCCATTCGGAGCGTTGCCCGCTGCCAACCGTAGCTTTGTTGAAACATTAGCCAACCGCCACAATATTTCGAAGCTGATCACCTACGAGACTCCGGTGCTCTCGCTCCTCGGGACACGGGGAATAAAGCCGGCTTGGAATGATCGCCGTCAGTCGGCGGGACATGTTGGTATTCCCCTTGCCTCCGCTGCCTTTATTGACAGGATTCCGATGATGTCACGTCTCGCGAAGGAAGTGGGGCTAGATATGGACTGGATTGACCGCAAGGCTGCGATAGCTATCAAGACCTATGCCGGTGTTTCAGGTGTGTTTTACGTGTCAGATGCAGAGGCGGCCGTTGACGATCAGGGGCGGAAGATCATCACTGCACAGGATTTCGTGCATGACTACAAGGTCAAGACGGTTTTTGGCCTTGCAACTCACTATACGAGCAGTGCGACCTTCTTGACGCTCATCGCTTTTTGTCGTGAATCGATTGAAAAAAGCAGGGTTGAACAATTTCTCCCCTTGATCAGCCACATCAAAGCCGGGACAACATCTCTAGTTTCGGCCAAAGCCATTTTCGGGGGTGGCGTGGCGTCAGGCGTGAGCAATTGACCTATGGTTGCGGCAAGAACACATATGGGCAGGGCCAGAGCAGGGGGCGCGAATTGATTCGTGATCCTCTACAACCGCCCGTGGCAGCGGCTTCAAGAGCCCATTGCAATTGCGGAAACAATTCGCTATATTGATCGCAGCGTTGGTACCCTGACCTTGTGGCCGGGCAACCGGTAACGATACATCATGTACGTTTTTATACTATTGCAGGAACCTTGTGCCGACTGAAGGATGTGATGTTATTATTGTGGGAGGCGGACCGGCAGGTTTGGCCTGTGCGCGGGAGCTTGCCGACAGTGAACTCTCCGTATTGATACTGGATAAGGCTTCTGTACTGGGAAATAAGCCCTGTGGCGGAGGTATCTGCGAGAAAGAAGTTGCGGTTCCTTATGAAGCTAGATGGTCAAAGAAGACTGCCACACAGATCATCCGTGCAGGCCAAAGGACCGTCACGATCAACCGCCGCTACAAGCGGATTACTTTTGAGCGCGAAGACTTGGCAAGCTATCAGGAAAGATTATTGCAGGATGCCAAGAATATAACCGTGCTAAAGAATGTGTTGGTAACAGAGATTCTGCCCGGTAGTATAAAGACAACTCAGGGGCTGTATCAATATAAGTACCTGGTCGGCGCCGATGGCTCTGCTTCCATTGTCAGAGCGTATCTGAAACTCCCGAATAAACTTGCGTTGGGAATGTATTACCGGATCCGGGGAACATTCGATGCGGTCGTGGCATACTATGACCCGCGCAAGATGGGCCCCGGTTACATTTGGGAATTTCCTCACCCTACCTATACTAATATCGGCATATATTTCGAACCGTGTTTTCTCGACGCAAGACAAGCCAAAGCGATCCTTCAGGAGTATTTGCGCAAGAGGAATTACACGTTCTTTGAAAAGGATTTTCTGACCGCACCGATAAACTATAATTACATGGGGCACCAGTTTGGCGACATCTATTTGATAGGTGATGCCGGCGGCTTTGCTTGCCGGATGCATGGAGGAGGCATCAATAACGCGATAATTTCCGGCACTGAAATTGCGAAACGCATCAAGGACGCGGGCTATACTGCCAAACCCTTGAGAGATATGATCCGCTCCAAACAAAGCAGCGATAAACTCATAGAGTATTTCGCAGTGGTCCCTGTGTGGCTGGCACAAGGTGTTATAGTTATGATCATGCATCTCTACCGCGTTCCTTTTTTCCAGAAGCTATTGCCGATTTAGCGCGGTTGACGATCTGCGGCATGTCTGCGTGCAATGCAACGGCGGGCAGGGCCTGCCCCACCTGCAATCGCGGCAAGGATTGTGTGGCTGCAGGTCAACCGCGCCGCCTCTACGCAAGCGACAAACGACAAAAAATGTCGATTGAAGCTGTACATTTTCGCACGGCGCGATAATCTGTGGCGAAGCTGCGGCAACCACAGCGTGGTCGCCGAGTCGGCGCCCCTCCTGCAGAATACAGCGCGGTCGCCGAGCCGGCGCCCCTCCCGCAGAATACGGCAATGTATTTATTGGACTCTTCCAAGATTCCCGTGGGAACAAGCACTGACTGCCCGCTGTTTGCAGTTTCCTCAGTTGGGTTTTCCGGATGCGCCGTCGAGATTCCTTCATCCAAGCTTCCATTCTTCCAGTCATCCATTCCCCGAAATGGATTTGATTTTGTCGCGTTTTGGCCGAGAACGTGCTACAATATGGGTGCATCACCTGCAAAAGGAACGGCAATGAAGACGCATGGACTACTGCTGACTGTTTGTGTGCTGCTGGCGATAAACGCGCTGGCCAATCCGCCCCGAGATGGCGTTAATGGTTGCGACGAGTCTGTCCCGCCGCTTGTGCGCAAACAGGCCGCCGCATTCAGCGCTGCTATCAACCAGCCCAATCCGCGGATGGCGGCGGAGCGCGCCCCGCGCCGGGATGCCCTGCGCGCCCGCGACCAACTTGTCCGCAGCGGTGGTGCCGCGGATGCTACGCGTGAGATGGCCGCGGCGGTGACGGACCGCGTGCTGGTCGTGCTGGTCGAGTTTGCGGGAACAAACCAGTTCACCTGGACGCCCGGCGTCAGCATCTGGGATCCGTTTGGCCAGTGCAATCCCGCCGAGTTCAATGGCTACAGCGTCGGCGATGCCGCCGCGTCCGTGTACATGGCCACCAACCACAATGTCTCGACGCCGACCAACTTCACCTACATCGGGCCGCTGCACAACGAGATCGCCCGGCCATGGTCGGCCGAGGACGCCTCGGGCAGCATGATCTGGACGCCGGACTTCACCACCGCCTACTACTCGAACATCGTCTCGGGTAACGGCGTGGCGTTCTCGTTCACGCGCACCAATGGCTCAGCGGTGTACAGCGACTACACGGGCAAGTCCGTGCGCGGCTACTTCGACGACATGTCGGCCGGGCGGCATCTGCTGCGGGGCGACGTGGTGGGCTGGGTGCGCGTGACGAACTCGGTCTGGTGGTATGGCGCGGATCTGTGCCCGGGCGCGCGCTCGGGCGCCTTGGCCGCCCAGAACGGCGGGATACCCGGCGCGGGCACGCCACGATCACTGGTGCTCGACGCGCTCCAAGCCGTGAAGGCGGCCAATCCGGCGTTCCCCTGGGCTCAGTACGACCAAAACGGCGATGGCGAGATTGACCATCTGTGGATCATCCATGCCGGCTTGGGCGAGGACGACAGCACCAACTTGCTCGACCGCACGTCGTATGGCGAAGGCGGCCTGTGGTCGCAAGCCGGCACCATTGCCGGCACCAACGAGATCGTGCCCGGCGTGCGCGTGGGGCCGTACCTGATGGCGCCCGAGAACTGCGGCATCAGCGTCCTGGCCCACGAATACGCTCACAACCTCGGCGCGGCCGACCTGCTGGCCTATCTGGGCGGTGTCGCCTCGCCGGGATTCTGGACGCTGATGGCGGACAACTGGAACGGGTTCCCGACCGGCTTCCTGCCGCCCAGCCTCGATCCGCGAAACTTGGATGAGTGGGGCTGGCTCGAGCCGCAGGTGTTGACCATCCCCACCGTGACGACGGTGGTGGTGGGCCAGGCCAGCGCGTTCCCGGGCGGCGCCAACGTGCAGCGCGGCGTGCGCCTGTTGCTGCCCGACCAGCAGATTCCGCAGATCGTCCAGCCGCGCGGCTCGTACGAATGGTGGGGCGGCAACGACAACCTCGCCAACGCCATGATGACGCTGAAGAGCCCGGTGGCCATTCCCACCAATGGTGCGTCGCTCGGGTTCGATCTTGCTTACGGCATCGAATATGAATGGGACTTCCTGTGGGTCCAGGTGTCGGCGAACGGCGGGACAGCATGGACAACGCTGACCAACAATCACACTATTTCCACCCATGTGGCGGGCTGGATTGGCGACTTGTATGGTTTCACGGGCGACCTTGCCGCCGCGGGCATCGGTGGGTTTACCGGCTACAATCCCTCGTTTCCCGCATTCGAAGGGCAAACATTCAACCTCGCGCGGTTTGCCGGCTCGAACCTGCTCGTCCGCTTCTGGTACATGACCGACTGGGGTACGGTCTACGAGGGCCCTTACGTGGACAATGTTGCCATCATCTCCGCCGGCGGCACCAACTTTTTTGACGACGCCGAACACGGGGACACCAACTGGACCTACGCCGTGCCATGGGAACGGGTGGGCGCCACGAATTTTCTGCCGCATGCCTACTATCTGCAATGGCGCAATGTCAATGCGGGCGGTGGCTATGACATCGGCCTGGGCGATGCGCGCTGGGAGTTCGGCCCGGCGAACGGCGGCCTGCTGGTCTGGTACGACAACAGCAGATATGAGGACAACGAGGTGATCAGCCACATGTTTGACGCGCCGGGTGCGGGCCCGAAAGGCCGGTTGCTGCTGGTGGATGCGCATCCCGAGCCATACCGCGATCCGTACTGGGTGACCTATGGCTACACCAACGAGGGCGGCAATGTGACCAGCCGGTCGCAGATGCGCGACGCGGCTTTCAGTTTGCGCAATACCGTGCCGTTCATCATGAGGCCGGATAGTGTCGCCACCAACACTGCGTTTGCCGGCAGGCCTGCGGTGGGCACGTTCAGCGATGCGCTGGGCTACTATCCGGGCTCGGAATTCGTCTCACGCGGGCCGGGCTATGCCCCGTCTTCCTACAAGTGGGTGACCGCCCAGTTCGATGCAAGCGTGGTGATCCCGGCGAAGGTGTTCTACGGCATCAAGGCGCCGGGCTACACCCGCAATCAGGAGTTCCGTTACGCTGCCCAACGTACGTCGACGGGCACGCTGGCGTGCTACTATTTAGGCACGGGCACCGGCCTCGGCTATGACGGCGGCTCGGGCAATCCCATGGACGTGACCGGCCAGTACGGTTGGAACGTCCGCATCCTGAGCCAATCGGACAGCATGGCCACGCTGCTGATCAGCGCCACCACGCTCGCACAGCCGGTGAACGTTACGCCCGCGGATGGCGCGACCGGCGTATCCCAGCTCGCAACGCTCGTTTCCACCAATTTCGCCGACTCAAGTCCGGCGGCCACGCACGCCGCCAGCCAATGGCAGATCAGCACCACCGCGGCGTTCAGCCCCACCATTTGGGACAGCGGCGAGGATGCTCTGCATCTGGCATCCGTCACCGTGCCGGCTGGCACACTTGGTGTCCTCGGCGAGTATTACTGGCGCGTGCGGTACAAGGATTCGTTCGCGGCGTGGAGCGCGTTCTCGGTGCCGACGCGGTTCAGCACGGCTGACAACCCGCGCTATGCCGCCCCCAACGGCGCGGCTATCTGGCCCTATGACTCCTGGCGCAGCGCCGCATCGAATATTCAGGATGCCATTGACGCGGCGGCGTTGGGCGCGTCTGTCTTTGTGTCGAACGGCGTGTATCGACTCGCCGCGCAACTCATGCTCACCAACGGCAACGCGGTCCGCAGCATTGCCGGCGCGGGTGTCACGATGCTGCTCTGCACCAGCGGCGCAAGTCGCGCCGCGCTTGTCGCGCATGCCCGCGCCGTCCTCGATGGCTTCACCGTCACCAATGGCACGCTGACCGGCCCGGGCGGCGGCGTGTACCTTGGCACCGGCACCGTGCGCAACTGCGTGATTGCCGGCAACAAGGCCGTGGCCGCCGCTGGCGGCGGCGTGTACGCGCTGAACGCCACGCTCGACGCATGCACCATCAGCGGCAATGCCGCGGGCACGCTGGGCGGCGGCGTATACGCCGTGCGTTCTGCCATCGCCGGCTGCACCATCATCGGAAACACGGCCGGCGATTCCGGCGGCGGCTTGGCCGCCCTGACCAGCGTGGTGACCACCTGCGCTATCCAGGACAATCTCTGCATGAACCGTGGCGGCGGTGTGTATGCCACGGCCGTCGTCATGCGCAGCTGCCTGGTGTCCGGCAATCTTGCCGGGCAGGACGCCGGCGGTGTGTATCTCGCGGGCGACTGTTCCATCGAATGCTGTACGTTGGTCGGCAACCAGGCAGGCACGGGCATTCATGGCGGCCTCGCCGCCGAACCCAACGCCAGGACCAGCATGGTGCTCAGCGCGATCGTCCGGCTCAACCAACCGTTGAATGCCGATGCCGGAGCGAATGTCGCCTACGCGTTCTCTTGTGTCACGCCCGAGGTGTCCGGCACCGCCATGACCACGAACGACCCGCTCTTCGTCGCCGCGGGAGCGGGCAACTACCGGTTGCTCATGGGATCGCCCTGCATTGACGCCGGCACCAACCAGCCGTGGATGGCGGCCGCGACCGACCTGGATGGCAATCCGCGCATCTGCGACGACCGGGTGGACATGGGCTGCTATGAGCTTGTGCCGGAGCCCACGGGCGCAGCGGTGGTGGCGATTGGGTGTTGGGTATTGGGTGTGCGCAGGCGCGTATCGCCGGCGGGGCGGTGAAGTGGTATTTTGTGGCAAGCTCAGCAGCGCCACAGCACGTGACAAACAACAAAAAATGTCGATTGTGACAGCGATGTTTGCCACAGATTGACGCAGATGGCCACGGATGCAGTGGCAACCACAGCGTGGTCGCCGGGCCGGCGACCCTCCCGCGGAATATGGCGCCCGCGTGGTGGTCTTCGCGGCATGCGGTGCAAAGGCAGGAGTTGCGACACGATAGTTGACAACGCAACCATTACTATGCTATATTGGTTGCAGATGCAACTAATCCACCGACGATCCCCATGCTGACCCGCCCGCGCCACCCGCAGCCACCCTCGCTCGGCCGCCTGATCGCCTGCCTCGAACGGCAGGGCCGGCACCATTTCGAGCGCGAACTCGAACCCTGCGGTCTGGGCGCCAACACGCACCGCATTATCAGCATGCTGTATCATCGCGGCGGCTGCCAGCAGAACGAGTTGAGCGACGCGCTGGTGCTGGACAAGGCCACTATGAGTCGGGCGGTCAAGCGGCTGCTGGATGCCGGCTATGTGCGCCGCCGGCGCGCCGCACGCGATGGACGCGCCTATCGCATTTCTCTGACGCCCAAGGCCGTCGGCGTCATGCCGGCGATCCGCGAGGCCCGACAGCTGTGGACGCGCATCCTGTCCGCCGGCTTAAGCCCGCGCGAGAAGGCCAGCGCGGTGCGCCTGCTCGAGCGCATGCATCAGAACGCGCTCGCTCATCGCCGTGAACATCCACCGCAGGGGAAATCATGAAAGGACTGTTTATGCCGGTGCGCATGCTGGCGCGGTTGATCCCGCGGCAGCGGGGTGCGCGCGCATTGTTTTTTGTTGGCACGGGTTTGGCGTTGCTGGCGTTGGGCAGCGTGGCGGCGCGGGTCTGGCTGCGCAACGGGCGCGCAGAGGAAGTCCGGGCGTTGCAGCCCGTTCGCGGTCCGATCCGCATGACGGTCGAGTGCAACGGGCGCGTGGTCTCACACTTGGATGTGGACATCAAGTGCAAGGCCAGCGGGCAGATTACCGCGGTCCCGCACGACGTCAGCGATGTCGTCAAACAAGGCGACTTGCTGGTGCAACTGGACCCGGTGGACGAGACCCGGCGCGTGCGGCAGGCGGCGGTGCGCATGGCCTCGGCCCAAGCGAAGCTGGCGCAGGCGCAGCAGGAGCTGACCATGGCCAAGGCGCAACTCACGCAGGACGAGCTGCGGGCGGCGGCGGATTTGGCGTCGGCCCGGGTGCGTGCCAAGGACGCCTGCGCCAAGGCCGAGCGCATGACGACCTTGCTCCAGGATGGCCAGGTCAGCGATGAACTGGCGGAGACGGCGCGGACGGTGGCGGCAGTGGCGGCGGCGGCATTGACCAACGCCCTGGTGGGGATGGAGGAGTTGAAGATTGCGCGCGACGCGCTCGAAGTCCGACGCCAGGACGTCGCGCTGGCCGAGGCGCAACTGCGCTCGGATGAGATTGACCATGAAATCGCGCAACAACGTCTGAAGGAGACCAAGGTCTTCGCGCCGATGGACGGCACGATCGCCGCGCGCAACGTGCAGAGTGGCCAGATCATCTCATCGCCGATGAGCAGCGTGGGTGAGGGCACAACCTTGATGCTGCTGTCGGATTTGTCGCGCATGTATGTCTTGGCCTCGGTGGACGAGAGCGACATCGGCCACATCCAGGTGGGCCAGCGGGCCATGGTCACGACCGACTCCTTTCCGGGGGATGAACTGACGGGCATTGTCACGCGGATTGCGACGGCGGGTTCAAGCGTCGCGGAAGTCGTCACGTTCGAGGTCAAGGTTGAAGTCGTGGACGAGCGCAAACAGAAGCTGCGCCCGGCCATGACGGCGAACGTCTCGGTGCTGGCGGCGGAGCTGCAGAACGCGCTGTTGCTGCCGACCGAAGCGGTGGTGCGCAAGCGCGGGCGTGTCTACGCCCTGGTGCAGACGCCGGGCGGGGTCGAACAACGCGAGATCGAGGTCGGCATCGAAGACGGGACCGAGGTTGAAATCGTGCGCGGGTTGGACGAGCGCGACATGGTCGTCCTGCCGGGCAGCGCGGCACAGAGCCGCTGGGCCAAGCTACGCGCCGAACACAGCGAGCGCATGCGCGGGCGCATGACGGGCGGAGGAGGATTCTAACATGGGCGCCAGCGTGCGGGTGTAGCCATGGTAGCACTGCCTGCGACGACGCCGGGCGCGGCTGCGGTGATCCGCGGCGAGAACCTGGTCAAGACTTACTGGCTGGGCGAGAACATGATCCGCGCACTTGACGGGGTCGACTTCGAGATTTGCGCGGGCGAGAAAGTCGCCATCACTGGGCCGTCGGGCAGTGGCAAGTCAACCTTGATGCACATCATCGGCTGCCTGGACCTGCCCGACAGCGGGCGCCTGCTGCTGGGGGGCGAGGACGTCTCGTCCTATTCGGAAAACCGTCTGGCGGCCGTGCGCAACCGGCGGATTGGTTTCGTCTTTCAGAGCTTCAACCTGCTGCCGCGGCTGACCGCATTGGAAAATGTGGAGTTGCCGCTGCTGTACGCCGGCCACCATGACGCCAAAGACCGCGCCCAGGAGGCCTTGGAGACCGTCGGGCTGGGGCACCGGTTGCACCACGAGCCCGCCCAGCTCTCGGGCGGCCAGCACCAGCGGGTGGCCATCGCGCGCGCCCTGGTCACCAATCCGGACATCATCCTGGCGGACGAGCCGACGGGCAACCTTGATTCACACGCCGGCGAGGAGGTCATGGCGCTGTTTGACACGCTCAACGCCCAGGGCCGCACGATCGTGATCGTGACCCACGAACAGCTGGTGGCCCGGCACTGCCCGCGCCAGCTGCACATTTATGACGGCAAGATTCGCTGAGGCCCGCCGATGCTGTTCTGGACCATTGTCAAAGTCGCGCTGAAGAGCCTGCTGGCGAACAAAACGCGCTCGTTCCTGGCCGTGCTGGGCATCATCATCGGCGTGACGGCCGTGATCTCGATGCTGGCGGTCGGCGCCGGCGCGCAACAGCAGATCGTGGACCGCGTCAATTCGATGGGCTCCAACATGCTGAGCGTGCGGCCGAACTGGCGGCCGGCCGCGGGCGCGCGCGGCGGGTCAATGGAGCACTTGACGCTTGATGATCTCGAGGCCATTCTCAATGTGCCCGGCGTCTCGATGGTGGCGCCGCTGGTCTACGGTAACGCCCAGCTCAAGTACTACAGTAAGAACACGCCCACGACGATTCTGGGCACTGCCCTGACGTATGCGAGCATCGCCAATATGGAGCTCACGCACGGGCGCTTCTTCAGCGAGGGTGAAACCGAGCGCATGGCGCACGTGGTCGTGCTGGGCCCCGTCACGGCGACGGCGCTCTTCGGCGAGGGGGTCAATCCCGTGGACGAAGTCATCAAGATTAACGGCGCGGACTACAAGGTGGTGGGCGTGCTGAAGCCCAAGGGCTCGATGGGCCGCTGGAATCCGGATGACCGCGCCATCATCCCCTACACCACCGCGATGGACAAGCTGCTGGGGATTACCGACCTGCACGAAGTCAACATCAACGTAGAGAAACTCGACGAGATGAACAACGTTGAGGACCAGGTGCTGGCGATGCTCTACCGGCGCTACCGCATCCCGACCGACGACGAAGCGGAGCACTATCACGTGCACAACCAGTCCGAGCTGATCGAGACGGCCAGCAGTGTCAGCCGCACCTTCGCGATCCTGCTGGGAACCGTGGCGAGCATCTCGCTGCTCGTCGGCGGCATTGGCATCATGAACATCATGCTGGTGACCGTGACCGAGCGCACGCGCGAAATCGGCATTCGCAAAGCCATCGGCGCCAAGCGCGGCGACATCCTGATACAGTTCCTGCTCGAAGCCCTGATCATGAGTTGCCTGGGCGGCTTGTTCGGCGTGTTGCTCGGCATCGGCAGCGCCTGGATCATTGGCCGCATGACTAATTACATCACCCTCACCCAGCCCTCCAGCGTCATCCTGGCCCTGAGCGTCTCAATGGCGGTCGGCATCTTCTTTGGCTACTATCCGGCGCATCGCGCGGCCCGCCTGGCGCCCATCGACGCCCTGCGTTACGAGTAACGAGCTGCCGCCGCTGGCACCCCTCGCCGCGCGCATGGCGGGCATGTAGCGCACAAGCTCCCGAGCCTGGCAAGAAAGCCCGCATACTCTGTAGCATCAGAAATAGAGCGCGCCCGCCGTAGTAATGTCAATTATAAAGGCCAGACACAACCCCACCTTGATTGTAATGATAGTCGGCAAAGATTATAACTGGGCAAAACGGTCGCTCACACCTCCTTTAGTGCTTGTTAATGAGTGTTCCATATAGTTCTGACATGTGTCGTGCGAATTCGACGGGATGTACATCCGCCCACTTTTTCCAATCTGATCGAAGACCGGGTAGTTCCTGAATATCATATCCCGTGTCGCAAGAGCGATGACGTCTCCTATTCTTTTGGCCCTTTGCCGCAGATTGATAGAGCCATGATTCTAGTGTAGTGTTACAGTAATAACTTGACAATGCAAGCTTGTTATGCTATAGTT
>CAYNJC010000049.1:0-27762 GCA_964397565.1 uncultured bacterium
AGAAGCTGGTAGGTCGTGTCCATGCTCGCGATGAATTCCACCGTGCCGGTCTGATCCTGACCAATGTAGCGCGGCCAGACACAGAGCACATTGTTGCTCGGCACGACGGGCTGCGGCTTGACGATGATGCTGACCTCATTGGTCGCGCTGGCGTTCAGCAGGTTGAAGCCGATCACCGTGATGATGTTTTCGACCGCCTGCGTCGGATCCACCGCCAGCGTGACGGGCGCCGCCCACGCGGTGGCACTCAGCCGCGTCACGACTCCATTGTCGCCCGAGGTCTCGTTCTGCCACCAGAACGCGCCGACAACATTGACGTTGTTCGTGCCGCCAATCATTGTGCTGGTGGTGTAATCAATCTCGGCATTGTCGTTGGTGATGTGGAGATAGGGCACGCCGGTGCCGGGCCCGCCCCGCGTAATGTCAACGTAGCTGCTGGACATGATCCCGTAGATGTTGGTGCCATAGACATAGAATGTGTTGGAACCAACCAGCAGCGGCAGGGCCGGCGCGACCCAGTTCGGTGTCGCCGCAAAGTCCGCCGCGCCGCCCGAACCGTTCAGCACCCGCATGGTGCCGACCACATTGATGTTGTTGGTGCCGGCCACGGCATAGCTGGTCGCGTCGTACGTCACGTAGGCCGCCGCGGTGGTAATGATCACGCTCGGCAACTGCCAGGGCCGGCACAGCCGCGTCACCAGGATGCTGTCGCTGGCCAGCACGCCCAAGGCGTTGGTGCCATACGCGACAATCCAGTTGGCGCCAATGTTCAGGGGCAGTGGCGGTGCAGTCCAACCCGCTTGTGCCGGGAATGCCGCCACGGTCCGGTTGACCTTGTTGGACACCCACATCATGCCGACCACATGGATGTTGTTCGTGCCGGAAATGGCAATGTCCGTGACTTCATAGGGCAGTTGCTCCACCACATTGGTCACGTCCACGAACGGCCGGCCGGTGCCGATGTCGCCGCGCGTGATCGTGACGCTGTCGCTGGCGGTCACGCCGAGGGTGTTTGTGCCCGTCACGGTGATGACGTTCGCGCCGACGCTCAGTGGAATGGCGCTGATCTGCCACGGCGTGCTGGCCGCCAAGCTGCCGCTGCCACCAAGTGAGTTCGCCCAGGTCATCCGGCCGACGACGTGAATGTTGTTCGTGCCGCCAATGGTGTAGGTGGTCACGTCATAGGTCACAGTCGCGTTGGCATTGGTCACATCCACGAACGGCGTGCTGGCCAGTTCGCGCGTAATCGTGACGCTGTCGCTGGCACTCACGCCAAAGGCATTCGTGCCCGTCACCGTAATGACGTTCGCGCCGATGCTCAGTGGAATGGCGCTGATCTGCCACGGCGTGCTCGCGGCCAGATTGCCACTGCCGCCCAGCGAATTCGCCCAGGTCATCCGGCCGACGACGTGCATGTTATTCGTGCCGCCGATCCTGTAACTCGTCACGTCATACGTCACGGTCGCATTCGCATTGGTCACATCCACGAACGGCGTGCCCGTGCCGGCGCCACCGCGTGTGATCGTGACGCTGTCGCTGTCACTCACGCCAAAGGCGTTCGTGCCCGTCACGGTGATGACGTTCGCGCCGACGCTCAGTGGAATGGCGCTGATCTGCCACGGCGTGCTGGCCGCCAAGCTGCCGCTGCCACCAAGTGAGTTCGCCCAGGTCATCCGGCCGACGACGTGAATGTTGTTCGTGCCGCCAATGGTGTAGGTGGTCACGTCATAGGTCACAGTCGCGTTGGCATTGGTCACATCCACGAACGGCGTGCTGGCCAGTTCGCGCGTAATCGTGACGCTGTCGCTGGCACTCACGCCAAAGGCGTTCGTGCCCGTCACCGTAATGACGTTCGCGCCGATACTCAGTGGAATGGCGCTGATCTGCCACGGCGTGTTTGCCGCCAAGCTGCCGCTGCCGCCCAGCGAGTTCGCCCAGGTCATCCGGCCGACCACATGAATATTGTTCGTGCCACCAATGGTGTAGGTGGTCACGTCATAGGTCACGGTCGCGTTGGCATTAGTCACATCCACAAACGGCGTGCCCGTGCCGGCGCCACCGCGTGTGATCGTGACACAGTCACTGGCACTCACGCCAAACGCATTCGTGCCCGTCACCGTGATGACGTTTGCGCCGATGCTCAACGGAATGGCGCTGATCTGCCACGGCGTGCTCGCGGCCAGATTGCCACTGCCGCCCAGCGAATTCGCCCAGGTCATCCGGCCGACGACGTGCATGTTATTCGTGCCGCCGATCCTGTAACTCGTCACGTCATACGTCACGGTCGCGTTGGCATTGGTCACATCCACGAACGGCGTGCCCGTGCCGGCGCCGCCGCGTGTGATCGTGACGCAGTCACTGGCGCTCACGCCAAAGGCATTCGTGCCCGTCACCGTAATGACGTTCGCGCCGATGCTCAGTGGAATGGCGCTGATCTGCCACGGCGTGCTGGCGGCCAGATTGCCACTGCCGCCCAACGAGTTCACCCAGGTCATCCGCCCGACGACGTGGATATTGTTGGTGCCGCCAATGGTGTACGACGTCACGTCATAGGTCACGGTCGCGTTGGCATTAGTCACATCCACGAACGGCGTGCCCGTGCCAGCGCCACCGCGCGTGATCGTGACACAGTCACTGTCGCTCACGCCGACGGCATTCGTGCCCGTCACCGTAATGACGTTCGCCCCGATGCTCAGTGGAATGGCGCTGATCTGCCACGGCGTGTGTGCCGCCAAACTGCCACTGCCGCCCAGCGAATTTGCCCAGGTCATCTTGCCGACGACGTGCACGTTGTTCGTGCCGCCGATCCTGTAACTCGTCACGTCATACGTCACCGTCGCATTCGCATTGGTCACGTCGACGAACGGCTTGCCCGTGCAGGCGCCGCCGCGTGTGATGGTGACGCAGTCACTGTCGCTCACGCCGAAGGCATTCGTGCCCGTCACCGTAATGACGTTCGCGCCGACGCTCAGCGGAATGGCGCTGATCTGCCACGGTGTGCTCGCCGCCAGGCTGCCACTGCCACCCAGCGAATTCGCCCAGGTCATCTTGCCGACGACGTGCACGTTGTTCGTGCCGCCGATCCTGCAACTCGTCACGTCATACGTCACGGTCGCATTCGCATTGGTCGCGTCGACGAACGGCGTGCCCGTGCAGGCGCCGCCGCGTGTGATTGTGACGCAGTCACTGTCGCTCACGCCAAACGCGTTCGTGCCCGTCACCGTAATGACGTTCGCGCCGACGCTCAGCGGAATGGCGCTGATCTGCCACGGTGTGCTCGCCGCCAGGCTGCCACTGCCACCCAGCGAATTCGCCCAGGTCATCTTGCCGACGACGTGCACGTTGTTCGTGCCGCCGATCCTGTAACTCGTCACGTCATACGTCACCGTCGCATTCGCATTGGTCACGTCGACGAACGGCTTGCCCGTGCAGGCGCCGCCGCGTGTGATGGTGACGCAGTCACTGTCGCTCACGCCGAAGGCATTCGTGCCCGTCACCGTAATGACGTTCGCGCCGACGCTCAGCGGAATGGCGCTGATCTGCCACGGTGTGCTCGCGGCCAGATTGCCACTGCCGCCCAGCGAATTCGCCCAGGTCATCCGGCCGACGACGTGCATGTTATTCGTGCCGCCGATCCTGTAACTCGTCACGTCATACGTCACGGTCGCATTCGCATTGGTCACATCCACGAACGGCGTGCCCGTGCCGGCGCCACCGCGTGTGATCGTGACGCTGTCACTGGCGCTCACGCCAAAGGCGTTCGTGCCTGTCACCGTAATGACGTTCGCGCCGATGCTCAACGGAATGGCGCTGATCTGCCACGGTGTGCTCGCCGCTAAGCTGCCATTGCCGCCCAGCGAATTCGCCCAGGTCATCTTGCCGACGACGTGCATGTTGTTCGTGCCGCCGATCCTGTACGATGTCACGTCATAGGTCACGGTTGCATTTGCATTAGTCACATCCACGAACGGCGTGCCCGTGCCGGCGCCACCGCACGTGATGACGACACTGTCGCGATACGCAACGCCGAATTTGTTCGTGCCAACCACATAGATGCGGTTGTCGCCCGGTACTATCGTCACCAGCGGTGTGGTCCATGCGCGCGCGCCGGCGAACGGCACGGTCGTGCCGTTGGCCGCATTCGACACGTACATGCCGCCGACAATGAACTCGTTGTTGGTGCCGGCGACGGCCACCTCCGTGACGTAATATGAGACCTGTGTTGGCGTCGTCGTCACGTCAATAAAGCCCGGCGCGACAATTTCATACACGCCGATGTCCACCCGCCCGTTCAGGATGCGCGGCAGGCCGTCAAGGTCCGTCGCGCCGATCATCCAAGCGCGATTGATGCCCGCATCAACACAGGGCGAGTCAAGCCAGCAGTGGAAATCGTCCTCAGCCAGATCGACAAAGCGCGGATCGGCCGTGATGTTACCCGTGCCGCCCGGGTTGGGCGTGATGCACGTATAGTCAAAGGACATGCCGCCGCCATCCGTGCTGTAGTTGGCTCCCTGGTTAAAATACACAATGCAATTCTCGACCGAGCCGCCGCCGGACAAACGCAGGCCGCCCACGCCGCCCGTCGAGTAGTTCGCGACAATCGTGCATGACTCAAGCAAGCCCTGCTTGATGAAGGCCGCGCCGCCGTCCGGGCTCCTGTTCCCGTAGATCAGACAGTTGCGCACCGTGCCTTTGAAAAGGCACACGCCACCGCCACTCGCGGCCTCGTTGCCCCGCACAATGCACTTGTAGATCAAGCCGTGCCCGCTACCCTCATTGAGGTTCACGCCACCGCCTTGATTCTTTGCCCGGTTGTTCTCAATCAGGCACGAGTACACCTTGGGCGAGCCACCACCGCAGTATATGCCGCCGCCATGCGTCTTGGCATAGTTGCTGGCGACCACACAGTTGGTGATAATGCCGCCGGCGTCGGCGAATATGCCGCCACCACCGCTTAACGAACTGTTGCCGCGAATGGTGCAGTCCGCCACCAAGCCGTCACGGTAGACGTAGACCCCCGCACCCGCGACGCCGTTGCAGCCAACAATCAGACAGTCTCGCAGCGTACCGCCACCGTCGAGATACGCGCCGCCGTTGCCGTTCGTGATCGTAAAGCCGCGCACGACCGCGTCATCGTGACCGAGCGTCACGCACAGGTGCGCGCTCGCGCCATTGATCAAGGTCACGGCACTGCCGTTGACGCTGCGGACGGTGATTGCCTTCGAGATCGTAATGCCCGCCGTCAGCACGTAACTGCCGTCCGTAACCTCAACCGTGTCGCCGGCGGTCGCGGCGTTCACCGCATCTTGAATGCTGCGCGCCGCGTTTGCCCACGTTGTGTACGGAGAAATATTGGCCCCGCTGGTCGACACGTAATGCGTGTCCGCCAGCACCGCCGTGGTTGCGGCGATCAGCGTTGCTGCGATTACGGTGATGATCTTGCTACTGTTACTGAACGTTGTTGCTTTCATGTGTGTACTCCCTGGTCTGATCTATATGTTTGGTGGCATGGCTGCGAAAACATCCGCTATTTTCGCACAAGCGCCATGGGTTGTGGTCAAAATCACTGGTTGTTCTCCGGGCACTATCTGACGCCGTCTTGCGCGGCAAAACCCCACTGCTTATTGATGGTTCAGTATGTTCCATCCGCGCAGACGTGTTCTGCGTGATGCCCTGTGGCACGTTCAGTGCTATAGTGTTACTGAAGGCAGTCACTGTCCTTCCTGATGTTCCGGATGAAAAAGAGCATGCAGACTGAAAAAAAGTACCGAGGGGAGTGCAAGGGAATGCATTCAAGGTGTGAGTCTTGACGGCACCCGCCCTCGGCACTAAATCATTTTTTGCTGTTCGCATTCCCTTGCGTCCAGTGGATCACTGTTGCGTCGGTCATGGCATTTTGCAGCCACGTTTTTATACTACCATATTCTGTGACAGAAGTCAACCCCCCTGTTTTTTGTGTCAAACAAGTCGAAATGTCATCCTGTTTCAGCATGAACGCAGGCCACGCCGTGACCCTCTTTTGACGACGCGCTCACGGCACAACCCGGTGCGGCATGATGACGTCCTGTATGACCTAAGCTACTAATGAGAGCGCTTTCTGCTTTGCAGTGTCCTTGTAGCCGCCCGCGGTGAGGGCGGCTTCTGCAGCCGCGGTCATCCGCGCCGTTGACGGGATCCACGCCGTTGGCGGGACTAGCCAAGCCAGCTCCAAGCAGGCGCCCGCGGCTACAATTGACATGACAACAAGTAAGTGCTCTCATTAGTAACATGAATGCGGTCGCGCCAGTGGCGGGGCGGCGCGACTGTGCCAGTTTTGAGGACCGGCTTGCGCGCCGGCCATGCTACCGCATGCGCATGGCCGGCACGGCGGCGTCTGCGATGGTCGGTGCGCAAGTTTGCCCCACCGCAGCGCGTCGCATGGCTCTTTGTGTGCGCTGCACGCCCAGACCCGCAGACGGGTGCTACCCTGCGGTGCTGCCCTGAAAATTCTTTCATGGCGTACACATTTCATCGTCACGTTGACAAATCCGGCCATTTCGGGTACTATATCATCTAGTGTGGTGGCCTGTGTGCCCCGCACCGGGCGACGTCTGGTGGCGTCGTCGTCTAACTTTTTGTGGAGCACTCTATGCCGTGCGGCCGGAAGATGCGCAAATGCAAGATGAACAAGCATAAGCGCAAGAAGCGTTTGCGTCTGAATCGTCACAAGAACAAACCCTGATGCCGGGCGGCTTCACGTCCTGCCATGCACACGCCGTGGACAACATTCACGCGGGTGGTGCCGGCGCTGCTGGGCGCGCTGGTTTGTAGTCTTGTCTGCTCGTCGGGCTGCGCCGCTGACACTGCGCAGTTGGATGATCTCTCCCATTTGGCGCGGCGCGCCGATGTCGTGCGCCAACGCGCCATGGCGCATGCCTATTACTTGCGTTCAGCCTACCTGCGCCATCGCGTCATGCACGCGCTCGAAACGGCGCGGGCCTCGGCCGCCACACAGGAAGGCATTGTCGATGCCATGTTTTTCCTCGAACGCGCGCTCGAATGCGCGCCACGCTCGCGCTATTTGTGGTGGGAATACGCGGCGCTCAACAACGGCCTCGGCCGGGTCGCCAATGTCATTACCGCCTACGAACATTTAAACGCACTCGAGCCGCGCACCGATTTGATGATCAAATTGGGCGACCTGTACCAGTTGCGCGGCGAAGCACCCCGCGCCGTCGAATGCTATACCGCCGCCATCGCGCGCGAACCCAACAGTGCCGTGCTGCAGGAGCGGATCGCGGATGTCTACATTGAAGAAGGCTTCAAGGCCCGCCGGCGTGATGATGACGAACTGGCCCTCGAACAATTTCGCCGGGCCATCGCAGGCATGGAGGCATTGTGCAGCACCAACGCCAAGTCGCGCTGGTTGGTGAAGAAGGGCTTGTTGTATGAATTGACCGGCGACGAGGAGCGCGCGATTGCGGTGTATCAGCGCGCCATCGCCGCGGATGCCGAGAATCCCGATCCGTATCAGCGCGCCGCACAATTGCATTATGCCCGCGGTGAACGCACCGGCAACGTGGACGAAGCCCGCCAGCAATTCAAGCTGGCTGCCGCACTGCTGAAGACCATCGTGCCGGACAAGAAACAGCAGCCCGAGATGTTGAATTTCACGGCCTATGTGCTGGCCCTGAGCGGCACGAATCTGGATGTGGCCGAGCGCCTCGTCAGCCAGGCGCTCATCCACGATGCGGGTAACGGCGCATATATTGACACTCTCGGCTGGGTGTATTTCCAGCGCGGTGACGCGCAGCGCGCCCTTCAGAAAGTGCAGCGCGCCCTCGAACTCGAAGGTGAAGATCCCGTCATCACCGATCATCTCGGCGATATTTATCTGCGCCTCGGCTTGCCCGACAAGGCGCGCGTGATGTGGCAAAAATCATTGCAGTTGGATGCCCATAACAAGGCCGTCGAGCAGAAACTGCGGCTGTTGAAATAGGACGATGGTGTCCGGCCTGACCAGCCAGCACGCACACGCCCCGCTGCCTGACACGGGCGGCCTGGCTGTCCAGTGTGCCGCGAAAATCAACTTCTTCTTGGACTGTGGCACGCGCCGGGCGGATGGCTATCACGCGCTGCAATCGGTCATGCAACGCATCGATGTGTATGACATCCTGCACGTGGCCGTGGCGCCGGGCGGCGTGTGCGAGTGCCGCGATCCGCTCGGGCACTGTGCGTGCGACCCGCAGGACAATATTATCTGCCGCGCAGCACGCGCACTGATGGCACGCTATGCACCCGCAGCCGGCGTGGTCATGACCCTCACCAAGCGCGTGCCGGTGGGCGCCGGCTTGGGCGGTGGCTCCGCCAACGCGGCGGCCGCCTTGCGCGCCTTGTGTCAGGTGTGGCAGTTGCCCGCCAGCGAGGCCGCGCTGCACAGCATGGCGCGCGCGCTCGGCGCGGATGTTCCTTTTTTTCTGGGCACGCCGGCGGCGCTGTGCGAGGGCATCGGTGAAACGCTCCAGCCACTCGCGGCGCGAACGTACCATGTTGTCGTCTGGAATCCGGGCACACCCTTGTTGACCAAAGATGTCTATCGGCAATTTGACCAGCGCGCGCGCCCGCACGGCACGGTCACGCCATTTCTGACGGCGTATGCGGCCGGCGATCCCGTCCCGTTGGCGCCTTTGATCTGGAACAATCTCGCGCTGGCCGCCGAAGAACTGATGCCGGAACTGCGCGGCATGCAAACGCAGCTCGAAGCCGCCGGCGCCCTGCGCGCCTGGATTAGCGGCAGCGGCCCGACCATCATTGGCTTGTGCCCGAGCGCGGCGGCGGCACAGCGCGTTGCCAAAACCCTGCGGGCGCAGATCCCCGCCCATCATTTCATCCATGCCGGCGTGACGCTATGCGAAGAGTGATGCGCGTGCTCCTGCGCCTGCTTGCCCTACTGCTGATAACGCTGCTGGTGGGCGGCGCGCTCTTGGCATTGTTTCCGATCCAGCCTGCCCAACTGGCCGTGCGCCTGCTGGCGCCCACGGTCTCGACCACCATTGGCGCATGGCAGTGGCGCGCCAGTGGTGTTGACCTGGATGATGTGGCCGTGCGCCTGCCGCACGCCACCGCCACCTTTACCTCCGTCACCCTGCGCTGGCAGCACCGTGCGCCACAGCAGTTGGTCATCACGCTGACGGACGGCTCCGTGCGGCTGAATGTGCCGGCCACAAACACCGCGCCCAACGGCGCTGCGGGGCCGGCGCGCACGTGCCTGCTCCCCTGCGCTGTTTCCTTGACCGCCACCCGGATTGCCGTGGCCGTCACCGGCGCGCATACGCCGGTGCCGTTGCGCGGCACGTGCAGCATTCACGCCGGCTACACGCCCGGCCAGACAACGCAGGCATGGCTGGCCGCGTCGTTTGTGCTGCGCGATGTGTGTGCCGGCTCGGTCCGCATGCTACTGCCGGCCCACAGCAGCATGCTGCTGGCAGCCGATTTGGCTTCGAGCAATGTGGCCCAACTCGCCGATCTTTTTCCCGCCTCGGCCGGCATGTTCGCCCCCGCCACGATCGCGCGGATCAGCGGGCAGGCATGTCTTGACCCGACTAGTCAGCCACTGTCACTGTGCGTGAGCGCCGCCACCGTCACGCTGGCGGCGGATGTGCCGCGCATGGCGGCGCGCACGGCCGATGCAACGGCGCACGGCGCCCTTATTGATGCCGCGCTGGCCCTGCGCCAGCCGCTTATCGTCCCCAATGACCTTGCCCAGCTGGTGCCGCTGATCGCCGCGCGCGCGGATGCCTGCGTCACGGCGCGCATGGCCGCCTTGACATGGCGCATGCACATCGCCAGTAACATCAGTGTCTGCGCAACGCTGGTCACCGGCATGGTTCACGTGGCCGATGCCCACGCCGATCTCGCGGGCGGCGCCGCCCATTGCCGCGGCTCAGCGAGTGCGCCGGCAATCTGGCCACCGGTCATGGATGCCTGCCAGTACACGCTCGACGCCACGGCGACCAATTTTGATTCGCGCACCGTGACGCATTGGCTGCCGGCCCAGCTCAGCAATTTGTCGGCCGTGGTCAGCGGCCAGTTCCGCGCCAGCGGCACCGGCGTGCGCGTGCAGGCCGGTTACGGAACCGGCTCCGCCGCGCTGTTCCACAAGCGCGCCCACCTCGCTGACACTGCGTTCGCCGTGCGCACGTTCGCCGCCACCAGCATGCTCGTCGCCGTTGATGGTCTGACCACCAATCTGACACGCATCGCCAGCGCACTGGCCGTGCCGTTCACGATCACCCGCTCCGGCTCGCTTGCGCGCGTCAGCCTGCAGGCCTGGCTCGACAGCCGCGACCAGACGGCCCGCGTCGCGCATGCCACCTGCACGGTCTATGCCGTCTGTTCGCGCATCTACGCGAAGCAATCCAAGACGACCGTGCGCAACAGCGCGGTAATGGGCACGTTGGCGCTGGCGCGGCCCATCGCCTTCAACGAGCGCCCGCGCGACCCGCTTGCCTTCGCCATCAACGCGGTCAGCGGCAGTCTCACCGGGCGTGCCACCCAGGTCGCGTACCAGACCCTCGCCGCCAGCAACGCCGCCTTTGTCGCCAATGTCCTCACCACTTTTGTGCACCTGACCAGCACGCGCATCGAACTGTTCGACGGCGAGGCCCGCGTGAATGGCGCCTTCGCGCGCCGCAAGGTAAAAGGCCAACTGGCTTGGCGTTTTCTCTATGACGGCGCGCTGCAGATCACCAATCTGAATGCCGCGGAGGTCTGCCGCGCGTTTCACATGGCAACCAACCGGCTGGATGGGCTCTTCGCCGGACAGGTTCGCGTGGCCGGCTTCGGCACGCGCGTCAATCGTTTTGACGGTACCATCCATTCGCAGCACGGCGGCATCCTCTACTTTCCCGAATCCACCTATTATGTCAGCAGCATGGCCGACAGTCTGCAGAAACAAATCATTGATATCATGATCGACCGCTTGCGTGAATATGGTTTCCAAACCTCGCGCATCGGCTTGCAGTATGACAAAGACACGGCCCTCACCGTTTTTTCATTCCAATTTATGGGCGCGGTCGACAACTACACCTTTGACATCCCCTATCACGGCACCTGGTACGACGCCCTGCGCCTGGCACTTTCATTCAAATAGGGCACGCATGCGTATTCGAAAAGATCTTGGTTGTCTCAGCATCCTCATCATCATCGCCGTTACCATCGGGCTGGCGCTGCAACTGTATCGCAGCGAACAACTGCGCATCGCCTGGAACACCCCGCGCTATTTTTATGACGGACGTCATAAAGTTGACGGCAACAGTCGCGCCGTTTTCTTTGATCTCGCCGGCGAGTTGTGGGTGCGCGATCGGGCCACCACCCAATATGTGCGCATCATACCGCGGGCCGGCCTCGAGCTGTGCGGCGAGCAGAACGTCAGTTTTGTCAGCGCGCGTGACGGGCAGCGCGCGATGTTCAAACTGCGGCCGCAATTCAGCGATGATGCGCGCGACGACCACTCACCCATGGCGTGGGCGCCGGCGTCCAACCAGTATTGCTTGTATTTCGAGCAGCGCGCCTATTCGAATGATGTCCTGCGCGGTCATTACAAGGACGCGGCGTACGGGCCGGGCGGTTTGTTCTTTGTGAACCCGGCGACGGGTGAGCACATCGCCCACAGCAATTACAGCACGCTCTATGTGCCGCCGCCAACTGCCGAGGCACACGCCGGCCCGCCCGCCTGGCTATGGGCGGCCGCCGCCAATCGCGCATTTGTTGAAACGACCGTCACCGGCGCAACCGCGGCTGCTGCATGGGACGCGCGCTTCTTTCGCCGCAGTTCCGTACCGGCCTCGCGTACCGCGCCCGGCCAGCCCGGCGATCTTGCCTGTGACGCGCGCTATCTGTATGTCTATCACTCCGCAACCACCGGCTGGCTGCGCCTGCGCCTCGATGCAACATGGTAACGGCATTTACTGCATCAAATGATCTCTGCACCTAAAACCTAAAACTTAAAACCTAAAACTGGCTTTACCCTCCCTACTCCATGACCGTCGTCCATATCGGCAAATACTACTGGCCTTACCAGCGTGGTATCGAAACCTATTTGAAGCTGCTGTGTGAGCGGTTGATCGAGGCGTGCGAACTCGACGTGCTGGTCGCCAACACGAGCAGGCGCACAGTCTGCGAGACAATCAACGGCGTGAATGTCACGCGCTTGGGCCGCCTGGCTGAGATTTGTTCGACCAGTTTTTGTCTGCAACTGCCGGCGCGCCTGCGCCGCCTGCGGCCGGACATCGTCCACATTCACCTGCCGAATCCGTGGGCCGAATGGTGCTACTTTGCCGCCGGCTGTCCCGGCCGGCTGGTGGTCTCCTTTCACAGCGATATCATTCGACAAAAAATGCTGTTGCAGCTGCATGCGCCGCTGCACCGCCGTTTTCTCGCCAAGGCCGCGCGCACCATCGTCGCCACGCCGCGCCACATCGCGTTCTCCCCGTTTCTCGCCGCGCTCCCGCCTGAGCGCTGCACAGTCATCCCTTACGGCATTGATGTTGCCCAGTATCAGGCCACGGACGGCATCACCAAACGCGCGGCTGAACTGCGCCAGCAACTAGGCACGCCGCTGATCTTGTTTGTCGGGCATTTGGTGTATTACAAAGGTGTCGACGTCTTGCTGGCGGCGCTGCGTGACACAAACGTGCACGTGGCGATTGTCGGCCGCGGCCCGCTAGAACAGCAGTTGCGCGCGCGCGCCGAGGCGCTGGGCGTGGCCGCCCGCACTCATTTTCTGGGCGAAGTTGACGAGCGCGAATTGATCGCCTTGTATCACGCCTGCGACGTCTTCTGTCTGCCCTCGACCCAGCGTAGCGAGGCGTTCGGTATTGTGCAGCTCGAAGCCTTTGCCTGCGGCAAGCCGGTGGTTAGCACCAACCTGCCGTCCGGCGTGCCGTGGGTCAATCAACATGAACAGACCGGGCTGATTGTTGAACCGGGCGATGCGCCGGCGCTGGCAGCAGCATTGACGCGCCTGCTCGCTGATGATGCTTTCCGCGCTGCCTGCGGCCAGCGCGCCTTAGCGCGCGTGACTAACGACTTCAGCGCCGACCGCATGGCCGCCGCCACGCTGCAGGTGTATCAAGCCATCCTGGGTGATCAGTAATCAGGGTTCAGTAATCGGGGTTCAGGGCTGAAAGAGAGCTGGCTTGGCCAGTGCCGCCAACGGCGGCATGGGAGCCGCCTCCGTGCGGCGCATGCTGCCGCAAGCCGCCTTGACTCCATGAAGCGCTTGTACTACAATGATGCAGCAATAAGTAGTATAGCTATTAACGAGAGCGCTTTCTGCTTTGCAGCGCCCTTGTAGCCGCCCGCGCTGAGGGCGGCTTCTGCAGCCGCGGTCATCCGCGCCGTTGACGGGATCCACGCCGATGGCGGGACTAGCCCAGCCAGCTCCAAGCAGGTGCCCGCGGCTACAATTGACATGACAACAAGTAAGTACTCTCATTAGTATGTACACTATCACACATTGACGTTCGATGAAAGGAGAAAAGAAGATGAATGGATCGAAGCTCGCAGCAATTGTCGCCGGCGCCATCACCCTCGGATGCGTTGCCTTTGTCGTTGTTCTGTTCCTTGTCAAGGCCCTGTGGGCTTGGACCATTCCCGATCTGTTCCCCGGCGCAGTCCAGCAGGGATTGGTTGCCGAATCGATCTCTTGGCTGACGGCCATCAAGATCGCCCTCTTCGTCGCCGTTCTGTCTGGGTTTAGCCGCGGAGCTCAGGTGCACACGACCAGGAACGAATAAGACCTCACACCAACGCGTGAAGGTTACGTTTTTGCCCAAACAACAAACGCGCGCCGCACGCGTGCCGTTCAGTTAAGGAGACAAAATGGAAAGGACGAAGGGCAGCGCAATAACCGGCACGATTCGCGATGCGCTGTGGATCTGGGGTCATGAAGCGGGCTGCCATCATCGGCATGCCAACAATGGCTGGAAACTACCGGGAATGTCCCGCATGACGCCGGCCGAAGGCGCCTTCTACATGGGCATTCCCAATATCATGATGGTGCGGTTCGGCAACCAACCGGCGCCGCCATTCCAGCAGTACGCCCTGCCAATGCGCCCTTTGCAGCGCATAGTGTGGTCCATTATCGGGGATTTGGGTTCGACGGACAATGATCGTCAGCCGGATTTGCAGGAGATTATCGCCCTGAGCGAGGACTTCCCCAATCTGACCGGCGCGCTGATGGATGACTTTTTTCGCAACGACCCCGTTGCGCCCGGGCGCTTCACGGCGGAACAAGTCGAAGGCTTCCGCCGCCAACTGCACGCAGCCCGGCGGCCACTGGATCTCTACGTCGTGGTGTCCGCCCACGACCTTGACCTGCCGATCCGGCAACACCTCGACGCGGTGGACGCAATCACCTTCTGGACATGGCATGCCAAGGATCTGGATGCCCTGGAGCGCAATTTCGGCCGGCTTGAAGAACTAGCACCGCAGCCGCGCAAACTGCTTGGTTTGTACATGTGGGATTTCGGGGCGTGCGCGCCCGTGCCCATGGCCGCCATGGAACATCAATGCCGCCTGGGCTTTGAGTGGCTGAAGGCAGGACGCGTGGCCGGCCTGGTCTTTCTGGCGAGTTGCATTGCGGACCTCGAACTGGAGGCCGTCGAATACGCGCGGCGTTTGATTGCGCAAGTAGGCGCCGACCCGCTCCCGCATTGAGCGACGCTTGTGCTTGATACACGAATGGCCTTACCGGCCAGCGACAAGTAGAACATCGTGCACTTCTGATCGTCGTTAGAGGAAATTCTAACACGCAAGCCGACTTGACTCCACGAAACGCTGCTGCTACAATAATGCAGCAATGAATACCACAACTATGTGCAATAGCAGAAGTTGCAGTTCGGCATAACGACATGTCAGACATCATTCCATTCTACGGGGCCTGCAACCCGGATTTGTTTTCGATAGAACGCTCCTCCATGGATCGTTCCGGGAAAATAGTCGACTTTCTAAACGCCCATTTACCCCAAGGCCTGATTTTGGATATAGGAGCAGGCAACGGGTTTACTGCCAGACGGATACGCGGCAGGCGCATAATATGCTTGGAGCCCGATCCCGATATGATTCCGTCTGATGATGATCTGCTTTGGGTAAAAGGATCTGCAGAGAACATTCCTTTTCACGATTCCTATTTTGATGCCGCATATGCAACCTTCGCCTATTTCCTGGCCGGAATCGACAAGTCGAAAGGACTTGCGGAAGTAGAGCGTGTCTTGAAAGGGAATGGAACGATTATCATAATTGACAACTTCGGCGACGATGAGTTCACCAGTTTTTCCTCGGGATCTATTTCAGAAGGTCCGGCGTTTTACCATGCCCATGGATTTACCTCCCAAGTACTACATACCTCATTTCAGTTTGCCTCATTGGAGGATGCCCACACGTTAATGTCTTCGTATTTTGGAGAGGACACTATGCGCGGAAACATAAAACAAGAATACGAATATAAGGTTGTCGCTTATACAAAACTAGTATGCGCACAAGGCGCTTTACCTACTTACCATGCCTTCGGCACTTTTGGCACATCGCCTGCGGAGCAGGCTTTGGGGCCAAACGCCAGTGGTGATAGGTGAGCGTGGACGTCGGGCAATGCAATCAAGGAGAACAGCATGGACACGTACGGTAGGTTACTCGATCACATTCAGTCGCTGAAGATCATCGATACTCACGAGCATTTGCCGTTCGAGTCAGAGCGTCCGAAGGACACCGATGTTCTGGCCGAGTGGCTGACGCACTACTTCTCGTGCGATCTCGTGTCCGCCGGTTTGAGTGACAACGATCTAGCCACCGTTCGCGACAGCCGCACAGACATCAAAAGCCGGTGGCAGATAGTTGCACCGTATTGGCATGCGGCCGAGACCACCGGCTATGGACGCGCGCTGGCCCTTGCTGCCAGAGATATATACGGCATCACCGCGATCAATGCCCACACGATTGAAGAGTTGGACCGTTTGTTCAAGGAAGCGCGCACGCGCGGCGGGCATTACCGATTCGTCGTGCATGACAAATCCGGCATAGCTCTGGCAATCCGCGATGCCATGCCCACGCCGTATCAGGAAACGGACGACCCCTTTGTCTTCGCCATGCGGACAGATGATTTTATCTGCCCCACACACTACAGTGGGATCCGCGCCACAGGAGCAGAGGTGGGGCTAGAGGTGCATACCCTTGCCGACTGGATGGAAGTCACCCGTCGGCAGATTGAGAAGCACCTGACGGGCCACACCCGGGTCGTGTGCCTGAAATGCGCGCTGGCGTATCATCGCAGCCTTCGCTTCGATAAGGTCACGCATGCAGATGCCGAGCGCGCCTTCAATGAACTGTTCAACGACGATACTCTTCCGGACTGGCGGCCGCCCGTCAAGGTGGCCAAGGTGCTCTCAGACTGGATGATGCATTTCGTGTGCCGTGTAGCGGACGAGAACCATCTCGTGTACCAGATCCACACCGGCATTCAGGAAGGCAATGGCAACTTCATCTATGACTCCAATCCGACCCTTCTGACGAACCTCTTTCTGGAATATCGCAACGCGCGGTTTGACCTTTTCCACATGGGCTATCCCTATGTGATGGAACTCGGCAGCCTGGCCAAGAATTTCCGGAATGTCTTTATTGATATGTGCTGGGGCCACATTATCAGTCCGGAAGCGGCCCGGCGCGCACTGGTCGAATGGCTGGATGCTGTTCCCGCCAATAAGATCAGCGCGTTCGGAGGGGATTACTGCTTTGTCGATGGCGTCTATGGCCACCAGTTGCTGGCCCGCCAGAATGTCGCGACGGCACTCGCGCAGAAAGTGACCGACGGTTCTTTTGGTCTGGCGCGCGCCAAGGAAGTGGCCGCATGGTTGTTTATTGACAATCCGAAACGGTTGTTCGGGCTGGATCGTTTCTTGGCTGATGCGGCAGCGGGAAACGTGCACATGCTCAAGCAGACGGATGCACACGGCGCTTGACTGCGTCCCTGATCCGCAACGCGCGGAAGCGCATTGACCCAGATGCTCCAGTATGCTATAATGATTACAGAACAGATGTAACGATGTAACATTGCGGATGACCGATGATCAGGACCCAGATACAGTTAACGGAGGAGCAGGCGGCGTATCTCAAACAGCAGGCCAGCGCGCAACGCGTCTCGATGGCCGATTTGATCCGCACGAGCGTCGCCGCGCTCATGCAATCGCCACGCACGGTGTCGGCTGCTGAAGTGCTGCGCCGCGCGCGGGCGGCGGCGGGCACGGTGCGTTCCGGCCGCCACGACCTCTCCACGCGCCATGATGACGCATTCGCAGAGGCGTCGCACTGATGTCCGCCTTTGTTGATACGTCTGCCTTCATCGCCGTGCTCGATGCTGATGATGCGCATCACCGTGCTGGCCGTGCGGCATGGGAAGCATTGCTCGATGCAGGCGAAGCCCTGTTCACGAGCAACTATATTGTGCTGGAAACCTGCGCGGTGCTCCAACGCCATTGCGGTATCGCGGCCGTGCGCTTGTTTCTCCTGGACCTGCTGCCGGCGGTCGCCGTGGTGTGGGTTGACGAGCGTGTCCATCACGCCGGCGCGGCTGCGCTCTTGGCCGCGGCACGGCGCACTCTGTCGCTGGTTGACTGCATTAGCTTTGAGCTGATGCGCGTGCGCGGTGCGACGCGGGTGTTCACGTTCGACCGGCATTTCGGCGAGCAAGGTTTCGTCTGCAGTCCGGCCGCCAAGCGCTGAGCGATGCGGCGCACGCCGCCTTTGCTTCAGTACTTGGTTCGCAGTCTTACTTCTGCTGATGCTTGTGCGCGGCGATGAGGTCGGTGACGAGAACCCCGTCGATAGTCATGCCCGTGACATCGCAGTCAATGATCTTCACGTTGGACAGGTCCACCTTTCTGAAGGTGCTGTCGCACAGCATGGCTTCCTCGAACGTGACCGGGCGTTGTCGCTCCTGTTTGCCTTCCTTGTTTGGCGGAGGCCCAATGTGTTTGAACGTTGCCCCGCCGATCTGCGCCGCTGAAAGATCGAGGTCGCTCAGGTTGATGTCGTGCATCCTGGTCTTGCTCAGATTCACGTTCTCGAACGCAGACCCCGAGAGGTTCACGTCGTTGAACACCGAGCCGGCGAGATTGGCGTGTTCCGCGAGTTGCTTTCCGCAGGTGATTGTCGGCTGCATTTGTTTCTCCTGTTTTGATTCTTCGGACTGGACGGTTAGTACCACAACGTGATCTTGCTGAGAGTATAGCAGAATCACTTTGTACTTTCAAAGCGGCAGCATAGCCGCTGGAAGCGGCTCTACATCTGGCCCAATCCCAGCAGCAGCATTCGCGGCGCGGAGGCCGCTCCCACTCTGGAGCAGCATGCCCCGCGCGGCCACCCTACCACCGTTGGCGGTACGGCGAGGACGCCGCCCGGTGTACATCTGCCCGCACTACCTCTGCGCCGCCACCGATCACTGATTACCGATCACCGACGTACTGGCGTACTGACCATCCACGCCGTTGACGGGACTAGCCAAGCCAGCTCCAAGCAGCCGATCACCGAATACTGATTGCCGTTGTTTCTTTGTGTCTTCGCGACTTTGTGGCACTACCTACTGCTGCGGGGCCTGGTCAAGCGCCAGCAGTGCGGCGCAGGCGGCTTGCATCTCGGCCTCCTTTTTGGTCGAACCCATGCCGCGCCCAAGTTGCTCGCCTTTGCTGCAGACCACGACCTCGAAGCGTTTCATGTGTTCAGGCCCGCCGGTTGAAATAAGGCGATAGTCCAGCGCGCCGCGGCCCGCCGCCGACATGCGGCTTTGCAGTGCGTTCTTGTAATTGACGCGCTCTTTTTCCTCATCCACACTTTCTAGTTTGGCGGTGAAGAGATGTTCGACGACGCGCCGGGTGGTGTCCAGATCAGAATCCAGATAGATGGCGCCCAGCACGGCTTCGAGCCCGTCGGCCAAGAGCGCCTGGCGATTGCGCCCGCCCGACGTTTCCTCGCCGACGCCCAAGAACAAAAAGCCGCCGAGATTGATGCTCTGCGCCACATCCGCCAAGGACGATTCACTGGCCAGCCACGAGCGCATCAGCGACAAGTCGCCTTCCCAGCGCTCGGCAAAACGCCTGAAAAGATGTTCTGCCAGCAGCAGATCGAGCACGGCATCGCCCAGGAACTCGACGCGCTCGTTGTGGCGCAGGTTGGTGCGCGGGTTTTCATGCGCATACGACGAATGCGTCAGCGCCTTGAGCAGCAACGCCTTGTTCTGAAATACATAGCCGAGCATGCGCTCCAGATCCGTGATGCGCTCGAGGCACTTGGGGCAAGGCTCGTGCAGCGAGAAGTTGTGCAGATCATTGGTCATTTTTCATTTTTCATTGATCATTGGTCAATGGTCACTTATCATTGCAGAAATTGACAAATGACAAATGAGCGTTGACAATTGAACAATGAGATCCTAAAGCATAGCCTGCATCTGTTCCAGCTTGCGCAGGCGTTCCTGGGCCTCGCGCAACTTGTCGCGTTCGGCGTCGACGACTTCGGACGCCGCATGCGCGACAAATTTCTCGTTGGCCAGTTTGGCGCTAATGCCGGCAATAAATTTTTCCGTTTCGGCACGTTGCTTGGTGATGCGCGCTGTTTCGGCGGCGACATCCAACGCGCCGTCGAGGAACATATATAAGGTCGCGTCGGCGCTGACCTGCGTGGGCATGGGGTGCGGCGGGACGAACGCCGGATCAACCATGACTTCCGTCGCGCCGAGAAAGCGTTGCAGCGTGTCGCATTGCTCGCGCAAGAAGACGGTGCTGGCCTCGTCATGCGGCCGGATCGCAAAGCGTAATTTCGCCGCGGGTGCGATCGAAAATTCGCCACGCAAACTGCGCCCCAGGCGGATCAGCTCATATTTGTCATTCACCAATTGGAGGCGTTGCGGCGAACAGAAGCCGCGCACGGCGCGCGGCCAGGTTGCCAGCGCCAGCAAGCCGGGCGCGGCCGCGCCGCAGACTTCGTGCAGCACGCGCCAGATTTCCTCGGCGATGAACGGCATGACCGGCTGCAGCAGGCGCACCATTGCGCCGAGGACACAAGCCAGCACCGTCTGTGCGCGTCGGCGGGTCGGCGATGGGTCACCGTGCAGTTCCGACTTGGCCGCTTCGAGATACCAGTCGCAGACTTCATTCCAGATGAACTCATAGAGGCCGGCGGCGTAGTCGTGATAGTGGTATTGCTCGATCGCCGTGGTCGCCAGTTCGGTGACGAGCGCCAGGCGCTCAAGAATCCAGGTGTCATCGGCGCCGAGCGCGCCGCAGCGGTCATCCGCAATGGCTTGCTGCAACTGCGCGGGTGTGAAGACCGGCACACCCGGCTCGAGATTCAACAAGGCAAAGCGGCTGGCATTCCAAATCTTATTGCAGAAATTGCGGCCGAGTTCGAAGCGTTCACTGGTGAGCAGCGCCAGGCCGTTTTGCAGCTGGGTCGGCTCGTCGGCCCAGCGCGTGGCCATGCTCTTCTTGCAGTGCGCGCAGGGCAAGGTGAGCGCCGTCATGTTTTTCGGCGTTTGCGGCGTGAGCGCGCCACAGTGCGGGCATTTGAACTGGACCGGCATGCGCACGTCCTGCGTTTCCGTGGCAGTGTACGCCATGACAAAGCGCAAGGCGTCGGCGCCGTATTGCTCGATGATGTCAATCGGGTCAACCCCATTACCTTTGGATTTTGACATGGTCTGGCCCTGGCCATCGAGAATCTTGACATGAATGACCACGTCGCCAAACGGTACACGTCCAAGATTATACAGGCCGGTCATGACCATGCGCGCGACCCACAGCGTGACAATGTCGCGCGAGGTGACGAGGGCATTAGTGGGGTACCACGTCTGCAACTCCGGCGTGGCATCGGGCCAGCCGAGGGTCGAGTGTGGCCAGAGCGCGGAGCTGTACCAGGTGTCCAGCACATCCGGGTCTTGCTGCAGCGTGCAGCCGGGCACGGCGTCCGGCGCAAGATCGTGGTCGCGCGCGCACAGCCACCATTGCTGATGGTCGGCATCCCAGCGCCAGGCGACGTCGTCACGGCCGACGAATGCGGCGCGCAGTGCCGCTTCATCCACGCCCTGTGCGTACCAGATAGGAATGCGATGGCCCCACCACAACTGGCGGCTGATCGGCCAGTCGCGTTTTTCAGACAGCCAATCCAGGTACATTTTCGCATAGCGTTGCGGATGGAACGTGACGCGCCCATCGCTGACCGCGGCCATGGCGCGCTCGGCGAGCTCCGCCATGGTGACGAACCATTGATCGGAGAGATACGGTTCGATCGGCGTCTTGGAGCGGTCGGAATGACCGACGGGCGTTTCATGCGGTTCGATTTTATCCAGCAGGCCGAGCGCCTCGAGCTCGGCCACGACGGCTTTGCGCGCGGCGTAGCGGTCAAGGCCGGCAAAGCGACCACCGTTGTCGTTGATCGTGCCGTTCGGATTGAGAATGTTGATCAGCGGCAACTGCTGGCGCTGGGCGCAGGCATAGTCGTTCGGATCATGCGCCGGCGTCACCTTGACACAGCCGGTGCCGAAGGCCGGGTCGACCAATTCGGCGTCGGCCACGATCGGGATTGCACGCTGCATCAGCGGCAGCAGCACGGTCTTGCCGATCAGATGCTGATAGCGCGCATCGTCGGGATGGACGGCGACGGCGGTGTCGCCCAGCATGGTCTCCGGGCGCGTTGTGGCGACCAGCACGCGCGCGTCGCTGCCCTGCACCGGGTACCAAATGTGCCAGAGGTTGCCTTTGATGGTCTCGTGGTAGACTTCATCGTCGGAGACGGCCGTCTGCAGCATGGTGTCCCAATTGACCAGGCGCTTGCCGCGATAAATCAGACCATCGCGAAACATTTTGTAAAAGGTGTGGCGGACGGCGCGCGCGCATTGCTCGTCGAGCGTGAAGCGCAGGCGCGCCCAGTCGCACGAGCAGCCCAGCGCCTGCAACTGCACGACAATCCGGTCGCCGAATTTTTGCTTCCAGTCCCAGATGCGCTGCACCAGGGCTTCCCGGCCGATGTCGTGGCGCGTCTTGCCTTCTTCCTCGAATAGTTTTTTCTCGACGACGGCCTGGGTCGCAATGCCGGCATGATCCACGCCGGGCAGCCAGAGCGTGTTGTCGCCGCACATGCGGTGATAGCGGATGAGAATATCCTGGAGGGTGTTGTTGATGGCGTGGCCGAGATGCAGCGCGCCGGTGACATTCGGCGGCGGCATGACGATGCCGTACGGGGTGCCGCCAGCATGCGTGCGCGGGCTGAAGGCCTGGGCGGTTTGCCAGGCGGCGGCGATGCGGGGCTCGATCTCGGCGGGGGCGTATTGTTTGGGAATGTCCATGGATGCTGCTTAATCAAGGAGGGTGGTTGTCAGGGCATGCATGCCGGCAGCGAACTCATTTGCAGATGGTTGCTTGTCGGCACACCAGTACACGTCGGGGACGCCGCGCGCCGCCACCGCACACAGCTGTTTGGCAACCAGCGGCGGAAAGATGCCTGCCGCCTTGCCGGTTGCGCCTTCCAGCGCGGCGTTCAGGCTCATGCCGGCGCGGCAACACAACCAAAATATGTCGGCAACATCCTTTGGTGCCGCGCGATCCATCAAGGCGGTGATTTTGTTGGAGAGAATATTCTCCAAGGTATCAAGCCGGCCGAATTGCGGATGCGGCACCACGGCGCCGCAGTGGCAGGGCACATCGTTAATGAATTCCAGTTTCAAGTCGAGATCGGCATGCAGGATGATGCGGCCAAAGCGGGTGTCACGCCGGAGCACATCCAGCGACCAGCCGGCGTGGCCTGCGTGCGCGAGGGCATCAATGCAGCGGTCGCGCCACAACGCAAACTCGACGCGATCATTCGTGAAATAGTCAAGATCCTCGGAGTAGCGATGGGCGAAATATCCGCGCGACAGGGCGGTGCCGCCCGTCAGGTAAAAGCCATGGTCGACACCACGCAGCACGGTCGCAGCCGCGTCCTGCAGCGCATACAGGCGTTGCCAGTGCGCGCTACTGTTGGCCACGCCAGCGCTCATACATGAAATCCATGCCTTCGCGACAGCCATCCGAGCGGACGCCCTGGCGTATTTCCGGCCAATAGTGAAGAAAGAGTTGGTGCGGCAAGCGTTGTTTGAGTTCGCGCCACGGCGCATACTCGACCAAACGAATAATGGCCCAGCGGGTGTCAAAGGCGCCACGCGTGGCACGGCCGGCAAGAATTGCGTCAAACTCCTCATTGCTCATGTCCACATCCCAAAGCCAGGCGTAATGCGCCTGGGCCGGCACGGCCAGATGTGGCGTGGGTGTTTTTCGCGCAAGGTGCGGGGAACTAGTCATGGTGCTTGGTGGTGTTAGTGCCGCGCTGTGATTTCAGCAGATGGTACTCCAGCGAGTCGCACAGGGCTTCATACGACGCCTCGATCACATTGGTCGAGACGCCAACGGTGCCCCAGATATCCGTGCCGTCGGTTGACTCGACCAGCACGCGCACTTTCGCGGCCGTGCCGGCCAGGCCCTTGACCGTCAGCACGCGCACTTTGTAATCCACCAGTTTGATTTCTTCGAGGGCGGGGAAAAACGGCCGCAGCGCCTTGCGCAGCGCGCCATCCAGCGCATGCACCGGGCCATCGCCTTCGGCGGCGGTGTGCTCTTCACAGCCCTGCACGCGCACTTTGATCGTGGCCTCCGAGACCACTGCGCCGTTCTTCTCCTCGTCAATCACGCGAAAGGCGGTCACCTCAAACGAAGGCGAGAACGTGCCCTGCGCTTTGTGGATCAGCAGTTCAAGACTGGCGTCGGCCGCTTCGTATTCATAGCCCTCATGCTCGCGCTGCTTGATTTCCTCGAGGACGCATTTGGCGGCGGCGCTGCCGCTCTGCAGATCAATGCCGAGCTCCTTGGCCTTGAACAACACGTTCGATTGGCCGCTGAGTTCGGAGACCAGTACGCGCCGGCGATTGCCGACCGTCTCGGGCGGAATGTGTTCGTACGTGCGCGCGTCGCGCTGCACCGCGCTGACGTGAATGCCGCCTTTGTGGGCGAACGCGCTCGCGCCGACATACGGCTGGCGCTTGTGCGGCAGGCTGTTGCACAGTTCGTCAATGTAGCGGCTGACGTCCATCACTTGGCGCAGGTCGGCCTTGACGGTACAGCCCATTTTCAGAATCAGGCCGGGAATGATGCCGGTCAGGTCGGCGTTGCCGCAGCGCTCACCCATGCCGTTGATCGTGCCCTGCACGTGGCGCGCGCCGGCGGCCACCGCCGTGAGTGCATTGGCCACGCCGCAGGCAGCATCATTGTGGCCATGAAACCCGATCCGCACGCGGGGAAAGGCAGCGCATATGTCTGTCACAATTACCTGCACGCGCGCCGGCAGCATGCCGCCATTGGTGTCGCACAAGCACAGGCAGTGCGCGCCCGCCTTCACCGCCGCGGCCAGCGCCGCGCGCGCATAGCCGGCATCGTCGTTGTAGCCGTCGAAGAAATGCTCGGCGTCAAAAATGACCGTGCGGCCCTGCGTGACGCAGAACGCGACGCTATCGTGAATCATCGCCAGGTTCGTGTCGGCGCTGACGCGCAGGGCCTCCTTGACGTGCAGCAGCCAGCTCTTGCCAAAAAGGGTGATGATCGGCGCGTGCGACGCGATCAATTTTTGCAGATTGGGATCATCCGCGGCGGTGTGCTTGGCGTGGCGGGTCGAGCCGAAGGCGGCAATCTTGGCGTGCGTCAGCGGCACGTCGCGCATGCGTTCGAAAAATTCGACGTCCTTGGGATTCGAGCCGGGCCAGCCGCCCTCGATATAATCAAGCTTGAAGGCGTCCAAGCGCTTGGTGATCAGGATTTTGTCCATCACCGAAAAGGCGACGCCTTCACCCTGGGTGCCATCGCGCAGGGTCGTGTCATACAATTCGATCCGGGGTGCGTTCATCGTGATTAGTTGGTCTCGGTTTCGACGCGCAGCATGGCGGTCTTGGCCTTGATGACCGGCAGGGCGTCAATGGCCTGCAAGGCGTTTTGCACGTCGGCCTCGCGCGCCTGATGGGTCATGAACAAAATTGTCGAGTACGCGCCGCGCGCAGTTTCATGCAGAATGACGGAGGTCAAGCCGATGTTGCGCGCGCCCAGCTCGCGCGAGATGGCGGCAATCACGCCCGGGCGATCCACCGTCGTGCAGCGCAGGTAGTACTTGGTGCAGACACTGGCCATCGGCAGCAGGCGTTGCTTTTCCGCCCCGAACATAAAGGGCGGGCGCCGCTTTTGCAGGGGGTGCTGGACGTTGCGGGCGATGTCGACAATATCGGCGATGACCGCGCTTGAGGTGGCGTTCATGCCCGCGCCCATGCCATAAAACATGGTTGTGCCGATGGGCGTGCCGCGCACTTCGATGGCATTATAGACATCGCGCACGCCTTCAAACATCGAGTGCTGCGGAAGCAGCGTGGGATGCACGCGCAGCTCGATGCCGCGTTCGCCGGCGCGCGCGATCGCCAGAAATTTGATGACGTAGCCAAGTTCACCGGCGCATTGAATGTCGAGCGTGGTGATGCGCCGGATGCCTTCCACGTAAATGGCCTCCTGCGGCACCCACTGGTCGAAGGCCAGCGAGGCCAGGATGCCGAGTTTGTGGCGGGCGTCCAAGCCGTCAATATCAAACGCCGGATTGGCCTCGGCATAGCCCTTGCGCTGGGCTTCGCGCACGGCGGCCCGGAATTCAAGACCGTCCTGCGTCATGCGTGTAAGGATGTAGTTGCAGGTGCCGTTGACAATCCCGAGCACGGCATCCAAACGATTGGCGACAAAGCCTTCGCGCAGCGCCTTGATGATCGGAATACCGCCGGCGACACTGGCTTCATAGAACAAATCAACATTGTGTTCTTGCGCCACTGCGTGCAGCTCGGGGCCGGCGATCGCCAGCAGCGCTTTATTGGCCGTGACGACATGTTTGCCGCTGCGCATCGCGCGCAGAATGACCTCTTTGGCAACGGTCAGGCCGCCGATCAGTTCGACCACAATTTCAATGTGCGGATCGTTCAGAATCGCATCGGCGGATTTCACCAGCAGGCCGGGCGTGGTCGGCACGCCCTTGCGCGGGCGCGTGTTCAAGTCGGCGATCCGCACCAGCTCGAGTGGCAGGCCGAGCTGCTCGCGCAAGGCGCGCTTTTCGGTCAAAAGAATGCGCGCGACACCGGTGCCCACCGTGCCGCAGCCAATCAATCCAACATGTACTGCCGTCGCTTTCATGGTTTCTAGAGAGGCAAATGAATTCTACGCAATAGCGTTAAATTGTCGCACAACAGGCCTTTTTTGTCAACTTGCCCGGCCGCGTTGCCCGGCCGCTTGTGAAACTCCACTATTAAGGAACTGTGTTGGTGGGAGAGATACTGCCGCTGCGGTTGCAGAACCCGCCGTCCCGCCATGACCGCGGCAGAAGAGTAACCGCCCTCGGCGCGGGTGGCCACAAGACAACTCTGGCATATTCTTTGCCGCCGCCCCTTTTGCTATACTATAGTTGATGCATATGAAATCCCGGCACATGCTCCACGTTTTGTATGGCGCAGTCCTTCTTGGCGCGGCCGCGCACGTGCACGGCGCCGTGGCCGTCAACGGCCCGCTGCACACGCCGCTGTTTCCCGCTGATAATTGGTGGTATATTCCGATCACCAACGCGCCGCTGTCCGCCGCGTCGGATGCCATCATCACGTACATTGGCGCCAATGACGGCATGCATCCCGATTTTGGCGCCGATCTCGCCTACGGCATCTCTTATGGCGTCGTGCCGTCGAACACGCCTCTGCGCTGGGTTACTTTTGACTATGCCGATGAAAGCGACACGAATGCGCCCGGCCAGCCGCCCGGCTATCCAATCCCCCATGAAGCCAAGACCAATGGCATGATCGAAGGTGGCGTCATTGGTGGCGGTGCGAGCGGCGACCGGCATTTGATTCTGCTGGATGAAAGTCGCCGGCTGCTCTATGAAACCTGGGCGACGCACTGGACCGGCGCGCGCTGGGAGGCCGGCAGCGGCGCCATTTTCGAGCTGGATACCAACCGGCGCCGGCCGGAAGGCTGGACCTCCGCCGACGCCGCCGGCCTGGCCATTCTGCCCGGCCTGGTTCGCGCCGAGGAAGTATTTGTCACGAGCAACATCGACCACGCCATTCGCGGCACCGTCCACGGCGTCAAAGATTATGTGTTCCCCGCCGCGCACAACGCCACCTCCGACGCGAACAGCCCGATTCCACTAGGCGCGCGCCTGCGGCTCAAGTCCAGCGTGGTCATCTCCAACAAGCCGTTCGCCGTGCGGGTCATCTTGCAGGCGCTGCAGACCTATGGTCTGATCGTCGCGGACACGGGCAGCGATATGTATTTTTCCGGCACGTCCGACCCGCGCTGGGACAACGACGTGCTCAATCCGCAGTTCGCGGCCATTCACGCCCACGACTTTGAAGTGATCGAACTCGGTTGGGACATACCTGAACCCGCCGCGCTGTGGCTGCTGCTCGTCGCACTGCCCGGCCTGCACCGCCGCAAAAGCTGACGCAATCCGGGGTGCATGGCGTTAGCGCAAGGCGCTCTGGCGGCCCGTTTACAGGTGTTGTGCGTGGCGTGGTCTTCTGTGCTTTCCGTGGGATACCTTACTGATGAGAGCGCGTTCTACGTTGCAGCGTCCTTGTCGCCGCCCGCGGTGAGGGCGGCCGCAGTTCTGCCGCGGTCAACGCCCGCGGCTACATCTGCATTGTAG
>CAYNJC010000050.1:0-27424 GCA_964397565.1 uncultured bacterium
GACCCCTGACCCCTGACCCCTGACCCCTGACCCCTAATTTGCCGGGCGATTGTACAGATGGCCGCAAATTGTGTATACTCTAGCGCGTAGACTAACGACACTTGCGTAACCATAATCCATGACAGATCCCCCTGCAATGCCACCGACTTCGCCGACCACCACCGCCGACGCAACGCCCAGCACCGCGCTTGCCGAACTCACCCTTGCGGCCGCGCCGCCGCTGCTGCGCGCCGCCGCGACGCGTGCCGGCTGGACTGAATTCATGCCCGTTCAGGCCAAGACCATTCCGCATGTGCTCGCGCGCCGGGATGCGATGGTGCAATCGCGCACCGGCAGCGGCAAGACCGGTGCCTTTGTGCTGCCGATGCTGGCGCGCATTGACAAACACAAGAAGGCATGCCAGGCGCTGGTGCTGGTGCCAACGCGCGAACTGGCGCTGCAGGTCTCGCTGGAAGTCGCACTGCTGGCGGGCGACAGCGGCGTGCGCAGCGTGGCGGTCTACGGTGGCGTCGGCTATGGGCCGCAGCTCGACGCCTTGCGCGAGGGCGCGCATATTGTGGTCGGCACGCCGGGCCGGATTCTCGATCATTTGATGCGCCAAGTGCTGGTGCTCGACGCGCTGGACATGCTCGTCTTTGATGAATCCGACCGCATGCTCTCGATGGGCTTTTATCCCGATATGCGTCGGCTGCAGCGCTACCTGCCCAAGCGCCGCTACAGCGCCTACATGTTCTCCGCGACCTTTCCGCCCTTCGTCCTGAAACTGGCGCACCAGTTCATGCACGACCCCGAATTCATCAGTCTCAGCCATGATCATGTCTATGTTTCGGAAACCGAGCACCTCTTCTGCATCGTGCCGGCGATGCAGCGCGACCGTGGGTTGGTGCGCATCCTTGAAGTCGAGAATCCGGATTCCGCCATCATTTTCTGCAACACCAAGGCCGACGTCAACTATCTGACGATCGTCTTGCAGCGCTTTGGCTTGGATGCCGACGCGATGTCGGCCGAGCTCTCGCAAAGCGCGCGCGAAAAGGTTATGGCGCGCGTGCGCGCCGGCACCTTGCGCTTTCTGGTCGCCACCGATATTGCCGCCCGCGGCATTGATATTCACGACCTGTCGCATGTCTTCCAATACGCGCCGCCCGAAGACTTGGAAACGTACATTCATCGGGCCGGTCGCACTGGCCGCGCCGGCGCCAGCGGCACGGCCATCATGCTGATTGACCCCTTGGAACGCGCAGCCTTGGATGACATTGCGAAGCGCTTCAAAATTGAGTTTGTCGAACACCCGTTGCCCAGCGATGATGATGTCCAAACCATCGTCGCGCAGCGCCTGACGGCCTTGCTCGAAGCGCGCTTTCGCACCCTGGATCGGGTGCAATCGGAACGGATGCAGCGCTTCCTGCCGCTCTGCCGCACCCTCGCCGAAAGCGAGGATGAGCACGGCCTGATCGCGATGCTGTTCGAGGAGTTCTACCATCAGTCATTGCACGCGCCCAAGCCGGGGATGGAGGACGAGCCGGCGGCACCATCCGCGCCGGCGCCGGCGCAGAGCGATGGCGGCCATCGTCGGCGCCGGCGCTAGTCGCGCGCCCCGGGCAGCCAAGGATTCAGGGTTCAGGATGCAGGGTTCAGGGTTCAGGAAAGAGATGAACGATGAACGATGAACGATGAACCCTGAATCCCGCCGTCGGCGTGACTCCAAGCAGCCCTGAAGTTCCCCCATTACAAAATCGTTCGTTGTGAACGATTTTCCTCAGAGCGGCAGCCGGGAAGCGGAAACAAGCGACAACGCATTTGACAACAACGCTGCTTTTGCCTATACTATTGCACCAATGAGTTGGGGCGTGGTGTAATTGGTAACACACTTGACTCTGGATCAAGATAGTTCAGGTTCGAGACCTGACGCCCCAGCCACTTTTCCAGCCCCTGCAACACGGCACGTTGCGGGGGTTTTTTATGGCCAGTATCAGCACGCGCCAAGCTATGGTGCATGCGGGTGGGCTAGCGCACGCGTACAAGCCGATCGAGGCCGTCCAGCGCGTACAACTGCAGCACGCCCTTTTTCACAGAATAGGCCACGTCGGTCGGCTTCGTCAGTTGCGGATCGCCCGCGAAGGTGCCGACCGCCTTGGTGTACACCGCCACTTCCTTCAAGGCCGTGCCGTTTTGGGCATACTCGACGATCCGGCCTTTGGCGGCGTCGGTCACCGCCAACAGGAGCGTGCCGTCCGGCTGGGCCGCCACGGCGAGGCCGATTTCGGCGCCGCTCGGATCGTCACCCACCGGCAGCGGGAGGGGATAGCCGGGTGCCACACTCAAGGTGTTGCTGGCAAACGTAAAGAGATACAGGGCCGACGCGCCGGAGGCCTGCCGGTCGAGCGCGAAGAAGGCGTCGGCCTGCAGGGGATGCGGTGCAATGGCCGCCGGGCACGCGCCCGCTTTTTGCCAGTGTGTGCAATAGGTCGTATTGCTGTCCCAGACGGCAATGCGACCATTGCCGGCATCGGCGATGACGATGTATTCGGTGCCGTTCGCCAAAATGACGCCGAGACCGCGAGCCGCGGACAATTCACGCAACCAAGCGTTCGTGCCCGGCCGGCCGGCCAAACGCAGTGCAAGAAATCTGAATGTTGTTGTCTCCGGTATGAACGCCGACTTGTCCGTGTAGAGCGTCCGGCCGTCCTTCCTAATCACTATCGCCGCAGTGCCCGCTTCAGCGTCCGTTGCGATGGAATCGCCGGGATTGATGCGCAAAGCCACATCAGCATTGGCCATGGTGATCGAGTAAGGCGGCACGAGCGACGCCGCGGGCGCATCGAACCAGCCAATTTCATTGCCCACATCGTAGGCCGTGCGCACCGGACTGAGCGGTTCAGCAATGTCAAAACGGGAATCGTCTGTGTCCATGTCGGACACATGCACCGTAGCGAAATAGCGGCCAGGCGTCAGGCGCGACGGCACCACTTTCGTCGCCGTATGCCCAAAGCGGTAGTGATAGAAGTATTCGACAAACGTGCAATCATTGACGAGGATGCAAAAGGGATTGCCGCGACCGCAATTGGCGGTGACGAGGAGGGTGCCATCGGGCTGGGCGGTGACGCCACGCGCGTTGATAAAGCCGGTGACCGTAATGACACGTGGGAGCGACTCACCCTTCGCACTGCGCTCCGTCAACTCATAAATGGCACGAAAGCGGTTTTTGCCATACCCATCTGGCTCGGCCATATTCTGCGTGATCGCCAGAAACGCGCCGGTGGCGGTGTACTCGCCGAGCACGCGGCGCACATAGGAAGGCTCCCAGCGGCGATATAGCCGGTAGGTCGCGCCCGTCTGGCCTGAAACATGCATTTCCACGGTTGCGCCTTTCACCCCGGTCTGCACGCTGAAACCAGGACTTGGCGCACCCGCCTTGAAGTTCGTCGGCAAGTCCCAGGTCCATTCCTTCTTATCCACCATAGCGTGATACAACAAGGTGTTGCGACCCATGGCCGCGCTGTCTTCCGCACCAAGGATCGCGCTGTCTTGATAGGCGCCGATTTTGACCGTGAAGATTTGCGCGATGGCATCCGCCAGGTGGGTTTCAGTGGCATTGCCATGGTAATAGTGCGTGATGCCGAGATTATCAATGGTGGGCTGGCCGAGGTCGCTAGTGAGATCGAGGCGGCCATCCGGTCCAGTCTTGCCAACAATGGCGGGCGTGGCATACTGACAGCGCCACGCGGCGACTTCTGCGTTGGGGACAGGCTTGCCATCGCGATCGAGTATCCGCACATACCACTTCGGCGGACAGACCGTCCACCATCTCTCAAGGCCGACCCCGCGGCTGCCGACAATATAGCGTTTCATCAGCTCGCAGGCGGGCACTGTGATCGCGGCCTGGCCGTCCGCGAAGAGATCCGGGCCCCAAACGTGAGTCGCAAGTTGAACTGGCGCCCCGTCGCCCATCTTGGCCGCGCCGGTCCACACCGGATGAACCCACATGTAGTAGAGATCGCCCAGTGGGTGGAACAGATGGCCGCTTTCATGCAATTCGGCGGCATAGGTCCAGTCGTAGCGTTCCCAGTTCTGATTATCGCCCCACCAGATGTCGAGTTCACGCCAGCCTTCATATTTGTCTTGAACAGCGCGCCAGGCCGCTTGGCGGCTGGCTTCATCCTTGGCGTCACTCGGAAAACCCATCCCGTAACTGTCGAAGTAGAGACGTTCGAGGACGTCTTCATTCTTGGCGGTACCGGAGCGTTCCCAGACGCACTGGATGGCATCGGCCGTTTTGCATGCGAGGTATTCCAAACTGCACGGATCGCCAGCCACAGAAGGTATGCGGTTCGTAAGGTTAGCCAATTCGCGGAAGATGGGATGATAGGTATGGCCGTGGAAGGCGGCTTCATAACGGTTGTTGCGCAGGTTGGTGTCATTGGTGCAGGTGAGGGCGACGACCAACCAGCGCTCGCCAACCCGGCTCAGGTTTATTTTTTTCCAGGTGGCGCGCGGACCGCAGGGCTGCAAGGCATACGGCCAGCGCGAGGTCGCATTCAGTACGATGTACTGCGGTTTGTAAGGATCGAACGGCGGGAGCGGCCGATCCACGTTGAATACCATGCTCGGTTTGTCCATGACGCCCGGCAGGGTGTCGGCATTGCGATGCGGCGTGTTGATCCACACTTTGACTTGGATGCCCGGCGGTAGCGATGTCTGGCCATTGTTCTTGAGGTTAATTTCAAACCCCATGGTTTCATTCTTTTTTGGAAAACCGAAGTTCGGCGCGCCGTCGAAGAGGGAGTAGGTGGGGTAGCGATGCGTAAAGGCGATTTCGGCGTCCGGCCGCGGATCATACGTGTTTTCTCTGCGAACAGCCGATGTCAATTCGCAATCGACATAGCCGAAGACGCGGCCGGCGGCGGCGGCCTTGACGTGGCCGAAAGCGCCCGCGCGAGTACCAGATACGACGGCCACACTAGTGGTGTCGCCCGCGCCCGGCAGCCACTGACGGGAATAGGCGCGCCCGTTGCCCAGCGGGCCCAGGTCGGGCGGCGTGCCCGCCTGGCGCGCCGGCGCAACGCGCAGTTGCAGCTTGTTCCGCTTGCGCGCGCCAACAAAGACAAGGTCGTCGTATCCATCCTTCATGAAATCACCGGCCGTCAGCGTTCCAAAAGCCACGCTCGGCAAGTCCAGCGCTTTGTCAACGACAATGACTTTTAACGACTCTCCGGCCACCTCACAGAAAGTGATCTGTGTCTTGCCCCGTTCACTAGAGGCAATGACAAGCCCGTCGGTCTTGTTCTTCCAAAAACTGCCGCAGGACAGACCCACAGGTATGCCGCGCATGGCCGGCAAGTCGAAATGCTGGGCGATGCGCCATGCGCCGGACGTGAGCGTGGCCGGCGGCGTAATGACAACGAGATCCTTGCGCGTCAGGACAATAAGTTCGTCGCGCCCGCGCCCGCAAGGATCGCCCGCCGCCGTCGCCACGACCTCGCTCACGGCCACCATGCCCGTGCTCACCAACTCCCACGGTCGGGCACAAAACACTTCGGGCGCCTTGTACGCCTCAATGCTGACAGCGCCGTCGCGGCCGGCCAGGACCACAAGATATTCCGTGCCGATCTTTCCCGGCCAGAAATTGCCGATTGCCAAACCGCCCGGCAGCGCCGCGGCGTAGTGCGTGCTGTCATCAATCCAACGCAGCAGCCACGGCCCGTTCTTGGCGCGCAGCGGGCCTTCGTAGACCATCAGTTGCGTCCGGCCGGCCTGCTCCTCGAGCGTCGCCAGGTACGGATAACCGCTGCCCCAATGCTGCGGGCCGCCCAGTCCCTCCAGTGCCCAGAATAGTACCAGTGCCGCGCATCCCATCAGGCCACGTAACAAGATCTTCATTTTGCATCCTTACTTTGAGTAATTACTTGACGATATAACAATGCAGTGTCCTTGTAGCCGCCCGCGCTGAGGGCGGCTTCTGCCGCCGCGGTCATCCGCGCCGTTGACGGGATCCACGCCGATGGCGGGATCCCCGCCTTTGACGGGACTAGGCTGGTGCCTTAGCTAGCCAGGCCAGCTCCAAGCAGGCGCCCGCGGCTACAATTGGCATGACACCTAGTAAGCGCATGCATTAGTAACACGCTTTTCATCCGAATGGCAAAGAGCCGCTTTGCGTCATAAAAAAAGACGCAAAAAATATGCTGGCGTGCAATGGAGGCATTGCACACCGGGAGCACGCCATGCAACCAAGCATGCAGACAGGGAAGATGAGTATGACGGCCCGGTAGCACAAGTATCTACACGCGACCGGGACACTCGAAGATCACGGCGTGTTGTGAGAGCACCTATTTAGCGCACGCGTACAAGCCGATCGAGGCCGTCCACCGCGTACAATTGCAGCACGCCCTTCTGCACCGTGTAGGCCACGTCGGTCGGTTTAGTCAGTTGCGGATCGCCCGCGAAGGTGCCGACCGCCTTGGTGTACACCGCCACTTCCTTCAAGGCCGTGCCGTTTTGGGCATACTCGACGATCCGGCCTTTGGCGGCGTCGGTCACCGCCAACAGGAGCGTGCCGTCCGGCTGGGCCGCCACGGCGAGGCCGATTTCGGCGCCGCTCGGATCGTCACCCACCGGCAGCGGGAGGGGATAGCCGGGTGCCACACTCAAGGTGTTGCTGGCAAACGTAAAGAGATACAGGGCCGACGCGCCGGAGGCCTGCCGGTCGAGCGCGAAGAAGGCGTCGGCCTGCAGGGGATGGGGCGCAATGGCCGCCGGACACGCGCCCGCGTTCTGCCAGTGTGTGCAATAGGTCGTATTGCTGTCCCAGACGGCAATGCGGCTGTTGCCGGCATCGGCGATGACGATGTACTCGGCGCCGCCCGCCAGAATGACGCCGAGGCCGCGGGCCGCGGATAATTCGCGCAACCCGGCGTTCGTGCCCGGCCGGCCGGCCAAGCGCTGGGCGTATATGCGGAAACGCGTGGTCTCCGGTTTGAACGCCGACTTGTCCGTGTACAGCGTCAGGCCCGCCTTCCTGGTCACCAGCACTGCATGGTCTCCTTCGACGGCATCGCCGGGATTGATGCGCCCGGCCGCGTCGGCACTGGCCATGGTAATTGAATAGGGCGGCACGAGCGAGGCCGCCGGCGCATCGAACCAGCCAATCTCATTGCGCACATCGTAGGCCGTGCGCCCCGGGCCGAGCGGTTCAGCAACGTCGAAGCGGTGATCGGCGGTGCCCATGTCGGACGCATGCACCGTGGCGAAATAGCGGCCGGGCGCCAGGCGCGACGGCACAACTTTTGTCGCCGTATGCCCAAAGCGATAGTGATAGAAGTATTCGACGAAAGAGCAATCGTTGACGAGGACGCAGAAGGGATTGCCGCGGCCGCAATTGGCCGTGACGAGGAGCGTGCCATCCGGCTGGGCGGTGACGCCGCGCGCGCCGATGAAACCGGTGACCGTAATGACGCGCGGGAGCGACTCGCCCTGCGCGCTGCACTCGGTCAACTCGTAGATGGCGCGGAAGCGGTCCTTGGCATACCCGTCTGGCTCGGCCATGTTCTGCGTGATCGTCAGCAGCGCGCCGGTGGCGGTGTACTCGCCGAGTACGCGGCGCACATAGGCGGGCTCCCAGCGGCGATACAGTCGGTAGGTCGCGCCGGTCTGGCCTGTCACGTGCAAATCCACCGTGGCGCCTTTCACCCCGGCTTGCACCGTGAAGCTGGGGTTCGGCGCCCCTGCCTTGAAATTCGTCGGCAAGTCCCAGGTCCACGCCGCCTCGTCCACCAGACCGTGATACAACAAAGTGTGGCGGCCCAAGGCCGTCGCGTCTTCCGCACCCAGGATCGCGCTGTCCTGATAGGCGCCGATCTTGACCGTGAAGATTTGCGCGATGGCATCCGACAGTTCGGCTTCGCTGTCGTGATAAAAGTGGGCGATACCGAGCTTATCCAGCGTGGGCTTGCCGAGGACGGGCGTGAGATTGAGGCGGCCATCCGGGCCGGTCAGTCCGGTAAAGGAGGGCGTGGCACTTTGATAGCGCCAGGCAGTGACTTCGGCATTGGTGACGGGCTGGCCGTCGCGGTCGAGCACGCGCACATACCACGTGCGCGGGCACACCGTCCACCAGCGCTCAAGGCCGACGCCGCGGCTGCCGACAATATAGCGTTGCATCAGCTCGCAGGCGGGCAGCGTGATCACGGCCTGGCCGTCCGCGAAAAGATCCGGCCCCCAGGCATGGCTCATGAGTTGGACGGGTGCCCCGTCGGCCATCTTGGCCGCGCCGGTCCACACTGGCTGGATCCACAGGCCGTAGAGGTCGCCCAGCGGGTGGAACAAATGGCCGCTCTCATGCAATTCGGCGGAATAGGTCCAGTCGTAGCGTTCCCAGTTCTGATTATCGCCCCACCAGATGTCGAGTTCGCGCCAGCCCTCATATTTGTCCTGGACATCGCGCCATGCCTTGATGCGGCCGGCATCATCCTTGACGTCATCCGGGAAACCCATCCCGTAGCTGTCGAAGTAGAGGCGTTGAAGGACATCTTCATTCTTGGTGGTGCCGGAGCGTTCCCAGACGCACTGAATGGCGTCGGCCGTTTTGCTGGAGAGGTATTCCAAACTACACGGGTCGCCGGCCACGGAGGGTACGCGGTTGGTAAGGTTGCTCAACTCGCGGAAGATGGGATGATAGGTATGGCCATGGAAGGCGGCTTCATAGCGGTTGTTGCGCAGGTTGGCGTCATTGGTGCAGGTGAGGGCGACCACCAGCCAGCGCTCGCCAACCTGGCTCAGGTTTATCTTTTTCCAAGTTGCGCGCGGGCCGCAGGGCTGCAGGGCATACGGCCAGCGCGAGGTCACATTCAGCACGGTGTACTGCGGGTGATACGGATCGAATGGCGGGAGCGGCTGATCCAGATTGAATACCATACTCGGTTGGTCCATGACGCCCGGGAGGGTGTCGGCATTGCGATGCGGCGTGTTGATCCACACTTTGACTTGGATGCCCGGCGGCAGCGGCGCCTGGCCATTGTTTTTGACGTTAATTTCAAACCCCATGATTTCATTCTTTTTTGGAAAACCAAAATTCGGTGCACCAGCGAAAATGGAGTAGGTGGGGTAGCGATGGGTAAAGGCGATTTCGGCGTCCGGCCGCGGGTCATACGTGTTTTCTTTGCGCACAGCCGATGTCAATTCGCAGTCGACATAGCCGAAGACGCGGCCGGCAGCGGCAGCCTTGACGCGGCCGGCGGCACCGGCGCGCGTGCCCGTCACGACGGCCACACTAGTGGTGTCGCCCGCACCCGGCAGCCACTGACGGGAGTAGGCGCGCCCGTTGCCCAGCGGGCCCAGGTCAGGTGGCGTGCCCGCCTGGCGCGCCGGCGCAACGCGCAGTTGCAGCTTGTTCCGCTTGCCCGCGCCAACAAAGACAAGGTCGTTGAAGCCGTCCTTCATAAAATCACCGGCGGTCAACGTGCCAGGGACCACGTCCGGCACGTCTTGCGCTTGGTCCACAACCATGACGTTCAACGCCGCGCCGGCTACCTCACAATAAGCAATCTGCGTCGTGCCCCGCACACGAAAAGCCAGGGCGAGCCCGTCGGTCTTGTTCGTCCAGAAGTTGCCGCAAGCCAGACCCACTGGCGTACCGCGCATGGCCGGCAAGTCGAAATGCTGGACGATGCGCCATGCACCGGACGTAAGCGTGGCCGGCGGCGTAATGACAACGAGATCCTTGCGCGTCAGGACAATAAGTTCGTCGCGCCCGCGCCCGCAAGGATCGCCCGCCGCCGTCGCCACGACCTCGCTCACGGCCACCATGCCCGTGCTCACCAACTCCCACGGTCGGGCACAAAACACTTCGGGCGCCTTGTACGCCTCAATGCTGACAGCGCCGTCGCGGCCGGCCAGGACCACAAGATATTCCGTGCCGATCTTTCCCGGCCAGAAATTGCCGATTGCCAAACCGCCCGGCAGCGCCGCGGCGTAGTGCGTGCTGTCATCAATCCAACGCAGCAGCCACGGCCCGTTCTTGGCGCGCAGCGGACCTTCGTAGACCATCAGTTGCGTCCGGCCGGCCTGCTCTTCGAGCGTCGCCAGGTATGGATAACCGCTGCCCCAATGCTGCGGGCCGGCCAGTCCCTCCAGTGCCCACAACAGTGCCAGTGCCGCGCATCCCATCAGGCCACGTAACAAAATCTTCATGTCGCATCCTTCGTTGAGTTACCGCTTGCCGAGCAACACGCAGCTGTTGTTCGAGCGGTTGGTGTGTCAGTCATATCCAAGCGGCAAGTATAGCATTGTCGGGTCGCATACGCAATGCTACTAATGAGCGCGCTTTCTACTGTGCAGCATCCTTGTTGCCGCCCGCGGTGAGGACGGCTTCTGCAGCCGCGGTCATCCGCGCCGTTGACGGGATCCGCGCCGATGGCGGGATCTCCGCCGATGGCGGGATCCACGCCGTTGGCGGGATCCACGCCGTTGGCGGGACTCCAAGCAGCTCCAAGCAGCTCCAAGCAGCTCCAAGCAGCTCCAAGCAGCCCGATCGGCTAGAAGGTAGGTGCGATCTCCCGATCTCGCATTCCGGCGGAAGCTACCGCGCACGGAACCGCCGACCACTTCTGCACCTCTGTCACCTCACATTAATCATGTCGCACGAGAACTTGGCGGGATATGGAAATCCCGCATCCCTTCAGCGGCACGGGCGTGCCGCGTTCCCCTCGGCAGGCGGCCGGCGGAAAGGTATTCGCCGGATGGCACCGGCTCCCGGCAGGCAAGGTCGTAGGGTCTCAGCACACCCATTTTCAAATTCGTTGGCCTGGCAACGAATTTCTTCCTGTAACCGAAAACTGAAAACCGAAAACCAAAAACGTCACGCAAACGTGCGCGTCAGGGCTGCATAGGCATCGCCGCGCCAATTACAAGCGCCGTTGCAGGCAAAGCAGTGCAGGCCGCGTGCAGTATGTGGCCATGTCAGTCATACCTCCGATGCGGCGCGAGCTCATAAAGAAAAAATCGTTTGATTGAAAGAGCCAGCGGTGGATTGCGTTCGCTGCATGCGATTCAGGGCCTCAATGCTCTTGAGTTTCTGCAAAGCCACGCGTCGCTGTGCCCGGAAAATGCTCATGGGCAGGAGACCGCAGCACCAGCGTATTCAAATGCATCTCTTCAATGCAACTAACGCGGCCACCAACACAACGAAAACTGCGCCAGGTTCAGGCGTAATCACCGTGATGCTGTCCTGCGCTTGCCAGCCCAGTGTGTTGGTACCGCGCACAATGATGACATTCGCCCCCAAATTGAGCGGGACGTTCGTAAGATTCCAAGACAGTGTTGCGGACATTGTGCCCGATCCGCCAAGCGAGTTGGTCCACCACGTGGCACCCACTACGAGGTCATTGTTTGTCCCTTGAACATCAAAAAATGCTGTGTGAACAATATCAGTGGGTTGTTCCGTGGTGATGTCTACAAACGGCATAACTGAGCTAGGCAGCATCAGTCCGAGCGAGTGATAACCTCCGCCGGCAGCCATGAAATAAACACCCGCTGGACAGTTCGTCTCGCCATTCGAATTACTAGCCCAGCCCACGAGAGTCCCGTCCGACAGTAATGCCAGCGCGTGATAGTAGCCGGCGGCGATGGCCACGTAGTTGCTCCCGGGTGGGCAGTTGGTCCAGTTACTTAAGCCACCAGGATTATAACCCCAGCCCACTAACGTCCCATCCGCCCGTAACGCCAGTGACGAGTCCCTCGCGGCCGCAATTGCCAAATGATTACTCCCCGCTGGGCAGGTGCTCTGACCATACCAATTAGCGCCCCAGCCCACCACTGTCCCGTCCGACCTCAATGCCAAGGAGTGGCTTTCACCTGCGGCGATTGCCACATAGTTGTTACCTGCCGGGCAGTTCCTCTGACCAACCACATTGCTGCCCCAGCCAACCAACGTCCCCGGCGCCCGTAATGCCAGCGAGTGACCCCCGCCCGCCGCGATCGCCACATAGTCATTCCCCGCCGGGCAGTTCGTCTGGCCTTCGACGTTTCTGCCCCAGCCAGCCAGCGTTCCATCCGACCGCAGCGCCAGAGAGTATTGGAAACCGGCGGCGATCGCAACGTAGTTACTCCCCGCCGGACAGTTCGTTGCCGTCGAGCCACGCGGGCCCCAAGCCACCAGTGTCCCGTCCAACCGCAACGCCAATGAGTGGTCTTCACCCGCGGCGATCGCGACATAATTGGTTCCTAATGGACACCTCGTCTGGCCTGAGATATTTTTGCCCCAGCCCACCAGCACGCCCGGCACACGGCGCCCATAGCGTGAACCGCTTTGCTCACCGCTCGCATCTTTATTGTAGCGGAAGACCCATAGCCTGTCATGACTCACCGTGCCACCCGTGTTTGTGCCATACACGACAATGGCATTGGCACCAAACCACAGTTCTACAGCTGGCGCTGCCCACGCAGGTGCCGCTGCAAAACTGACACTGGCGCCGCCCAAAGTTGCATTCGATACCCACATCCAGCCGACCACAGCGCTGTCATTGGTTCCTGACACGGTATAGCTTGAGACATCATACTGCACCGCGAGCAGACGGTTCGTTATGCCAACATAGGTGGCAGACATGGGCAATACCGGCAAGAGCAACAAGCCAAACACCAATATCGCACGTGGTACATTCGTCCCCATGTTACACCTTGTAGCAGTTGAATGCTTCATTGACAAAGGCGCATTCTGACTTCAACGGCTCATCATTGATTGCAAGGTAAGCCGAACGTGCGCGTCAGGTCTGCATAGGCATCGCCGCGCCGGTCGCGCAGGAACGGCCATTCCTGGCGCACGCGCTCGACGCGCACCGACGAAATGTCCGCGCAGAGTAATGCTGCGGCATTGTCCGGCGCGTCGACTATGAGCGCGCCCAACGGATCGGCGACAAATGAGGAACCCCAGAATTCAATGCCCGCGCGGCTGTCCGGCGCCGGCTCAAAACCAACCCGATTGACTGCGGCGACATACATGCCATTGGCAATGGCATGGCCGCGCTGCACCATGCGCCACGCCTCACGCTGCTCGTTGCCGTGCCGCGCTTTTTCGGCCGGCAGCCAACCGATGGCGGTTGGATAGAAGGTGGCAAACGCGCCCTGCAGCGCCGCCAGTCGCGCGGCTTCCGGAAACCACTGATCCCAGCAAATCAGCACGGCAATGCGGCCAACTGCCGTGTCGAAGGCGCGCACGCCCAAGTCGCCGGGGGTAAAATAGAATTTCTCGTTGAAGTGCGGATCGTCCGGAATGTGGAGTTTGCGATACATGCCGCACTGCGTGCCGTCCGCGTCGAGCACGACGGCGGTATTGTGATAGACACCCGGCGCGCGGCGCTCAAAGACGGGACAGATCACCACCAGGGCATGCCGGCGCGCGGCGACGGCAATGGCATCAATGGTAGGCGAGGGGATCGACTCGGCCAAGGCAAAATTGGCGGAATCCTGCGTCTGGCAAAAATAGGGCGTGCGGAATAATTCCGGCAGGCAAACCAGGCGAGCTCCCTGCGCGGCGGCCTGTTCGAGGGCGCGCAACGCCGCCTGCAGATTGGCTGCCGCATCTGGTTGCACGCGCATCTGTGCCAGCGCAATGCGCACCGTGTCCGTGTTAGTCCGTGGTGCGTCCATGGTGAATCTCAGCGGGTCTGCGCATGGTAGTCTTGCAGCGCGCGGACATTGACGCCGTCGCGCGCCCGGATGGCTTCGATCCCCATGATGACCGCTTCCGCGCCGGAAATGGTGGTGATGCACGGCACATTGTGGGCGGTGGCCGTGCTGCGGATTTTAATCTCGTCGGTGCGCGCCTTGTGACCCGAGACGGTGTTGATGATCAGTTTGATCTCGCCATTGGTGATCAAGTCCAGGATGTTCGGCCGGCCTTCGCTGATTTTGTGCACTTCCTCGACCGGCACGCCGCTGTTGCGCAGGGCGCGGGCCGTGCCTTCCGTGCAGACCATCTGCAACCCCTGCGCCACCAGCCGCTTGGCCAGCGAGACCGCATAGCGTTTGTCGGCATCGCGCACGCTGACGAAAAGTTTTCCGTAAAACGGAAGGTTGATGCCGGCGCCGAACTGGGTCTTGGCGAAGGCGATGCCCAAGTCCGTATCAATTCCCATGACTTCGCCGGTCGAGCGCATTTCGGGCGAGAGCTCGATGTCGGTGCCGGTGAAGCGCGCAAACGGCAAGACCGCTTCTTTGACGCAAAAATAGGGGATGACCGGCTCCTTGATGAAGCCCAATTCCTGCAAGGTCGCGCCGGCCATCACCCGGGCCGCCAGTTTTGCCAGCGGCACGCCGGTCGCCTTGCTGACAAACGGCACCGTGCGGCTCGCGCGCGGATTCACCTCAAGCACATAGACCGTCATGTCGCGCACCGCATATTGCACGTTCATCAGGCCGCGCACGTCAAGCTCCTTGGCCATCGCATAGGTGGCGCGGCGAATTTCGCGCACAATCTGGTCGCTGAGACTGTGCGGCGGCATGACGCAGGCCGAATCGCCCGAGTGAATGCCGGCCTTCTCGATGTGTTCCATGATGCCGCCGATCACCGCCGTCGCGCCGTCCGCGATGCAGTCTACGTCAACTTCGACCGCGTCCTCGATGAATTTGTCAATCAGCACGGGCCGCTCGGACGAAGCCTGCACGGCCTCGGTCATGTAGTGGCGCAGTTCGTCTTCATCATAGACAATCTGCATGGCGCGACCGCCCAGCACGTAGCTCGGGCGCACCAAGACGGGATAACCAATGCGTGCGGCGGCGGCGCAGGCCTCGTCGAGATTGGTAACGGTGTCATTGGGCGGCTGGGTCAGTTTCAGTTTCTTCAGCATTTGCTGGAACAGTTTGCGGTCTTCGGCGCGATCAATGGATTCGGGCGAGGTGCCGATGATCGTCACGCCGGCGCGCTGCAAGGCCAGCGCGAGATTCAGCGGCGTCTGCCCGCCAAACTGGACAATCACGCCAGTGCACTGCTCGCGCTCGTAGATGTTGAGGACATCCTCGAGCGTCAGCGGCTCGAAATACAATTTGTCCGAGGTGTCATAATCGGTGCTGACCGTCTCGGGATTCGAGTTAACCATGATCGTTTCGAAGCCGGCCGCTTTCAGCGCGAAGGAGGCATGCACGCAGCAATAGTCGAACTCGATGCCCTGGCCGATGCGATTCGGCCCGCCGCCCAAGATCATGATTTTCTTGCGGGTCGAGCTGCGCGCCTCGTCCTCGCCTTCGTCGTAGGTCGAATAATAATACGGGGTGAAGGCCTCGAATTCGGCCGCGCAGGTGTCGACCAGTTTGTAGACCGGCAGGATGCCGTGGCGGATGCGCGTGCGGCGCATGGCCGCCTCGGTCGTGCCGGCTAGCCAGGCAAGTTGCCGGTCGGAAAAGCCGGATTGCTTGGCCTGGCGCAGTTGGGCGGCGGACCAATTGGGCGCGCTGGCGCGCAGGTCGTCTTCCATTTCGACGAGCTGCTGGAAGTTGTCCACGAACCACGGGTCAATGCCGGTCAGTTCGTAAATATCATTGACGGAATAACCGCATTGAAGGGCATGCCGGACGAAGAACATGCGCTGCGAATTGGGCGTGCGCAACTTGATGCGGATCAGCGCGTCAAGCGCCTTTGGGTCAGTGACGTCGGGCTGGCCGCGCTCGCGATAGAGCCAGCCGGTGGGTGTCTGGACGATCGCGTCCTTGCCGTCGGCGCCAAAACCGGCCCGGCCGATTTCGAGCGAGCGGCAGGCCTTTTGCCAGGCCTCCTTGAAGGTGCGGCCAATCGCCATGGTTTCGCCGACGCTGCGCATCTGGGTGGTCAGCACATCCGGCGTGCCGGGGAACTTCTCGAAGGTGAAGCGCGGATATTTGACGACGCAATAATCAATCGAGGGTTCGAACGAGGCCGGCGTCTTGCGCGTAATGTCGTTGGAAATTTCATCGAGGGTGTAGCCGACCGCCAGCTTGGCGGCAAACTTGGCGATCGGAAAGCCGGTCGCTTTCGACGCCAGGGCCGAGCTGCGCGAGACGCGCGGATTCATTTCGATGATGCACATCCGCCCGGTTTTCGGTTCGACCGCCCATTGCACATTCGAGCCGCCGGTCTCGACGCCGATCTCGCGCATCACCGCGATCGAGGCGTCGCGCATATAGTGGTAGCAGCGATCCGTCAGGGTCTGCGCCGGCGCGACGGTGATCGAGTCGCCGGTGTGCACGCCCATCGGATCGATATTCTCAATCGAGCAGATGATGACAACATTGTCGTGCAGGTCGCGCATCACTTCGAGCTCATATTCCTTCCAGCCGATCAGGGATTCCTCGATCAGAATTTCGTGGCTGAGACTGGCTTGCAGCCCGGTCCGGCAGATTTCCAGATACTCGTCGCGATTGTAGGCGATGCCGCCGCCCGTCCCGCCCAGGGTGAAACTCGGCCGGATGATCAAGGGGAAGCACCCGATCATATCGGCCACCGCTTCAGCTTCCGCAACATTGTGCGCAAAGCCGGAGACCGGCACATCCAGCCCGATCTTCTGCATCGCTTGCTTGAACAGCTCGCGCTCTTCGGCTTTGCGGATGACCGCCGGCGTGACGCCGATCATCTCGACCCCGTACTTGGCCAGAATGCCCTTGTCGGCCAGTTCCATGGCCGTGTTCAAGCCGGTCTGCCCGCCGATCGTGGGCAGCAGCGCGTCGGGCTTCTCAATCCGAATGATCTTCTCGCACATCTTGGCGTTGATCGGCTCGATGTAGGTGCGCAGGGCGAATTCCGGGTCGGTCATGATCGTCGCCGGATTCGAATTGATCAGAATAACCTCGTAGCCTTCCTCGGTCAGGGCCTTGCAGGCCTGCGTGCCGGAATAATCAAATTCACAGGCCTGGCCGATCACAATCGGGCCGGAGCCAATCAACATGATGCGCTTGATGTCTGTCCGTTTGGGCATAGGCCATCCGTCGGGGCGAAACCAACCAAAAGTTATACAAACACTCGTTACTTCTAACCGAAGATAGTATCACGATTTCGACGGCAAAAGTCAAACGGCCTGCAGCAGCACCTGCGGCAGCAATGAACAAGGAGTAAAAGAATGAAGGAGCAGCGACAATCCACATTTGTTGTGGTCTGCAATCAACAAAAACAGTCGCCTGCTTCTTTACTGCGTTGCCAGCGTGAGTGAATAACCTGATGCTGGTTGCTGGATACTTGTTGCTGGATGCTGCACCGAAAACTGAAAACCGAAAACTGAAAACTGCTGAACATACGCCCCGCGCTGCGCGCGGGGCACGCAGACGCTGCCGCAACAATTGTCTCACAAAGGCGCCAAGGCACGAAGAAGATGCTTGCCGCAGCAATTTGGTATAATGGCAATGTTGATCTGCGGTCAGGGCACCAGTCGTGCTGGAGCCGCAGCAAGAACGCATGCAGGATAAAACTAGTTATGTCTCCACCGATTCGTCAGCCACGCCAAGGAACCACACATATGAAAACGCTCCTTTCTGCACTGTTCGTGATCACCGCTTTGCTCAGCGCCGGTTGCGGCACGATGACATCCAGCAACAACCGTTCGGCGCCGGTTTGCATGGAAAACCACATCGCCCCGACTGAGCAAGAAATCGCATCATTGTTTGACCGGTGGAACCAATCGCTGCAATCAGGCGATCCAGAAAAAGTCGTTGCCAACTATGCTGAACAGTCGATTCTTTTGCCCACCGTCTCAAACAAGCCCCGGCTCACGCCGGCGGAGAAAGTGGATTATTTTCGCCACTTTCTTGAGGACCAACCCTCAGGCGAAATCAACATGCGACAGATACAGATTGGCTGCGACATGGCAGTCGACTCCGGTCTTTATACCTTCTCCTTCGCCAAGACAGGCAACAAAGTCAGGGGGAGATACAGTTTTACCTATCGTTGGGATGGTACGCAATGGCTCATTATCAGCCATCACTCGTCTGCAATGCCAGAAAAGTAGCACGCAGCATCGAGCGTTCGGGCAAGCGTTCGAGTCGGGCCACAACCAATCCATGACAGGGAACGAGTTGGGCATTGAAACAGGTGTTATTTCGGCCTTACTCATGATGGTGTCATGCCAATTGTGGCCGCGGGCGCCTGCTTGGAGCTGGCCTGGCTAGCTAAGGCACCAGCCTAGTCCCGTCAAAGGCGGGGATCCCGCCATCGGCGTGGATCCCGTCAACGGCGCGGATGACCGCGGCTGCAGAAGCCGCCCTCACCGCTGGCGGCTACAAGGACGCGGCAAAGTAGAAAGCGCTGTCATTAGTAGCTAACCAAGTCAGCGTGGTCGCGCGCGGCCTGACGCCGCGAAAACGCGCAACAAAGGCAGCGGACCCGGCGCAGCGCTGATTGGACTGAGACTCGTCGCTATGGTATAATCGCAGTGTTGATCTGCAGTCCGGGCTCCAGTCGTGCTGGCGCCGCAGTACAAACGCACGCAGGATGGCAAGGCCGCCTTGTTATGCGCAGGATGGATTGAGACAGAAAGTCAAAAAATACATGCCACAACTGTGGCAAACAGAATGTAACAGGAAGGAAGCATGGCACCATAGATAGCCTGCGCGATAAAGCAACTGAAGTATCCATGTCTGATGCAATGAAACCGCAGTACCTTCCCAAAGACGAGGCGCGAGAAGATATCCATGGGTTTCGAAAAACCCTATGGGGTCGGCTCCGTTTCTACGCCGCATTCGTGTGGCGCTTTGTGGTGCTGCAACGCCCGGTACCGCTCATCTATGGCGTGGCGGTGACGGACCGCTGCAACCTTGCCTGCCGCGGCTGTCACGTCTCCAATAGCGGCCGTCCCGATATGACCTGGGATCAACTGGTCACCGCGATGCAGGACGCGTGGCGCCGCGGGTTCCGCGAGCTGTACTTCAGCGGCGGGGAACCCATGCTGTGGCGTGACGCAGACCACACCCTCAAGGACGCGGTTGCCGAGGCGAAACGGATTGGTTTCTTCCACGTGCATGTTTACACCAACGGCCTGCTTGGACTCGAACCCTCGGCTGATCTCGTCTGGGTCAGTATGGATGGGTTGCCTGGCACCTTTGCTATGCGGCGCGGCCATCACTTTCATCAGGTCGAACACGCCGTGCGCACGGGTGCGCACCCCAAAGTCGCCGTCATCTATGTGATTGACCGAAACACCGCGGAGGGTGTCGAGCCGTTCCTGCAGTGGGCAGATGCAACGAAATTTCCCATCATCGGCGTCATGTTTTACTTCCACACGCCTTACTATGGGCGCGACGAGCTATTCCTAACCGCCGAGGAGCGTGCGCCGATCATTGACCGGCTCCTCGACTGCATTCGGGCCGGGCTGCCGATACTCAACTCGCGGGCCGGCCTGCGGGCGCTCAAGTCTGGCGACTGGCCAAGGCGTTTTGCGGTGGCTTCGGTGAGTGATGTTGATGGTGAGTCGGTGTGCTGCCGCGCCGCCGACGAGGTCTGCGCGGACTGCGGCTACGCGGCGTGCACTGAGCTTACACAGTTTCAACGCTTGCGTCCGAGCGCAGTGCTCGGCATGCTGAGGTACTGGTGAACAGCCCAGGCCATCGGCTAGCACGCCTCATCACGCGTTCCATTCGCCGCTATCTTGTGGGGCCCCAACAACGCTGGGTTTTCGAACGGCCCTCACAGGACTGGACCCCGCCGCACATCGAGTGCACGTCGCTGTATCTGCACGTGCCCTTCTGCCGGCACTTTTGTCCCTATTGTCCCTACACCAAAGTCCCTTATTGCGAGGCGCTGGTGGAACCCTTCACCCTGGCGGCAATCGCCCAGGTGGACTGGTGGGCCGATGCAGTTGGGCCGGCCGAGATAACGAGTGTCTACATCGGCGGAGGCACGCCGACGCTGGCGCTGGAGAGCGTCGCCCGTGTGCTGAGGCGTGTGCGTGAGCGGTTCCGCTTGACAGGCGACATCTGCATCGAGACCAACCCCGCGGATGTGGACGATGAGACCGTGCGGCGGCTGCATGCTATGGGTGTTGCGCTCGTATCACTTGGCGTGGAATCATTCCAACCCGAAAACCTCGCCATGCTCGGACGCGACTACCAGCCCCTCGTCGCCGAGCGTGCCCTGGCGTTGCTTGCGGAGAGTAACTTTGCCTCGGTCAATGCGGATCTCATGTTTGCCCTGCCGCGCCAGACTGCCGCCGACGTGACCGCCGATTTGGCCCGAGCCGCACAGCTTGGCGCGGACCAGCTGACGACCTACCCACTCTTTACTTTTCCCTACACCACGGTCGGTAACTACCTGCGCCTGACGGCGGTGCGCATGCCAAATCTGCGCATGCGTCAGGCGCACTACCGGGCCATTAGCAGGTGGTGCGCTGAACACGGCCTTGAACGCGTTTCGGTGTGGGGCTTCAAGCGCGGCGCTGTTCCGCGCTATTCCTCGGTCATCCGGGACGGCTACCTAGGGGTCGGCCCCGGCGCCGGATCGCATCTACCCGACGGGTTCGTGCTGAACACATTCGATCTCAACAGTTGGGTTCAGGCAACGTGCGAGGGGCGCACGGCGATCGCTCTGCGCATGCCGTTCGCTGGTGAGATGTCTGGCTGGTGGTGGCTGTACTGGCGCTTTTACGACACGCGCATTCCACTGGATGACCTCGATGTGGCTCTTGGTACCGACGCTCACAAGGCCCGCCAGTGGCTGAGAGTCGTGGAACAGGCCGGGTTCGCGGTTCACAATGGCAGGCATCTCGAACTCACTGAGTCGGGCGCGTTCTGGCTTCATCTTGCGCAGAACTACTTCGCACTGAATTATGTGAACACGCTATGGACCCAGGCACGTCGGGAGCCGTGGCCGCAGGCATTGGCGATCTGAACCACGGCGCGGGCTAACCCCGCGTTGCAGCCGACGCGCGTTCTGTTTAGCGTTCGGGTCGGACCACAACAAATCCATGACAGGGAACGAATTGGGCATTGAAACAGGTGTTACTCATGAGAGCGCTTGCTAGGTTGCAGCGTCCTTGTAGCCACCCGCGGCGAGGGCGGTTTCTGCAGCCGCGGTCATCCGGCGCAGCGCTGAAATGCCGATATAGATGCCAGGATCCCCGCGGGCGTGCCCCTGCATCGTAGAATTTCCGCCGGAAATTGGACTGAGACTCGTCGCTATGGTATAATCGCAATGTTGATCTGCAGTCCGGGCACCAGCCGTGCTGGAGCCGCAGTCAAAACTGCACGAAGGATAACCAGGATGCGTTGTTATGCGCAGGATGCATTGAGACCAAAAAACCCCAAACACAGGCCGCGCCGGTTTGCGGGCCGGGGACAGCGCGCAGCGCGTGGAGGATGGTGACGCAGGTAAGGAACACAGTGAATGCTGCCTCGCTCCGCCCGGCGGCGCCGCCGCCGGCACCGCGCATCGCCTGGAGTGTGACCGAGCACGGTGAGACCCGTCACGATGAATATCGCTGGCTGGCGGATCGACAGGATCCGCGGACGCTGCCCTGGCTGAAGGCGAACAACCAGCACGCCCACGCCGCGCTGGCCGACACGGCCGCCCTGCAGGCGCAGATCCTCGACGAGCTGCAACGACTGACGCCCCCCGACGAGGGGCAGGCCGCGTGGGAAGTGGGCGGGCACTGGTATCGCACGCGCTACACGCGGGATCAGAACTATCCCGTTTTTGTCCGCCACTTGCACAGGCCCGATGGGCCGGAGCAGATCTTGATCGACGGCAATGCACTGGCCGCGGCGCATGCGTTCTTCTCCATGGAGGGTATTCAGCTCTCGCCCCGCTGCGACCGGCTTGTGTTTGCCACAGACACCGTGGGCCGGCGTCTGTTCACGCTGCACTTCAAAGACCTGGCCTCCGGCCAGTTCCTGGCAGACCGCATCGAAGGGGTTGAGCCGCTGAGCGCCTGGGGGGCCGATGGCCGGACGATCTTCTATGTGCGACCAGACCCCGTGACGTTGCGGCCGCATCGGGTGTACCGCCACACGCTGGGTACGGCGGTCGCGTGTGACACGCTCGTCCACGAAGAGACGGACCCGGCACTGCGGATCTATGTCTCACGAACGCGCTCCCAGAAATTCATCCTGATCCACATCTACTCCAGCGACAGCGGGGAAGTGCGCTATATCCCCAGCGCCGACCCGGAGCGGGCTCCGGCGGTGCTGATGCCGCGGGAACGCGGGCACGACTACGAGGTCGACCACGCCGGCGAGCATTTTCTGATCCGCACCAATCGGCACGCGCCGAACTTTCGCGTGTGCGAGGTGGCGGTCGACGCCCCGCCGGATACGCCGTGGCGCGAAGTGGTCCCTGCCCATGCCCAGAGGTTGATCGAGCAGATGGCCGCTTTTCAAAACCATCTGGTGCTGATCGGCTATCAAGAGGGCCGTCAACAGGCATGGGTGGTGGATCGCCGGAGTGGGAACACGCACGCGATCGTCTTTCCGGATCCCGCGTACCATGTGTGGATCGACGTCAATCCGCGCATCGATACGCGCTCCGTCCGGTTGGGCTACACCTCGCTGGTCACCCCGGTATCGTATTTTGATTATGAAATGGACACGCGCTGTCTCCAGCGGATTCGGAGCGAGCAGGTGGCCGGCTATGTGCCGGCTGCCTACGAGACGCGCCAGATCCACGCCACCGCCCCGGATGGCACGCGCGTGCCCGTGACGCTGGTCGGCCGGCGCGACATCCTGGCCGCCGGTCAAGCGCCCCTGTTCATCTTTGCGTATGGGGCCTATGGCACCAACATGCCGCTCTACTTTGACCAATCCCGCCTCGTTCTTCTGCAGCGCGGCTTTATCTATGCCATGGTCCACGTCCGCGGCGGTTCCGAACTCGGCCGCCAATGGTATGAGGCCGGGCGTCTGCGCAACAAGATGAACACGATCACGGATTTCATCGCCGCCACGGAACACCTGGTGGCGATCGGCCTCGCGCGGCGCGACCGCCTGTTTGCCGAGACGCTCAGCGCGGGCGGGCTGCTGTTGGGCACCACGCTCAACCTGCGGCCGGACTTGTTTCGCGGCGTCGTGGCGCGCGAGCCGTTTGTGGACCTGCTCAACACAATGGCGGATCCGAGCCAGCCCCTGGTGAGTTGCGAATACGGCGAGTGGGGTCATCCCCACAATCGGGACGACTGGGAGTACATGCGCTCCTATTCCCCTTATGACAACATCACGCCGCAGCCCTATCCCCATGTGCTGGCCACGGCCGGTCTATACGACAGCCAGGTTCTGTATTGGGAGCCCGCAAAATGGATTGCCCGGTTGCGGGCCAACAACACCGGGAACACGCAGCAGTTGCTGCTGACGCACCTGCAGGCCGGCCATGCCGGCATTTCTGGCCGTCAGGGCCGCGAGCGGGAACTGGCGCTGATCTACACCTTCCTGCTGGCATTGTGAGGGAACACACTCAAACCGGCCAGGTCAGCGTAGATCATTGGGCACAAGAACTGCCTGCGCCACCATCGTCGTTTTGTTCTCGTACAAGCCATGCCACGCGTGGAGCGCGCGGTGTGCGCTGGCTGTTGCATTTGGCGCCTAATCCTGCTATACTAACACCTCTGGTATTGCTTGTAATCTAAACCCAATGAAGAGACGCCGTGGACCACGCGAAGGCCCTGATCGTCATTCCGACGTACAATGAGCGCGACAATGTCGAGCGGCTCAGCACCGTGGTGCTGGGCACGTATCCGACCGTCGAGCTCTTGTTCATTGACGACAATTCGCCGGACGGCACCGGCCAGATTCTGGATGCAATGGCGCAGCGCGAGCCGCGCGTCAATGTCCTCCATCGTGCCGGCAAGCAGGGGCTCGGCACGGCCTATCTGACCGGCTTCAAATGGGCGCTGCAACGCGACTATGCCTACATTTTCGAGATGGACGCGGATTTCTCGCACGACCCGAAGTACATCGCGGACTTTCTGGCGGCGATTGAAGAGGCCGATCTGGTGCTGGGCTCGCGCTACACCGTGGGGGTCAGCGTGATCAATTGGCCGCTGTCGCGCCTGCTGCTCAGCAAGTTTGCGACGCGCTACGTGCGGAGCGTCACCGGCATGCCCGCCAGCGACGCCACCGGCGGCTTCAAGTGCTTCCGCCGCAGAGTGCTCGAGACGATCGACCTCGACAAAATCCGCTCGAACGGCTATTCGTTTCAGATCGAGTTGACCTACTATGCCTGGCTGGCCGGCTTCCGCATTCGCGAGATTCCGATCGTCTTCTATGAGCGCATCGACGGGGTGTCCAAGATGAACAAAAAGATCGTGCATGAGGCGATCATAGTGGTCTGGCGCCTGTTCTTCGGCCACTTGTTTGTGCGCAAGCCGCGCACCACCACCTTTTATCAGCGGCCCGCCTGACGCGTCATGCTCAAGATCATTGATCGCTATCTGTTGACGTCGTTCCTGCTGCCGCTCTCATATTGCCTGACGGCGTTCTTCGTCCTGTTTGTCGCGTACGACATGTCCGATCAATTGCGGGACTTTCTCAGCAAGCAGATTCCAGGCTATAAAATCGCGGCGTATTACATCTACTATATTCCGATCATCTTCCAATTGACCGCGCCGTTTGCCACGCTGCTGGCGATGCTTTACTGCCTCGGCAATATGAGTCGCACAAATGAGATTATCGCCATGCGCGCCAGCGGGATTGCGCTGTTGCGGATCATCCGCCCGTATTTGCTGATGGGCGTCGTGTTGTACGGTGTGACGCTGGTCGTCGCGGATGTGTGTGTGCCGCGCGCGCGGCGGTTGGCGGCCGAGATCATGCCGAAACCGACGACGGTGCACAGCGTCTTCAGCGCGCCGAACACGATGACGTCGCTGGATTTTGTCAATGCCCAGCACGACCGCCAGTGGAAGATTACGACCGTGCAGGCCGCCTCGAATGTGTTTCAGAATGTGACCGTGATCCAATACACCCACGGCCGTGAACGCCGGCTCAACTACAAGCTCGAAGCGGCGCGCGCCGAACACATTGCCGGCTATGGCTGGTGGTTCTTCGACGTGCATCGGATCATGTACTATCCCGATGGCAGCTTCGCGCCGGTGCGCCGCCTCAGCAAATACCATGTGCCGGAGACGCGCTGGAACGAACAGCCGCAGGACATTTTGAGCGCGCGCCAGTCCGAGCCGGAATTGATGACCTTTCAGGATTTATGGCGCCAAATGCGCAATGCCGACAGCGGGTCGGACAATTACCGCAAGCTGCGCATGGAAATCCACAATCGCATTGCCCAGCCGATCGCGTGCCTCGTCTTTGTCCTGCTGGCTGCGCCGTTCGGCATTTTTCATACGCGGGCCGGCATGGTCAAAGGCGTGATTACCAGCATCATGCTGTGCTTGGTCTACTACTTGGTTTTGGCATTGTTTGTCAATCTCGGCACCAATGGCTATTTGCCGCCGCAACTGGCGGCGTGGTCGCCGAGCGTTGCGTTTGCGTGTCTCGGCGGCTATTTGTTATACCGCATGCGTTAACCTTTCATCTCGGCAAATAATCGGCATGGCAAAAAAAGCACTTGTGACGGGCATCACCGGCCAGGACGGCTCGTATCTGGCGGAACTATTGTTGAAGAAAGACTATGAAGTGCATGGCATCATCCGGCGCAGCTCGTCCTTCAATACCGCGCGGCTTGAACATCTCTATGCCGACCCGCATCAGCACAATCGGCTGAATCTGCATTACGGCGATTTGACCGACGCGACGCGCTTGCGCGAGTTGCTGCACGACATCAAGCCTGATGAAGTCTACAATCTTGGCGCGCAATCGCATGTGCGGGTCTCGTTTGACGAACCGGTCTATACGGTGGAGGCCGACGCGCTCGGCACGCTCAATCTGCTCGAAGCCCTGCGGCGGGTGACGCCGACACCGCGCTTTTACCAGGCCTCGTCGAGCGAAATGTTCGGCCTGGTGCAGGAAGTGCCGCAATCCGAGACGACCCCGTTTCATCCACGCAGCCCGTATGCCTGCGCGAAAGTCTTTTCCTACTGGCAAACGATCAACTATCGCGAGGCCTACAATATCTTTGGCTGCAACGGCATTTTGTTCAACCATGAATCGCCGCGCCGCGGCGAGACGTTTGTCACCCGCAAAATCACCCGGGCCGCCACGCGCATCAAACTCGGCCTGCAGAAAAAACTCTTTCTGGGCAATATTGACGCCAAGCGCGACTGGGGCTTTGCCGGCGATTACGTCGAGGCCATGTGGCTGATGTTGCAGCACGACACGCCCGATGATTTTGTCGTCGCCACCGGCGAGACCCACGCCGTGCGCGAATTCCTGACCGAGACCTTTGGTGCACTCGACCTTGAGTGGCAGAAGTATGTCGAAATTGATGAGCGCTATTTCCGGCCGAGCGAAGTGGAGTTGCTGCTGGGCGACCCCCGCAAAGCGCGCCGCGTGCTGAACTGGGCGCCGCGCGTTTCGTTCCTGGAACTGGTGCGCATGATGGTTGCGCATGACTTGCAGCTGGCGCGCGAGGAAATGGCCGTCGCGCAGGCGCGCGCCACACACGGGCAAGGGGACCGATAACGACAGGAGAGAACCATGATTGCACGGGCAACGTATGAGGCTGCGTGCCGGCGCGCGCTGGCGATGCTGGATCAAGCCGGCATCGCCGTGACGGCCGCCGAGCGCCAGCAGGTTGAAGTCGCCGATTTCGGGCTGAACGATCTCGACCAGACCGGCCTCGAACTGATTGTGTATGTCAATAACGACCGCTACTGCGCCAAGGAATTGGTCTTGCTTCCGCGCCAGACCTGCCCGGAGCATCGCCACCCGCGCGTGGCGGACGACCCCGGCAAACGCGAAACCTTTCGCGTGCGCAGCGGCATCGTCTGGTTGTATATGCCGGGCACACCAGCTGCCGCGCCCAAGGCGCGCCTGCCCAAAGGCAGCGAAGCGCACTACACCGTCTTTCATGAAATCGAGTTGCACCCTGGCGACCAGTACACCTTGCCGTCCGACACCCTGCATTGGTTCCAAGCCGGCGATGCCGGCGCGGTCGTCTCCGAGTTCTCGAGCTGCAGCCGGGACGAGGCCGATATCTTCACCGATCCACGCATCCAGCGCGCGCCGAAAATAGCCGAATAAACGGCCCGCGCAACACCCGCGCTGCCAGTTCATAGTGGTGTAATGTTCGCTATGCTATAGTGTTCGCAGAGCTACAACGGAGACCGTTTCCGTAGAGACGCTTCGCGACACAGTAAATTTTTGGCAATGGTGCCCGAATTTCCACAAACCGCAAACCGTGTCGTCGCGAGGCGTCTTTTTTTTATGTAGTGCATTATCAAAGTGTGCATGTATCTGTGTAAGGAATGCATGTGTTGGATTGCTGAATGTTCGTCATCTCAGCAGGTACTAATGAATGCGCTTTCTACTGTGCAGCGTCCTTGTAGCCGCCCGCGCTGAGGGCGGCTTCTGCAGCCGCGGTCATCCGCGCCGTTGACGGGATCCACGCCGT
>CAYNJC010000051.1:0-24762 GCA_964397565.1 uncultured bacterium
GAACTTGACAAACTGACATTGCGCGCCGGCGGGCGCAAGCCCGACCAGCTGCGCGCGGTGACGATCACGCCGGACTACATTCCCAGCGCACTCGGCAGTGTGCTGATTGAATGCGGCCGCACGCGCGTTATTTGCGTCGCCTCGCTCGAACAAAAATTGCCGCGCTGGATGATGGACGAAAAGGCGCGCACCGGCTGGGTGACGGCCGAATATAGCCTGCTGCCGTATGCCGGTGGTGGCCGCAAAATGCGCGAGGCAACCGCCGGGAAAGTCACCGGGCGCACCCAGGAAATTCAACGACTGATTGGCCGCGCCCTGCGCGCCGCCGTCACCTTGAAGGATGTCGGCGACAACACCATCTGGATCGACTGCGATGTAATCGAGGCCGATGGCGGCACGCGCACGGCCGCCGTGACGGGCGGGTACCTGGCTCTGCACATAGCGCTGCAACGTCTGGTTAAGCAGCGCGTGCTGCGCAAATCGCCGTTGCTGCGGCGGGTTGCCGCCGTCTCCGTCGGCATGGTCGGTGAACGCGCCCTGCTTGATCTTGATTACAGTGAAGACAGCCGCGCCGCAGTTGACTTCAATGTGGTCATGACCGATGGTGGCGCGTTTGTGGAAATGCAGGGCACGGCCGAGGAGCAACCGTTTTCCCCCGCGCAGTTGGCAGCGATGCTGGAACTGGCGCAACAAGGATGCACGGAACTGTTCGGCATTCAGGACACGATTATTCGCGGGCTGGCCTGAACCGTATTTTATTTCGCCGCCAAAGAAACTAGCATGGACCGCTACGCAACCAAAAACGGTGAAGTGTATTGTGAGGATGTGCCCCTGCGCGCCCTGGCGCAAGAATACGGCACGCCGCTCTACGTCTACAGCGCGGGCACGCTGATGGATCATTTCCAGCGCCTGGATCGGGCGCTGGCGCCGGTTGCGCATACGATTTGTTATGCCGTCAAAGCCAACAGCAATCTGGCGGTGCTGCGCACGTTTGCCGAGCTGGGCGCGGGCTTTGACATTGTCTCGGCGGGCGAATTGCAGCGGGTGCTGAAAGCAGGTGGCGACCCGACCCGGATTGTCTTCGCCGGCGTCGGCAAGACGGCCGAGGAGATCGCCCTGGCGTTGCGCCACAACATCCTGTTCTTCACGATTGAGTCGGAAGAGGAGCTGTTGCGGATCAATGCCATTGCGGCCGCCCAGGAGACGGTCGCGCGGTTTTGCATCCGGGTCAATCCCGATGTGGATGCGCACACCCATCATTACATCACCACGGGTAAGAGTGAGAACAAGTTCGGTTTACCGTTTGCGGCGGCGCGCGCACTGTATCTGGCGGCGAAGAACATGAGCCACGCGCGCGCCGTCGGCGTGCAAATGCACATCGGCTCGCAGATCACCACCACCGCGCCCTTCGTCGCGGCAATCAGCTTGCTGGCCGCATTCGTCAACGAGTTGCGGGCGGCGGGCATTGCGCTCGAGTATGTGGACGTGGGCGGTGGGATGGGCATCATCTACCATGACGAAACGCCGCCGACCGCCGATGAATTCGCCGCGGCCGTCGTGCCCGTCCTGCGCAGCCTGCAGGCGCATGTGCTGTTCGAGCCGGGCCGTTTCATGGTGGGCAATGCCGGGGTGCTGGTCACGCAAGTGCAGTATCTTAAGACGACCGCGACCAAGCAGTTTGTGATTGTGGATGCCGGCATGAATGATTTGATCCGCCCGGCATTGTATGAGGCCTATCATGCAATCCTGCCGGCCGTGCCGCGCGCGGGCGCGCCGCAGGTGGTGGACGTGGTCGGGCCGATCTGTGAATCGGGCGATTTTCTGGGCTTGGCGCGCACGCTGCCGCCCCTCGAACCCGGTGATTATCTGGTCGTGCGCAGCGCCGGCGCGTATGGCTTCGCGATGTCTTCGAATTACAACACGCGCCCGCGCGCCGCCGAAGTGATGGTGCAGGGCGCCCAGGCGCGCGTCGTGCGCCGGCGTGAAACCATTGACGACCTGCTCGCCGCGGAACTGGGCTTGTGACGCGCATGCGGCGCCCAAACTACCAAAATGGTATACTTATGGTAACAATTGACCGTAACCCCATCAAGGAGCCGTCATGGCTGCCCTGCTGATCAAAGACCTGCCGCCGCCGCTGCACGCATCCTTGCGGCAGCGCGCCGAGCGCAACCACCGCAGTATGGCCAAGGAAGTGTTGACCATTCTCGAACAGGCCGTGACCGTGCCCTGCCCGCCCGTGCCGCCGCTCAAGCCGCAGAAGACGTTCATGTCGCGCAAACCGATTAGCGCCGCGCTGGTCATGCGCATCATCCGCAAGGGCCGCGAATGCTCGTTGTAGACGCGAACATCATCGTGTACCTCAAGTGCAACAATGAGCGTACCGCGGTCGCCCAGCGCGCCTATGCACGCGATCAATACTGGCTTGTGCCGGCGCTGTGGCGGCATGAGTTTCTCAACGCGTTGGTCTGCTTCTGCCAACGCGACATCTATACCGTGGATGAAGCGGCGGGCATTCTGCACGACGCGTTAGCGGGGTTTGCACCACAAGAGCGTCACGTCAATCATGATGCGGCGCTGCGCGTGGCGGTGCAACATCATATTTCGGGTTATGACGCCCAGTATCTTGCCTTGGCGCAGGAATTTGGTGTGCGCTTGCTGACCGAGAACAAGGAATTACTGCGCAAATTCCCTGCCGTCGCGATATCCTTGCATGCCTTCTGCAGCGGGACACCCCAAAGCCCATGACCCTGACATTCACCAAAATGCACGGCTGTGGCAACGATTTCGTGGTCATCAATGCCCTGGATGCGCTGCGCGCCTGGCAGCCCAGCGCGGCCCAGGCTGCCTTTCTGCTCGATCGCCATCGTGGCGTGGGCGGTGACCAGTTGCTGCTCTTATATCCTAGCAACACCGCGGCCGCGCGCATGGCCATTTACAACCATGACGGCAGCGCCGTGGAAATGTGCGGCAATGGCATTCGTTGTTGCGCGCGCTATCTCCATCAGCGCGGGATTGTACCCGACCTCACCATGACCATCGCGACGCCGGCCGGCCCGATCACGCCGACGATCGTCGGTGAGCAGGTGCGGGTCAACATGGGCGCGCCGCGCCTGCAGGCGGCAGAAATCCCCGTGCGCGGTTATGCTGGGCGCGTGATCGGCGTCGCACCGCCGGTGATCGAGCGTGGGTATGTCTTGCCACCGATGACCTGTGTTTCGATGGGCAATCCGCACGCCGTCTTTTTTGTGCCGGACGTGGCGGTGGTGCCGCTGGCGGAAGTCGGCGCAAAAGTCGAGACCCTGGCATTGTTCCCGCACCGGACCAACGTCGAGTTCGCCCAAATCCTGGATCGCACGCATGTCCGGATGCGCGTCTGGGAGCGCGGCGCGGGCATTACCCTGGCGTGCGGCACCGGCGCGTGTGGCACGGCGGTTGCCGGTATTTTGAATGAGATGTTGGACAGCCCGGTTGATATTGAGCTCGAGGGCGGCACTTTGACGATTGCCTGGCCGGACCAAAACGGCCCGGTCTGGATGACGGGCCCGGCCGTCGAAGTCTTCACGGGCACGATCGAGGTGCCTGGCCCATGACGACGCCCGCCCCGCTCTTGCGCGCCGCCGCGCTGGTCAAGCAGTACACCAGCGGCGCCGACACCTTGACGGTCCTGAACGGCGTGACCGGTGCGTTTGCGGCGCGGAGCATTGTCACGATTGTCGGCGCCTCCGGCGCCGGCAAGAGCACGTTGCTGCACATTTTGGCGGGGCTCGATCGCCCGAGCCGCGGCAGCGTGTTCTTTGAAGACCAGGATCTGTACAGCATGCCGGATCCGGCCCGCGCGCGCGTGCGCAACGCCGCCTTTGGCTTTGTCTTTCAGTTTTACCACTTGATGCCGGAGATGACCGCGCTTGAAAACGTCTTGCTGCCCTGCATGGTGGCGCGGCGGGTCTCGCGGGCCGCGCGCGCGCATGCGTGCGGGCTGCTGGATGCTGTCGGCCTGGCGGCGCGCGCGACCCATTATCCCAATCAGCTCTCCGGCGGCGAACAGCAGCGCGTTGCCATCGCCCGCGCGCTGATGAACAAGCCGCGCATCGTCTTTGCCGACGAACCGACCGGCAATCTGGACAAAGCCAACAGCGCAGCCGTTTTTCGCGTCTTGCTCGACGTCCAGCAGCAATTGCATTTTGCCTTGATCCTGGTCACGCACGACCCCGACCTGGCCGCCTGCGGCCACGTGCGCTGGCGCCTCGCCGACGGGGTCTTGCAGCCTGCCGCCGATGGCGTTCCTCACTCTCACTCCGAAACTCCATGACGATTTATCTCAACGGCAAGATGTGTTCGCGCGCGGAAGCCACCGTCTCCGTCTTTGATCACGGCCTGCTGTATGGCGATGGCGTCTTCGAAGGCATTCGCTTTTACAACGGGCGGGTCTTCAAGTGTGACGAACACTTGCAGCGCTTGCATGAATCCGCGCACAGCATCATGCTGCAATTGCCCTGCCCGCTGGCCGAGCTCAAAGCGGCCCTGCTCGACACGATTCGCCGTAATGAGCTGCGCGACGGCTATGTGCGCTTGATTGTTACCCGCGGCGAAGGCAATCTTGGCCTGAATCCGTTCACGTGCGCCACGCCCGGGTTGATTATCATTGCCGACCGGATCGCCCTTTATCCGCCGGCCCTGTATCAGCAAGGCATGGCAATTGTCACGGTGGCTACCCAGCGCACTGGCGCGGAAGCCCTGCCTGCGCGGGTGAAGTCGCTCAATTATCTCAATAATATTCTGGCCAAAATCGAGGCGCTCAACGCAGGCTGCGAGGAAGCCGTGATGTTGAATCGGTTTGGCTCTGTGGCCGAATGCACCGGTGATAATATTTTTATTGTCAAACACGGCGTGCTGCTGACGCCGCCCGTCAGCATGGGCGCCCTGCAGGGCATCACGCGCGACACGGTGCTCGAACTGGCCCGTCAGCGCGGGTATCCGGTCCGCGAAGACACGCTGACCCGCCATGACTTGTATTGCGCCGACGAGTGCTTTCTGACCGGCACGGCCGCGGAAGTCATTCCGGTCACGAAAATTGATGGGCGCGTGATTGGCAGCGGCGCGCCCGGTCCAGTCATGCAGCAAGTGCGTGAGGATTTTCTGCAACTGACCCAAACCACCGGCACGCCGATCTATGCGTAACCTGGGCCAATGACCACCATGCGCTGCTCCCTCTGCAAGAAAAAGGACGCGACCATCCATTACACGGAAGTGGTCGACAACGCCCTGCAGAAAATCCATCTGTGCGAAGCCTGCGCGCGTGAAAAAGGCATTAACATCGCGCTGCCCTTCTCGTTCAGCGATATCATGAGCGCCTTGACCCAAGGACTGCAGTCGCTGCAAGCCGGCGGCGAGGAAGAGCCCGATGCGCTGGCCTTGGCCTGCCCTTTGTGCGGGTTGACCCTCAAGCAATTCGTCAAGCAGGGCCGACTTGGCTGCCAGCAGTGCTATGCGGTGTTTGACCGCGCCCTGCGCGACATTGTGCGCTCGGTGCAGAAGGCGCCGCAGCATGTCGGGAAACAACCGGCTCACGCGCACAATGGCCAACCCGTCCCGCTGCGCATTGCGGAATTGGAGCAGGCCCTGGCCCAAGCCGTGGCGCAAGAACGCTATGAAGACTGCGCCCCGCTGCGTGATGAACTGCGCCGGCTCAGAACAAGTGCGGAGACCGCGCCATGATTGCCGCGTTGGTCGCCCACAAGCCGGCCTGGCTGCTCGCGCGCAGTGATGCGCCGATGATTGCCGTCAGCTCACGGGTGCGCGTGGCGCGCAACTTGGCCGCGCTGCCGTTCCCGTGGCGTGCCACGGTCAAGCAACGCGAGCAGGTCATTGAACAAGTGCAGGCGGCCGCGCGCGCCGTGCCGGAACTGGCCGACGCCCACCTGCTGATGCTGCAAGCCTTGTCCGGGATTGACCGCCAGTTCCTGGTTGAGCGGCATCTCGCCAGCCCTGAATTTGCCGCCCAGGACGGCCCGGCCGCGCTGCTGGTGACGCCCGATCAAACCTTCGCGTTGATGATCATCGAGGAGGATCATTTGCGCCTGCAAGCCCTCGCGCCCGGCTTGGCCTTGACACAAACTTGGGACATCTTGGATCGCCTCGATAGCGCCCTTGAACAGCACCTTGCCTACGCGTTTTCCGCGCGCTATGGCTACTTGACCGCCTGCCCCACCAATGTCGGCACCGGCCTGCGCGCCTCGGTGATGGTGCATGTGCCGGCCCTGGTGCAGCAGCACAAGATCGGCGCTGTTATCTCCGCCGTCGGCAAAGTGGGCATCGCCGTGCGCGGCCTGTATGGCGAGCAAAGTGAGGCCCGCGGCAACCTTTTCCAGATCTCGAATCAAATCACGCTCGGCCGCGCCGAAGGTGACATCATCCAGCAACTGACGCACTTAATCAGCCGTGTCATCGAGCATGAAACCAAGCTGCGCGATGCCCTCGAGAAAAATGAGCCGCACCAAGTGCGCAATGCCGTCGGGCGCGCCTACGGCACGTTGCGCTATGCCGAAATCCTGAAAAGCGACGAGGCAACGGACCTGCTCTCCACCTTGCTGATGGGCATTGATCTGCATGTCTTCGAGACGGTGGAGCGCAACTGCATTGCGGAGTTATTGATTGACATCCAACCCGCCCACCTGCAAAAATTGTACGGGCGGGAGCTTTCACCGGAGCAACGCGACCTGATGCGCGCCACGCTCGTGCGCGAACGCCTGCAACAGCATGCCTGACCAACCCAAACAGACCATTGTCATTGCCACCCGCAACCAGGGCAAGGTGCGCGAAATGCGCGCCCTGTTCCGCCAGCACCTGCCGCGCGTGAAAGACGTCACTTTGGCCGGGCTGATGGAGTTCCCGACCGCGCCGGTGATCGAGGAAACCGGCAGCACATTTCATGAAAATGCGCGCTGCAAGGCCCTGGCCGGCGCAGCCCACACCGGCGGCCTGACGATCGGTGATGATTCCGGCCTTGAAGTGGATGCCTTGCGCGGCGGGCCGGGCGTGCACTCCGCGCGTTATGCCGGCCCGCACGCGCGCGATGCCGAAAATAATCAAAAACTGCTGGCTGCCTTGCGCGACGTCCCGCCCGACCAGCGCAGCGCGCGCTTTGTGTGTGTCATCGCCGTTGCCCTGCCCGACAACGTCCTCGGCCTGTTCGAAGGCGTCTGTCACGGCGTGATCGGCAGCGAGCCGCGCGGCACGAATGGCTTTGGCTATGATCCGCTCTTCGTCAAGACCGACTACGGCAAGACCTTCGCGGAATTGTCCAGCAGTGTCAAAAACCGCATGTCCCACCGCGCACTCGCCTTCGAAAAGGCGGCCGTGATCGTGGAACGTTATCTGGAATGTATGCGCGCTACGGCCGCGGCTGGGCGCGCGTAACCTTTACCATGCTTTCTCCATGAGTGATACGACTCGCCAGCGCGTGATCAACCGCATTATCAAGAAAGGCCTTGCCCTTGGCAAAGCCAAGAGCTTCCTCACCTGGGAGGAGTTCAACGACCTTCTGCCCGACAATATTCCGGTGGATGACTTGGAGCTGTTTCAAACGGCGGTCCAGCACGGCCTCAAGAAAAAGCACATTGACATTCGCGACGAGGAAGTCGAAGAAGAAGCCATCAGTGAGGATGATGAGGAAATCCAGGATGAGATGCTCGACGAAGAGCTGAAACAGCTCCAGATGAGCGAGCATATTGACGACCCGGTCAAAATCTATTTGAAGCAAATGGGCCGCGTGCCGCTGCTGACCCGCGCCCAGGAAGTCGAGATTTCCAAGGAAATTGAGAAGGCAGAAAAACATATTCGCTTGTATGTCTTTCGCTTCGGCAACATCGCCAAGGAATCGCTCGACCTATGTGAGAAATTGCTCCTGGCCACTGAACGGTTTGACCATATTGTCTCCGAGGATGCGCGCCGCAAGCTGCTCAGTCGCGATCATTACATTCAATACATGCGACCGCTGCGCCGCCAGATTCGCGATGCCGACCGCCATTTGCGGCAGCTCTACGCCAAGAGCCAGCGCAGCACCATGAACGCCCGCGCGCGCCAGAAACTCGCCAAGGAAATCGGGCGCGGCCATGAGCACCTGACCGAATTGCTCAAACAATTGTTTTTCAAGCAATCGGTCATCGAGGAATTCGCGGAAACCTGTATCAAACTCCACAGCGAAACGCACGAGAGCTTGCGCAACCTGCAAGATCTGCAGACCTCCGGTCGGGGCGGTATTTCCAAACGCGTCGCCCAGGAAACCCTCAAGCTCAAAGGCCATGAACGCCTGTGCCGCCTGCCGGCCCGGGAAATCGAGCACAACGTGCGGCATCTCAACAGTTGGATTGTCAGTTCCAAGGCCGAAAAAAGCAAAATGGTCGAAGCCAATCTGCGCTTGGTCGTCAGCATTGCCAAAAAGTACATCAATCACGGCATGGATTTTCTGGACCTGATCCAGGAAGGCAACGCCGGCTTGATGAAAGCCGTCGACAAATTCGAGTACCGCCGCGGCTTCAAGTTCTCAACCTATGCCACGTGGTGGATTCGCCAATCCATCACGCGCGCCATCGCCGATCATGCCCGCACCATTCGCATTCCCGTCCACATGATCGAGACGATCAACAAAATGCGCCGGTCATCCAAGAAGCTGGTGCAGAAAACCGGGATGGAGCCCTCGCCCGAGGATATCGCCGAGGATATCGAAACCACGGTTGATAAAATCCACGGGATTCTCAAAATCGCCCAGCAGCCGATCTCGCTGCAAACGCCCGTCGGCGACGGCAACGACAGCACCTTCGGTGATTTCATCGAGGACAAGGCGGCCGAGAACCCGCTCAGCACGGCCAACTATTCCCTGCTGCGGGATCAGATCAACATGGTGCTCGACACGCTCAGCCCGCGCGAGCGCAAAGTCATCATGTTGCGCTTCGGCATCAAGTATGGCCCGCCCAAGACCCTCGAGGAAGTCGGCAAAGTCTTCAATGTGACGCGTGAGCGCGTGCGCCAGATTGAATCCAAGGCGCTCAAGAAATTGCGCCAGCCGCTGCGCAGCAAACATATCGAGCATTTCTTCCACGAACTCGACTGACGCGCAGGCGGGGCGGTGCACCAGTGCATGGTACACCGCCCGCCCCGCGCTGAAGAACTGCGCTGGGCAAACGGCAGGAAATGTTAATTGTGAATGCCTGACACGAATGACGTATGAGTACTTCGGTTGCTCAACCATCCCCGCATGGGCACAAGCAACATTTGTCCATGTTAGGCGCCAAATGCACTTTGGACTCATCAAGAGCATTTATAGACAGAAAGAAATTCTGGCAATTGCTTGTCAAAGAGCATCCGAATTATGATAAGTATCGTTGGTTCACGGGCACCCTTATTGATAATGCCGAGTATGCATACTACCAAACAGAAGGACACATATCATTAGCGACCATCGTGTCTATTACTAGAAATGCCCTCGGATTCATTCGTGCAAAATATCCTCTAGTAATGTTTCCTGACCTAATGTGTGGCTGGAAAGGCACAGTCCGTCGCAACTCTTCTCTGCCTCTATGTATTCATTCGATACATGACATAAACGACACGCTTGAGAGGCACGTTTATTTTCGTTCTAAGGATGGAATTGAGAATTACTATATCACAGATTCCAATCTGAAGTGGTTCATCATTATTGATCATGAAGGTTTGTGGTCCTTCAGTGCCCCCTGGCATATGGGATGCAAATTAGAGATTGGATGGAAGAAAGTCATATGCTCAGATGCATCTCTTAAGCTCTGTCAACCAACACGCATTACGAGCACTGTGGAATTCAAGAGAGCGATGGCATTGAATAAGCTGCGGTAGAGCGGTAGAGTAGGGTCAGAAATTATGGTGGCAGCATTGTCACTGCTGGCGATGGACGTACAGGGCCCGGCTGCCGGTCTCTTTGCGGTACAATTCGAGCGCGTCGGGAATGCTGCAGACATGGCGGGTGATGCCGCGCTCCTGCAATAGCGCGTCGGCCTTGGTCGAGAACGTCAGGTGTTCGGGCTTGTCCGTGCCGACAATGAGTGTCTGTGGCGCGCCTTTATCGCAGAGTTTGGCGAGCGCCTTGGTGCGCACCACGGCAAAGCCATCGTCATTCAGCGCCAGCGTGAAATCTGGTTTCTTGACCCGCCCGTCGGCGCGAATCATGACATCGCCGTCATACGTGACCCCGTCAATCCTCACGCCGCGGGCATCGCACATGATATGCGGGGTGGCCAGACCATGCAGCGTGTGCTCCGCCGGCATACCCACCTGATGTTCGAGCTGGCTGCGAATCAACGCGGCCGCGCCGATCGCCACGGCGTCATCACCCAGTTGCGAGACGGCAATGACGGTGTTCTCGATGCTGCCGGGCATCGAGTGCAGGCCGAGCACTTGTTCGACAATCGGCACAATAAACTCGCCGCAAGCCTCGATCACGCCACCACCCAACACAATCATTTCGGGATCCAGCAAATGGCGCACGGTCAGACAGGCATAGCCCAGCATCTCGGACGCACGCCGCAGGATGCCGGTCACCACTTCGTCCTCCTGCTTCAGCGCGCGGCGCAGCACACTGCTCTTGATCACGCTCAAGTCGCCATTGGTCAGCTTGGTGACCACACTTTTGCGCCCGTTCTGGATCGCCGCGCGAATGTCACGCTCAATCGCCGAGCGACTCGCCAGCGCCTCAAGACAACCACGATTGCCGCAGCCGCATTCCGGCCCGCCAATCTGCATGGTGATATGCCCGATCTCGCCGCCCGCGTTGCGAAAGCCCGTCACCAGTTGGCGATGCACGACAATGCCCGCGCCGATGCCGGTGCCGACAAAAATGCCCACCACGCTGTCCACGTCGCGCGCCGCGCCCAGCCAGGCTTCGCCCAGCGTGCCCAGATTCACGTCGTTGCCGATCAGCACGGGAATTTTCAGCCGCTTTTGCAGAGCCGGCCCGATCGTCAACCCCGACAGCGTCATGTTCGGGGTCACAATCACTTTGCCTTCATCCGGCGCGACCACGCCGGGAATGGCCAGGCCGATGCCGCGCACCTGGGTCTGATCCACGCCCGCCTCGGTCATCAAGACCGAGATGATATCGCCGATGGCGGCAAGGACATGTTCACCCTTGGCTTTGCGCGGCGTGGGCATGCGCTTGCGTGCCGTCACGGCGCCGGCCTGGGTCACCAGGGCCGCGAGGATCTTCGTGCCGCCGACATCCACGCCGATATACAAATCTTTTTTTCGCAACATCTTCATGGTCGCTCCGTGTGTTCCTTGTGAGGAAATTCTTTCGCGGCGAAAGAATGTGAACGTTAGCCCTTCATGCCGGTCAGCGTCACGCCCTGAATGAAATACTTCTGCGCGAAGAAAAATATCACGACGACCGGCACGGTCATCATCAACGAGCTGGCCATCATCATGCCGAAATTGCCGCCGGCATCAACATTCAGCGCAAACAAGCCGAGTGACAACGGATACAAGCGATGATCGTTCAACATGATCAGCGGCCCCATGAAATCGTTCCACACACCCATGAAGGTAAAAATCGCAATCGCCGCCATGGTGGGTTTGATCAAGGGCAGGACGACATACCAGTAAATGCGCAGAAAGCCGCAGCCGTCAATGCGCGCGGCGTCTTCAAGATCATTCGGAATGCTTTTCATAAATTGGCGCAACAGAAAAATGTAGAAGGCGTTGCCAAACCAGGAAAACACCCACAATGACTGCAACGTGTTGTACCAGCCCAGCGACTTGATAATTAGAAAGCCGGGGATCATCGTCACCTGGCCGGGAATCATCAAGGTGGCCAGCAAGGCCATGAAGCAGACGTCGCGCCCAGGCCAGCGCAGGCGCGCAAAGGCATAGGCCACGAAGGTCGAGGAAAACAAGGTGCCGATGATATTCAAGACCACCAGAAACACACTGGTGCCGACGTAGCGCCAGAACGGAATATATTTGAACGCACTGCGGTAGTTGCGGCATAGTTTCCCAACCCAGGCCTGCAGCAGCGAACTGCGCCGCAAGGTTAGCGTGACCCGCACGCGGGTTGGGCCCAAATCATACTGGGCGCCGCGGCCAGTGTAAGCGCAGCAAATCCAACGCTTGATTTTGATCTCGTGATCCTGCGCGCTGGGACGCTGCCAGATTGCCATGCTCCAGAGCGTGTCGAACAAATACAACGGTTCAACTGATTCGATCCGCAGGCCGCCGCCCTCGACGCACGCCTGCAGGCGATGCCAACTGTCATCCGGCCGAAAGCCAAGGCAATATTGAAACAAATTGCTGGCCGGAAACGGCACGTCGAACTCGGCCTGCACCATCACGCGGTTCGTGTGCGTAAAATTATAGCCAACGTCCAGCCAGACCTGCCCGTCGTCAGCGTGCGGCATGAGCCAGGCCGTGGCGGTGTCCAACGAATGCCAGCAACTCGTGGCCGCCGCGCCTTCGCTGAGATTGTGAATTTCCATGGCAACATCGCGCACGCGGCTGAAGCGCAAGGACAGCCGCCGGTAGCGCTCGTCGAACGCGCCAGCCAATTCGCGCGGGACGGTCACACGCCGGACAATGCCGGCCACGCGCGTGGCGGGATTGGTCCACTGCGCCGGCGGCGTGGTCGCCAGCACGCGCTGCCACAGAGCGGCCACCATGGCGTCATGGATGGCCGGAATGCCGGTCGCCACGCGCGGCGCGAGATAGGCTGTCACCACGCGCGCAAGCTGACTGGTCACCGGATCCTGCCAGCGGGCAATGGCCGCCGCCGGCACGTCCTCCGGCCAGGGCGCGGCATGGTCTAGCGGGCGCGCCACATACGGCGACCGTTGCGCCGGCCAGGGCGTCAGCGGCAGCAAGCGCATGTGCTCGGCAAACAACTCGCGATCCACTTTTGCGCTGGTCATCATCATCCAGAAAAACGGAAACGAAAACATCACCGCACAGGCAATCAGCACGCTGTGCTGCGCGATCGTGATCCAAAACCGGCGCAGCCAGCCGCTCGTCAGCACCGGCTTATTCCGCTTCATAATGAACCCACCGCTTTGACAACGCCAGTTGCCCAATCGTCAGCACCAGTACCAGCGCAAACAAGACCCACGCCATGGCCGATGCCTGGCCCATTTGCAAATAGCGGAAGGCGCTGTTAAAGAGATGATACGCGTAGAACAAGGTCGCATTCACCGGCCCGCCCTGGGTCATGATGTAGGCCTGCGAGAAAATCTGAAACGTGCCAATCAAGCCCATCACCAAATTGAAAAATATGTAGGGGCTCATCATCGGCATGGTAATATAGTAAAAGCGCTGCCAGGTACTGGCGCCATCCACTTCCGCGGCCTCGTACAAATGGGACGGAATGCCTTTCAAGCCGGCCAGCCAGATGATCATGCCGCTGCCGGCACCCCACAAGCCCATCAGGATGATGGCCGGCTTGCTCCATTGCACATCCTGCAGCCAGGCCGGGCCATGAATACCGAACCAGCCCAAGGCTGCGTTGAGCAGGCCATTCGAGGGGTTAAACACCCAGATCCACAAGATCGCCGAGGCGACCGCCGGCACAATCGCCGGCAGATAAAACAAGGTGCGATAGAGCGCCATGCCCTTCAAGCGCTGATTCAGCAACAACGCCAGACCCATGCTGGCGCTCATGCCGACCGGAATGCCGATCACCATGTAGAGCGTATTCCACAATGATTTCCAGAAGAGCGGATCCTCGGTAAAGATCCAGCGATAATTATCCAGGCCAATGAAACGGGCCGGGCTCAGCACGTCATACTGGCAGAAGCTCATGATGATCGAAAAGAGAATCGGCCCGCCGGTGAACGCCACAAAGCCCAGCAGCCACGGCCCGGCGCAGATCACGCCGGCATACCACTGCTTGCGGAAATAGCCGCGGTCGCCCATCGTGCGCGCCTGCCAGATCATGATCGCCAGCAGGGCCGCTACGATCAGCGTCGCATAGCTAAGGATCAACGCCCGCCATGAGACCACCGGCCCGCGCACGGGCGCATAATAGCGGTCAAGTTCTTTTTGGACAATGCGCGTGGCGACCGTCAGCGCATCGGCGGCGGTCGGATCTTTGTGATAAATGGCGTTTTCAAACGCGGCGACATGTTGATTCCACAACAACTGTCCGACCGGCGTGACCGGCCGATAGCGCGAGTCCGGCAGCATATCCATCGCCAGCTTGTACGCCGACGCCAGCGCCGCACTCACATTCGGATGATTGCTCACATAGGTGGTGTAGATATACTCGTTCAGCGGCATGCTGCACGTCAGGCGCGGCACGAACGGCCGGCCTTGGCTGGCGCTGTTTTCGGCTTGCTCGCTGTAAAACAGTTTGTTGGCATCCAGCGAGAGCAGCCAGCGCATCATCCGCCAGGCGCCCTCCTTGTTGCGCGCACCGGCGGGCATGGCGTAACACCAGCCGCCCAGCCAGGTGATCGGACGCTGGCCGGCGGCCCAGCGCGCGGCCGGCAGCGGCGCAGGCGCGGTGCCGAAATTCATGGCGGGCCGGTAGGTCGCGATCGTCGGCAGAAACCAGTCGCCGTCTATTTTCATCACTAACTTGCCGGTCAGAAACGGATCCAGATCGTTGCCTTGGAAGGTTGATTGAAACGCGTACACGTCGCGCGCGCCGCCCAGCCGGTCGTAGACCCGGGTCATGTACGCGAGTGCGTCCACGGCGGCGGCGTTGTTCAACGTGCAGGTGCGGCCATTGGCGCTCATGAACTCCGCACCGTTTTGCCAGGCGTATAAATAGAGCCAACTGTTGCCGGTATTGGGCGCAAAACCAAGGCGGGTGATGTTGCCGCGCGTATCCCGCGTGGTGAGCTTGAGTGCGTACGCTTCAAGCTCTTCCCAGGTGCGCGGCGGCTGCGCGTCGCCGTGCTTGTCCACCAAGCCCTCGCGGATCAAGACGTCTTTGTTGTAAAATAAAATCCGGTCATCGGCGTTACAGGGAATGCCGTAGACCTGGCCGTCGTACGTCACTTCCGCCATGGCGGGCGCAATAATGCTGTTGGTGTCGATCCGGTCGGCAATGGTCGTGTTGGTCGCGTCCTGCGCCAAGTATTGATTGAGACTGGAAAAGGCGCCGCGCGCCGCCCATTCACTGACGGCAAAGCGGTCAAACATGATGATATCCGGCGGCATGCCGCCGGCGACACTGCACAGGAAGCGCTGCGGGTCGGCCGTCATGTCGCGCGCCGCCGTCTGGCCTATCACCACGCGATACTGCGGATAGCGCTGCTCAAAGCGCTTCAGCACCGGCTCCATGTCCAGAAACACCGTGCCAGGCGCCCACAGCACCAGCTCACGGACATGCGCCGGCGGCTGCAGCGAACGGGCTGGATACAGCCACACCAGCAGCACGGCGGCAAGGACTACGCCTGCGATGATTTTCCAAGTATCCATAGATTCAATAACGGTTGCGCTCAGTCGCGCTGTCATTGTAGCATTTTAAGGCATTTCCGTTTGGTCTTCAGCTACCGGCTAGCGAATACGGTTAGGTCACTCTGCCACGGAAGTGGATGGAGGCTCCGCCTCCATTGGATTTGCGCGCCACGAGAATGCCTCTGCAATCAACAAAAATAGCATCCGGGGGAATAATTGTGAAAATACTCAAATGCCCATCTAAAGTGCCTGTTTTGCTGTGCAAAACGGCATTCTAAGGCCGAGCCAAGCTCATTATCGTCATGTAAATGTTTGCTGCGCGGTCGGTTGTTCAGGTCCGACCCGAATGGCTGACGAAATGAATGGCGCCGAATGGCAGAATGGCATACCCTTGCTCGGGTTATGCCCGAATGGCCTGCCGGATAGACCCTATGCGGGCCGCTCAGTATCTTGCCGCCATCAGGCGTGCATGATCACTGCTGAGGTTCCTCAACGACGTCAATGTCGTTTGTGACAAATGGCATCCTCATATCGTGCTTGATATGGGCGATCACTTCTGACAGATTGACGGGTGTGCCATTCAACGTAGTCAATTGCGCGGCACCGTTGGTGGCAGTTTGATGAAGGCCAGCAAGGTAGTTGTCGTATGTCAACAGCAAGTTCTCCGCCGCGAAGTGGGCGGCGCGGTTTGTTCCGTCAAATGCTTCGATCATCAAGGTGTATCCTGCGGGCACGCCGTTATAGAGTAGCGTGTTGGCCGCTCTAATGCGCTCTTCAAGCGGCGCCTGCGTGCCCTCAACGATGCTCTGTAAAATGGCAATGCCGCCAGGGATGTCAAATGTGGTTTCAATAAGCATCCTGCCGCATGTTCTCAGCAGCTCCGTGTTAGACCCAGACTGAGCCGCGCACGCGTGAATGACCCGCGTCACCGCGCTGCTATCGGCGGGTGTCACAAGATAGGGCAAGAGTTGCAGGTCGCAGATCTTTGCCAGATCAACGGACTCTTGCGCCACATAGTCTGCATTGCGCAAATAGGGGCAGGCTTCTCGCGTGTGTTCCACAACATACAAGACGTTGGAAACCAGAGGCGCAAGCCCTCTTGTTAGGTGAAAGCGATTGGTCATTTGCCCGACTTCGTAGCTTATCTTCTTGGGTATGGTACCGGCGCTCAGTGTTACGCTATATGTAACAAGGCCAATGATAGCAGCACTGCATAGTTGCCGTAATGCGTACTTGGTTGGTGTGTTCATACATGCTCCCTGTGATGAGCTGGTTACTGGATTCTTATACTACTTGACAAGTTCATGTAATGGGGCCTGCAGTGCCTATGTGCGCGCGTTTCATGCCCGTCTCCCTCATGATAATCACTGAAGGTGCAGTCAATGCGCTCTTGCAGCACTTGTTTGAGTGTTGGCTCGTTATCGTTCAGTACGGTGTTCGGATCTAGCTTGTCAAGAGTCACGACTACAAAACGGTCGTTTCGTATTTCGTTACGCGCTGTGTCAATTGAGGCATCAACTCTCGAATACCAGTCACTAATGTGATAGTCTTCGTGCGCGGAAGTAATCCACTCACACCAATACCAATGTCTCCTTGTGCGCCCGTAGCTGTCAGGATAAAAATCTATCTTTGCTTCTGTACGTCTCGCGATATAGCCAACAAGGATGGGCGGCATAGATGATTCTGGAAAATCCGGCCAAGGGTAGTCAGAAGGGATATCTCTCCGGCCACAAGAGTCAACATTCCAATAGGAATCCAAACAAAAGCCGGCCAGATGGAACCGCCACTTGCCTTGGTCGAAATAGATGTAGAATTCTACGTCTCCAGGGACGGTTCCGATCCATGCCATGCCCGTATTACCTTCAGTACTGCGATTTGGATCGCGTTCCCGAGAAAATTCACCTACTAAAGGCCCATTGTCCTGCCATTCCTTGGCAGGAAAGATGTAGATTTTGGAGTTGAACACGCGCAGGTCTGGAGCTGGTTCGGCATAGAATTCCACAGCAGATGCTAGTGTCGATCTATCAAAGTTTCCGACGCGTCCATCGGGGGTGGCAGACTGCCCCCCAGACCAAGTCACGAACCCGGCGGGCAATAAGGCATCTTCTGGATCCGTGCATAAGGACACCACGACAGGTGAAGCAGAACGTGCAGTTCCCCAAATCTGTATGTCATCTTGAATCGAAGCAATGTAGCTTGCCCCCTGCACACTTTGCAGACCAATGGTCACAACATAGAGATCGTTAAGAGCGGTGTAGTCAGTGCCGGAACCTTTGGCGCGGGCCTGGAAGCCATACTTGCCGATTGCTTCAGACTTGCTCAGGGTTGTCTGCAGCTCGTTGCCATCCACGGACGCCCAGCTCGCCTGGTTAACCTTGCGTTGCCATTCAAGGAGGCCACCGGACGGCGTGTTGGCCGGGGCACTTGGGTCCAGTTGCGCGGTCAGCGTCATGTCCTGTTCACCATTCTTGAGGATGGCGGTTGTATTGGCGGTTACTTGCTTGACGCTAAACACGGTCAGGACTGCTTTCTTGGTTACATTGTCTTGCGTTTGTGTGTCCGTCACGGTGCAGCTCTTCTCGACTTTGCCGCTGGCAGGCGCGGTGAGCGTTAATGAGGCCGTTGTCTCACCGCTGGCCCACTTGTAAGTGAAGCTGCCACTGCCGCCGGAGGCAGCGACCGACAGGGTACAATTCTCTTCGCCCGGATAGGCCACATAATTCGCCGGTGTGACGCTGAACGCATCGTTGGCGCGCACACTTGGCGCCAGCATAATTACTAGTATAGCACATTTGAAGAAGACTCGCACAGGGATGCAGAGCGTTTTCATGGCTGGCTGGGTTTGCGGTTGAAAAGGCGGCGCAGACTGAAGCCGGAGGGCAGCGCGCGTTCTTTGCGCGGGAAAAGATTGTTGTTCAGCACGCGATTGGTGGCAATGGCGAGCGGCAGCTCGTCTTGGCGTGGCCAATCATGCATGAGGGCGTCTAAGAAAAGTACGTCGTCGGGTGTGGCGCGGGCGTTCGCAAGACCGGCAATGACGAGCTCGTCGCTCTCGTCCTGACGCCACACATTGGTGGCGACAGCGTACCAGATGCCGGTATAGACATTAGGGTGGCGGCGCAGCATCTCGGCAACATACTCGAACTTGTTGCTGTCATACTGCACGGCGATTTGCCAATGGCGCACGGCGTTGGTGCGGTCAGCGCGCCAGTAGTTGAAAATATTGGCGGCCATCAAATGCCGCCCGGCTTTGACGACGTCATAATCAACGTTGGGCACATCAACCATGAGCAGCGCGAGGGCGTGTTGATAGAGGCCGAGGTCGTTGAGGATATTGGCGGCATCCAAGTAGGCGTGGGCAATGAAGACGAGGCAGGCGGGGTGCTGCTGCGTTTTGAGCGCGGCAGCGAAGGCGGCGGGCAGGTCTTTGCGGGTGTCGTAAAGGATGCGGCCGAGGAAGAAGAAGGAACTGCCGCGGGCAAAGCCGTCGGGATTCTCAGGATGCGTAAGGAACTCGAACAGGCGCTGGACACGCGGACTGTCATCCTGGCGTACCAGCGCCCGCGCCTGCCAGAAGAGCGCCATGGCGGCGCCCGGCACCCGCAACGCCGGCAGGTAGCGCTCAATATCATCCAGCGGATCGCGGGCATCCGCGACGCGCGCGCGCAGCTCGTCGTAGGACATGATACCATCCAGCATGTCGCCCAACAGCAGTGTGGCGGGTGCGCCGGTGCCGGGCTGGCTGCGATAGGTGATGTCCCACTGGCTGGCGTATTGATCGAGCATGCGTTGCAGCTCATTGATGGTGCTGGGCGAGACCAGGCCGGCGGCGGCGTGTGCGGCAGGCGCGCTGGTGCCGGGCGCACCGAGCTGGTTGGCAAAGGCGTGCAGCGGTGTGTCTTGCATACGCGCGGCGTAGATGATGGCGAGCAATTCAGCGGGCGTGGCGTTGCACGCACGGGCGGCGCGCAGCTCCTGCGCGGTGCGCGGCGGCGCAAGCGGCGCCACGCGCATAACATAATCGAGGACCTCGAATGCGCTTGTGGCGCTGCGCCCTTGGGCTTGCCACGGCGGCGCAGGCATGACGGCGTGACCAACAGCCGCGCAGGATGCGCAGACAAGGATCGCTATGCGTGCCGCGCGGTATGTGCTGCTATGGAGTCGCATCGTCACCTTCTGGAGGCACAGTTTCGGCAGCCACGCGGCGCACATTATTTGTTGGCGCCGTTAATTCGGGGAAGATCGTCTCAAGTTTCTTGATTTCACTCATCAACGCGGCGATGACGGGCAGGCGCTCATCGGTGGCCGCCTGCTTGGCGGCACAGAAGCGCAGAGCGTTGTAGAACTCATCAATCTGTCGCGGCCGGCGTGCGTCCAACTGGCCGTGGATGATATCGAGCGCCGCGCGCAGTTCATCAAGTGACATGCCGGGGTGCTGAAGCAGCATCTCGAGCAACCCAGAAAACGCGGCGCCTTGCTCCTGCCGCATACGCGTGTTGACAAAAAACACCAAGGCCGGATAGGGTGCGCCGCCCGCTGCGTAGTACTGCGCAATGACCGGTGCAAGGTTGTTGGTTGCATGCACCGTGGCGAGCAGATGTTCGAGCAGTTTGATAAGAGAATGTTGGTCGAGCGGATGATAGGCGAACATGGCGTACAAGGCGGTGGTGACACCGCCCACGTCATCCACGGCCTGATAATGCTCGACGAGGCGCTGGTACATCCATTTGTAATCATCCCAATTCCTGCCTTGGGCCGCTGCGGCAAATGCGGCCAGTGCCGCCTGACATTCGGCGGCAAACGCTGGGGAAGTGTACTTGCGCCCTTCGCGCAACCACCACAGGCGCAGGCTGGCAAGCTCCATGCGCAGGGGCGCACCCTGCCGGCCCGTGCCGAGCAAGGCAGCGCATACGATTTCGTTAGTGTCGGCCAAAATCTCATGCAAGGCGTCCGCCGCGCGGACATAGTGGTTGTCCCGCGCCAATCCACGGGCACGTTCGAGGCACGCGGCAAAAGGCACATCATCAGTGGCATACGCGGGCATTAGCGTAGCAGCGCACATAAGCACAGTCAAGAGGCTGGAACGCGGCCATGCAGCAAGCAAGGAGTTCATCAGGGACGGTTCAGAGTGGGATGACAGTCAGGAAAAGAAACCGCGCCGCAAAACATGCGGCGCAGCAAGGCTGGAACAATGGAAAAAAAGCAGTGCGAACTGCTAACGCGAAAGGAACTAGACTGCCGGACTGCCGGACTGCCGGACTGCCGGACTGCCGGACTGCATTATAGCGTTTTCAATGCTAGGCTTCATGCTTTCATAAAAAAGTATGTGAACAGCATAGCAGAAATGCGGCTGAAAGTCAAATGCATGCGCAAAGTGTTTTGCGACTAGTCAGCCGCGCGGCGGTGCCGCACAGCGTTGGAGCAAGTTCAGCAAATCAGCGCGCGTGTTCAATTCTGGCTGCTGCAGCACCTGTTCGAAGCAAAAGCGCAAGGCCGCGCCGACCTGCGGCCCGGGCCCGATGCCCAAGTGCTGCATCACATCGGCGCCAGTAATACACAGATCGGTGATTTTCAGCGCGTGCTGTGCGGCCTCGATCGCGCGAATGCGCCGCAGGGCGTAGGTCAGCAGTCCGCGGATTTCCTGCTCGTTGTACGACACGCGGAAATTCGCGCGCAGGTCCGCCAGCTGCAATCGCAAAAGATCGCGAATCGGCAAGACCTTCAACCGGCTCATCAAGCGCCGAATGGTGCTGTCGCGCATTTCCTCGCGGAACATCAAGCGATGCAAATGCTCTGCGATCGCCTCGTCCACATAGGCAATGATCTCGTTGCTGTAGCGCAAGTCGCGCAGTTCCTGCTCGGCCAATTCTACACCAGTAGTTTCATGGCCGTAAAAATGATCGGCGCCGGCATCATCCGTGGTGCGTGCCGCCGGCTTGCCAATGTCATGCAGCAATGCCGCCAGCCGCAACGCCAGCTTCTTCTTGTGCACACCCGCGACACACGCCACTGTGTGCGTCCAGCATTCCTCGGCGTGCACGACATTTTGTGGTACGCCGACCATGACCGCGACGCGGGGCAGCATATGCGGCAGCAGCCTGGTCTGTTCAAGCAAGTGTAGCGCTGGTCCGCACTGGTCCAGCAGCAAGATTTTATTGAGTTCGAACTGGATGCGCTCGCGCGGCACATTGCCAAGCAGGGCGCCGTGAGTCTGCATTGCCACGCGCGCCGCCTCATCGAGTGTGCCGTCGATCAGGGCCGCAAAGCGACAGGCGCGGATCGCGCGGATCGGGTCTTCGCGCAAACGCTGATCGGCCGCGCCGGCAAAGCGCACCATGCGGTCAGTCAAATCGCGCTGCCCACCATAGGGATCGTGCAAGACACCCTGCGCGTCCATGGCCATCGCGTTGAATGTGAAATCTCGGCGCGACAAGTCTTCCTCAATCGTGGCCACCATGCGTACATAATCCGGGTGCCGAAAATCGGTATAGGGCCCGTCCTGCCGGAAGGTTGCGACCTCGACACCATCGACCAATGCCACAGAAAATGCTTCACCCACGATCTTGGCGTGCGGAAACAGCCGCGTGATGTCTTCGAGCCCGGCATTGGTGGCAATATCAACATCCGCACACGGCACACCGCGCAGCCAATCGCGCACGCAGCCGCCGACATAATAGGCTTGGAAACCGGCCTGGACAAGGCGGGCTTGAATCTCGCGCGGAAGCGCAGCAACAGGAAAAGTAGTCATAAAACTGAAAACTGAAAACTGAAAACCAGCCTAAAACCAGCCTACAGCAGCGCGCGCATCGCGGCAATCGTCAGATGTTCTAGTTTATCAACCATCAAATCGGCCTCTTTGACGTAGTGCCCAACGCCAATGGATTTCACGCCCGCGCCGCGCAACGCCTGCACGCCCAGCATGGCATCCTCGACCCCCACCGCGTTGCGTGCCGGCATTTTGACGGCGGCGAGCGCCTTCAGGAAAATCGTCGGATCTGGTTTCGTGTCCTGCACGTCGAAGCGATCGATGACGGCGTCGAAGTAGGGGCCCAATGCCGCGTGGGCAATCACATCCTTGGCATTCTTGCTGCCCGAGGCGACCACCACCAGAATGCGTTCGCGCCGCAGGGCCTCGAGCAAGGCCACCGCGCCCGGCAACACCAAATCCGCCGGGACGGCCTTGTCCAGCGTGACGCGATAGTAGCTGTTCTTGCGCTCCATCAATGTTTCCATGGTGGCGTGGTCCGGCACGGGCTGGTTGTTGTAATCGCGAAACAACACGCGCACGCATTCATCGCGCGCCATGCCGCGAAAAGCATCGCCTTTGCGCTCGTCAAAATCAAACCCCAATTCATCCGCCAGCCGTTGCCAACTGCGATAGTGCAGCGCCTGCGTGTCAACCAGCACGCCATCCAAATCGAACAAAACTACTTTCAGCTCAGCCATGAATGCATTGTATCCGGTAGGTGAACAGCAATATTATAGCGGCCAGTCTGCGGACTGTCAAGCCAGAAAACGGCCTCACATGCGGCACATGTGCGCCGTCAGTCTGTCTCGCCGCTGAATTCCTCGCGGATATCATTCCGGGATTCGCATCAGGCGTGCACAGAAACAGACCTGAGATTCTTTCACCGCAAATGATGTTCACAGCCGTTTTCAATGATTGACGTGAGGTGACAATCAACATTTTGTGTCGTTTGCAGACCGCAGCGCAGCGTAGTTGTCCGCCGATGGCGCCGATGTTCAAGCGCAAGCACAATAACCGCGAAAGATCACCATAGAGCGCAAAGTAACAATGGCAATGCTGATGTTGTCCTTGGTGTCTTTGTGACTTTGTGAGAGACAATTTGCGCGGCGATTGGCTTGGCTGCATCTGCGAACGGTCTCAAACGACCCGGCCTGTCGTCTGCGCAGCTCAGGCAGGCATTTTCATGGCAGTGCTTTGCCGTGGTCCGACCCCAATGAACACAGCGTTTTTGCCACGAAGAGACACAAGAAGTGCAAACCTGCGGAAACGTAAAATACCTTGCAGATAATCTCTCACAAAGCCACGAAGCCACAAAGAAGAGGAGCGCAGTTTTTTGATGGGCTGCGCTGCCGCACCATAAATTGTTTCGTTGCGAGAGAATTTCCTCTCTCAAACGACATGAAATGTTGATTGAGCCAACTCCTTTACTCCTTGTCAAATTCTGCCGGCAGGCTGCGGCAGATATTGTCCGCAGATGCCGCAGATGGCGCCGATGTTCAAGCGCAAGCACAATAACCGCGAAAGATCACCATAGAGCGCAAAGTAACAATGGCAATGCTGATGTTGTCCTTTTCATGGCAATGCTTTGCCGTGGTCCGACCCTCACTAGCCACCCCCACTGGCCCCAGGAAAGTCAAGCGTAAATTCGTTCACGGCAAGCGAATTTATTTTTGTGAGTCTTGTGTCCTTGCGTGGCAACATTTCAGCGCTGGGCAGCATTCGCCACGCGGAACGCCGTTCCGCGACTACGTATCGGCGTATCCCGCCGCTGGCGGGACTCCAAGCAGCTGACCACCGACGTACCGGCGTACTGGCCACTGACGCACTGATCACTGACGCACTGATCACTGATCACTGATTACCATCCAACACCCTGGGTGCCTGCGCGCCTTCGTGGAAAATTGTTTTGAGTGTTTTCGCATTCGCATTTTTTGTTTGCGTTTTTGCAAACATTTTCGGCTTTTGTAAAACATTATGTTGCTGTTATTCAATTACTTGCGTTTTCGGGTCGCAATGTGCACTGCACCTTATGCGCGCGCGAGCTATAACCAAACCGCACGCGCAAACCGAACCCGAGAGCCACATGCAAGCCGACGTAAAACACCTCCTCTTCCCGCTGATGACCGCATTGCTGGTCGGACTGGCCTGCGCCGCACCGGTCAGCGAAGTGGATGTCGTGCGGGCTGCCCAGACATTCATTGCCGAGCAAGCGCCGGCGCTGAACGCAGCAACGGCCCAGACCATACCGGGTGCCGGCGTCGGAGATGCGGTGGCACGGGTGATCCGTGTGGGCAGCGCCGGCGCCACGGTTGGCTTTGTCGCCGAATTCGCGTCGTCTGGATTCGTGCTGCTGCGTGCCGACGATAGCTTGCCGGCGCTGAAGCTGTATGCCGCACAGGGCACCTTTGCGAGTTTGCCGCCCGCCATGCAAAAGGTGCTGACGTGGGAGCTCGAGCAGGAGGCGCGCGCGTTGGCCAGCAATCAGGTCGAAGTCATCGCACAGCGTGCGCGCAACCAGGCCGAGTGGCAGGCACTGCGCCAAGCGCGCTGCGTATCGAACCCGGCGCCGCACGTCAGCACGGCGGACTGGTCGGACG
>CAYNJC010000052.1:0-24547 GCA_964397565.1 uncultured bacterium
TGATGGCCGCCACGAGGTTTCAATCCACGCGCCCCGCGCGGGGCGCGACCCCACTCACGCCGGATGGACGCCCAGCCCTTTCCGTTTCAATCCACGCGCCCCGCGCGGGGCGCGACCCGGCGGGAATATACAACGGTGCTGCTACCGGATGTTTCAATCCACGCGCCCCGCGCGGGGCGCGACCAGCACAAGCCGCTTCCCCTTCTCAATTTTCGTGTTTCAATCCACGCGCCCCGCGCGGGGCGCGACGGCATACGTGCCGCCCGGGCCGAACTCAATATACGTTTCAATCCACGCGCCCCGCGCGGGGCGCGACGCGCCAGAAATACAAGTCGCTTGCAATCTTTACGTTTCAATCCACGCGCCCCGCGCGGGGCGCGACGCAACGCGCCGCCACGACTCCTTGCTAACGTCAGTTTCAATCCACGCGCCCCGCGCGGGGCGCGACGCCGGTCGTGCGCTGATTCCATAGCAAGCGATAGTGTTTCAATCCACGCGCCCCGCGCGGGGCGCGACATTGGGAGCCGCCCTTGATGACAACCGCAAATTGTTTCAATCCACGCGCCCCGCGCGGGGCGCGACAGTTTCATAAAATCAAAGTACCGCATCCGATTCCCGTTTCAATCCACGCGCCCCGCGCGGGGCGCGACGGCGGCGGCGGCATAGGGGCCGACCTCGCTGATGTTTCAATCCACGCGCCCCGCGCGGGGCGCGACCGGGCTCTTCTTTGACCACGGTGTCGAGTTGTTGTTTCAATCCACGCGCCCCGCGCGGGGCGCGACGTTGCTTCCGTGTGCCATGCCTCCATTTTCTTTTTGTTTCAATCCACGCGCCCCGCGCGGGGCGCGACAACACAAGGCAACACAATGATTCTGGAAAAAGGGTTTCAATCCACGCGCCCCGCGCGGGGCGCGACTTTGTAGAGCGTATCGTGCGCGGGATGAGTGCGGTTTCAATCCACGCGCCCCGCGCGGGGCGCGACGATCACGTACTTTCATCTGCTAAAAACACGTTAGTTTCAATCCACGCGCCCCGCGCGGGGCGCGACCTATGAGACGTACAAAGGACGTGTACGACTGTCGTTTCAATCCACGCGCCCCGCGCGGGGCGCGACAATGTCAACGCGGCGATGTTGGCACAGTTCATTTGTTTCAATCCACGCGCCCCGCGCGGGGCGCGACGCCCGGCTGGTTCAATAACAATAGCAGCGGGTAATGTTTCAATCCACGCGCCCCGCGCGGGGCGCGACGAAGTCAGATGAGCACGGTACATACTATGAGCTTGTTTCAATCCACGCGCCCCGCGCGGGGCGCGACCTCTTGAACTCTTCGCTGTCATGGATGCCACACCGTTTCAATCCACGCGCCCCGCGCGGGGCGCGACCCGCTATAGCCGCGCTGTCCGGCCCGCCCATGTACGTTTCAATCCACGCGCCCCGCGCGGGGCGCGACAGCGACGACAATCATCGTGATGCCGAGATAGTTGTTTCAATCCACGCGCCCCGCGCGGGGCGCGACAACGTTAACGCGACACTCATGGTACAGTTTGTTTGTTTCAATCCACGCGCCCCGCGCGGGGCGCGACCTTTGAAAAGGTAACAACACAACAGCACGCCAATGTTTCAATCCACGCGCCCCGCGCGGGGCGCGACGTTGCCTGTTGTGCCGCGCCTACCACGGCTGTGGCCGTTTCAATCCACGCGCCCCGCGCGGGGCGCGACCCCGCCGCGCGAGCGGCACAAGGTGATGAAGATGTTTCAATCCACGCGCCCCGCGCGGGGCGCGACTGTGCCTATTCTAACACATTTGTTTTCAGACGTTTGTGGGCCTGTTTCCGCGCATCGTTATCAGTCTATGTCAAAGAGCCAACGGCATTTGCATAATGCCGCTAAAAACACGTGAAATCGGCTGTTTTTATCTTGTTCTTACTCTTGTGTTTTCATGTGAGCTTCTGGTTCGCGCAGCATCTTTAGACGACCAGCGGCGCATTCAGGTCAAGCACTTTTTTTGTGCCATGATGCTCGACACGATGACGCCATTCGTTGCCAAGGAAATAGAAACGCAGACTGTCCTCTTCGGCATTGAACTCCTCTATCAGGCGATTGCGCAGCAAGGTCCATTGCGCCGGGTCGACCGCACACTCAAAGACCGAGTTCTGCACCCGCTGGCCATAATCAAGGCAAGCCTTAGCTACACGGCGCAGGCGCCGCCGGCCCGCTGCGGTCGTTGTTGCCACATCGTAACTGACAATGACATACATGCAGTTCTCCTTGTCGTTGGCGCCTACTTCCAGATGAAAGCCGGATAGGCATCGAGGTCGCCGCGCAAGTGCCGCGCCAGAAGTTGTGCCTGGACAAGCGGCAGCAGGCCGATCTCAACGTCCTCGTCTATGAAGGGATGGCGCAGCGTCTCGCGTTTGCGGTTCTGGTAGGCTATCAGCACTTCTTTGCGCGTGTCGTCTTTCATGGTGACCGCGCCGGCATCACCGCGGGTGAAGCCCTTGGCGGTGATCTGCTTGAGATTGATCATCGAGAGCGTGAGGCGGTCTGCCAACACGGGTCGGAATTCCTCCATCAGATCCAGCGCGAGGCCGTAGCGGCCGGGCCGGTCGCGGTGCAGATAGCCGACTTGCGGATCGAGGCCGACGGTTTCAAGGGCACTGCGCACGTCGTGCATGACGAGTGTATAGAGAAATGACAACAAAGTGTTGACATTATCCAGCGGTGGTCGGCGCGAGCGGCCATGAAAGAAAAAGTGATCTTTCTGCGCGGTGATCAAATGATCGAACACGCCAAAATAGGCGTTGGCGGCAATGCCCTCGATGCCGCGCAGCTCGTCCAGCGACAGACGAACATCCAGCGCGCGCAAATGCTGGTCGAGTGCGGCGACTGCGTGATTGGTCTCGGCCGCGCCGGAGATGTCGGGATGGTCGCGCAGCGCGCGCTGCAGGACCGTGCGGCAATTGCAGAACTTCGCGGTGAGCACGGCGGCGGCGATCTGCGCGGAGCAGAGATCATCATCGGCGCGATGATATTGCTCGCGGCGTAGCAGCACATTGCCGCTGATCGGCCCCTGCACTTTGGCGAGAAAGCGTCCGTGCTCGCTGAGAAAACTGACGCCCACTTCGCTTTCAGCGCAAAAATGCATCAGTTCTGGGCTGCACGACACCTGGCCGAAACAGACGATGCCGCTGAGAGAGTGCATCGGCAAGCGCAGACGTTCCTGATGATCAACGCGAACGACGACATTGAGGCCGTCTTTGCACAAATACGCGCCTTGACTGGTGACATAGAGGGTGTTGAGATACGGCTTCATAGCTGTTGTGCCTCCATCAAGTATGTGCGCGCCGAGCGTGTGCCGGACGCGACGCGTGGCATACAGCGGTGCAGCAGCGAGCACAGACGACATTTTTTTTCGTATGCAGCCGGCGGCGTCTGCCGTGCGGCGAACAAGGCATGCAGACGCTGCGCTGCGTCGGCGGCGCACGCGCGCAGCGTATCGTCGAATACGACCGGCTGGCGTCGGCGGGTCTGGCCGTAGAACAGCGCGCCGGCCGGCACAGCGAGGCCGAGCATTTCTTCGAGGCAGAGCGCTTGTGCACACAGTTGGACTTCATCGGCGCGGTGTGGTTTGGGCTTGCCGCGCTTATACTCGACGGGAAACGCGGCGACAAGCTGCCGGTCAACATAGGTGAACGCGACGCAGTCGGCCACACCGGCGAGGCCGAGCGCGAGCGAGCGCAGTGGCACGTTGCGCGCGATGCGCGTGTCACCGCGCGTTTCACAGCCGAGATCGTGGACATGCGCGTGGAGGATGTCGCCCTCGGCAGTGTAGCGGTTGTCATCCCAGATGTGTTCAAGATGAATCAGCGCACACTGGCGCGGGCAGAACACAAGATGCTGCAGAGCCGAGATAGGCAGGAGTTCGTCTTCGGCAAACATGGCGTGCTCACGTTTCGTTGAATTGGACATAGCGCGCGAGTTTTTGGTGCAGCACCTCGCGCAGCCGCGGCTTCTCGCTAAAATGGAGCGACACGAGGCGCTTGCCGGCCTGCTGATAGAGTTTTTTCTTTTTGAGCATGCCGATTTTGTAGTCAGTCGTGTCCATGCCCCAGTACTCGATATAGACGTCAAATTCGGGCAGATAGAAATCGGGGCGAATCGCATATCCTTCGATAATGCGAATGCGTTCGTCATAACGATAGGCAATGCCGTGCTCGTGAAGAAAGGCGGCGATGATGCGTTCGCCATCGGATTGGACCAGCGTGCCATCCGGCGCGCGGATGGTCTTGTGCAGTTCGATCTTGGTATCCATGTTGCGCCGTTCGAGATAGACCTCGTCAAAGCATTTGTCGCAGAAGTCGCGCTCGAAGGCTTGTTGTGAGCGTGTGTATTCATCGGGCGATATGCGCACGCCACAGCGGCGGCAGATATGCACGGCCTCGGCTTCGGCAACGCGTATGGCCTCGCGAATGAGTTTACCCGCAGCCAGTACACTGCGTATGACGTAATCCTTCTCAGCCGGGTTGGCATAGAGTGTGCGCAGGTCGGGCAGGGCGCGCTGCGCGGCGGCGCCGAACGCGCCGAGTGCCTTGGCTGTGTACTGGCGCACCTGCGGATGGAGATCGGCGAGCAACGGCAGCAGTGCGTCAACCGCCGGCGTGCTTTTGACCACGCCAGCGAGCTTGCCCAGTGCGGAGGCGGCCAAGCGCCGCACCAGCGCGGACGGAGAACGTGTGGCCTCCGCCAGCTCGGCGAATCCGCGCGGGTCAGCGGTCTCGCCGAGCGCCTTGACCCGGATGGCCAGTGCACGCTCGGTGGCATAGCGCATAGTAAGCCTCCGTGCCGGACTTGTTACGCGTCGCGACGACGCTCTATTGCGTCCGCAGCGAGTTCACCGCGCAGAGAAGAACGAGGCAAAGGACGCAGAGTGTTGTTCATGGTCTGCAGATCACGTGGATGCCGTCGGGCAGATTCGTCTCATCGACGCTGACGCTGTAGTCAGAGAAGGCGCGCGGCACGGCCACCTCGGGTTTGCGGACGATATGGACACGCTCGAAGAGGGCATGCGCGTGCGCATTGCCCAGGGCGGATGCGTGTTGGAAGATGACGAGCTTGCGCGTGGTCATTTCGCCACGAGCCGCAGAGCGGTCATGCTCGAACATGCTGCCAAGGGCGTTCCAGAGCAGCTCGAGGTCATCCTGCGAAAAGCCCGTCTGCGCGGCAAGGTGTGCTGAGATAAAGCCGTGGGCGACGTAAAGACCATATGGGACTGTGTTCTTGCGGCCCATGGTGCGATTGTCGCCCCTTTGCTTTTCGGCTTCAGCCTCGGTGGCAACGGCCATGCGCGTAATGGAGTGCTCCAAGGTGACAATGGGGTCAACCGACCGTGCGAATGTCAACTGCACGGGGCCGCGGACTTGGCCACAATTGGGCGCAGTCTTCAATGACATAACAGCACCGAATGTACGTATGTCGTAATAGTTTTGGCACATATATTCACGGCCACGCTCGGTCTCTTCTTTTGTCGGTTTGCGCGGTTTGGCTTCCTTCATTACTGCTTTAATAAAGGCCACCAAGTCCTTATTGGATTTTTTATCTTTCAGCCACATGTCGATTTCCTTTTTGTCCGCATCACAAGCGACCACCAGCATGCTCGCGTCAGAGTTCTCGGCATCCTCGACTGAGAGTCCTTCGGGCAATTCTGATTCGTCAAACGCGGTGGTCAGCGATTCAGGTATTTCTTTTCTGGCTTCCTGACCGCACGAAATACCCAACTCTTTGAAAGCGGTTGTATGGGCTCTTCCCAGAACAGCTTTTTCCTGCACGTAGATGTCGAAAGGTGTTTTGAACTGCTTTGTCAGTTGCACATAGTTGCGGACTTTACGTTTGAGGCAGACGTCGGTGACGAGGCCGCAGCCGGTTTCGGGATCGAGACGGGGCAGATTGCCCGCGTCAGGGTCACCATTGGGGTTGCCGTCTTTGACGTCAAAGATGTAGACAAAATCGTAGCGGTTTGTGATAGGAGTGTTCATATTGTGATTCTTGGTTAGTAACGGTTAGTTGGCTTTCTTGGTAAAGAAATCATTCATCTGGTGATAGTAGCCGATGGCGAAGCGGCCTTGATCTTCAAGGGCGAGATGCGCGGGGAAATCGTTGATATTGGTTATGATTTCCGCCATTAGTTTCTCAAAGAAGACACGGCGGCCTGCGTGTTTGAGCTTGGTGAGGTGATGATTCTTCAGGCGCATGAGCGTGCCGAAGACCGTCGCCGGAGTGCCGGAGGCGGCACCATAGTAGCGGTCGCGGATAGTCGCATTGATGCCTGGGCTGCTCTCCTGCTGAATTTTTTCAAGAGTAGCGAACAGGCGGCCAAGGCAATAGCCGACGTTGGTGTTGGAGCGATCGAGACTCATAGAGAGTTCCTCCTTGATTGAGCGGTTAGCAAAACGTGTGGAACGGTTGAGGCAAGCTTTGATGAGCGCGGCGCGCGGGTATGTGACGCAGTGCTCCGCCCGGCAGCGGAGCACGGCGGCGGCAAGCAATGTTGCGGGATAAGATGTGCCGGCAAAGACGGCATGTAAGGTGTCGCCGGCGAGGTTGGACGCGATGTTATCGGTCTTGCCCTGCGCGGCGGTGCTGGCAAGCAGTCTGAATAAAGACAGATACTCTGGTTCTTTGGGCCCGTGTGTGATACGAAGATCGGCGAAGTGCTGGCGGATATGATTCCCCATGTTTTCAACAGTGCTGACGATCCACAAGCGAATTGCGAGTCGCTTGGCGTTGGGCGCCAATCCCAGAAGGTAGAAGCGTGTTGTATCAGCGGCAACGGGCGGCGCGCCGGTTTCTGGAGCACGAAAGAGCACTTCAAGAGCACGGACATTGCGGTCCGGGTCGTCTTTAGGTGGGTCGGCAAAGAAGTCGCACAACTGGTGTTCGAGTGGGTGGTCTTTGGCGGCCCAGAAGACCACGGTGGAGTCGGCGATGCGGAGTTTCTGCGTGGAATCACGGCGCAGCAAGTTGTTGAGTGCGGTGGTGTAAGCAAAGGCGGCTGTCGTGCCAATCGGCGCGTTGTCGCCCTGCTTCTTGCCATAAGAGCGGAACGCATTCAAATTGAAAGAGACGATATCCGCGCCGGCGGTGTGTGCACCGACAATGCCTTTAATGAGTTGATGCAAACGTTGAACGCGGTCGAGTTCACCTGTTACCATGCAGACTGTTTTTGCACCGTCCTGTTGAGCAGCAAGCCATGCCACGGCGTTTATGACGGCTTGACGCTCACAGACGAGCGAGTTGTCTGCGCGGAGCTTAAAGCTGACATTAGCCCCATCATTTTTGAGTGCTTCCCAAGCTGAAGTAAAGTGTTCAAGCAGGGACAGCTTGTCGGTGCGATTGAGAAAAGAGACTACGGCCTGCAGTCCTTCATCAGAAACAGAAGTAAGGTCTTCGATGCGTTTTTTGAACAGTGCATGCATTTTTTCGACACGCGCCGGGGGAGCGTTGAACGCGATGCCCAAGGTGTATTCGGGAGTGTCCCAGAGCAGATTGGCTGCGTCTTTTGAGGTACGTTTGATGGCCTGTGGGACGAGATGTTCTTTGGCGCGGCGTCTCCGGCTTTCGCCTTCGTACGTGCATTCGATATTGCATGGGGTACCATCGGGGTTGAGCACGATGACATAGGCGATAGCCTTGCGCTCGAAGCCCAGGCGGGGCAGGTCTGCCTTGCGGTCATAATATTCTTTGAGAGCGTGGAGGATCATGCGCGCACCTCGACATTGGTGAGATCAATGACGCCGTTGGTCAGGACGGCATTAAAAAACTGCGGGGTTGGATTCTTGGCATCCGTGAAATCCATGTCATAGAGCATCCAGCCGAGATCGCGCGAGACGGGCTCGGGAGTGGCTGGTTCGCCTTGTGGATCAACGAGGTGGAACTGCGCAGCGAACTCGCGACAGCCGAGGTAGGGCTGGGTAAAACACTGACCCGCTGCAGCGCGGCGGCGGAACATGTCGGCAAACTTGCCTTCATTGTCCTCCGTCCCGGCTTTGTCAGTCATGACGAAGTGGGCAAAGAGACGGTATTTCACATCGCGAAGAAGCAGCCCGGCACGTTGTTGTCGCTCATCTTCAATGTAGATGGATGGCGTGCGCGGCGATGCGGTTTTGCCAACTTCATTGCGGCGGATGGAGATCCATTTAATGGGCGCATGCAGTTCGATGCGCGTGATGCGCCACGTGATTGCCGGTTTCCAAAGAATGGCGTCAAAAATGGCGCGCGCGGCCGAGGGGGTAATGATGTCGTAACTGACGCGTTCGACTTTCATTTCAGGGCGCGTGAAGCAGGCGTATGGCCCGCTGACTTCGAGACAGAATCCTTTCATTTGTATTCCTCGTGTTATTGGCATAATTCTTCGGCTGCATAACACTCACGAAAGATGTCGAAACCTGTGGTGTCTGTGTAGATGCTGGAGACTGTTTGAACAAGAATGCTCTCATGGAGTCGCTCGACAAAACCATTTGACTCCAGGCGCGCGGCAGTGGCGGGATAGACAGACACGGTGAAGCGCTGCAATGCGCGCATGATCTCACGCGATGGCCCGGCATGGCGAAGAGATTCAATAAGCGCGGCGTTGGTACCATACCGGACAACAATGGGGATCGTGGCATCCTTAATCAGTCGAAATTCGTTGCCGGCGGTGCGGAAGGACACGTTGCCATCGGGATTGACATCCTTGACGAGATGCCGGTCAAGCCAGTCGGCGCCCGTGTCATTAACTCGTTGATAATACTGTTCAAAATACCGTGTGAAAGATTCGGGTGCGTCTAGTTTGAAATCGGGCACTGACAAGAGCGATCGAGACGCATCTTCACCTTTGCGCAGAAGACCACGTGGCGCCGGCTTGGGCGGGACAAAAACATGCACATTTCCCAAGCAAGACAATTTGCCCTCGCGGTTGCAGCGGCCGGCGGCTTGATTAATCGAGTCAAGACCGGCAAGGGCGCGGTAGACAACGGGAAAATCAATATCGACACCTGCTTCGACGAGTTGGGTGCTGATGACGCGAACAGGGGCGCCGTCATCAAGTGTATCTTTAATGTTCTTGATGACTTTTGAGCGGTGTGCGCCACACATCAATGCGGACAGATGGATGGTGCCCTCCGGCATGCATTGCCACAGCTCATAACAATCTTGCCGACGATTGACGATACAGAGGATTTGCTGATGCTGCATGAGTTCTGCCGCCAGAGATGGCCAGTCGCGGGCGGCGTGCATGTCAGCGGGCAGATGGATAACTGTGCGGTTGAGTTGGGCGTATAATTTGGACGGTTCAGGAACAATCTCGCGCGGCGTGCAGCACAAGGATGGGAGCGCCGGTTGTGTGGCGGTTGAAAGGACGATGGTCACACCATAGTCTGTGACCAAACGATTGATGGCTTCGACACAAGGATGCAGCCACTCCGGCGGGAGTAGCTGAGCTTCATCAAGAATGATGACACTGTTGACTATATTATGGAGTTTGCGGCAACGACTTGGTTTGGCGGCATAGAGTGATTCGAAGAACTGTACGTTGGTGGTAACAATAATGGGTGCATCCCAATTCTCCGCGGCGAGTTGCAGTCGCAGCGATTGGTTGTCTGGCGCGATGTTGGAGTGGTGTTCGACGACATTGTCATTGCCTAAGCATTCGCGCAGCACGTCCGCAGTTTGTTCGATGATGCTGGTATAGGGAATCACATAAATAACACGCCTTTTTCCGTGACGGAGGGCATGATCGAGCGCAAAAGCGGTACCCGAGAGCGTCTTGCCGCCGCCGGTGGGAACCGAGAGAGAAAAAAGACCTGGTTCTTCAACTGCCTTCGTGCGACAGTAAGTTAGTATTTCCGTACGCATTTGATTTAGAGACGTGGGTTCGGCCCGGGCTATCAGTGATTGAAGAGTTTGGTCGAGTTGCTCTTTCAATTCTGACAATGGCGCAAATGCTGGTCGTTGTTTTGCTCTGTTCGGGTTCATCCATGCCTCGGTGTCGAGGAAGTCGGCATCTACGAGACAGGAGAACAAGATGCGCACCCAAAGATGATAGGATGCTGCATGTGCTGCGAAAGCGGGCGGGCGCAATAGAGTCGGCAAATCGCTGAGCTGTGATAATAGTTGCGGCTGAATCGCATCAATAATAACGCGCTCTTTTTCGAGGCGGTACGAGAGTGCGTCTTGACCGCCGTACCAATCGGGCAGCCCGGCATGGTGGCCTGCCATTATATATGCCAGTGTCTTGCCTATTATCTTCATTGGGCCATGCCAACGGTTTACCGCGAGGATTGCGCCCGCACCAGAATGGTTGGGATGGCTCGCACCGGAGTAGCCGTCATAATCTGATGCATCGAAGGAATTTTGGCGCAGCAGATAAGCTTGAAATTCGGGATGGGCTTTACCCACGTCATGGAGCAGGCCGGCGGCGTGCGCCCAGTCGGCACAGCCAAATGCTTCTGCGAATGCAGCCGCTTTTCGCGCCACATCGCGCAAGTGGTCTTCCAGCCGGTGCCATTCGCTTTGCGGGCGGTTCTCCGCTGAGTGCGCGTAGAACGCCGCTTGTTCTGCACGTGCCGCAACACTATGTTGTGCGCTTGTCATGCCCTTCATTATTTATTGCGGAGACCAATGGTCGCACACCATTATAGCACAACTTGGTGTCAGAATGTGTCAGGAACTTTTTCGGACACCAACGGGCAATGAACAAGGGGCATCGGGTGATGACCAAAATAAAGCCAGCAGCATTCGCCGCACGGAGGCGGCTCCCACACTCTTTCTGCACGGAAAACCGATTACTGATTACCGATTACCAGTTCTACCTTCGTAGCGAAAGCTTTGGCGGGCTTGACGCCGGCGGCCAGCGCGCAATCACTCGGCGTTGCGGTGCGCGCGTTCGAGGTGGAAGCCCAGCCAGATCAGGCTGCCGCCGATCAACAACAAATGCAGGAACCACGCCGGGCCAGTATTGGCCACGATAAACTGGCAGTAGAACGTGTAGACATTGATCATCAGAAACGTGAGCCCGTAGCCGCGCAGAAAGCGCACGCCCAGTTTGGCGCCGGCGTAGAGCGATGCGCCTGCCACGGCGGCCCAGAGCAACGAGAAGAACAGGCGCTCGCCGGTCGTGTCGGACCAGCGGATGTCCATGCTCTCGTAATAGCCAAACAGGGCTAGAAACCACAAGGCCAGATTGATGACGAGCAAACCGAAATGGGCATAGACGCGGCTGAACGTGGTCCAGCGCCCGCGAATCACCAGCCCATGCAGCCACGCCAGCACGAGCGTCGCGGCGCCGATGGCCAGGAAGCGCACCGGATAGGTCATCCCCAGGTAGTACATACCCCAGCCGGAGACATAGCCGGTCTTGGCGCCAAAATAGAAAAAGAAATTGGCACAGGCGTACCACAGCACCAGCCGGTTTGCCAGAAGGTAGGCCAGCAGAAACAGGAGCAGGGCATCCAAGCCCGCGAGGCCCGGCCAATTTTTGCTGCCGGTCGCATAGTGGATTGCCAGAACCACGGTCAAGCCCTGCAGGGCAATTGCGCCGGCCAGTTGCAGCACTTCACCCAGGGCGGGCAGCGCGCGGCGACGCTTGAGCCAGTCACCCAGCCCTAGCGTTGCGACGCAGGCCACGGTCAGCGCCACTTCCGAAACCAGCCACCAATTCATGTGATCTTTGACCAGAATCACCAGGCCGGCCACGGCCGTGAGCACGCCCAGCACGGAGAACGCGCGCACCAGCGCCAGAAAATCCCAGGCCGTCGTGGGATAGCGTTCTTTCAGTGTGGCCGCCTGTTGCTGGGTCAAGATCTGCCGCGTGACGAGCTCATCCAATTCGGCATGGATGTGCTGATGCATAGTGCGTTGGGGATTCATCGGGCAGCTCCTTGTGTGCGAAGCATGCGGGTGATCGCTTCGGTGCCGCCGCCCATCAACAGCAGCCACACGCCGCCGCCGGCGAGGTAGACGCCCACATCCAGCTTGTCCCAGAACAGTTCATGATAGCGGGTAAAAATATCAATCACAAAAAAGGTGATACCGAAGCCACGGAACAAACTGTTCTGCCAGGCGGCGCCGAGGACGATCTGCGCCAGGCACGCGCCCGTGAAAATGATGATCCACAGGATGGTGGCCTCTTCATGCCGTGTCCAAATTGAGAGAATCAGCAGCGACATGTTCAGGTAGACGAGGCCGAGCGATTCCCAAGCCAGGTAAAACTTGCCGGTGCGCGGGTACAGGTAGCGCTCGTGGAACATGCCGACACCAATCGCCAGCAGTGCCGCCACGGACATGATATAGGGATCCTGCACGGCGAAGACATAGCTTGAGCGGCCCCACATTTCGTTCCATGCGCCGATCCAATGGAACATGCCCAAGAGGGTCAGGATGAGCAGATACGTATTGCGGCTGTAATACGCCAGGAAAAAAACAAGGGGCAGACTGATGATGCCGGTCCAGCACAGGATGGCTTGGTCCTTCAAGCCAGCGGCACTGCAGAGCAAGCCGATTGCGCCAGTCAGCATAACGACCCCGAGGGTCACGATGACCTTGGCCGAGGTGGCATAGCGGTCTTGCACGTTTCTGGCCAGCAGCAAGCCCCAGTAGGTCAACCCGGCCCCCAGGCCGCCCTGTACTACCGCCGCAACACCCATGGATCCGGTGGTGGCCGTAATCATGCCGAGAATGCCAAAGAAGGCCAGTAGCCCGCCCGATATGCCCAGATATTTGACCACGCCAATCCAGCCAAAGTGTTGCGTCTCATAGCGGATGCTCAAGACGTCCAAGGTCGGCTTCTCGATAATGCCATCCGCAAACCAGAGGACAATATCTTGTTGGAGTCGCTCTTTTGTTTTTCTGCTCGCCATAGTGTTGTCCTTTTGGCAGACGGATAGAGGTACTTAGTGGCGGAAGTGGCGCATGCCGGTGAAGAGCATGGCGATGCCATGCTCATTGGCGGCGGCGATCACCTCGTCATCCTTGACCGAGCCGCCCGGCTGAATGATCGCCGCAACAGCGGCGCGCGCGGCTTCGTCCACGCCGTCGCGAAAGGGGAAGAAGGCATCCGAGGCCAGCACGCAGCCGCGCACATCTTTGCGCGCCTTTTGCACCGCCACGTGCACCGAATCAACGCGGCTCATTTGGCCGGCACCCACGCCGACCAGTTCGGTGTCGCGTGCCAGCACAATCGCGTTGGACTTGACATGCTTGCAGATTTTCCAGGCAAAACGCAGCGCGGCGTGCTGCGCCGCGGTGGGCTGCGCTGCACTGACGCAGCGGATGGCCGTGTCGGCCACCATCTGTGTGTCGCGCTCCTGCACCAGCAAGCCGCCCACCACACTGCGCAGCGCCAGGTCGCTGCCGGTCTTCGTGCTTGCGCGCGCCCAGTCGGCCAGGCCATCCACTTTCAGCAGGCGCAGATTCTTCTTGGCTTTCAGCAGCTCGAGCGCGGCCGGTTCGAAGGCGGGCGCGACAATCGCTTCGACAAACAATTCGGCAATGGCGCGCGCCGTCGCGGCATCGAGCGGGCGATTGACACTGATAATGCTGCCGAAGGCGGAGAGCGGGTCAGTTGCCAGCGCGCGCTGATATGCTTCGTGCAGGCTGACGGCCGTGGCCGCGCCGCAGGGATTGGTGTGCTTGATGATAATCACGGCCGGCTCGGCAAATTCCTTGACGAGTTCGAGCGCGGCGTCGGCGTCGAGGTAGTTGTTGTAGGACAGTTCCTTGCCGTGCAATTGTTTTGCGATGGTGATGCACGGCTCGGCCGGGCGCGCGCTTTTGTAAAATGCGGCCTGCTGGTGGGGATTTTCGCCATAGCGCAAGTCCTGCACTTTGCGGAAGCCGAAGCTGCGCGTGGCGGGGAACAGCGGCGCATCAGGCAGCGCGTCGGCCAAATACTCGGCGATCAGCGCATCGTAGTAGGACGTGGCGGCGAAGACTTTCTGGGCCAGACGCTTGTTGAAGTCGTGGGAGACGGCGCCGTGGTGCGCGTCCATTTCATCGAGCAGCGGCTTGTAATCGTCGGGATCAACGACGACGGTGACGTCGTGAAAATTTTTGGCGGCGGAGCGCAACATGGTGGGACCGCCAATATCAATGTTCTCGATGGCCTCCGCGAACGCGACGTGCGGCTGGGTGATGGTGGCCTCGAAGGGATAGAGATTGACGACGACGAGGTCAATGTAGGCGAGCTGGTGTTCGCGCATGACGGCCTGATGGGCGGGATTGTCGCGCACGGCGAGCAAGCCGGCGTGCACCTTGGGATGCAGGGTTTTGACGCGCCCGTCGAGCATTTCGGGGAAGCCGGTGAACGTCTCGATGGGGGTGCTGGCGACACCTTCTTGCGCGAGCAGTTTGGCGGTGCCGCCAGTCGAGATGATTTCCACGCCGCGTTGGGTGAGTTGGACGGCCAGCTCGGCAATGCCGGTTTTGTCGGAGACACTAATCAGGGCGCGGCGGATGGGGTGCATAAGGCAAGGGCTCGGGGTTCAGGGTTCAACATTTAACATTCAATAATAAATATTCAATATTAAAGAGTAACGTTTCAGATTTGAGGGCAGATGCACTATCTCATTCGCCGGTGGCGCGCAGGGTGATGTTGCTGGCGCAACAGAACGAGACGCGCTCGATGTCGTGCAGGAGCGGTAAGGGCAGTGCCAGCGGATTCACCGGCGTGATTGCTGCGTGGGTAATCGTCAGCGGCACCGTGCGCAGCGTGCGATCACAATCGAGATACACCTGGGCCGGCACGTCTGCGCCAGTCACGGCCACGTCGAGCTGATTTGTCGGTGCGCGCAACGGCACGGTCAACAGTTGCCAGCCATTGCCACGGTTGATGGTCGGCAGTTGCGGTTTGCCATTCAGTTGGACACGCGCGGTGGCGCCGGCGTCACGCAGCACGATTTTGCAGCGCGCGGTCATGGCGCGTGGCAGAATGATCTCGGCGTGCCAGGCGCCGTCGGCGGTCGTGTACGCGCTGACGTGCGGCGGTTGCGCATCGGTAGCTGGCGCCGCCGGCAGCGTGCAGCGCCAGGTGTCGCCGTCTTTGATGACGACGCCGTCCGGAGAAGCCAGCGCGGTTATGCGCACCGGCGCGGAGACGCGCACGGTCGTCGCGGAACATGGCTGGTAGGCGACGAGAAATGTTGTCGTGGTGGGAGATGCGGCCTGCAGCGCGGCGCGCGCGCCATGAATCATCGGCAGCGTGGTTGCGGCCGTTTGCAGTTGCAGCATGCCTTCGCCGGCCACGCGCAAGGCCGTGACCGCCGCCGCATCCAACATTTGTTGATACGGATAGACAATCTGCCAGATGCCGCTGGTGATGCCGAGGGTGTGCAACGGCACGGCCTGGCTTTCCAGCGAAGGATTGCGCGCGCTGAGGTAGCGGCTGGGGCCGCGTGCGCCGCTGTACACAACCAGTTCGCCGCGGCGCGCATCGCCGCCGGCAATCCGCGCGGCGGCCATGCACGCATCCAGCGTGCGCGCCCAATTCAGCCCGCGCGCCAGCAGTTCCCAGCGGCGCACCGTCAGATTCTCCGGCGTCAGATACAGTTCGCGCATCAGGGTGCCGCGCCCGAGATAATTCATCACATAGACGGCCCACGATTCATCCGGCTCCTGGCGCACATCATAGGGGGTGTGGCGTCCATCGACAATCCCGTGCGTCATCAAGGCCGAGAGGGGGAAGATCAGGCCGCGCGTGACGAGCAAGTCATACAGCGCCCCGTCGCGATAATTCATCTCGAAGCTGCTGCCGTGCGACGCCGGCAGGTCGCGATTGTAGTCATGGTCGCCGCCGCCCATCCAGATGGTGTCGACGTAGGGCAGCCACCACGGGCTGGGCCAGATGCCCGAGGTGATCGCCAAGAACAGGTTGGGTTGCAGCTGGGATTCCATGCGCAGCAGGGCGAGTTCCGCGTTGACATTCGCCTCAACGCTTTGGGGCATGCTCGGAAAATGGCCGTGGTTGCTCTGGCCGCACCAGAAATAATTGAAATCATGTTTGAAATAGCGCAGGCCGCCGTCGCTGATCAGCGTCTGCAACTGGGTGCGCAAGGCGGTGTTGTATTTGGTGCCGGACATGCACAGGTATTTTTGGAGGGCCTCGTAGCTGTTGCTCTTGGCCCAAGCCATGTCGAGACTATGGCCGCTGAGCGGCAGCCACAGGCCGAGGCGCATGCCGCACGCCTCGATGCGCGCGCGCAGGCCGGCAAAGCCGGTTGGCAATTTGCGATAGTCCGGCTCCCAAATTGACTGCGGGGTGAACCAGCCGTCATCAATGGCAAGAACATCGAGCGTGGCGCCAAAGGGTTGCAGGTTGCGCTGCAAGGCGGCGGCGGTTTCGGCCAGATTGTCTTCGGTCAGAGTATCGCCGCGCAAATGGCACCAGGTATTGAACAGGGTCAACGCGCGCGGCGGGCGCCGCAGCGCGGCGACATAGTCCTGCAGGACGCGGCGCACTTGGCCGGAGACGCCGCCGCCAATCACCAGTGTTTGCAGCGCGAAGGGCGGGGTGCTGAAGCGGTCGCCGGGATACTGGCGCGGCGCGGTAATGCCATCCTCGACCAGATTTTCGCCGGCGGGATGTTCGAGGCCAATGAACCAGGTGTCGTCGAACAGCAGCGGCTGGCCTTGGCCGCCAAGGGTGGCGGGTTTGTCAATCCGCCAGCGCAGGTGATACGCAGCCTGATCCGTGGCCAGTTCGGTGCCATCGCAGGATTGCAGCAAAATCTGACGTTGCAGCCAGGGCTGTCCGGGCGTGGCACGAAAGACAAGATAGATATTGGCGTTGACGGCCGGGCAGTGCAACATGAATTTCCACGAGCGCCAGCCGCGAATGATGCGCACCGGCTGACAGACAGACGGGGTGATCGTCACGCCATCGCGCACCATGTAGGGCGGGTATTGATCGGTGGGCTTCTTGAATTCCGGCGCCCAGTCGATCGTGCGCGCGTGCCCGATCCGAATGGCGAAATCATCGCCGGCCACGGGCAGGCGCGCGCCGGTGCGCCGGTTGACAATGCAGGTTGTTTGCAGCAGGCGATTGCTGACTTGCAGATGCCAGGCCAACGTGCTGTTGTTGATCACATAAACACCGTCATGCAACGGCACATAGCGCCACGACACCACGATGGTCGCCGCCACAATGGCCAGCGTCACCGCAATGCTTGCACTCCATCTGAAGGTGTTGTTCATTCGCATAGCGAAACCGGTATATTGTAGCAAAGGCCGGCGGGTGCTGCAAACGCACGTGGGTGTCCTGTCAGGTGTGCCTGCCCACACTTGTGCTATACTAGTGGCGGGTTGTTCATCACCGCGCCGGCCTGACTGACGCTCACTTATGTACAAGGAGATAGTATGAAAGCAGCGTTGCTTGTGGTTGGTTGTCTCTTATTGACTGCGCCGTTGTGCGCCGCGACTCTCGCGTGGACCGTGGTACTCGGCACGAGCAGCCCGCCTGTTGATGTCAGCGTGGATCAAGTCGTGGCTGACGGATCGGGCGGGTGCGTCATTGTCTGGAACGAGTACAACAACGTCACGCATCACAATGTGGTGTGCATGATGCGCATGGACAAGAAGGGCGTTGCCGTGTGGGCCAATAATACCACCGAAACATCGGACGTTGAATTGGGCATGGTTGATAAGAACAATGTCGTCGCCAGTATCACACCGGAAACCGGCGATGAGTACACCCTGGTGGTTGACAAGAAAGGCTTGATGGGGACGATTCAGGAAGCCGGCGCGGACGTGTTTTGCGACATGAACAGCGAGATGGGTCCGACTGGCGACAAGAAGGGCTTTTTTGTGGCGGTGGTGCGCGGCAGCGGCGAAGTGGTGCTGCAGCGCTTTTCGTTCAAATAAGTGGTCACGCGCGCAGGCCTTCGTGCCGGCGCCGCACTAATTACTGCCCGCGCTTGCGGAATGCAGGTGGCTTGTTGCGGCGGTTGCCACGTTCTGCAGTTCTGGTATGGCGGCGGCCGCCACGCTGGGGCGTGCGACTGGGCCTGTAGGCGCTGTCGCGCTGCGGCGGGCTGGCGCTGTCGCCCTGGGGCGGGCGTGCGCCATCGCGCTGCGGCGGGCGGGCGCCGTCGCGCTGCGGCGGGCGGGCGCCATCGCGCTGCGGCGGACGAGTGGTGTCGCGCTGGGGCGCGCGGGCGTCGTCGCGCTGCGGCGCGCGGTAGGGCGGGCGCGCGATAGTGCGCCGGCGTGGCGGCCGAGCTTTCGGCGCCATGGTGTTTTGCGCTGGCTCGGCTTGGATGGTGGCCAGCAATTGGTCGCGCTCGACGTGGGTTAGGTGCCGCCAGTGTGCTTGTGGCAGATTGCGCAAGGCGAGGGTGGCCATCCGCGTGCGGTGCAAGGCGGCGACATCGAGATGCAGGGCGGCGCACATGCGCCGGATCTGGCGATTGCGTCCTTCACGCAAGATGATGCGAAAGCGCCGGGCGGCAACGCGCTGCACCGCACAGGGCTGGGTGAGCCCGTCATCGAGGGCAATGCCGCGCGCCAAGGCGCTGATTTCGGCGTCGGTCACCAGTCGCGCCGCCGTCACCAGATATTCTTTTTCGTGCGCAAAGCGCGGATGAGTCAGGCGGTGCACGAGCGTGCCATCGTTGGTCAAGAGGACCAGGCCGCTCGAATCTTTGTCAAGGCGGCCGGCCGGCACCACGCGCCAGGGCACTTGCACCAGATGGCGCACGGTCACTTCGTTTTCCTGTGCGCAACTGGTGACAACGCCGACGGGTTTGTGCAAGGCGATGTAGACGAGCTGCTGCGGGCGGTTGATCGGGCGTTTGTTGACCGCGACCAGATCGTGCTCCGGGTCAACCTTGGTGCCCAGCTCAGTGACGACCGCATTGTTGACGCGCACGCGGCCTTCGACTATCAGCTCTTCGGCCTTGCGGCGCGAGCAGACGCCGTGGTCGGCTAAGAATTTTTGAAGACGGAGGAGCATGGTCAGGGTTCAGGGTTCAGGGTTCAGAGAAAAATGGTCTTGTGACAAAACCATTTTGTACAAAATGAATTGCGGCAATTCGTTTTCATAGCAGGGCGGCGGATAGAAAGGCAATGGCGCGGTGGGCATCGCCGCAATCATTGGTGGCAGCTCCGTTGACGGGCATGCCATCGTCGTGGCCAAACGGTCCGAACAACAGTTCCGCGCCGGGCAGGGCGGTGTGCAGGCGTTCAAGCCAGACAGACGGCACTTGCCGGTCAGTGGGCGAGCCTATCAGTAAGATTGGCCGGCCGGCGAGGCTGGCGGCGGCACGCGGCACATCCACATCGTTGGCGCGCGCGCCGGTTTGCCATTCAAAGATGCGCACCCCGAGCGCGGCGAGCGTCGCGGGCACATGGAAAAAACGCCAGGCATAATGGCGCACCGTCTCGCGCAACGAGACGAACGGCGATTGGGCCACCACGGCCGCCACCTGCACATCACGGGCAGCTGCCAGCAGCGCGGTGGTCGCGCCCAGCGAAAAGCCCCAATAGACAACGGGCAGCCCATTGGCATAGTCAGCGCGCACCTGACGGGTGATCTCGAGCAGGTCACGTGTTTCGAAATATCCGAGGGTGCAGTCGCGCCCAGTGCTCTCGCCATGATGGCGCAGATCATACAACACCAAGGAAAAACCGGCACGCTGGTACGGCAGCAGATAGGGAAGCAGGCCGTTTTTGCTGTCGGCCACGCCGTGACTGGCAATCAAGACCGCGCGCGGTTGCTCGGCCGGGATGAACCAGCAGGCCAGCGATGCGCCGGCCGCGCCGCGCACGCGAAACGGGATGAAGGTCAGGCCGCAGTCCGCCGGCGAAATATCCAGCGGGGTATAGGTCGTGTAGCGGCGCATCATCCAGGCGCACGCGCAGGCCACCAGCAGGGTCACCAGCACGAGGACGAGGCCGGCGCCGGCGCAATATTTCAACCAGGTCGGCAGCATGCGCACATTGTCCGAGACAGGGTCATAGAATCAGGCCGCGCAGGTGGCGCACGTTGGCAGTGATCTGTTCGAGAACATACGGCGGCACCTCGGCCGGCGCACGCGGGCTGCAATCAGCATAGTACTCGTGAAAGCCGGCGCGCTGCACGAGCCGAACGGGGTGATCAAACTCATTGCGCTGAATGGAAAGCAGATCCGCGCCCTGCAGACACACCATGAGCAGGTAGCCCTTGAGCAGGCCAACGACCTGCTGCGGTTCATCACTGCCGCTGCGGGCAAGGTAGCCAGGATTGTAGATAATGCCAAGGTTGTGGCGCTCGACGTCATCGACAAAATCAACGGCATGATCGGCGGTGCGCACCATCGAATCGGCCGCCGGCTCGATTGCCAGGCAGATATCCATATCTTGGGCGACGTCCAGCGCCTCCTGCACGACGGCGACAAAGGCTTCGTAGGCGCGGTCGAATTCCTGGCCGCGATCATGGGCCGGCGCGGCCAGGGCGATCAGCGGGCAGGCCAGGGCGTGGGCGATGCAGATCCAACGTTGCAGCACTTCAGCCTGCTGCTCGACCTTGCCAGGTTCGAGCGGTGCGCCACGCAGGCATTGCCATTCGAGGGCGTGGGCCTGCGCCGCGCAGACAAGCTGCGCGCTGCTGCGAAAAGAAAAGTCGACTGGATCAATGTTGGCCGCCGGCAGATCGAGGTAGATGCCGGCGACACCGAGCGTGGCCGCAGTCGCAATCATTTCCTCCAACGTATGTGCGCCGGCGCCGGCCAGTAACGCGCTTGAACAACTCAGTTTCATGGTTCAGCGCGCCGCAAACGTTTGATGTCGGCGCGGCCCGACCGAGACAAAGCGCACCCGGCACCCGGTGTGGCGCTCGATGCCGCGCAGAAATGCGCGGGCCGCCCGCGGCAAGTCGGCAAAGCAGGTCAGCGTGCCAAGCGGGGTCAACCAGCCCTTGTATTCCTCGCAGGTCTTGGGAACGCAGTGGGCCAGGATGCGCGCATCGGTGGGAAAGTCGGTCAGCGTTGCGCCGGGTGCGAGGTGCGCGCCGTTGTAGCCCGTGGCCGGGCCGCGATATTCGTAGGCCGTGCAAATCCGAACGACCGGCATGACATCCAGCACATCCAGTTTGGAAATGATCGCATCCGGCCCGTTCAAGCGCACCGCGCAACGATAGGCCACGGCATCGAGCCAGCCAGTGCGGCGCGGGCGGCCGGTGGTGGTGCCGAACTCGCCGGCGATGTGGCGAATGACTTTACCGAGCGAATAATCATCACGCGCAGTCTGCGCAAGCACGCGGGCCTCGTCCGCGGGCATGCGCTGGTCGGCGCGTTCGTCGGCGATGTCGGCTTCGGTGCCCAGTTCGGTGGGAAACGGCCCGCCGCCAACGCGGGTCATGTAGGCTGACATGACATTGTAGACGCGGTCGAGTGCGGCGGGCGGCAAGCCGGCGCCCGGCGCAAAGCCGCCGGCGCCGCACGAGGACGAGGTCACATACGGATAGGTGCCGTGATCAATGTCGAGTAGCAAGCCCTGTGCGCCTTCCAGCAAAATGCGCTTGCCGTCACGCAGCGCGGCGGCCAGCAGGGCACGCGTGTCGATGACCAGCGGCAGCAGCACTTGTGCCCAGGCACAATACGCATCCGCGATGGCGGCCGCGTCAAACGCGCCGTCGCGCAGCCACGCGCCGTTTAGTTGATCGGGCGCGCGCATCCATTCCTCAAACTGTGCGCGCGGCACGTGGTACACGTCGTGGATGACGCGTTCTTTTTCGCGGGCGATGGCGCAGACTTTGTCACGAAAGCGCGCACATTCGTAGAGGTCGTTCATGCGCAGGCCGCCGCGCAGCATTTTGTCGGCGTAGGCCGGGCCAATGCCGCGCGCGGTCGTGCCGATTCTGCCGGCACCCAAGGCCCATTCGCGGGCCCGATCTAAAATCCGGTGCCAGGGCATGACCAGATGCGCATCGCCACTGATGCGCAGGCCGCGCGCATCGATGCCCTGCGCGCGCAATGACGCCAGTTCCTGATCGACCAGGACGCGCGGGTCAAGCACCACGCCATTGCCAATCACATTTAGGGCCGCCGGTCGGGCGATGCCCGAGGGCACGTGATGTAACTTCACTTTGACATCACCAATGACGACCGTGTGGCCGGCGTTGCAGCCACCCTGGGCGCGCACGATCACGTCAGCCTCGGCGGCGAACTCATCGGTGAACTTGCCTTTGCCTTCATCGCCCCAAGCCGCGCCGCAAATTGCCACTACTTTGTCTCGACCGAAGTACATAATGCTGGTTGTGTCCTGCGGGCTAGTCGGGCGGGCAGTACCGCCTGCCGCCTCGTGGCATAGTATACCAAAAATGTCGTGCGGAGGTGCAGTCAGGTAATGATGAGTGATGAGTGATGAATGATGAGTGTCTGCGCAGCATTCAGCACTCGCTTTATTTCTTGTTCTGCATTCATCATTCATCATTCATCATTCATCACTCATCATTTCTGCTAGAAAACCGGGTCTTTTGACGAACCGGCCCGGTTTCGCTACAATGGCACAACAACCTTGTTATTCATGACTAACACATCAGGGCACACCCATGACTACACGCGGCCCCACCACCGGCGAAAAACAACGGCGTAAGAAAACGCGCGAACTTGTCGCCACGGCCTATCTCCGTGAATTGACTGCCGCGCTGACGGCGCTGGCAGCACAGGTTGACGCCTGGCGCGCCGGCCAGATTGATGCCTGCCAACTCAACGAGGATGTGCATGCGTATCACAACGGCACGGCCCGCGACTTGTGGAAGAAGTACAACATGCCGGCCGACATGTTGCTGACGCTCTTGGTGGCTGGCGGCGTGATTCAAAAAGAAGAAGTGCCCGCCGACTTGCTCGACGCGCTGCACAGTGGCGGCGCCGCGCAGGCACTGGCGGCCGAAACGCCACCAGAGACTGACAAGCAGCATTGACGTGCGCGCGGCGCGGCGCGGCGAACAACATAGCTGCGGCGACCCGCCGCGTTCGCTTGTTGCTGTGGTTGCCGTGGACGCGGCGCGGCGTTTGGCGTGGAGCGGTGCCGGAAAGCGGGCACTGCGTTTTCTATATGCCCGCCCTACACGCGCACGGCGCGACCACGCGCCGCCGCGGCCAGGCACGCGTCGAGATAGCACTGTATGCGCCAGCCGTCTTCAAAATCCGGCTTATCCAGCGTGTGGGTGCGCACACTGCGGATGAAGCGCTGATAAATGTTTGGCACCTTCGGGCAGCGCAGCGTGCGCCAGCGGCCGGCCTGCATATCGTTGCCGCAGCATAGTTGTAGCTTGTTCCACGCGCTGTCCAAATCCACGATCAGCGCGCCGGCAGTGCCGTACACGCGCAGGCGAATACTGTTGCTCTGGCCGGTGGCCCAGCGGCTCGAGTGCACCACGCCGAGCGCGCCATTGGCAAAGCGCAGGGATGCCACAAATGAATCGTTGGCATCCAGGAGAACACCCTTGTATTTGTTGCCCGGCAGGCCTTTCGGCAACGAAGTCATTTGACACGAAAGCTCGCGTGGCGCGCCGGCCACAAAAGTCATAAAATCCAGAATGTGCACGCCGAGGTCGCCAAGGTCGCCGTTGCTTTGTGCGGCTGACATGCGCCACAGCGCGCCCGGGCTAATCGGCTGCTTCGTGCGCCAGACTGTGCGCGTCAGCCAGCCCTGCAAGTAACTGGCCTCAACATGACGCAGTTCGCCGAGCGCACCCGCCGCGACGAGTTCCCGCGCTTGGTACAATGCCGCGGATGCGCGATACGAGAAATTCACCATGTTGACCACCTTGGCGGCGCGCACGGCCTGCACCATGACGTTGGCCTCGGCGGCATTGGTCGCCAATGGTTTTTCGCACAAAATATGCAGCCCATGGCGGGCGGCGCGCAGCGCCAAGTCTTTATGAGCCGCGTCTGCGGCGACAATCGAGACGGCGTCCAGCCCGCCCGCATCCAGCAGCGCGGCCACATCGGTGTATGCGCGCGGCACATTGTTCTGCTGCGCAAACGCCTGCACGCGCGCCTGGTCCACATCGCAGCAGGCCGCGAGTCGCACGCCCGCAATCTCTTTCAAGCTGTGCACGTGCTGTTGGGCCATGTTGCCCGTACCCAAGATTGCCAATCGAATCATGATCTGCTCCGCAAAGGTTATAGAAAACCCTCATAGTATACAGAAAAGCACGGTCGCGGGCATGACGGGCGTTCATACGACAGAACCCGTTGATTGAAGGTGATCTGCACTAATGCTTGCCCCGACCCCTTCTGGGCGGGAATGAGGGGGATGCGCCGCTCTGACAGATGCGGCGCGGCGCCGCGTGGCAAGTAACAAGTAACAGGTACTTGCAACTCACTGCGCGAATGCGGCGGCATCCAAGCCATGCGGAATGCCATCCATAGTGACTTTTTTTCGCGAAAGAATTGAGGGCGTATGAAACGCCCGCCACGAAGAACCAGCTGGTGCGGCTGACAAAGCAGGAAGGCGGGGGGCAATCCCCCGCCTTCTGTTTGGTTTACAAACGTATGCTACTGATGGTTCTTAGCGTTTGCGCAGCCAGAGCGCCAG
>CAYNJC010000053.1:0-22542 GCA_964397565.1 uncultured bacterium
GGATATTTTGAAGAAGCTTTCTCATTGTAAAGCCGTTACTGAAACACTACACTAGGTATGCCGTTTTGTGTTTCTCGGTCAACTGATTTATAACGAGCGATGCTTCGTCATTCCTTGCCTCGTAAAGTAGTGAGACGACCAGTGCGCTGTTTATGCTCTCTTGAAGATGTCCGGCAGAACTTATGGCTGATGCCTGTCGAAGATAATCAACGGATCGTTCTTCATCATTCATCAATTCTGCATATGCGAGCCCGACATACCAATACGCAAATGCCGCGTCGTTGTTATTGTGAACACTTTGGTACAACGACGCGGCTTTCTTTCCCAATTCTACAACGTCGGCGCCTCGATAGAACGTATCAGCAATACCGCACATCCTCAAGTACGCATCGGCTCTATCCCCGTCACCATTACTGGTGTCCTCCGCTATGTCTTTGAGTAGGTTATACAGCATTGCGCGCGACGCGTATGGCCAGTAGCAGCCGAATAGAAAGAAGTACACATTGGTCTCAGGGTATATGTTATTGGTAATAATGCCGAGTGAATATGCATCAACCATGCTCAGTTTCTCTTGCGCGGCCATACTGTGATTAGTTAAGAGAAATGCGGCCAATGACAGTGCGCGGACCGTGGATTCCTTATATACAACTGTTGGGCCCGGGGTTGTGGATATAGCGAGGAGGTTTGTTGTTTCATCGTAATTAGCCGCGGCAAATGCCTGCGTGGCCATCATCGTTGTGTCCTTGCGTGCTCCAGACTCAGGTGGAGCGACCGCCGATATCGTTGCTTGTACTGACGTGTCGGGTGTGTGCGGTGAATGTCCTAACCGTTTCTTTATATCACTCTCAGAACCAGCCTTGCGACCGCACGCCACGACAAGAGAAATTAGTAGCAGACAGACTATTGCGGCATTCCGTCTCATCGCGACTCCTTGCGTGAGGAGATAAGTATTGAAGAAACAGTACTCAGTTCGTTCGAAGCGGTTGGATGAGTGCTCCGTGCAACGCATGCCAGATACGCTTGTTGCACGTCAGGGCGGCAATCCGCTAGTAGTTCCCGCGTTTTGTTGGATATTTGGTTGGGGTACACTACTAGTCTACACCCTAAAAACCGCTTAGTCAATATGTTGCGAATATCAAGGGAACGAATAGAAAGGTTGACCGCATCGTTGGTGTTGCCTGACGCAAGGGCACGATCCAGGTTGGCAAGTTCGTTGGGTTGGCCTGTTTCGTCAATTGGGGCGGCGATCAAATGGGTTATGCGGGGGTCATTCGTTCCCGCGAGACTGTTGAGCATGATCTGCGCTATAGATATGTTGTTCTTGATGCGCCGGTAGCGCTCCTTCTGTGTCTCGCTCGCCAAGTAGAGATACCGTCCAAACAAGTGGAGTATTTTAAGATTCGCGCCATAATATTGCTGTGCATCAAGCAGTGTGTCAAGCGCAAGTGGAATATTGTCTGTTGCAATTAGTGCGCCTGCGGCCTTTGTATAAGCGATACGGGGTAGTACATATCGGATATTTCCCAGACTATCGTACAAGGTGATAATCGACTCGCTGTTTGTCTCACGGGAGATCCAGAAATCAAGTAGTCCACGTGTCTCGTAATGACCTGAAGGAGCGCGGCGAATAACATCATAGTTGGCCTTTAGTAATCTGTTGTAGATGAGCAGACATGAATAGCGCGGTAGAGACCAGTCGCACTCAGCAAGAGCAGTCTCGATTTCGAACACGGGATTTGTGATTCTTGGCGACTGACTATTGACTAGAAATAGAACAGGGAAAGCGAGGTCGGCAATGCCGACTTGCAAACTACGTGATGCCGAAAGCCCGTCGTATGTTAGGCAAATGGCGGGGTGGGTCACAAGTGTGCGACGTGCGTTCTCATAGCATTCATATGCAAGTATGCTGCTGCCGCTGCACCGACGATAATAGTCTCCTTGCATGATCTGGTCCTCGAGACCGGTTGTGGCATTCGAGAGTACGCAGTCATCCGAGGATGTGGGATTATGCGATGCAACATACTTGCGAGACGGCATAATGGCAATGCGTGACATATTGGTGATGGGAACAAGAACTGGATGTCGCATGGCATATTCCTTTACTTCATCTATTCTTCGCCGAATTGCGATGAGGTCTGTGTCATAACCACTCATTCCATACACGTCGCTGATGATCTTGCGGGCCTTACAAAGCCAGGCGAGGTAGGCCTCATCTCCCTTGGCTGCCCGTGCTTGTTTAATTTGCAGTCCGAGCAGGTTGTAAAAGTATGTTACTTCCGTCTTGTTCGCCCGCGCAAGATTGTTCATAATGCATTGCGGGATCGGATCCGCGGATCCTAGATTGTTGTCTATTCCCAGAAGGGATAGACCGTCCAGCAATTTCGCAAATCCCTGTCTGTCTTGCATTACGTCGAACAGGAGTTGAGCATATTTCTTCGCCTCTTCTCGCGTGAGGCAAAACAGATTTGGCGTTCTGGAGTTCTTGAGTACTTGAGAGGTGGGATCGGTGGATCCTGGAGTGCTGGAGTGCCGGAGTACTGGAGTACTCGTTTTAGATACCTGACTATTGAGCGCCGCCACCTGACTTTCCAGGTCCATGTAATTTGTGATGGCCTCGTAGAAGTCGCCGATCTCGACAGCGCGGCGGATCAAGCCGCGGTCGGCCGCCGCCGCAATGCGCGGTTCGGCTGACCCTTCCAGTCGCACCAGATCGAGCCAATTGAATGCGTCGGTGTAGCGGCCGGCCACAAGGCATGTGCGCCCAAGGCCCAGAAATACTTCCAAGCGCGGTTCGGGGCACTGCATGGCCACGGCTTCATCATGAAAACACGCGCGACTGTTCTGATAGGCGCGATAAGCCTTGACAATATCTCCCGCTCTCTCAAGACAGTAGCCGCGCAGGGCATTGACGAAAAAGCCCTGCTGATAGCCGTTGGTCACCGCGCCGCGCCAGTGAAACGCGCCGGCGGTTAACGTGTCGAGCGAAGCCAGGGCGAGGTTGATGTTGCCGTCCTCAATCGCACGCGCGGCATCGCGGCAGGCAGAGTGGCGCGCGAAGTCGAGCAGCGACTTTATCGATGACAGGGGGACGGGTTGCGGAAGGAGGGGCGGTTCGGTATTCGGTATTCTGTATCCAGTATTCGGTGGGGAAGAGGCAGTCGGTGGGGCGGCGTTCGTCGCGCCGGCAGTGTGGGTTTCCGACGTTGAAGTTGCACGGCACGGCAACACTAGTACTAAAAGAGCAGCAACAATGCTGTATTGCCGCAGTGCCCCCGACTCATTGTAATGCGCAATCAACATTCCTATCAACTGCCTTGCAAGATTCAAGCCTTACTTCTTATGCATCGGCCGGGTAGGTTTGGCCAACCACTGTGCAACTGTTGTAGCATAAGGTAATTGCAATGTCAAGTGGAACGCAATCCCCAGATCCGGCGGTGGTATGTGTTGTAGCTCCCCACCGAGCTTGCCTCGGTGGAAGCAGAGATTGAGAAAGAGACGCTGGCACGCCTTTTTACTAAATCTCATTCACCCACGGCGCAAGGCCGTGGGGGTCTCAGCACACCCAACCACAGCACACACATGCATGTATCTATCTGCAAGCAGTGCAATGTTGCCGCAAGCACACGCAGCACTACCGCCGGATCTGGGCAATCCCCAGATTCGGCGACGCGAGCATAGGTATTTCTCCCCGCCGGTCCCGCCGACAGCGGGATGGAAGGAAAAATTGGAAAGAGGGCCAGCGTGCCCGCATCCTAACTTTATGGTAGAATATCATATAACCTTAACTCTTCCTTGACTAATCGGCCGCAGAACGCTACCATTTATATGCAATGACCAAGGAATGACAACAACAAGCAGTAATCGTGGCGACAAGTAATCCGAACAACCAGACAGCGGGCGTGGCGCGGGCCCAGCCCGCGCGCGTGGCGGCCATTGATGTTGGCTCGAACGCCCTGCGTTTCATGGCGGCGGCACGCACCCATGCCATGGCTTTCAGCGTGCTGGCCTCGGAGCGCGTGGCCGTGCGCCTTGGCACCAGCGTGTTTGCGCGCGGCGTTATCGCGGCGGAGGCGTTGGACGCGGCGTGCGTGGCGCTGCAGGGCTTTTGCCAGCGCATGCAGCAGCTCAACGTCGCCGTCTACCGCGCGGTCGCCACCAGTGCGGTACGCGACAGCAGCAATGCCGCGCAGCTGATCGCGCGCGCCCACGCTGACGCCGGCATCACGGTCGAAATCATCGACCCCGTTGAAGAAGCGCGCCTGGTCTACCGCGCGGTCGCGCAGGCTGTCCCGCTGGGCGAAGCCACCTGGGCCTTGGTTGATCTTGGCGGTGGCAGCGTGCAGTTGGCACTGCTGGACGCACACACGTTGCGTTGGAGCGCCTCGCGCACACTGGGCGCCGTGCGCTTGTTTGAACAAACGCGCACTCAGCAGGAACGCGCGGTGCAGTGGGACGCGTATGTCGCCGACGCCGTGCGCACGCTCGACAGCGTGCTCACGCCGCTGCGCGATCACGCCCACGGCTTGATCGCCGTCGGCGGTGGCATCGAAGTGCTGGCCGGACTCGCCGGCGCGACACCGCATGCTGGTGAACCGTTGCGCCTCAGCGCCGCGGCCTTGCATGAGTTGCGCGCCAAACTGGCCGGCCTCCTGCCCGACCAAGTGCAGCAACGCTTCAATGTCGCGCCTGATCGCGCCGATATTCTCGGCCCGGCCGCGTTGGTCTATGACTATATCGCCCAGCAGTTGGGTGTGACCGAGCTGGTCGTGCCGCGCGTTGGCGTGCGCGAAGGCATCATCGCGGACTTGTTGCAGGGCGCCCCGGGCGCTTCGGCCTTTACTGCCAGTGATGACGCGCTGTACCAAGCCGCGCTGCGGATTGGTCGCGCGCACACCTTCGAGGAAGGCCATGCGCGCCAGGTCACGCGCCTGGCGTTGCAATTTTTTGATCAGTTGCAGATGCTGCATCAACTGGTCCACGCGGACCGCCGGATCCTGCTGGTAGCCGGGCTGCTGCACGACATCGGTCAGTCGGTCAGCTACGACGCGCATCACAAGCACTCGCTGCAGTTGATCGAGCAGACCGCGCTGCCGGGCATGACCGGCATCGAGCTGACCTTGGCCGCCAACGTCGCGCGCTACCATCGCAAAAAAACGCCGTGCGAGAAGCACGCGTCCTTTGCCGGCCTCAGTCCGCGCGACCGCGAGCGGGTCAAGAAGCTAGCGGCGTTGTTGCGCATCGCGGATGGCCTCGACCGCCGCCATTGCGATGCCGTGCGCAGTGTGCAGGTGGTGCTGCAGAACAGTCATGCGCTTGTCCGCGCCGAAGGCATGGATAGCCTCGAGGTCGAGCAAGCCGTTCTGCCCAAGAAAGTTGATTTGTTTGAAGAAGTGTATGGGCTGCGCCTCCGGCTGGAACCGGTTGTGGCGCGCCACTAACCCAGGAGCTCTCATGCCGCATCACGTTACCACCCCCGCCGCGCCGCCGCCCGAAGTGCTGCCCGGCAAACTGATTGCCGTTGAAGGTCTCGACGGGTCGGGCAAGTCCACCCAGATTCATTTGTTGCATCAATGGCTGAACGGCTTGGGCTGCAAAGTCTTTTTCTCGGAGTGGAACTCCAGTGAGATCGTCAAGGAAGCCACGCGCAAGGGCAAAAAGAAGCAGATGCTGACGCCGACCACGTTCAGCCTGATTCACGCGACCGACTTCGCCGATCGCTACGAGCGCCAAATTCTGCCCATGCTGAAAGGCGGCTTTCTGGTCCTGTGCGACCGCTACATGTTCACCTCGTTCGCGCGCGACGGCGTGCGCGGCTGCGCCCCGGATTGGTTGCGCAAGTTGTATGGTTTCGCGCGCACGCCCGACATCACCTTCTATTTCCGCTTGCCGCTCGCCGTGGCGCTCGGCCGCATTCTCGAAGGGCGCCCGCAATTGAAATATTTCGAGGCCGGCATGGATATGGGTTTTTCCAGCGATATTTACGAGAGTTTTCGCATCTTCCAGGGCCGAGTCATGGAAAACTACGACCAGATGCACGATGAATTCAGCTTCGCGCTGGTGGATGCCACCCGCCCCATCCCGGAGCAGCAGGAACATGTGCGCGACCACATTCAGCAGCAGATCGACCTGGCCTGCTACAAACAGAAGGCGAAGAAATGAGCGCGATCCACGTTCCCACCACGCCACCGCGCGGCAAAGCCAGTTTTGGCCATGCCTTGCCCGGCCATGATCTCAGCACCTTGACCGGCGTGCTGATTGTGCTCGAAGGCTCGGATGCGTCTGGGCGCACGACCCAGATAAACATGCTCTCGGAGTGGCTCGAGCAAAAGGGCTATGCCGTCGCGCGCACCGGCCTGACGCGCTCGGTGCTGGTCGGCGAAGCGCTCGATCAGGCCAAGCTCGGCAATGTGCTCAGCCCGCGCACGATGTCATTGTTTTATGCCACCGATTTCTATGACCAGCTTGAAAATACCATCGTGCCGGCCCTGCGTGCCGGGTATATCGTCCTGGCCGACCGCTATATTTTCACGCTGATGGCGCGCGATCTGGTGCGCGGCGCAAATCTGGAATGGCTCGAATCGTTGTATGCCAAGGCGATTGTGCCCGATGCCGTCATGTTGCTGAACGCCACGCCGGCCAACCTGGTCGATCGCACGCTCAACGCACATCACGAGCTGGACTATTGGGAATCCGGCATGGACATCGGCCTGTCGCGCGACTGGTATGACAGCTTCGTCAAGTATCAGCATCGCGTGCGCGCCGAGTTCCTGCGCCTGCAACGCAAATATCATTTTGACACCATCAATGCCAATCATGGCATCAAAGCCATACAAAAGGAGTTGCGCGGCCGGATTGAGATGGTACTCGAACGCGCTTATCACCACAGCCCGACGAGATCCGCATGAAAGCCCGCACTGATCATCATTTGCGTCTGAATCAGGCGCTCCACAGCTTGCGCGATGACGCGGAGACGGCCACGCAGCATTATGCCCTGCGCACCCAGGCGGCGCTGGCCGAAATGATCGCCCGCCTCGACGCGACGCAGGCATCGGCGCAGCTGCCGGCGCGCGCGGTGAAAGCCCTCCTGGCGTGCATCCAGAACCTCGCGATCAAGCCTAAAAAGGGCCGCGCCAAAGACCTCAAACGCATTGATGCCCTGATCGAAAAACTCACCGCGGTCTTTCAACAGCCGGCCTGATCATGCCACCCGTGTCAGCTGAACATCCCGCCGTTGCTGTGCCAGTTGCCATCCACAGCGGGCTGACGATTGCCGCTGCCGCGCGGCTGGTGTTGGCAGCCCAGTATGCGCGCATCCGCAAGCACGCCCCCGGCGTGTTGCAGGATGCAGATCCGGAGCATGTGCATGACATGCGCGTCGCCATCCGGCGCGCGCGCTGCGCCGTGAAATTGTTCGGGCCGTGGCTGGATGATGTGGCCTGCCGGCCGTTGCGCCGCGAGCTGGCCTGGCTGGCCGGCCTGCTGGGCGGTGTGCGCGACATGGACGTGATGCTGGTTCATTTGCGTCGACAGTTCAAAGCGGCTGCGGCCGACAAAAAGAGCCGGGATGCCTTGCGCGCGTGCTGCCTGGCGGCGCGTGCGCCGGCGTTTGTGCGCCTGCAGGACGGTATGCTCTCCATCCGTTATGCCCACACGCTCAAAGCGCTGGCGCATGTGCTACAGCCGCCGCATCCGGCCGCCGCGGATACCAGCGGGCCGGCGCCGCGCGAAGGCGCGCGCATCCTGCGCGCGCTGATCACGCGCACGCTCAAAGTTGCGCCCGCACGGGTCACCCCGCACGCCTTGCACCGCATGCGCATTCAGTGCAAGCAATTGCGCTATGCCTGTGAGTTTCTTGCGCCACAAGTTGGCGAGGAAGTCCGCGACCTGGCCAAGCAGTTGGTGCGCGTGCAGGATTGTCTAGGCCGGCATCAAGATGCACAGGTGACCCAAGCGTTTCTGCGGCGCTGCGCCGCCATGCTTATGCAGCACGGCGAAATGGCGCCAGAACCGTTGCTGATGATCGGCGCGCTGCTGCAATGTGAGCGTGAAGTCGCCGCGCAACGCCGCGCCGCATTTGGCGCCCTGTGCGAGGTCTTTGTGCGCCAGGCCAAACGCGTCCGCGCCTTGTTGGGCAAACGCTGCCGCGACGATCATACGCTGCCTTCATCGCCGCAGAATGCTCTGAATGACGACCATCAACCCGAGGATCCTCAATGAAAGCGCCTCTTTATACTCTGCTGTTCGGCTTTGTTGTCATTGGTCTTGCCCTGCTTGTGGGGTGCACAACCGTGCGCCATGATGCCGCTGGCTATTGGCCCCCGTGTGCGAGCCAGCCCGTGGCGGCCACGCCGACCGTGCAACCCGCGCCGACCATGCCGGCTGCGTATCCTGTGCCCGCCGCACTGTACGCCTTGACCAACACCGTCCGCGCGGACGGCCTGCCCGTGCTGGACAACCCACAAATACTGCTGTTTGATGGCACGCGCGCCGTGGCCCAGTCTGCACCTGACACGCAACTATGGGCGGCCAATTGTCCGGTCATGCTGCTGGTGCTTGACATCAACGCGCCCGGGCTTGAAGATCCCGTCTTCGGCGATGATGATTGGTATTCCTGCGGCTTTCTCCTGCGCAACTGTGTTTATCGCGACGGCCGGCTGATGGTTGCCGACACGTTTACCGTCGAGGACATCAATGTTATTGATGCCACGCCCGGCGGCCTGCCGGATGTGTCTAATGGCGACTTTGCCGGCCCGCGCGACGAAAATCCGCCGGCCAATCTCGCGCCCACGCTGGACGCGATCAAGACCAGCCTGTTGACTCTCCTGCGCGCGCCGCCGCCCGCCGGGCAGCATTAACAAAGAAAAAAGTGCGAGAGGGCCGGACCTTCGTGTCCGGTGTTGCAGCAATCGCGCCGCCTCAGTCGCGCATGCGCTGCCAGAGCTGCGCCGCGGCGGCTTGACATGCCAAGGTCATGGCCGGCACATCCATCGTCGTGCAGGCGCCCGCCTGATACGCCAGCGCGCCGCCGACAATCGTCGCATGCACCGCCGCTTCCGCCGCGCCATACAACAAATGTCCCCAAATAGTATCGTCAGTAATCGGCGTGTGCGGACGATAGTCAAGCACCGCGATGTCCGCGCGCATGCCCGGCACGATCCGGCCATTACTGTCCGCAAAAAATCGCGCGGCCAGCGCCTGCGTGGCGTGATACATCGCCAGCGTCTCGGCAAAACCGACGCGCGGGTCATGGTGCACATGGCGTGCGAGTTCGTAGGCCGTCTTGTACGATTTCAACATGTTGCTGTGCATGCCGTCGGTGCCGGCCACGACGCGCACGCCCAGCGCATGCGCCTTGACAAGATCCAGCGCGCCGACGCCGTTGTGCATGTTTGAGTCGGGGCAATGCGCCAGGGCACAGTCCACCTGCGCGACGCGCCGCAGCTCGGCGTCGGTCAAATGCACGCCATGCACCAGCAGCGATGCGGGCCGCAGAATATCAAAGGCCGCCAGGCGTTCGAGCAGCGCATTCTGATTGCGCGTGACATCCAGCACATCTTCGGCGCAATGAATATGAAATCCTTCATCGGGCGGCGCGGCCGCGCGCACCTGCGCCAAGGTCGCATCGCTGAGCGTGAACGCGGCGTGCAAGCCGAATAATTTATTGATCCGGGCCGTCGGCAGGAACGTCACGTTTTCTTCAATGGCCGACGCGGTGGCCGCCGGCCCGCGCCGGTCGGACACCTCGAAGCAGACCACGGCGCTCAGGCCGGCGCGTTCGAATTCATCAGCCAGAATCTGAAGACTGCCGCGAATCGCGCCATAGGAGGCATGATGGTCAATCAACATGGTCGCGCCGTGCTGCAAGCATTGCAGGGCCGTCCAGCGCGCGGACAGTCGCGTGTCGTCGTTGGTCAAGGCGGCATCGAGTTTCCACCACAAATTGTCGAGCACGGCCATGAAATCGGCGCTGGGCGCGCAGGCACAGCCGGTGGCCAGGGCCGAATAGGCATGGTGATGCGCATTGACAAAGCCGGGCACGATTAGCCGCCCGTCCACATCCAGCCAGGCCAGCTTTGGTGGCAACGCGGCGCGCGGCACAATGTCCGCAATGCGTGCGCCCTCCAGCACCAGGGCATGGTCGTGCATCACGTGCGTGCCGGTGAACAACGGGCCGTTGACCAGGGCGCGGCGCACAGGGCGCGAACCGGATGTGGTATTCATGAAGGGGAACCGGGCGCGGGTGAAACAAGCGGGGCAAGCGCGTGGGCACAGGCGGTGGTCGCGCGATACGTCGCGGGCCGCAGAAAGTTTGCCGGCACGTGGCGCGGCGTGTCAACGCATTCGAGCAAGGGAATGGCATCCATGGTCATGCGCGCCGTCGCCAGCGTGGCGCGGTGATTGGCAATCAAAGTTGCAGTGTGCGCGCGGGCCGCGTGACGGACGCCGGCGCGCGCCATGGCGGATGCCAGCGCGCGTTCGCCGCGCACAGCGGGTGTGCCGGCCTGCGCGGGATCGAGCGTGACGATCTCGACCCCGACCTGCAGGCGCACGCGTAACAGTTCAGCCAACGCGGCGGCGCGGGCGTGTTCGCACGCGGCCAGCGGCTGGCGCTGCGCCGTGCAAACACCGTCACTCATGACAATAACGGCCGCGCCGTCATGCGCGCGGGCTTTTTCGATCTGGGCACACAGGCGCGCACTATCGAACGGCGTGTCCGCGGTCAGGCACAGCACGTTGGTGGCATTGTCCGCGAGTGCCGCCGCACCAACGCTCAGCCAGCCGGCCACGTCGCCGATAATCCTGACGATGCCAATCGGCGCGCGCCGCCGGTCACGCTGACGCGCCCTGCGCAGCAGGTTCACCGTCTGAGCGCAGTGCGCCAAGGCACTCGGAAAGCCGCTGCTGCTATGGGTGAACGGCACGCTGTTGTAGGGGCAACACGGCAGGCCGATCAGCGTGCCGGCGACGCCACTTTCGCGGCACCACAGCGCCAGGCGCGCGGCCAGCCGCATGGCGTGCGCGTCGCCGGCCACATAAAAATCCGCAGGTGCTGCCAGCAGCGTGCGCAGGGCCGCGCCACGCTGCCGCAGTTCGTTGACGTCCGGCAGTGTCAGCCGCAGCAGTGGCCGGCGCAGAATATCAGCCGGGGTACGTACCCGCACCACGGCCTTCGGCGTCAGCGTCCAGAGATCCGCGGCGTCGGCCGTGGCGAGTGCTGCATAGCGCGGCGCGCACGCCGCCAGCCAGGCCATCACGAGTGGTTCGAGGCACGTGCCCGCCGGCGGCAGCAGCAGCAGGACCGCTTCTTTGTTTAGTGTGCGCGCCGCCATGAAAATGTGGTGCGATGGACAAATAACTCGGCTGCGCCGGCCACTAGCATTAGCAGTATCGTCAGCACAATGCCGGCCCAACCCGACAACCAGATGCTCGGCACGCCCGCCGCCAGCGTTGCGCCGCCAAACAACAGATTGACCTGCGCGGCCGACAGGCCCAGGCGCCGCAGCCGATGCGCGCAATGATCCTGGCCGCCAATCCAGACCGGGCGGCCGTGCCAGGCGCGCACCAGCATCACGGAGAACGTGTCGTACAGCGGCACCCACAACACCGGCAGCAAGTGCCACGCATGCGCGGGCCCGAGTATCTTGGCGCACCAGACGCCCAGCAGCAAACTACCGGCGTCACCCATGAAGATCCGCGCCGGCGGCCAGTTCAGCGTCAGAAAGCCAAGCAAGGCGCCGGCAATCAACAGAGTGGCAAATTGCCGATGCGCGGCATAGCTGACCAGCATGCAACAACACGCCACCGTCGCGCATGCGCCATCGCTGTTATCCAACAAATTGAAACTGTTCATCGCCACGAGAAAAATGGCAAACCAGAGCGCGCAGCGCGCCGGCGCCGCACCCCACAGAAGCCATGCGCTCACCGCCGCAACGCCCATCATCAATAACAATTTTGGCAGAGGCCGCAGGGCCAAGCGGTCATCCAGCAGGCCGGCGGCCAGCGGCAGCACGGTCATTGGCACGATCAAGGTGAAAAATGTGTTTGTAAAAGAAAACGGCGCGTTAAGATATATCAGCCAATACCGGCTCAATAAATAGCCGGCCGCCATTGCCACGCCGCCGAGCAGCGGCACCGCGCGGCCATGGTCTTTGCCTGGTGTGGGCTGGGCGACAAAACCAAGTCGAGGTGCGAGCTGGATGCACACGCGCGCAACCATGCGGGTGACGAGCACGCTCGCCAGCGTGGCGCCGGCGATCTGGATGGTGGTCATGGCGTGACCGGCGCGGGCCGCAGCACGCGCAGCAACTCCTGGGCGAAGGCCGCCGCGCTGGCCGGGCCATCACTGGTCACGATCCGGCCGGCGCAGGCAACGGCGTTGGGCGTATAGCGCGCTTTGCCCGCCCGCAGCTCGTCTTTGACGCCGGGAAAGACGGTGGCCGTCACATTCGACAGCACGCCGGCGCGGGCCAGAATCACGGGCGCAATGCACTCGGCGCCCAGCACCTTGCCCTGCGCCAGCGCCGCGCGGCACAGGGCATGACAGCGCGGATCATTCCAGTAGGTTTGCGCACCGCGGCCGCCGACAAACACCAGCGCGTCGAATGCGCGCACGTCCAAGCTGGCCAGCAGAGCATCGGGCCGCACCTGCGCGCCCAACATGCCGGTCACCGCATTGGTTGTCGTGGAAAAAACACGCACCGTGCAGTGCGCTTGCTCGAAGTATTTTTTTGGCACCAACAATTCTTCATCGCGAAATTGGGCCGGAGCAATGATCATGGCAATAGTTGTGCGCGCCGGTGGCGGCGGCGTACCCGCCGCCGCGACACTGTGGATCAGCCACCAGACCAGCGCAGCCATCAATGCCGCTACCCGCCTGTGCCTGTTGCTCTGCATCTCCGCTCCTGTTACAAACCAAAGGCGGCTTTGACCCGCTTGGTCAGGTCAGGCAGCGACATGCTGCCGACGGCCGTGTCAACCGCAATGCCATCCTTGATGAAGACGATGGTCGGGATGCTCATGACATTGAAGCGCTGGCCGATTTCGGGCGTCTGATCGACGTCCACTTTGCAGACTTTGATGGCCGGCTGCCCGTCGGCAAACTTCGCCAGGGTCGGCGCAAAGGCGCGGCACGGCCCGCACCATTCCGCCCAGAAGTCGATGATCACCGGCTTGGTGGACTTCAACACTTCCTGCTCGAAGTTCTCGTTCGTGACGGCGATTTCATTACTCATACGGCGTTCTCGGCGGACATGAAAAAAACAGGCAAGAAAGCTGCAACGAGCATGGCAATACGGGCGCTGCCGTTCGGGCATTATTGCCCGATTTTCAACAGCTCGATTTCATAAATCAGGGTTGCGTTCGGGCCAATGGTGTGAACGGCGCCGGTCGCGCCGTAGCCCAGTTGGGGCGGCACAACCACGCGCACCATGCTGCCGGTTGCCATCAATTGCAGCACCTCGGCGCAGCCGTCAATCACCGCATTCGGCCCGCTCAAGGCAAAGACCGCCGGTTGGCCATTGCGATACGAGTTCTCAAATTCGGTGCCATCCACCAGCAGGCCGCGATAGTGGACGGTCACCTGATCCGTCGAGCGCGGACACGGGCCGCTGCTCGCGCGCAGAACTCTGTACTGCAGACCGCTCGGGGTGGTGACCACGCCTGGCAGCTTGGCGTTGGCGGCGCGGAAGGCATCGCCGTCCAGCTTGTTCTTCTCGGCAATCGCCTGGGCCAGCACGGTGGCTGCATCTTGATCCGTCATGGCACACGGGCGGCGCATGACATTATCTTCGAGGGCGCGACTGCACGCGGCCGCGTCAAACATATTGGTCATGGACTTGACCGTATCGGCGAGCCGCACGGCCAGTTGCATACCGAGCGCATAACTGTAGCGCTGGGCCGCATTGGTGAGCGCGCTAGCGTCGGCCGCCGGTGCGCACACTGCACCGATCAAGATCAGCACACCCATCATGGTCAGCATCCTTACTTTCATAAGCGTACTCCTCGGGGCTATTGCCGGCGCTGCCGGGAATGAAAAAAACCAGTGAATCCACCGGTGCTTTACTATGTCAAACGCGGCCAAAGTATAGCATAATCTTTTGGGGGTGTCAAGAAAACGCGGCGCCGTGCGCGGGGTGCAACCGCGCCACGCGAGATATGCTATAGTATACCAATCTGCCATGAAGACACACCGCACATGCTAGTGCCGCTGAACACCAGCGTACTCCACAGCCTCCGCTGGCTGGCAGGCGCCAGCGCCAATCTGGCCGGCAGTGTCGCCGTGGTGTGGGCGGCCGGCGCGCTCTATTTTGACCTGCCGGCGCCGCTGGCGATGCGCACCGTGGCGGCGGTTGCGTGGTTCTCTAGCGCGACTGGCGCGTGGTGGTTGGTGTGTCCGCACTGGTGCTCCCGATTGGCCGTCACGCTTGGCTTTCTGGGCCTGCTTGGCTGGTGGCTCACCCTCGCGCCGCAACGCGATCGCGACTGGAAGCCAGAGGTTGCCCGGCTGCCCTTCGCCACCATTACCGGCGCGTGCGTCACTGTTCATAACGTGCGCAATTTCGACTACCGCAGCGAAACCGATTTCACCCCGCACTACGAAACGCGCCACTACGCGCTCGACCAACTCCGCGGCCTCGATGTCATTCAAACGTACTGGGGCTCGCCCTTCATGGCCCACCCGATCATTTCGTTCGATTTCGGCGCGCAGGGCCGGATCGCCTTCAGTATTGAGACGCGTCCGGAGCGCGGTGAGTGCTACTCCGCGCTGGCCGGGCTCTACCGCCAGTTCGAATTGATCGTCATTGCCGCGGACGAGCGCGATGTCGTGCGCCTGCGCACCAATTACCGCACCGGCGAAACGTCCTATCTCTACCACCTCACCACGCCGCCGGCACGCGCGCGCAGCCTTTTCCTTGTGTACCTTCGCCTGATCAATGAACTAGATGCACAGCCGCAATGGTATAATGCCATCACCCACAATTGCACCACCAGCATCCGTACCCAGCGCGCCGTGGCGGAGCGCGCACCGTGGGACTGGCGCATGCTCGTCAACGGCTATGCCGACGAACTGCTCTACGACCGCGGCGGCCTCGACCGCCGCCTGCCCTTTGCCGAACTCAAGCGCCGCGCTTACATCAACGACCGCGCCAAGGCCGCGAACGACGCCCCCGATTTCTCCGCACGCATCCGTGCCTACTAAATCACTTATGCGCCACTACCGCATGCGCGATCCACGCCGCTGGCGGGATCACCGCCGTGGGCGGGACTGGCCCAATACCCGCGGCGAGTGGGAACCGCCTCCAAATGCTGCGGCAAAGGTGAGTCAGTATTCGGTGCGCCGACTGCTTGGAGCTGGCGGGACTCCAAGCAGCTCCAAGCAGCCAGATCGGCTGAAGGTAGCTGCGATCTCCCGATCGCAGCTGCTTGCGCCTGCGCGGGATATGGAAATCCCGCATCCCTTCAGCGGCACGGGCGTGCCGCGTTCCCCTCGGCGATGCCGACACTGCGCTACGACAGAAGCGTTTGCACCACTAAGTTGCGCGCATGCGCCAGCGGCGGGATACGTCAGTACGTAGCCGCGGAACGGCGTTCCGCGTTGCCGCGTTTGCTTGAGTGTGGGAGCGGCTTCCACGCCGCGACTCTGCCGCTGCTGCCGCGTTTGCTTGAGTGTGGGAGCGGCTTCCACGCCGCGATTCTGCCGCTGCTGCCGCGTTTGCTCTTCCACCGAATACCGAGAAGGGAGCCGCTTCCCTGCGGCGAATGCCGCAACAGATTCGCGGCGTGGAAGCCGCTCCTACTCTCCAGCACACAGCATTCGCGGCACGGCGGCCGCTCCCGCTGTGCAGCGCAGTGACCGGTTGACAGTGCCAGGCGGTTCTGCTATGCTCTTGGCCACATTACATTGATGACGTTGATGAAGTCTGTACAGAACTTTGATCCCGTGCGACTATGAGAGAACAATGAAGATTGAAGACCAACATCCATATGTTACGTGAAACGCGTGGCGCCACCTGCGATCCTCTCGACCAGGCGGTCGCTGATTACGAACGGCAGCACGCCATGCACATAGACCTGCACGTGCATACCCGGGAACGCTCAGCCTGCGGTCAAGCATCGGAAGCAGACCAAGTCCGGGCGGCGATTGCCGCCGGCCTGGACGCCATCGTCTTGACCGATCACCATCGGCTGGCCCCCGCGGAACGGCTCGCCGCATTGAACGCGACCCACGCCCCGTTTCGCATCTTTGGCGGGATCGAATTGTCCCTTGATGATGAAGATTTCATCGTTCTGGGCGTGCAGGATGTCCGGCTTGAATCGCGCGCGTGGTGTTATCCGGACCTGCATGCCTTTATCAGGGCCGCCGGCGGTTTTCTGGCGCTCGCGCACCCCTTTCGTTTTCATCCGGACATCCGCGTGGATCTTGAACGGTTCCGGCCCGACGCAATCGAGGTTTATTCGCATAACACGCCGCCCGCGGCCGCCGCCCACATTGTTGCCTTGGCGGCGCGGCTAGGCCTCCATCCCTTGAGCAATTCCGATGCGCATGCAACGGCGGCGCTGGGCACGCACTACAACGTGCTCGACCACAATCCGGCAAATGAGCGCGAACTCATCGCCCTGCTCAAAACGGGGCAGTTCAGTATACGAAACACCCAACCTCCCGATGACAAAGAAGCTGGCGCATAGGCGCACTAGTGTGGTGAATCAGAAATACCTTGCCTATGATTGCGTCCATATTCGATGCCGATCAAGGCGCGGGGCGAAGCGCGTACCAGCCGGTACGTGCGATGCCGCGCAACGCCGAGCGGCGCGAAGAGGGATGCAACCTGTTCAGGCGGCGCACCTTGGGCCAGCCTGCGGCGTTGGAACTCATCGCCGATGCTTCGGCATCGCCTCTTCATTCCGCCTTGCATTCCGGCCTAATCTGCGCCGTCATAGGTCAAGGGATTTCTGATTCACTACACTAGATCCTGCCGCGGATTGTGCGGCATACCAATGAGAACGACATGGCGATGACTTCCCGTGAGCGCATGTTGACGGCGCTGGCCAATGGCCGCCCGGACCGGCTACCGTGCCAGGTGCATGGCTGGATGCCGTATTATTTGAAGAACTATTTGAACGGCATGGATCAATGGCAGGCGTTTGAGAAATTCGGGATTGACTATGCCATCTATGTCAGCCCAACGTATTCTTATGATGAAAAAGCCCTGGCCAACTGGGTGGTGGAGCGCCAAGATCTGGGCACGGACACGAGCGGCAACCCGTGCGAGCGCGTGACGATCACCACGCCCAAGGGGACATTGCACAAGCACGTTACGCACACGGACATCACGTCCTATGACACGGAATACCTGCTGAAAAGCGTGGCGGACTTTGACCTTTGGAACGCGTTTTATCCCGTGCCCACCGGCATTGATTTCAGCGCCATGCAGCAGGTCAAAGACCGGCTGGGCGACAAGGGCATCATCCGCACGCATTCCTTCAGCCCGGGGCAAGGGAGTCCTTGGCAGAGTTTCTGCATCCTGTTCGGCACGGAGCAGGCCATCATGCTCGGCATGGATGAGCCGCAGACACTGCACCACATGCTCGAGGCCATCGTCCAAAAAACTTTGCGGGTGACCGAACTGTGGCACGGCATACCGGCCGACATGGTCGAGGTTGGCGGGGGCACCGGTTCCAGCACGGTGATCAGCCCGAATTTTTACCGCACCTTCGGCCTGCCCTACGATCGCCGTCAGAACGCGCTGTTCCATGCGGTCGGGCTCAAAGTGGTCAACCATTTTTGCGGCGGCCTGATGCCGATGCTCGACGTGGTGGTGGAGAGCGGCGCGGACGGCCTTGAGACGATGACACCTCCGTCCATGGGCGGCGACTGCGATTTGCGCGCGGCCTCGCGCCGGGTGGGCGACCGGCTGTTCTTTATTGGCGGTTTTGATCAGAATGCCGGGTTTGAAAGCGGCACGCCGGCCATGGCACGGCAGCTTGTCCGCGAATGTTTTGAAGCCACTCACGACCATGCCGGCTACATTCTCTGTCCCTCGGATCATTTTTTTCGCGGCGATCCGGCCTGCCTGCAGGCCTTTGCCGACGCCGCCCGGGAATGCACCTATTGATGGCCGCTCTATTGAATGCAACCACAGGACATTTCTACTGACGTGCAACAACCAGCGCGCATCTCTCTTGACTTTCCCCCGGTTTTATGCTATAAATGTCGCAGCATTATTTACTGGCTTTATGAACGCTGTAATCAGAAACAGTAGCATAATTCAGTCCGGCAGTCCGGCAGTCCGGCAGTCCGGCAGTCCGGCAGTCCGGGCTCTCTAGTTGTCTAAGTAGCCGCACACTGCTGCGGCGCCGTTCCCGCTCGTTCCCCAATTTTCTTCTTTACTCCGCAATGCAATGCGCTGTGTGTGTGCCTCTAATGCGCGCGGGCATTGCGGGCTGTGCCTTAGCTGCGGCTGTAACAGTTGCGCCGCAACTTGTTTGTGCTGTGCCGATTCAGGATGGTGCGCTGATCCTTTCTTCCTATGTGACACAACCAGCCATATCGAACGCACTGGCCGAGTCCGAGACCTTCGCGCGCACACAACGCCTCAATGCGGCGGCAGATATTCTGGCCGCATTACTCACCAACTCCAGTGCCAGCATTCAGGCAGCATTGCATGAAGCCGCCACACCAGACGGTCCTCTGGACTTGCTCATTGAAGCAGTCCGCCTCGATTACATGAGCCGTGCCAGTGCGCGCCGTTCCCTTGACGTCGTCGCCGCATGTTATCAAGCGCTGTCCAACAATGCCGCGCGCGCACACGGCAAATCTTGGTATGCCTACAAGATGTTTTTCCATCGCTTGATTGACTATTATCACACCGTGGACGACCGAGCGGGACTTTATGCCGCGCACGAGGCGTTGATCAACTACGATCCCCAAGACAGCCCGCGCGTGTTGCTGTATGTGCACACCATGCTGTCGCGCAAGGCCGAACCTTCTTTGATTACCAGCGCGTGGGCGCGCCATGAGAAGCTGGTGCCAGATTCGGCCGACAAGGTGGCATGCGCTGCGAGTGTGCTGGCGTTGTCGGGTGGGCATTCATTGAGCAATTTCATCCGGCTGGCCACGGAGTTCACGCCGCGATCCTGCGATGAATTGCAGCGCTGGCTCGAGGTCGGGCGCGGCAGTCTGCGCGCCAACGACCCGGCCGGCGCGCGCGCCTATGCGGACGCGCTGGCGACCGCGGCCTTGCGGCTGCCCGCCGATGACAGCGCAATCGATATGGTGGCATTCTTGCTGGCGGAGCGCCAAAAAATCGTAATGATTCTTGGCGCCCTTAGCAACAATGTTGTGCGGAGCAGCCCGTGAGACATAACGTTTTGTTGCTGGGCATACTTCTCACGAGCGTGGCGGCGCGCAGCGATGTGCTACCCGCCCCGCCGTGGGCTGCGCAGCAACGCGGGCCAACCAGCGCCTACGAAATCACCGCGTATCTTGCCGGCACGCTACCATATCTCGACAACGATTTGCGCGAACGCATTGCGGACATGCTTGACCGTGGCGAGTCACCGGCGCGCGCGCTGGCATTGGTGCAGGCAGCGCGCTGGCAGGCGCGCATTGCCAGTGCCACTGTGCCATGGGAATTAACTGCCCAAGACACCTGCGACGCCGACGCGCAGCTGCGCCAGAATCTCAGCGCACTCGGCAATCAACTTGACACATTGGCCGCGCCCAACGCCACCTCCCTGCCGCCACTGTCCGTCAGCGCCACCTTGTCCGCCATGCGCATGCTCGAGGAACTCAAACAGCGCGTCGCGAATACCAACGACCCATTGCGCGATCTCGGCCGCTATGTGACTCTGTTGCGCCTGCGCGGCGCGCCGCTGACCATCTTCTGGTGGGCGCGCAATATGATATCCTTGCAAAACAACCGCGCCTATCCCTTGCTGGAGTTTCTCAGCAGCGCAATGAATCCGGACGGCTTCTCGCGCGGCAACGCCATCTACTTTCTTGGTCATCTTCAATATTTTGTGCTGCATGACCCCATGGTTGCTTTTACCAACTTGCTGCGCGTCCAGCAGTTCCCGGCGTGTCTTGTTTTCACTGCGCATTCCTATCTTCATGCGGCATCGGTTTTAAGTGACATGAACATGCCCGTGCATGCTCTTGCGCTTCTCGCGGTGGATGTGCCCTGCATTGACTTTTATCAGTTAGCCTACACCCGCCACGTCCGCAGCGCATGGCTGCGCTCGCAGCTGCATGACTACACCAACGCCGTGCGGCATCTGCAGACCGCCGTACGCATGCAACCCCATAATGCAGACGAGATTGCCGGCCACCTTGCTGCCGTCCCGTGTGGCACCTCCATCTGGGCAGCGGTGGCCACCTGCTCTTGGTCCAGCATTGATGTCCAGGCCACCATCGAATGGGCGGTAACAAATCGCTGCGACACGCCTGATGACCGCATCTTTCTTGATGCGCTAATGCACGACTGGCCGGCGCAAGAGGCCATGCCGCCCGCCATCGCCACTAATCGTGTACTCAACAACAACATCTTTCCGCGCGTGTCGCGTCGCTTGCGCGTCGCGCCTTTCACCCCTGTTGGAGACCAATAATGTACCGGCACCATCACTCTTTCATTCCTACTTGTGTTCTGTTCGTTTTTGCGCTACAATCATACATTGTGCAAGCCAACATTGAACCTGTTACGGTGCAGATCACTAGTCCGGGTGCTGCGCTGCTAGGCACTGAGGATGTCCCTTTTGCTGCAAGTGTTACGCCGGGCGACACAGAAGACTATAATTATCAATGGTATGTTGGCGTTCAACCTGCCGGTGACAACCAAGCCTCCTTCAGCTACGATGTCCCCACGGCGGACGCCGACGCAAAGAAAGTCAAGATCAAATGCGCGGCGACGGACAAGGACGATTCAAATCTGCATGGCGAAAAAGAAATTGATTTCTGGCAGTTTATGGTGACCGTCAACGCCATCGCGTTCAACTATGATACGAGCGCAAATCTCAACGACGCTCTTAACATTCGCCAGAACTTCAGCACAGCCATCAACGTGCCGGAGTATGTCAGTGGCGGTGCCAACAAGCCCGCTGCATATACCAGAAACATGACACCGCGCGTCTGTGCGCGGTTCACGGTCCAGCCCACAGACATGACGTCGCTCAAACTCAAAGCCACCTCCAGCGGCTGCTTGGGCAATCTTGACGAGACGCAGGTGCAGTTTCAGAACGGCATCTCGCAAGGCGATGTTACGATTGCGGGTGCTGACTACACGAAGTTCACCGCGAGCAAAGACACGCCTGACGAAGTGTACAAGGACACCTTTAGCTGGGAGTGGAAGGTGACAGCCGCCAATGGCAAAAGCATTAACACTGCCAGCTTTGGCACGACGGCGGGTCACACCGTGTACATCGTCTATGATAAGGCGAAAAGTCCCTGGGTGACAGGCGTCAGTCAGCACTGTCCGTGGGCTGATGTTCTTGACTACGCCTGCGACTGGGCGGCTGGCTGTGACGATGCTAATAGCATTGTGCACAGCATCACGCAAAAGCCATATAGTGATAGGGAATTTGACAGGAGATACGACCCAAGTGACACTCACACGATCCTTGCATGCAACCTCACTCAATTGTTGGCAGACAGTTGGGCCGACTGCCGCGATATGGCAGCCGTAGTTCAGCTTTTCACGCGAGCCATTGGCGTCAATGCAGTGAGAATTCGCAGGGTTGAAGGCGGCGTTGATGGCTTCACCACGAAGCCAATTCTGCCCATCGGAGAATCACAATGGAGGACGGCAGTCTTTTTCATGCATGACTTTGCCTATTACAACGACTCCCTTGTGTACGATGCATGTCTCACACTCAACCAGAACGCGCCCTACATACCCGCCGGCAAGACTCTTGCTGACTACAAGACGGATCTCTACGAGTGCAACGGCTGGTCCCTGCTCAACAGTTTCGAGATCACAGAATTCCAATGACCCCAGGCCTACTTCACTACTAGCAAGAGGAGATGCTCCTATGAACACAGAGAACTATCTGGGAATCGTCGTACTTGTGTGGTGCGCATGCGCGATGTGCGTGTCCGCATTTGCTGGACCGCCAATGGCCGTACAAGACATGCCGCACTATGCGCAGTATCGGCCAATGTTGCTGAATGCACAAATCCTGATGGGCGTGTCCAATGGCGTCATGGCCACCCAGTCAACTATGACGGAAAGTGACCACCAGTGGACGTGGCTGCCTGGGTACGCGACCCAAAGCCTGGGCCAAACTGCCTTGGCCACCCAAGAAGTGTCTTCCACTAGCTGTGATGAGCTACATATGTTGGAGAGGCCCATGTCTGTGAAGCAGTTTGCATATTCACATGGCATCCAGCAGTACCTGAGCAGATATGATGCAACATTGGGCATGACGAATCAGATTCGCATTGCCTACGGTGTCTTTGCCGACACGACTACAGCCCATGATGTGTTTTGCTTTGCCACGAGCCAAGCCTCGATCCCATTCAGACGCAGCACGATTTTGGAGAAAGAGCTG
>CAYNJC010000054.1:0-22026 GCA_964397565.1 uncultured bacterium
AGTTCAAGGCCAAGAAAGACGCGACCGTGAATTATACGGTGCGCAAGCATGTCTTCAAAGCCACGGTCTGGACGAATCTGCCGCCGACGTGGGTCATCTATGCCCGGCCGTAGCCGGCGCTGCTCGCCGTGGCAAGCGCGCCGTTAGTTGCGCGCGCACCAAGCCCACAACCTTAGAGCGCCATGTCAGATGGTCAGCACGGCACATTTGACAATGACGGGCCGCCGCACTATAATACGAGGTATACGGTGGAGCGCGGCCCAGTGCACTACCGCCTGTTTTCATCGGCGACTCACGGAGGATGTCATGACGATTGTCACGCTTCAACACCATATCTGGAGTATTGCCTGTGTTGTTGTTCTCTGTTGTCTGTCGCGCGCGCAGGCCGGCGTGACCAACAGCACCAGCGGCGGCGCGGTGGTTGCCACGATTCAGGCAGCGGTCAACGCGGCCAACAACGGCGACACCTTGCTGGTCTCGACCGGCCTCTATGTCGAGAACGTTCGTATCGTGGAGAAAAGTCTTTCGTTGCAGGGCGGCTACTCGCCGAACTTTTCCGCGCAGATCAGCAATGCCATGGCCACTGTCATCGTGCCGGCTGCGGGCATATCCATCATGACGCTCTTGTCGAACGAATCCGTTGTGCTGGAATATCTGGCGCTGACCAACGGCGCGGCGTTTGGTGGCGGCGCTGTCTTCTGCGACGTGGGCGTCACCGTGACGGCCCGCCAGTGCGCTATCCGGCACAGCGCGGCGCTGGGCGGCGGCGGCGCGTTTCTCGGCACCAACTGCACGCTGGTCCTGCAGAATACGCCCGTCGCGTACAACAGCGCGGCGTTCGGCGGCGGCATCTATGCCTACACGCGGACGGCCCACGTCATTTTGGAAGGACCTGACACGGATGTGCGTGACAATGTTGCCACCTACGGCGGCGGTGTCTGCGCCAGTGGCGCACGCGTTGATGTGCGGGCCAACGCGGACGTGTACGGCAACGTTGCCGTCGCGCGCGGCGGCGGCCTGTATCTTGAAAGAAGCGCCCAAGGGCGCATCAGCGATAGTGGCAGCACCGTCGGCACAAGCAATCCCAACCGCGCCACCAATACGGTGGCCGAGGGCGGCGGCGTGTATGTGGATGGCGCTTCCTTGGTGGTCGAGAACAGCGCCGCATTATGGGCCAATCACGCCACCCTGCGCGGCGGCGGCATTTATGTCACGAACGGCAGTGTGGTCGTGCGCAATAATGCTGCCATTGGCTACGATGCGGGCGTGGTCAGCAACTATGCCGGCTTCATCGGTGGCGGCATCTGCGCGGTGGATTCGCTGGTCGTCGTCAGCAACGATGCGCGCATCGTCTATGGTATGGCTGGGTTCGGCGGTGGCGTGCTACTCTGGAACTCAACGGGGATTTTTGAGCGCGCGGTGCTGCGCAACAACATCGCCGCTAGTGGCGGCGGCGGTATGTATGCGTATCTGACCTGCGCGGTGTCATTGGCGGCGTGCGTGCTGGAAGGCAATCGGGTGATTGTCGGCCAAGGTGGCGGCGCGATGTTTGATCAAAGTCCGAGCGCGATGCTGATCAGCAACACGGTCTTCAGCAGCAACACCGCCAACATTGCGGGTGCACTCGCGGCCCAAGGTTGTTCCCAAGTGGCGCTACGGCACGGCTGCCGCATGGCGAACAACAGCGCGATGTACATTGGTGCAGCGCATCTAGTCGTGTGCAATGGGTTGCGGATGGACGACGTGCAGGTGATCTCCAATGTTGCCCTGCAATATGCCGGGATGACGGTCTTCAACTGTGCCGATGTTGACCTGGTCGATTGCGATCTACGGGACAACACCGCGACCAACAGCGTCTTTGGCGCATTGACCATGATGCAAAGCACCGGCCGCCTGCGCACGCGCGCGCGCCCCGCCGAGGTGCGCGGCAACCGCGCGCTGAGCGGCGCCGGCATCACCCTGGCCTCCTTGAGCCAGCTTGCGTTCGAGGCGCCCACATACCCCTTTACCATCAGCGCCAATACGGCACCCGGCTACGGCGGCGGCATGTGGTGCATGGACAATAGCACCGTCACCATGATGGGCGCGGTGTATATGCTGAGCAATACCGCCGCCTTTGGCGGCGCGATTGCCGCCACCAATGGGGCTGTCCTGACGATGCTGCCGACCAACGGCGTGGCGCCGGTCTTTCTGGGCAATGCGGCGCTGGGCAATGGCGGCGCGCTCCACCTGGCGGAGAGTTCGCAGGCCACCGCCGTCAATTGTGGCTTCTATGGCAATACCGCCCTGAACTTCGGCGGCGCACTCTACAGCGATAGTAGCATCCTGCTGGTCCGTGGCGACTTTAGTGACGCACCCGGCGCGCCCCCATGCACATTCGTCGGCAACAGCGCGAGTTTCGGCGGCGCGGTGTACAGCTCGTCCGCGCGCATGACCTGCATGGATGCGCTCGTGGCCAGCAACACGGCGGCGAGTTTCGGCGGCGGCCTGCGCATTGCCAATGGCGGCGAGGCCGCGCTGGTGAACTGCGTCATTGTCCGCAACAATGCTCCCGCCGGCGCGGGTGTCGGCAGTGGCGCAACATCCCTGTTGCAACTGCGGCACTGTACCGTCAGCCAGAATCAAAGCGATGGCGTCACCTCGGCCGGCGGCCTCGCGGCACTGACTAATTGCATTGTCCTGGGCAATAGTGGCGTTGCGGTCGGCGCCGGGAACACGGTCAACTACTCTGATGTGGAGGGCGGCTATCCTGGCGCGGGCAACCTAGATGTGAATCCGCTGTTCGCCAATCCCGCCGCGCTCGACTATGCGCTCACGCGCGGCTCGCCTTGCGTTGACACGGGCATTCCGGCCGGCGTGACCTGGGACTGCATCGGCGCACCGCGCCCGATGGGCATTACCTATGACATGGGCGCCTACGAGCTTGACCCCGCACCGGTGATCTTCGCCGCGCCGACCCTGCTCGATTTTGGCGAGATCGTCATTGGTGATGCGGCCAGTCTCCCGGTGGGCGTCAAGAACATCGGCAACAGCACGTTGAGCGGCACCGTCAACTTTGTGCCCGCACCCATCTTCAGCGCCGCGCCCGCCAGCTACTCATTGCCGGTCAGTGACGGCACGAATGTGCTCATCACCTTCACCCCGCCGATCATGTACGCGTGGACACAAACGATCGTCTTCGCCAGCAACGGCGGCAGCGTTGACGTGACGTTGATCGGCGCCGGCATTCCCGAGCCGCTGGCGTGCGCGGCAGCGGTGGTGTTGTTCATCGCCATCGCGCGGAGACTGTATTTTTAGTTGCACCGTTACATCATTGCATAACCACTCATGCCAAGGAGCCCCCATGCTTGCATTGCCGTTCATCAAACGCCTGTATCTTCCGCTCGCGACCATGGCCGTCATCACCCTCGCTGCGTGGCCTTGCCACGGCATTGACTGGAGCAGCCCGCTGAACCGCGTCATCCGCAAAACCGTTGACGAAGTCGGCAAGGCCGTCACCGCACCGACGGTCGCCACAAACATACCGGCGGCCCGGTCTGCGGCGCCGGCCGCATCCACGGCGTCCTCGCCCGCCACGCGCGCCACGACCGCCGCGCCCGCCCGGCAAGGCGGCGGCACGGTTGTCTTTTCGTCCACGCCGATCAATCCCGCCGCGCCGCCCGCCAGCCAGGCCCATTTTAAAGCCGGCGACCATATCTACGCCCTGATTGCCATGGACAAGCCCTGGCGCGCCGCGTTCGACAACGCCACCGATTCTTCCGTGCAAATTCCGGTCAAGTTCACCATCGGCACCAAGGAGCTGTTTCAATACATCACGGTCAATAAACCTGACCTGATCAAGGGCAGCACATTCGTGCTGGACATCGCGCCCGCCGTGGACAAGATGACGGCCTATCGCGATCCAGAGATCAGCTATCCGCTCTGCTCCAGCCGCACGTTCGGCCCGTTCCTTTTCACCGATTTGCTGGGCAGTCTCCCGGCCGGTACGCATCCGATTGTGTTCAGCGTTGCCTACTATGGTCAGACCTATGCGTCCGGCGCGTGCGACATTCAGGGCGCCGATTTTTCCTCGTATGCCGCGTTGAATAAAGCCATCAAAGACGTCATCGAAGGCACGCGCGGCATGCCTGCCCCCGGCATGGTCAATCACACGCTCGAAGCCGAGATCAAGAAACTGTGCGAAAACGCCGGCTGGAAGGATATCGAGCGCATTGTCATTGTGGACAAGGATTGGTGGATTGACTACTATGAGGGCTCGGGCAGCCCGGAGAAATCGCGGCATCTCGCCGCCGCCGTGGCCGCCAAGGACAGCGATGGCAGTTACTACTATTGCACCGTGACGTTCCATCAGCCAAAACTGATCAGCGGCGGGTTTGGCGCGCTGGCGCTGACGCACACCGGCATGAAGAACACGATCGCCAAAGAGAACATCGGCAAGTAGGGTGATGCCGCGCGGTCCAATGCTTCCTTTCACACCAACGGAGAAGGCCATGAACGCAGGGCGGATTATCTCTTTGGCGTTATGCTTCTCGCTGTCGGGGCTGGCCAACATCACGAACATCACCAGCGGTGGCTTTGCCTACACGACCCTCGGCGCGGCCATTGACATGGCAAACTACGGCGACACGTTGTTGATTACGGTGGGCACCTATGACGAGCATATGCACATCTACCAGAAATCGTTGAAATTTCTGGGCGGCTACGCGGCGGATTTTCACAGTCGCACGAACGACGCGCGCCTGACGGTGGTGAATGCCGGCGCGGCGGCCAGCGTGCTCAGCGTGGTCAGTCACTGCGATGTGGTGGTTGATTGCATGACGCTGACCAACGGGGCGGCAGCGGCCGGCGGCGGCATTTTCCTCGAACGATGGGTGACGGTGCTGGCGCAGACCAGTGTCATTGCGTGCAGCAGCGCCATCCGGGGCGGCGGCATCGCCGTGGGTAGCAACAGCACCCTTACCTTGATCGACACGCCGGTGTTCGGCAGCAGTGCCGAACAGGGCGGCGGCATTTATGCCACGGGCGACAACACGGCCGTCGTGCTCAAGGGCGCCCGGACCGAGATTTACGGCAACAGCGCCACGGACGGCGGCGGCATCTGGGCTGATGACGCCACCGTCAGCATCCTGTCGAACGCCAGTGTGTTCGGCAACGTTGCCACGGCACGCGGCGGCGGGCTGTACCTTGGCAACGGCGCGCACGCAACGGTCAACGGCGCCGGCAGTGGCGTGGGAACCGCCGCGCCGAATCAGGCCACCAATGCGGTGGCGGAGGGCGGTGGCGCGTACGTGCGGGAATCGTCGCTGGTGGTTGAAGACGGCGCCGGCTTCTGGGCTAACAGCGCCACGGTGCGCGGCGGCGCCGTGCTGGTTACCAATGGCAGCGTGGTCGTGCGCAACGATGCTGCCATCGGGCATGCGGGCGGCACGCTCAGCAATAGCGCCTTTGGCGGCGGCGGCGGCATCTGCGCCATTGATGCGCTGGTCGTTGTCAGCAACAATGCGCGGATTGTCCACGGTGCTGCGGGCGTGGGCGGCGGCGTGCTGCTGTGGAATGCCACCGGCATCTTTGATCATGCCGTCGTGGCCGGCAACAGCGCCTACCACGACGGCGGCGGTCTGTTTGCATATCTGACGAGTGTGGTTGCCATGACCGCCTGCCGTTTCGAGAACAACCATGCGGATGAGTACGGCGGTGCCATCTACCTGCAGCGCCTGCCGCGCACGGCCTGCATCAGCGCGACTGATATGACCAATAACACCGCCGGCATCGCGGCGGGCGCCGTGTATGCCAACGACTGTGGCGACGTGGTGTTGCAGGGCGGCGGCGGCATGGCGCACAACCGCGCGGTTGTCGCAGGGGCCGCTTTTTTCGAGGGATGTCAGCTGGTGGTCATGGACGCTGTCCGGGTCGCCTCGAATACCGCATCGGACTGTGGCGGGGTGGTCTTGTCGTCGTGTCCGGACTTTGACCTGGCCGACTGCGATTTTCTGGACAATGTGGCGCTCAGCAATGCCGGCGCGGTGCAGATCGAGCGCAGCGCCGGGCGGCTGCGCACGGTCGCGCGCGCCAGCCACATCGGCGGCAACCGCACCAGCGGTGGCGGCGGCATTCGTCTGGTGGATCACTCGCTGCTTGCCATCGCCGCGCCGGTGCATGCGCTGCAGATCATCAGCAATGCCGTCACGAGCTATGGCGGCGGGCTCTGGTGTACGGATAGCAGCACCGTGACGGTCATGGGTGCGGTGGCATTCATGGGCAACAGCGCCAAGAACGGTGGCGCGTTGCACGCCGACAATGAGAGCGTGGTCGCGTTGCTGCCCACCAACGGCGCGGCGCCGCAGTTTCTCGGCAATGCGGCCGAGGATAGCGGCGGGGCGGTCAATCTGATGCTCGACGCACGGCTGCTGGCGATGAACTGCCGGTTCAGCGGCAATAGTGCCGTCGCCTGCGGCGGCGCGCTGCATGCCGACTGGTGCCAGGTGCGCGTGCAGGGCGATTTCAGCGTGCCGGTGAGCGGGCCGCCGTGCGTCTTTTTCGACAACACGGCGCACGTCGGCGGCGCCTGCTACATTGAAGACGAGTCCACGTTTCACCTGCAGGATGCGCTGATCGTCAGCAATCGCGTGACGCACATCGGCGGCGGCGTGCGCGTGGAAACCGGCAGCCACGCCAGCATGATCAACTGTGTCGTCGCGCGGAATACGGCGCCAACCGCCGGCGGTATCAGTGTCGGGTTGAGCGTGCGCGCGGCGCTGTGGTATTGCACGGTCGCGGATAACGATGCCGACGGCGTGTATTGCTACGGTGGCGTTATCGGCCTGACCAATTGCGTTGTCTGGGGCAACACGAGCACGCAGATCAACGCCGGCTTTACCGTGGATTCTAGCGACGTGCAGGGCGGCTACGTCGGCGTCGACAATCTGGATGTCGACCCGCTATTCAAGGCCCCGGCGGCGCTCAATTGGGCCCTCGCGCTCGGCTCGCCCTGCGTGGATACAGCCATCAACTGCGGCGTGACACTGGATTGCCGTGGCGCGCCGCGGCCGATGGGCTATGGCTTTGATATGGGCGCCTACGAACTTGATCCCGCGCCCGTGCTTGCCGTGACGCCCACCCAGCTTGATTTCGGCGTCTTGACCCTCAACACGTCGTCAAATCTGACCGCGCTGGTCGAGAGCAGTGGCAACGGCTGGCTGACCGGCGCGATCTACAATGTGCCGGTGCCAATTTTCACCGCGGCGCCCGTCAGCTACATCATCCCGCCCAACAGCGCGACCGACGTCATCTTTACCTTCACGCCGCCGATCAGCTATGCCTGGACGCAGACCATCACCTTCGCCAGCAACGGCGGCAGCCTTGACCTGCAGCTTATTGGTCGGGGCATCCCCGAGCCGCTGATGCTGTGCTGGCTGGCGGCGGCCGTCTGCGCGTGGCGGCGCTGCGCGGCACAACAGCGGCACGGGTGCGCGCCGCATGGCAGCGTGGTCAAAGTTCCGTATGCCGGTCATGGCATGAGGTAGTGTGCCATGTTCCGGATCCGGCGCGTCTATGATATGGTGCTGCCAACCGACCGCGTGGCGGTAACGCAGATGCAGGAAATTCTACGGACGCAATTCCCCGCGCTGCCGGTCGGCGACATTGCGCGGATACCCGATGTGCTGCGCAATCCGCTCAAGCATCGTTTTCGCTCGATTCTCTTCGTCGCCGAAACGACGCCCGGCCACGTCTGCGGCTTCGCCCTGCTCAATCATGAGCCCAACCTGCGCTTCTGCTACCTGGATTACATGGCGGCAGCGGTGCGCATGACGGGCCGCGGCTTGGGCGGCGCCCTGTACGCGCGCATTCGCCGCGAAGCGCGGGCCCTGGACGTGAGCGGTGTCTTCTTCGAGTGCCTGCCGGATGATCCCGCGCTGTGTCACAATGCGGCAATGCTGAAAGAGAACATCGCGCGCCTGCGTTTCTATGAACGCTTTGGCGCGCGGCCGATTGCGAACACGCGCTACGAGACGCCGCTGAAACCCGACAAGGACAATCCGCCGTACCTGGTCTACGACGATCTCGGCGCGGGGCGGACGCTGTGGCGTGGCGAGACGCAGCTGATCGTCCAGGCCGTTCTGGAACGCAAGTATGGCGCGCGCTGCCCGCCGGGGTACATCAGCGACGTGCTGGCCTCCTTTCACGACGATCCGGTCGTGTTGCGCGCGCCGCGCTACATCACGTCGCCGCCGGCCCGCACCGTGCCGATGCTTGTGCCGGCCGACCAGCAGATTGCCTTGGTGGTGACGGATCAGCACGCCATTCATCACGTGCGCGAACGCGGCTACGTCGAGTCACCCGTGCGCATCGCCACGATCCTGAAGGAGCTTGCGCCGCTGGACCTGTGTGCGCGCGTGGCGCCGCGGCACCACGCGGGCCGGCACATCATGGCCGTGCACGATCCCGGCTTTGCCACCTACCTGCGCCGCGTCTGTCAGGAAATTGGGTCGCGCCAATCGGTCTATCCATATGTGTTTCCCGTCCGCAATGCGGCGCGCCCGCCGCGCGATCTGCCGGTGCGCGCCGGCTACTACTGCATCGACACGTTTACGCCGCTGAATCGGAACGCCTACCGCGCCGCGCGGCGCGCGGTCGACTGTAGCCTGACGGCCGCAGACGAGCTACTGCGCGGACAGCGCCTGGCCTACGCGCTGGTGCGGCCGCCCGGCCATCACGCCGAACGCTGCGCCTTCGGCGGCTTCTGCTACTTCAACAATGCCGCGGTCGCGGCGCATTACCTCGCGGCGTATGGCCGTATCGCCATGCTCGATCTCGACTACCATCACGGCAACGGGCAACAGAACATCTTCTATGAACGCGCCGACGTGTTCACCGTCTCAATCCACTGCCATCCACGCTTCGCGTATCCGTACTTCTCGGGCTTCAAGGACGAGAAAGGCGCCGGTCCCGGGCTTGGGCTGAATCTCAACATCCCGCTGGCCGAGGCGATGGACGGCCAACGGTATCGCCGGGTTCTGGCGGCGGCCCTGCAGCGGATCGCCCGCTTCAAGCCGGCGTTCCTGGTCGTGCCGCTCGGCCTCGACACCGCCAAGAACGATCCGACCGGCAGCTGGAGCCTGCACGCCGAGGATTTCGAACAGAACGGCCGGATGGTGGGCGCCCTGAACGTGCCAACGCTGGTGACGCAGGAAGGCGGTTATGACAACCATGTGTTGGGCGTCAACGCGCGCCGGTTCCTCAACGGTCTCTGGCACGGTGCGTTTGCGACCTAGGCACGCCGGGCGTCCTCGCGCGGTGCCCACGCCCTACCGTGCCGCTACCTTTGCAGCCATGCCCGCCCTCGCACTGCTCATGGTGTTGTTGCGCGCACTGATCGGCGTTGTGCGCGGCCGAACGCGCGCCGCTGCTATCGCGTCGCGCTTGCGCTCGCAAGCCGAACGTGGTATACTGACAAATCAGACGTTGCAGTTCCGCGGTGGCTTGTGCCCGCGGGCGCTGCACGCAAATCAAGCATTGTGGCATTTCCTGGAGCGGTGTCGAGTCGTTCCGTGGCGTCCCTTCGCCCTCCAGACCCTAATGATACCAGGAGATGGCCCCATGAAACTGTTGCTTCCCCTGTTTATCGGTTGCTTGCTCGCGCTGCATGTCTTTGCTGCCAGTGCGGCGACGCGTTATGTCAATGGCGCGAATCCAGCGCCGGTCGCGCCGTATGGCACGTGGGCAACGGCTGCCACAAACATCCAGGATGCGCTCGACGTGGCGATTGACGGCGACCTAGTGCTGGTCACGAACGGCGTCTATCAGTATGGCGGCGCGGTGACCGCGGGCAACACACTTCTGTCGCGCGTCTGCGTGACAAACGCGGTGAGCGTGCAGAGCGTCAACGGACCGGCGGCGACGATCATCGTCGGCGCGCTTGATCCGGCGACCGGCGGCCATGGTTCGAATGCGGTCCGCTGCGCCCTGCTCACGTCCGGCGCATCGCTCACCGGCTTCTCGCTCACCGGCGGCTGGACGTATGCGACCGGGAACGCAGCGGTTGAACGCGCGGGCGCCGGGGTCTACTTCCAGGAAGGCGGCATGGTGTCCAACTGCGTGCTCGCCAACAACAGCGCGGCGGGCAACGGCGGCGCCGGTTACATCTATATGGACGGCCTCCTGGCGTCCTGCCTGGTTGTGAGCAATGCTGCCAACAAGGGCGGCGGGCTGTTCATGCGCAACGGGCTGGTGACCGGCTGCACGTTTGAGAGGAATACGTCCGAGACCACGGGCGGCGGCATTCACTGCCGCAACAGTGGCGTGATCGAGTACTGCTCGTTCCTGCGCAACACGACGGTTGACGATGGCGCCGGCGTGCTCTGCACCGAAAACGGTCTCCTGCGGCACAGCATCATTGATCGCAATCGTGCCGATGGCGAGTATGGCACGGGCGGCGGCGTGATCCTGTACTACGGCGGCAGCATGGATCATTGCATCATCGTCAGCAACTACTCGCGCTACACCGGCGGCGGCGTGGCCATCTATGCCGGCAACGGCTCGATGAACAACTGCCTGGTCTACCGCAACATCTGCCAAAACTATGGCGGTGGCGTGTACTGCTATGCCGGTGGCGGCCCGATCGCCAATTGCACGATCGTGGAGAATCGCAGCATTTACTACTACGGCGGGGTCAACTGCAACTACACCGGCATCTTCTACAACTGCATCATCTACTATAACACCGCGAACGGCGGCGCCAGTGAGATCGGCGGCAATCACGGCGTGGCCTACAACTGCTGCATTTCCACCAATGGCGGATTGGTGACTGTGGTGAACTGGTTTACTAATGCGCCCGCGTTCGCGAATCGTGCCGCCGACGACTTCCGGTTGCAGCCCGCATCGTCCTGCATCAGTGCGGGCGCCGACAATCTGGCGGTCAGCGCGACTGATCTTGATGGCGTCGGCCGCATCGTCGGTCCGCATGTCGACGTCGGCTGCTACGAGTTTCACTATGACGCGCCCGCGCTGGCGCCGCCGGCCGTCACCCAGCCACGGGCCGTGCCGGCCGGCACGGCCGGCATTCTAACCCTCACCAACACGCTCGGCGCCACGATCACTGGCACCAAGGCCGCCGGTCTGTTTGCCGGCGGGGCCTGGGTCACAAATCTGATTCTGCAGAACCTGGCAGGCACGGTCTGGACGCAGCGTGTCGCCGCGCTCGCGATCGCTACGAACGGCGCGTGGAGCACGTTCGCCTATCGCACGCTCAGCAACGACCTGTATACGGTGTCCACCAATCAGACGGTGCTGCAGATTGTCAACTATCGCCTGCTGCCCGCAGTTGACGTCACTAACGAGGACTATTGGGTCACTTTCGACGTGAGCACCGGGACGATCGGCGGCACGAACAACGCGTTCGTCGGCGGCGGCATGCTCTGGACCAACCGGCAAACGCATGCCAGCGGCACATTCCCCGCACAGCCCGCCTGGGTTGTCAGCAATATCGGGTTGCAGGTCGGCAATAACGTCATTGTGATCCGCGGCACGAACAGTCTCGGCGACATCAGCGAGGACAGCGTGACGATCACGCGCTACCAGGAAGGCACGGGCACGCCCTGCGTCACGATCACCTCAGGACCGGTCTGGGTCTATTACGATGTCGGCAACAGCCAGGTGCGCGGCACGAACTGTAACATTGTCGGCCCGTTGTATTGGGTCAATGATCGCCACGCCGACCAGACCGGTTCTTTCGCGCAGGGCTTCACCTGCAACGCCAACAACCTCGAACCTGGCGAGAATCTGGTCACCATTGGCGGCACGAACGTGTTTGGCGCGGTGGCCGCCGACCGCGTGACGCTGCACCGCCAGACGATGGACGAGCGCATCGCGTTCACGAACTATGTCCGGCTGGGCAACGTGACACCCGTACCGCCCTACGATTCGTGGAGTACCGCGGCCACCAACATTCAAGATGCCATCAATGCCGGGCCGGGCGGGCTGACGGGCGCGGTTGTGATCGTCAGCAACGGCGTCTATGCCCTCGCCGCATCCGTCTCGCTCACGACGCCCGTGATGGTCTCGAGCCTCAACGGCCCGGACGTCACGATCCTCGACGGCAATGCGCCGGCAAACACGAATCGCTGTCTGCTGCTCAACAACAGCCTGGCGGTCGCCACGGGGTTCACGGTGAGCAACGCTTACTGGACGCTGAACGGCGGCGGCGCGTTCATCGGGGCGAACGGCGGCCTGCTGATCAGGTGCGTCTTTGTCAACTGCACGGCGGGCGAGAAGGGCGGCGGCCTCTACCTCAACCGGGCCGGCAAGGCTGAGTGGTGCCGCTTCAGCGGATGCAGCGCAGACACATGGGGCGGCGGCGCGCACCTCGAACAGGGCGGCGAGATCTACAATTCGACGTTCAGCGGCTGCTATGCCGTCACCTTCGGCGGCGGCGTCAGTATGTACGGCGGCGGGCGCTTGTACACCTGCCTGGTCACGCACAACAGCGCCAACCGGGGCGGTGGGGTGTATACCCGCTATTACCCCTCGCGGCTGGACAACTGCTCCATCGTGTCAAACACTGCCGGGACCGAGGGCGGCGGCCTGTACATCCGCGAAGGGGCCGACCTGCGCGGCTCGATCGTGTACTACAATGCCGCCCCGACCAACGAGAACTTCTACCGCTACGGAACCATCGCTGCGCAGGACTCGTGCGTCTATCCCAAGTTGGGCAATCCATGTATCACGAATGAACCGCAGTTTGTGAATGTGGACGGCGACTACCACCTGCAGGCCAGTTCGCCCTGCATCAACGCAGCGCCGGTCTACAATTGGATGAATGGCGCAGAAGATCTCGACGGCAACCCGCGCGTCAGTGGCGGCTACGTGGACATGGGCGTGTACGAGGTGGACACTGATCCGGTTGTCACGATCACAAACCCCGCCGGTATCGTTGCCTACCAGACGGCCCAGACCGGCCTGGGCGGTTCCAATAGCCAATGGGTTGCCGGCATGCTCTGGTGGAGCAATGCGGCAACCGAGACCGAAGCCGTGCTCGGGCCGTACAGCGGCGCCACCAATTGGACGATTGCCGCCATCGGCGTGACCAATGGCGACAACCTGATCATTGTCAGCGGCTCGAACCTGTGGGGCTATGTCACCAACGACAGCGTCACCATCCATCGTGAAACCTACGAGGAAGGCTTGCCGCGCATCGCTACGAACGCGCTGATCTTCCCCGCGGCGGGCAGCGTGCTCGATGCGGGCTACCGCACGAATATCGTCTGGAACCCGCTACTCATCGACGATGCGATCGACGGCGCGAATGTCCTGCTCAGCACGATCAGCATCCACGTGGCAGTAACGTCGAACCAAGCGGCCACCGTCAGCAATGACGTCGCCAATCTCGCGAGCGCGTGCGCGTGGTTCGTGCCGCCCAGCCTGATCGCCGGGCCGGCTGCATACGTCGTGCGATTTGAGGTTGTTGACAGTAGCGCCTTGACCAACAGCCGTGTCTTTGCCGACAACGCCTTTCTGATTGTGCCGGAACCGGCGGCACTGTGGTTGCTGCTGGCGGCCGGCCTTGTCGGCCGTCGCCGCCGTAACTCTGCCTGCGAGGTCTCATGAACACCATGCCAACCCGCATGTGGTGGGCCATTGTACTGCTGTATGGCAGTCTGTATTGCCGGCCGGTCGCCGCCGCGGTAACAATGTCTGCCCCCACGACAGCCCGCGTCATCCTGCGGCTCGACCCACGCACCAACATGTTCCGGATTCAGCCGGAGTATTGCGTCACGGCCGCCGCGCGCCAGCACGCCGCAGCTGATATCTTCATTCGCTTCCTGCGCAATGGCCAAACCGGCTATTGGGGTGATGTGGCCCTCGACTGGCCAGTGTCCGCCAGCAATGCGGTCGTGTACGCCGTCGCGCTCTGGGCCGCGTATCTCAATTCGCCGGTGCAGCTCACCCTCGAAGCTTGCTGGACCGGCAGCCTCAGCCCCGGCGTGCTCGGCCACAGCGGCGCGATGAACTATGAGCGCAACTTTTCCGGCGCACCCCAGACAAACACCTGGTACCAGATCGCCCTCGCCAACGCCCTGCATGGTTCCGACCTCGATCCCGTCAAGGATGACTTCGCCATGGCCTTCAGCAGCAGCTTCTCCTGGTACTATGGCACGGATGGGAATCCCCCGCCTGGTCAAGTGGATTTGGTCAGCGTGGTCTTGCACGAAATCTGCCATGGCCTTGGCTTCGCCGGCTCGATGAACGTCACCGTCGGGATTGGCTCGTGGGGTGGCGGCACCGCCTATCCGTTCATCTACGACCGCTTCACCGAAAACGGCGCCAGCAATGCCCTGCTGGACACCGCCCTCTTTCCGAATCCGTCGGTCGCCCTGCGCAACCAGCTCGTCAGCGGCAATATCTTCTTCGATGGCACGGCCGCCAATGCAGCCAATGGCGGCTCGCGCCCCAGACTCTATTGCCCCGCCACTTGGTCTGGCGGCTCAAGTTATTCGCATCTCAACAATGCCACCTATGATGGCACCTCCAACGCCCTGATGACGTCCTCAATCGCCTATGGCGAGGCCATCCACATTCCCGGCCCAGTCACCCTCGGCCTGCTCAATGACGAGGGCTGGGTGGTCGTGCCCGAGCCGACCCTAGTCGCAGGCATGCTGGGATTTGGCATGTGGCGCTGGAAAAGAAGCATGACTAAGAACCGCCAACTGAAAACCGAAAGCTGAATGCCATAGACTGAAGCACCCTAATCACCCCTCTCATGGCCGTTCGTATGAAACCGGGGTTCCTGCTCTTGCTCATTTTGTGCGTGACCGTGGCACGCGGCGCGACGTTTACGGTCACCAATGCTGCCGCGTTTCAGACCGCGCTCACGGCCGCGCAAACCAACGGCCAGCAGAACGTCATCCAGGTGGCCGCAGGCACCTACCCCATCTCCACAAGCCTGATCTACAGCAGCGCGGAGCCTTATTCGCTCAGCATCCTCGGTGCGAATACGGCCACCACCGTGCTGGATGGCCGCGCCAGCGTGCAGCCCATGCAGCTTGCCAGCAGCGCTGGCGGCAGTGTCAGTGTGGCAGGTCTGACCTTCCGTAATGGCCGCAACACGGCCGGCGATGGCATTGGCGGCGGCTTGTCCATCATCTGTGACGGTGGCGGAGTGCCGACCGTGGCGACCTGTGTTTTCTCAAACAACTTCGCGCAGCGCACCGCCGGCGGCATCTATGTTGCCACCGGCACGGGCAATGCCACGATCACCAACTGTGTTGCGGCACGCAATACCACGGCCATTGATGACGGCGGTGGCATCTATGTCTACAAAGCCAGCGGCGGCGGCACGATCCTCGTGGCCGACAATCTGTTGTTTGGCAATCATCTGCATTCGCATCCCAGCGCTGTGGGCGGGGTGGAAGGCAGCGCACTGTTCATCTACTATCTGGGCAGCTACTGCACGATTATTGTCAGCAATAACGTGATGCGTAACAACACGCTCGAGTCCGGCAGTGGTGCGATGTACCTGCGCGCCACGCGAGGCGCGGCACTCCATCTCTGCGACAATGTCTTCAGCGGCAATGTCTCGGCGGACGATTCGGAAGTGCGCGGCGGCGGCGCCCACCTCGAGCTGGAAACCGGCATTCTGCGCGTGATTGGCAATCAGTTCATCACCAACCGCGTCAGCGGCACGCCCAATCAGGGCGATGGCGGCGGGCTGGCGCTGACCTTCAACACCGCCGGCGCTTTTGAAATGCGCAACAATGTTTTTGTGCGCAATCAGGCCAACCGGCATGGCGGCGGCGCCAATGTCAATCTGGGCAACGCAGTCACCCAGGCCCTGATCGTGCAGAATCTGTTCGTCGGCAATCATGCGAGCGCGGAAGGTGTGGGCGGGGGCTTGCAAGTGAATGCAGCCTGCGATGTGACGCTGATAAACAACACCATGGTCGGCAACACGGCGGGCGACGCCGGTGCGTTTGGTTTTTACGCGGAGGCGGCCGCCGATGCCGCCACACTCTGCAATGAACTCTATTGGAACAACGCGCCCAATGCGCTGGCGGTTGTGGGCGCCGGGCCGATTGCGGCCCGGTATTCAGACCTGGAAAACGGCGCGGGCCAGAGTTGGTTCGGCGCGGGCTGCATTACCGCGCAGCCGCACTTTGTCAACGCTGGTCTCGACGACTATCACCTGCAGGGCAACTCGCCCTGCATCAACAGCGGCACGAATCTACCGTGGCTGGTCGGCGCACATGATCTCGACGGCAATCCGCGCCTGCACGACGGCCGCGTCGACATGGGGTGCTATGAGCTCATTCCCGAGCCGGCGGCGTTGGCCTTGCTGGCCGGGTATCTTGAATGTGTCCATCGCCGCTCGGTACGTTTCTGTAGATCAATCCTCCATGTCCCATAACGCGCATAATGCTCATTCACCCTTGCGGAGAACCCGATGACCGCCCGCATTTTCATCAGTCTGTTGGCCCTGGCCCTGCCGGCCCTGGCCGGTGTCACCAACATCACCCACCCAGCCTACTACAGCACGGTGCATGATGCCGTCAGCGTCGCCGTCGATGGCGATACGCTGTTGGTCTCGACCGGCCGTTATGCGCCCGATTGGATTTCAATCGGCAGTAAGAATCTGTGCATTCTGGGCGGCTATCGCATGGATTTTTCAGCGCAACTGGCGGAGAGTTCCGTGCTGGATGGCGGCTCGTATGTGGCCAGCGTGAGCCAAAGCACGAGTCTGTTCAGCCGTCTGACGCTAACCGGCGCCATGAATGGCCACGGCCTGCAGGCCAACAGCAGCGCACTGGTCACCTGCCAGTACTGCACCGTCAGCGGTAATACCAATGGCAGCTTTGGGGCCGGCATTCGCGTCATCAGCAGCGCGCGGGTCGTGCTGGAGAATACTACGGTCGAGAATAACGCGACGACCAATGCAAGTGACGGCGATGGCGCGGGCATCTATGTCAGCAGCGCTAGTCTTGTTATTGGCGATGGGTGCACGCTGCAGCACAATGCCTCGGCAACGCGCGGCGGCGGCCTGTGCGTAAACATCGGCTCGGCCGATATTTTCGGCGCGACCGCCATCAATGACAATTATGCGCCGCAGGGCGGCGGCATCTATGCCCGCAGCGGCGCGCTGGTGGAAATCCATGACAATGCCGATGTGCGCGGCAACGTGGCCGGCACGGACGGCGGCGGCGCCTATGTCTCGAACGCCACGCTGCTTGCCTATGACAGCAGCACTTTCGTCGGCTATCCCTACGCCGCGAACGGCGGCAATAGCGCCACCAATGACGGCGGCAATGTCTACGCCATCAATGCGACGGTCATCGTCTCGAACGGCGCGGCGGTCGCCAATGGCCGGGCGCTCAACCGAGGCGGCGGCGTGTTTCTCACCAACAGCACCTTGCTGCTGGTGACGGGCGGCGATCTCGGCACCTACAATGGCAATTATGGGACCAATCAGGCCACGTTTGGCGGTGGCGCTTACCTGCTCGATGCCACGCTGACGGCCGCCGCCGGTTCCGACATCGTGCTGGGCCGCGCCAGCACGGATGGCGGAGCCCTCTATGCGCGCAATGCCCGGATCTCGCTGGCCGGCGCACGCGTGCGGGACAATATTGCCACGGTGTGGTATGGCGGCGCAGTCTACTTGAGCGATGCCAGTGTCATGGATGCCACTTCGGTTGTCTTCGCCGGCAACACGGCCGGGGAACTAGGCGGCGCGCTCTACAGCTACGGCACGAACCCCGCGCTCCGGGTGACCCTGACCGGCTGTACCATTACCAACAACAGCGCGGGCAATCACGGCGGCGCCATCCGCTGGTATACCGCCGGCACACTGACGGCGATCAACTGCACTGTTGCCTACAACGCCAGTGGTGGTAACGGCGGCGCTCTTGCCATGGCCAGTTATCCGGGGGTGGTGTACCTGAGCGAGTGCGACGTCATGCGTAATCGCGCCAACGGTGATGGCGGCGCGTGCCACCTCGCGTCCGGCACGTTGATCGTCACGGAAAGCACTGCCGTGAGAAGGAACATTGCTGATGCCGACGGCGATGCCGACGGTAACGGTGGCGCGGTCTGGCTCTCCGGGCCTGCGCAGTTGTACGTCCGCCCAACCTTCGCCCAGCAAATCAGTTATAACCACGCGGTCGACGGCGGCGCTATCTTCGCCAGGAATGCCGCCACCGTTACGGTTGAATTTACCGGCATGTACCCCGTGTCAATTAATGACAATGAAGCCAGTGGCGTGGGCGGCGGCATTGGCGCGGATCGCGCCGTGGTCATCATTGACAAGCGCACCAGCGTCACGGGCAACACGGCGCAGTACGGCGGCGGCATGTTCGCCACCAATGCCGCCGTGATTGAGTGCAAAGGGACAAACGGGTTGCCGGTCGAAATCTGTTTCAACCAGGCGATGGCGAGCGGCGGCGGCATCTACGCCGTGGGTTCGGGCACCGTCGTGCGCGCCGACAACACCTGGTTTGGCGCGAGCCTGTTCATCGACAATCTGCCAAACATCGCCCACGGTGGCAGTGGCTGTGGCGGCGGCGCCGTGGCGCTGGCCGATAATGCCCGGCTTGATGCGGTCAATTGTCGCTTCATGAACAACGTCAGTTCAAATGCCGGGGGCGGATTGTATGTCATCGGCGCCAGTGCGGACGTGCGCTGTGCGTTTCCCGCCACACCCGTCGCGCAACCGCTGACGCGCTTCTGGAACAACACGGCCAAGAACGGTGGCGCGGCCTTCGTGGCGGGCGGCGCGCTGACCGTGCTCGATGCGGGCATTGTCAGCAACCGCGCGACGGCCACCGTGGGCGGCATCGCGTGTTTCTTGGGCGCGCGTGGCGATGTGGTGAATTGCGTCTTCGCGCACAACACCGCCAGCAACGGGGCGGCCCTGGCGTCCGTGTTCGTCAGTGCGGTTTCCCTTGTGCAGTGTACAATTGCGCAAAATGCCACCAATGCGGTCGGCACAGAACTCGGCGGCGTGTGCGCGCTGACCAACTGCATCGTGTGGGACAACGCCGGCGAGCAGGTCAGCGCCGGCAACATCGTGCGCTTTAGCGACATTCAGGACGGCTACCTCGGCGCGGGCAACTTCAGCGCAGACCCGCTGTTCGCCGCGCCAGGCGCGCTCGACTTCCAGTTGACGCTTGGCTCGCCCTGCCTTGACACGGGCACGCCGGCGGGCGTGACGCACGACATTCTCGGCGTGCCGCGGCCCTATGGCGCGGCGCCCGATCCCGGCGCCTATGAATTCATGCCCGAACCGGGCCTGCTTGTTCTGCTACTTGGTGCCGGACTATTCGCGAACGTCCGACGCGTCGGACACGTCCGCCATGTCTGCTAACTTTCACTGGAGCCCCGCATGAAACTCAGCATTCTGCTTGCAACACTCTGCCTGAGCGTGCCGGCGTTCGCCGGCGTCACGAATGTCACGCACGCGGGCTACTTCGCTACGCTCACCCAGGCCGTCGCCGCGGCCACCAGCGGCGACCGCTTGCTGGTCTCCACCGGCGCCTACTTTGGCAATCTGTTGATTGCCGCTAAAGATCTGACGATCGCAGGCGGGTACCTGCTGCCCGATTTCAGCACTCGCGTCTGGATCGCCGACGACACGGTCATCAGCACCAACACCGTCGCGCCCGTCGTGTTTGTGGATCAAAGCGCACGCGTGAACCTCGAGAACCTGCGCATCACCGGCGGCGGCATTTTTCTGTTGTGGGGTGGCGGGATTTTTGTCGGCGACAACTGCGTGGTGAGCGCCTATTTCTGCCGGATCGACCACAACACCAGCCTGTTCGGCGGCGGCGGCGCGGTCTGGTCAAACGCCCACTTTGCCGCGACCGACGTGTGGATTGACCATAACACGGCACTGCTCGAAGGCGGCGGCCTGTATGGCTACCTGGATGCGCGCCTGGTGCTGAACGGCCCGGGCGGCAAATGTTTTGACAACTTTGCTCCGCGCGGCGGCGCGGTGACCTTGTTTGGCAGCATGCTCACGGTCGCCGAAACGTACAGTTTTGATGGCAATGTCGCCGCCGAGCGCGGCGGCGCCCTGTATCTGTTTGGCGGCGCGCGCGCGGAGATCGCGCCCAATACCACCTTTGGCTGGAGTACGCCCAACAACGTCACCAACGGCGACGGCGGCTGCGTCTACGCCGAATCGTCCACCTTTGTCATGCACGGCGATGAAGCCGCCTTGACTATCATGGATGGCTTCAGCGCCACGCGCAATGGCGGCGCGATCTATCTGAGCAACAGCACCTGCACGCTGGCCGATTATGTGCAACTCATCGGCCTGGGGATCACCAGCACGCCGTGCGTGTTCGGCGGCGGGATTTGTGCGCTTGATTCCACGCTGACGCTCAGCAACAATGTCAGCATTAGTGGCTGTGCCGCCGCGGCCGGTGGTGGCATTGCCAGCGAGCGTTCGACGCTTACACTGCTGGATGACATCAGCATTGGCGACGCCAATTTCTTGATGGCGAATACCGCGCTCACCGCCGGCGGCGGCGTGTACGCGCGGGCGTGCACCACCACCGTCGTGCGGTCACGCATCCTCGGCAACATGGCGCAGCAAATGGGCGGGGGCATCGCGTTGGGCGACACGGGCGCATGCATCCTGGTTGACAGCGTCGTCGCCGGCAATGCCACTGTCGGCACTGGACTGGGCGGCGGTCTCTGCGGGCTGCTGGCGGTTGGGCCGTGTGTCTTTGACCACACGGCCGTGGTTAGCAACGGCGCGTTCAACGCGGGCGGCGGCATCTATTGGTTCGGCGCGGGTGCGTTGACGCTGAGCAACGGCACGCAGCTCTGCGACAATGCCGCGCGCTTTGGCGCCGGTGGCGGCGCGTATGTCGACCTGCACGGGACGCTCTCGCTCCACGACCTGCAGATGGCGCGCAATTGCAGCGGCTCGTCCGGCGGCGGCCTGTTTGTGCAAACCGGCATGGTCACATGCACGGCCTGCACGTTCGACGCTAATTGCGCCAACCTCATGCCGACCAACAGCACCGCAATCCTAACCACGGGCGGCGGCGGCGCGGCGCTCATGTCCGGCAGCGCGCTGACGGCGATCAACTGCACCTGGCGTGACAATCATGTGAGCAATGCGTATGGTTCGGGCGGCGCGATTCTTGCGCACGGCGCACGGCTGGGCGTTGACAGCACTTTTGGTGGCGGCCCTGCCGGTATGCTGCCGCCGACGCAATTCATCGGAAATCGCGCCGGCGTGTCGAACAGTGCCGGGGGCGCCATCGCTGTGTTTGAGGGCGCAGTGGCCACGATCGCGCATGCCATCCTGGTGAGCAACACGGCCATGAATGGCGGCGCGATTGCGGTCGAGAATGCCGCCGTCACGCTCGAGAATCTCGTCATCGCGCAGAACCATGCCGACAACAGCGCGGGCGGTCTGATTATCATGTTCCCACGCCAGCCGCCGACCGTCCGCCAGTGTACCATCGCGCAGAACGACCACTATGGGTTCGACGGCAGCGGCGGCACCACGACTTTCCAGAACTGCGTCTTTTGGGGTAACCAATTTTCCCAGATCGCGCCAGAGGCGCTGACCGCGATCGTCACGTATTGCGATATCGAGACCGGCTACAGCGGCACCGGCAATATCGACTCGAATCCGTTCTTTGTGGCAGCCGCAGCGTTGAATTACGACCTTGGCGCCGGCTCGCCTTGTCGCGATGCCGGCATGAGTCTGCCAACCGTCACCAATGATTGCATCGGCACGCCGCGGCCGTACAGCAGCGGCTGGGACATGGGGGCGTATGAATTCGTGCCCGAGCCGGGCGGCGTGCTGCTGCTTGCCGTGCTGGGCGTGGTCCGCGCGACCAGGCGCACGCGTGCGCAACGCCACAAACGACATTTTTTGTCGTCTGCAATCGACCCGCACTGCCGCTTGTACCATGCCCGCTGCCATAAGGGGAGCTACTAATGAGAGCGCTTTCTACGTTGCAGCATCCTTGTAGATACGGTCTTAAAAGTCAAGCGGCAAGTAGTGGTTGTTCGCGGTCG
>CAYNJC010000055.1:0-16836 GCA_964397565.1 uncultured bacterium
CGCGAGGGCGGCCGCACGGTCGGCGCCGGCCAAGTCACCGAGATCATTGCGTAACGCACGTGTGCCCCACGGTACATCATAGCAACGAGAGAGACTGAGTATGCCACGCGAAATCATAACCTTGGCGTGCGCGGAATGCGGCAATCGCAATTACACGTGCACCAAGAATAAGAAGAAGGCATCGGGCCGCCTGGAGATCAAGAAATATTGCCGGTATGACCGCAAGCATACGGCGCACAAGGAAACCCGTTGACTCCGGCGACCATCACAGGCTCTAGGGCAGTAGCTCTAATTGGTAGAGCGGCGGTTTCCAAAACCGCATGTTGGGGGTTCGAGTCCCTCCTGCCCTGCCAGGCATAACAGGACACTCAATGGCTGACGCAACAAGAAACCCGCTGCTGCGCTTCAACGCGTTCGTCCAGGAAGTCTGGGACGAGATGCAGAAAGTCAACTGGACCACGCGCGCCCAGTTGAAGCAGGCCACCAAGGTGGTGGTGCTCAGCATGGTAATGATGGCCATCTTCCTGGGGTCGGTGGATTTTGTGTCCTCGTTCGTCCTGGCGTGGTTCCTTGAGTTGAAATTCTAACCGCACCGCGAGCATGAGCGACACGCATAAATGGTATGTACTGCAGGCCCTCTCGGGCCAAGAACAGCGTCTCAAAGAAGCGCTGGAGGAACGTATTCGCCTGAATGAAATGGGCGCGTTCGTGCGGCAAGTGCTGATTCCGACCCAAACGGTGCAGGAAATTCGGGGCGGCAAGAAGCGGGTCACGACCCGCAAGTTTTACCCCGGCTATGTCTTGATCGAGATGTTGCTGAATGACGACACGTGGGAATTGATCAAGCGCACGCAGGGCGTGATCGGCTTTCTGGGCGGCGATCATCCCAAGCCGCTCGGCGCGGCGGAAGTGGCGGAAATGTTCACGCAGCTCGAGGCCGCGAAAGACAAGGTGACGCCGCGGATCAGCTTCCAAAAAGGCGATCGGGTCAAGATCAATGACGGGCCGTTCGTCAACTTCATCGGCCACGTCGAGGAAGTCGATGAAGAGCGCGGCCGGCTGGGCGTATTCGTGTCGGTCTTTGGCCGCACGACGCCGGTCGAACTTGAGTACTGGCAGGTTGAAAAGGAAGAAGGCTAAATCATAACGAAGTTTCACCTTGAGGTAAGACGAGCGTATGCCCCCAAAACGAGTTACTGGACACATTAATCTGCAGATTCCGGCCGGCAAAGCCAACCCGGCGCCGCCGATCGGCCCGTCACTGGGCCAGCACGGCGTCAACATCATGGAATTCTGCAAGCAGTTTAACGCCGCGACCAAGGCGCAGGAAGAAGGTCTCGTGATTCCGGTGGTGATCACGGTCTATCACGACAAATCGTTCACCTTCATCATGAAATCGCCGCCGGCCGCGACGCTGATCAAGAAGGCGGCGAATATCGCGACCGCCTCGGCGACGCCCAATCGTGACAAAGTGGGGAAGATCACCCGGGCGCAGGCCGAGCAGATTTGCATAACGAAGCAGCACGACCTGAATTCGCGCAGCCTCCCGGCGGCGCTGAAAATGGTGGAAGGAACCGCGCGCAGTATGGGCGTGGATATTGTTGAGTAACCCATTGTTTAACCACTCACACCCCGCAACCACGGGGGAGCGTAAGGACACGCGCATGAGTACACACAGCAAACGCTATCGGGCCAACCGAGGCAAAGTCGAACTTGGCAAGCGCTACACGCTGCAACAGGCCATTGCCTTGGTGCAGGAGTTGGCGCCGGCTAAATTCGCCGAATCCGTTGATCTACATCTGCTCCTGAATGTCGATCCGAAAAAGGCAGACCAAGCCGTGCGCGGCACGGTCGTGCTGCCGCATGGTACGGGCAAGACCCAGCGCGTGCTGGTGTTTGCGACCGGCGCCGACGCCGAGGCCGCCACGGCCGCCGGCGCGGACATGGTCGGCTTCGAGGACTTGGTCAAGAAAGTTCAGGAAGGCTGGACTGATTTTGACATTGCGATCGCCACCCCAACCACCATGCGCGAGGTCGGCAAGCTCGGCAAAGTGCTGGGCCCGCGCGGCTTGATGCCGTCGCCCAAGGCCGGCACGGTGGCCACCGATGTCACCACGGCGGTCAAAGAGTTCAAGGCCGGCAAGGTGGAATTCCGGGTGGACAAGCAGGCTGGCATTCACTGTGCCGTCGGCAAAGTGTCATTTGGCCCGCTGCAGTTGTTGGAGAATGTGCGGGCGTTGTTGGCCGCCGTGTTGAAGGCGCGGCCGTCCTCAGTGAAAGGCGGGTATCTGCAGAAAATCGCGGTGTCCTCGACGATGAGCCCCGGTGTGCGGGTTGATCCGCGCGACGTGGAGCGCGAGGCGGCCGTCTAATACGGCGACCGCATGACGTTATTATTGACAGCAGGATTTTCCCATGCGTTCGAAAAATGTTGTTAAAGAGTTGATGGTCGACGAGCTGCGGCGCGCCTATGACAAGAGCACGCTGCTGGTCGCCGCGAATTATCACGGGATTACGTCGGCGCGCATGAGCGTGCTGCGCAACAAGCTGGCCGAGGTGCAAGGCAGCGTCCATGTGGTCAAGAACCGCTTGGTCAAGCGGTCATTGCCGAACAGCGGCGACGCGGATTTTGCGGCGCTGCTGAACGGCCCGATCGCGTTGGCGGCGACGCGCGGCAATGCCGTCGCCTTGGCCAAAGCGCTGATCCAATTTGCCAAGGACAACAACGCGCTGGTCATTCGGGGCGGGCTGCTCGACATGACCCGCGTGGTGAGCGCGGACGAGATCACATCGCTGTCCACATTGCCGCCGCGCGAAGTGTTGCTGGCCATGTTGCTGGGCACGATGCAGGGGCCACTGCGCGGCTTGGTGTCGTTGCTCCACACGCTGGTGGGCAACATGGTGCGGGTGCTCGATCAAGTGGCCAAAGCCAAGGCCGCCGCGGCACCCGAGCCGGCCGCCGCGACGAGTCCCGTGCCCGAGCCGGCGGCCGCAGCCAGTCCTGCGTCCGAGGCGGCGGCCGTGCCCGAACCGGCGGCAACGAGTCCCGCGCCCGAGCCGGCGGCCGTGCCCGAACCGGCGGCCGCGACGAGTCCCGCGCCCGAGCCGGCGGCGGAACCTGCGCCGGCCGTCACCGAACCACCCCCGTCTGCTTAACGCGCACGGTGCGCGCTCTTATAGATACGCACTCAATTGACAATTGCCTCTTAATTCACTAACGTACAACGCGAAGACCAAAGGAGAAGAGTATGGCATCTGAAAAGTTACAAGGCATCATCAGCCAGGTCGATACCCTGACCGTGCTTGAACTGAACGAGCTGGTAAAGGCCATGGAAGAGAAGTATGGTGTCAGCGCCGCGGCGCCGATGGCCATGATGGCCGCGCCGGCAGCCGGCGACGCCGCCGCGGCGGTGGAAGAACAGACCGAATTCACGGTCGTGCTGAAGGATGCGGGCGCGCAAAAGATCCAAGTGATCAAAGAAGTGCGCACGATCACCAGCCTGGGCTTGAAGGAAGCGAAGGACCTGGTGGACAATCCGCCCAAGCCGATCAAGGAAAACGTCAACAAGCAGGAAGCAGAGGAAATCAAGAAGAAAATTGAAGCCGTCGGTGGCGTGGTTGAGATTAAGTAATCCGCGCGTGCTGGATGTTGTGCTTATCAGACCGGTAGCCTTGTTGTTAACGAGTAGAACGCAGCGCGCCCGGCGCGGGCATTGCTGGCCGCAGTGTGCGGACAGCGATGCCGTGCCCGCTCGCGTTGTGTTGCCGTGGATACGAATATGACCAAGATTCTGCGCACTGTCTATGCCACCTTGCCTGATGTCGTGCCGCTGCCGCCCTTGAGCGAGATGCAGCGCAAATCGTACGACGAATTCCTGCAGAAGGACTTGTTGCCGGAGGAGCGTGGCCCGGTCGGCTTGCAAGCTCTGTTCAAGGAAATATTCCCGATTGCCAGCGCCTCACGCAAGCTCGAGATGCAGTTTGCGCATTACTCCTTCGGCGTTTCAAAATACGACGAGATCGAGTGCATGCGCCGCGGCAAGACCTACGAAGCCCCCTTGAAAGTGACCTTGCGCATCAAAGGGCCCAATGACGTGATGAAGGAACAGAGCGTGTATCTCGGCATGGTGCCGTTGATGACCCGCAAAGGCACGTTCATCATCAATGGCGTTGAGCGCGTGATCGTCAGTCAGTTGCAGCGCTCGCCGGGCATCACCTATGATCGCGTCCAGCATCCGTCGGGGATGTATCTGTACACCTATACGATTATTCCCTATCGCGGCACCTGGCTTGAAGCGTCGTTCGATCTGAATGACAACATCTACATGAGCGTGGATCGACGCCACAAGCGTCGCCGCATTTTGGTCACCACCCTTTTGCGCGCGCTGGGCTTTGAATCCGACGAGCAGATCGCCGCACTGTTTTACAAGAAGGCCACCATCAGCCTCAAGGGTGGCGCCGCCAAGCGCGCTGCCGGCAAGATTGTGGCCGGCAATGTCAAGGCCAGCGGCGGGCGCAAGATTATTGCCAAGGCCTTGGATGAGCTCACCGAAGAAGTGGTCGCGGAGCTGGTCGCGGCCGGCATTACGGAACTCGACGTGCTGCAGGGCATGGGCTCGGATTCGCCGATTTACCAAATGTTGAAACGTGAGGAATACGCGACGGATCGTGTCCGCGCCCTGCGCGAAATTTACGCGCGCTTGCAGCCGGGCGAACCGATCGTCCTGCAGAATGCCGAAAACCTGCTGCGGCGCCTGTTCTTCGACCCGGCCACCTACGACCTCGGCCATGTCGGCCGCTTCAAGCTCAATAAGAAGCTGGGCCAGTCGATGGACGCCGAATCGCTCACCCGCCGCACCCTGTGTGAGCAGGACATCATCGCCGCCGTCAGTTACCTGCTCGATCTGCGCATGGGCCTGCGCAAATCCACGCTGTCTGGCGTCTCGGTTGACCTGGATGACATTGATCATCTCGGCAACCGGCGCATCCGTTCGGTCGGCGAGTTGGCGATGAACCAGTGCCGTTCGGCGCTGGTGCGCCTCGACCGCTATGTCCGCGACCGGATGAGCCAGCAAACGCAAGGGGCCGAAATTCCCATGCCGGAAAAACTGGTCAATCCGCGCATCCTGACCAATTTGCTGCGCGACTTTTTCGGGCGTTCACAGCTTTCCCAGTTCATGGACCAACTGAATCCGTTGGCCGAGTTGACCCACAAGCGGCGCCTCTCCGCGCTTGGTCCGGGCGGCTTGAACCGTGATCGGGCCGGCTTCAAAGTGCGCGACGTGCATAGCAGTCACTATGGCCGCATCTGCCCGATTGAGACACCGGAAGGCGCAAACATCGGCCTGATCGCCTCGATGAGCACCTATGCCCACTGCAACCATCTGGGCTTTCTTGAAACACCCTACATCAAAGTGAGCAAGGGCAAGATTCATCCCGAGCAGATCGATCATCTGACCGCCGATGAAGAGGAAAAATTCACGATCGCACAGGCCAACGCGCCGCGCAACAGCGACGGCCGCTTCACGGCTCCAATGGTGATGTGCCGCCAAGCCGGCAATTTTGTGCTGGCGCCGGCCCAAGACGTGCAGTACATTGACGTTTCGCCGAAGCAGATCGTATCCGTCGCCGCCAGCCTGGTGCCGTTCATCGAGCACGATGACGCCAACCGCGCGCTGATGGGTTCGAACATGCAGCGCCAGGCTGTGCCGTTGATGATCACGGAAGCGCCGCTGATCGGCACCGGCATGGAAGCCTGCGTGGCGCGCGACAGCGGCGCGGTCGAAATTGCCGAACACGACGGCGTGGTTGAAGGTGTGGATGCCACGCAGGTAGTCATCCGTGCCAACGACGGCAGCACGCACACCACCAAGCTGATCAAGTTTGCGCGTTCGAACTCGGCCACGACGATTAACTATCATCCCACCGTGCTGCCCGGCGAGAAGGTGCAGAAAGGCAGCGTCATCGCCGATGGCCCGGCCTGCGACAATGGCGAAATCGCGCTGGGGCGCAATGTCATCGTCGCCTTCATGCCGTGGGAGGGCTACAATTTTGAGGACGCGATCCTGGTCAACGAGCAATTGATCAAAGAGGACGCCTACACGTCGATTCACATCGAGAACTTCGAGTTGACGGTCAACGACACCAAGCTGGGCCGCGAAGAGACCACCCGCGACATTCCCAACGTGGGTGAAACAGCGCTGGCGCGGCTGGATGCCGAGGGCATTGTGCTGCCGGGCACGGAAGTGCGCCCGGGTGACATCCTGGTCGGCAAGATCACGCCCAAGAGCGAGACCGAGCTGAGCCCCGAGGAACGCCTGCTGAAGGCGATCTTTGGTGAAAAGGCAGCGGATGTGCGCGATGCCAGCTTGCGCGTCCCGGCCGGCACCGAAGGCATTGTCATGCACATTGATGTCTTTCGCCGGCATACCAACGATACCACCCGCGACAAGATCGAGGAAAAACGCCAAGTCAAGGAAGCCCACAGCCAATTTGTGCAGCGTGAACGCGACCTGCTTGACTGGCGCAAGAACATGCTGGCCGAACACTTCACCCGCGTCTTGCAGGGTGACTTGATTGATGAAGCCACTGGCGAAACGTTGGCGAACGCCGGCACGCACATCAGCCCCGAACTGGCGCTGCGGATCGAGCGCCAGCGCTTGCTGGGCCTGATCGTCGAGGACGCTGCGTTTGTCAAGGACGTCAACGCCGTGCACTACCGTTTTGAGTACCAGCTTGAGTGCATCAACACCGATTACTATCGCCAGCTTGAATGCATCCGTCGTGGCGACGAGCTGGAGCATGGCGTGCTGAAACTGGTGCGCGTCTATATCGCCATCAAGCACCGCCTGCAAGTCGGCGACAAGATGGCCGGCCGGCACGGCAACAAGGGCGTGGTGGCGAAAATAATGTCGAAGGAAGACATGCCGTTCCTCGAGGACGGTACGCCGGTGGATATCATTCTCAATCCGCTGGGGGTGCCGTCGCGCATGAACGTCGGCCAGATTCTCGAGACCCACCTGGGCTGGGCGGCCAAGTTGCTGAACCTGCACATCGCCTCGCCGGTCTTTGACGGTGTGCCGGAGGAGAAGATTCGTGCGTTCTTGAAAAAGGCCGGGCTGCCGGAAGACGGCAAAGTGATGCTGTATGACGGCCGCACCGGCGAGCCGTTTGCACAGCGCGTCACGGTCGGCTGCATTTACATGATGAAACTCGGCCATTTGGTGGCCAACAAGATCCATGCGCGCTCGACCGGGCCGTACTCGCTGGTGACCCAGCAACCGTTGGGCGGCAAAGCCCAGTCGGGCGGCCAGCGCTTGGGCGAGATGGAAGTGTGGGCGCTTGAAGCCTACGGCGCGGCCTTCACGCTGCAGGAGCTGCTGACCGTCAAATCCGACGATGTCGGCGGGCGCTCGCGCATCTATGATGCGATCATTAAAGGCGACTGCTCGTTGCATGCCGAAACACCCGAGTCATTCAACGTGTTGGTCAAAGAACTGCGCGCGTCGTGTCTCGACGTGCGCACCGAAAAAGAAACTTAACAGCCACGCAAGTACTTCCATGGCGTCTGATGTTTCCACAGCAGAAATTCTCCCAACGGTCACGCCGGTGATCCCGGCGGACAACATTTCGCCGCTCGATATGCCGGACAAGCCGGTGGTTGAGTCGGCCTTCGACAAGGTGACGATTCGGATCGCCTCGCCGGATACTATTCGCTCGTGGTCGCACGGCGAAGTCAAGAATCCGGAGACGATCAATTATCGCACCTTCAAGCCCGAGCCCGGCGGCTTGTTCTGCCAGCGCATTTTTGGCCCGGTCAAAGACTGGGAATGCGCCTGCGGCAAGTACAAGCGCATCAAGTACCGCGGCATTGTCTGCGATCGCTGCGGCGTCGAAGTCGCGCAAGCCAAGGTGCGCCGCGAACGCATGGGGCACATCGAGCTGGCCGCGCCGGTGGCCCACATCTGGTTTTTCAAGACCATGCCGTCGCGGGTCGGCAATGTGCTGGACATGACCATTCGCGCGCTCGAACGCGTGCTCTATTTTGAAGACTACATCGTGCTTGATCCGGGCAGCACGGATCTGCTCAAGGCGCAGTTGCTGAATGAAGCCCAGTACGAAGAATACCTCAAGAAATACGGCACGGCGTTCACCGTCGGGATGGGCGCCGAGGCCATTCGCCGCCTCTTGCAGGAGACGAATCTGGACGAGACCGCGGATGATCTGTACAACAAAATGCTGCGCACAAAGTCGAAACAGACCCGCCGCAAAATTGCCAAGCGCCTGAAAATCATCGAGGGCTTCCGCCAGTCCAACAACAAGCCCGAGCACATGGTCATGGAAGTGGTGCCGATCCTGCCGCCCGACCTGCGGCCGCTGGTGCCGCTCGAAGGCGGGCGCTTTGCCACCTCGGATTTGAATGATTTGTACCGGCGCGTGATCAACCGCAACAACCGTTTGAAAATCCTGCTCAGCCAGCGCACGCCGGATGTCATCATCCGCAATGAAAAGCGCATGTTGCAGGAAGCCGTCGATGCCATGATTGACAACGGCCGGCATGGCCGCCTAGTCTCCGGCCCGTCCGGTCGCCCGCTCAAATCACTGGCCGACAACTTGAAAGGCAAGCAAGGCCGCTTCCGCCAGAATTTGTTGGGCAAGCGCGTCGATTATTCGGGCCGTTCCGTGATCGTCATCGGTCCCGAACTGAAAATCAACCAGTGCGGTCTGCCCAAACGGATGGCCTTGACGTTGTTCGAGCCGTTCATCATTCGCGAGCTGAAAGCCCGCGGCTTCTCGCACACGATTCGCTCGGCCAAGAAACTGATCGAGCGCGCCGAAGGCCCGGTCTGGGATATTCTCGAGGAAGTGACCAAGGGCCATGCTGTCCTGCTGAACCGTGCGCCGACCCTGCACCGCCTTGGCATTCAGGCCTTCGAGCCGGTCTTGATCGAGGGCAGCGCGATTCGCATCCATCCGCTGGTCTGCACCGCCTTCAATGCCGACTTTGACGGCGACCAAATGGCCGTGCATGTGCCGCTCTCGCGCGAAGCCGTGTGGGAGACCAAGAATATCATGATGGCCACCAACAACATCTTCTCGCCGGCGTCCGGCAAGCCGATCATGACCCCCACGCAGGATATCGTCCTGGGCATCTATTACCTCACCCACGGGCCGTGGATGAAAACCCACTTGCACGCCGCCGTAGGTGTGCTCGCGCCCGAGGAAGTGCATCGCGCCCTGGATAACAAGGCCATCACGCTGCACACCCAGATCCACGTCATGCTGCCGGGCGAAGCCAACCCGGTCAGCACGACCGCCGGCCGCATCTTGTTCAATGAAGCCCTGCCGCCGGGCCTGCCGTTCTACAACGAGACCATCAACAAAAAACGCCTCGGCCAGATCATCACTGATGTCTACAAAGCGGTCGGCCAGCGCGCCACCGTCACGACTCTCGACCTCGTCAAGGAATTGGGCTTCCACCAAGCAACCTTGGCGGGTATCTCGATTGCCATCAGCGACTTGGCGATTCCCGCCCAAAAGCGCGAGATTTTGAAGCATGCCTATCAGGAAGTGGGGCAGGTGACCGTGAATTATAAAGCCGGCGTCATCACCGAAAACGAGCGCTACAACCGTATCGTTGACATCTGGACCCACACCAGCGAACGACTCTCGAACGAGCTCTACGAAGGCTTGGGCGTGCCAGATGAAAAGCACCATGAGCTGAATCCGGTGCACATGATGGTCGACTCCGGCGCACGCGGCTCGAAACAGCAGATCCGCCAGCTCGCCGCCATGCGCGGGTTGATGTCCAAGCCGTCCGGTGAAATTATCGAGACGCCGATCACCGCCAACTTCAAAGAAGGCCTGAGCGTGCTCGAATACTTCATTTCAACCCATGGCGCGCGCAAAGGTCTGGCCGACACCGCCTTGAAGACCGCCGATGCCGGCTACCTCACCCGCCGCTTGGTGGATGTCGCCCATGATGTCCTGATCACCGAGTCCGATTGCGGCACGCCCAATGGCATCACCGTCAGCGCCATCGAAGAAGGCAACGAGGTGGTCGTGTCGCTGTCCGACCGCATCATTGGCCGCGTCGCCTTGAACGATGTCTACGAACCCGGCACAAAAAACCTGCTGATCAAGGCCGGCGACGTCATTAGCGTTGAGTCCGCGCATTCGATTGATGATTATGAAATTGACGCGCTGACGATCCGCTCCGTGCTCACCTGCGAAACGCCCTACGGCGTCTGCGCCAAGTGTTACGGCCAGGACCTCGCCCGCCAGCGCCTGGTCGAAATGGGCGTGCCGGTCGGCATTATCGCGGCACAGTCCATTGGCGAGCCCGGCACCCAGTTGACCATGCGCACCTTCCATATCGGCGGCACCGCCAGCGCGGAAGCGGCCGAGCCGTACCACATCGCCGACAAATCCGGCCGGATCAAATACATCAACGTGCGCATCGTCGAAACCAAGGAAGGCACGCGCGTCTTGAACAAAAACGGCTACCTCGCGATCAATGACAGCGACGGCAAGGAAGTCAAGCGCTATGCCCTGACGATCGGGGCATTGATCACGGTCAAGGATGGCGACACCGTCAAGAAGGGCGTGCGCTTCTGCGAATGGGATCCGTACAGCATCAACATCTACACCGAGAAGCGCGGCTGCGTCGAATATCATGAAGTCATTGAAGGCGTGACCATGACGCGCCAGCGCAACGAGGCCACCGGTCGCGTCGAGACCGTCATTCTCGAACCGCGCGAAAACCTGCATCCGCAGATCATCTTGAAAGACCCCGACAGCGGCGACACGATCGGGTATTACCCGATTCCCGCCAACGCCCATGTGGTCGTCGACAACGGCCAGATTATTGAGGCCGGCGAGATGATCGCCAAGACCCCGCGCAAAGCCACCACCACCAAGGACATCACCGGCGGTCTGCCGCGCGTCGAGGAATTGTTCGAATCGCGCCGCCCGAAAGACATGGCCGAAATCGCCAAGATTGACGGCGTGGTCGAGTTTGCCGAAGGCTTGGTGCGCGGGCACCGCAAGGTCATCGTGCGCAACGAGACCACCGGCCAGAAAGTCGAACATCTGATTCCGCTGGCCAAGCACTTCACCGTCACCCGCGGTGAGTTCGTGCGCAAGGGCCAGCAGTTGACCGAGGGCTCGATCAACCCGCAGGACTTGCTGGATATCTGCGGCGTCAAGGATCTGCAGCGCTATCTGCTCAATCAGATTCAGGAAGTCTACCGCTACCAGGGCGTCGAAATCAACGACAAGCACATCGAGTGTGTCATCCGCCAGATGCTGCGCAAAATTGTGATTACCGATCCGGGTGACACGCGCTTCCTCTATGACGATGTCCTCGAACGGCGCATGTTCGAGCAGGAGAACCGGCGCGTCCTGAAACTCGACCCGCCCGGCCGGCCCGCCAAGGGCAGCCCCGTGCTGCAGGGCGTCACCAAGGCCGGCTTGAGTACGGCCAGCTTCATCGCCGCCGCCTCCTTCCAAGAGACCACCCGCGTCCTGACCGAAGCCGCCTGTACCGGCCGCACCGACTTCCTGCTCGGCTTCAAGGAAAATATCATCATGGGCCATACCGTCCCGTCCGGCACCGGCTTTACCACCGAGCGTCTGCGGCGCGGCTTCGAGGGCTTGGATGAACTCTACATGGGCCGCATGTCCGAGAGCGCCGGCTTTGTCGGCGCCGAGGAAGAAGAAGAGGAAAGCGCGGCCATGAGCGATATCGAGAACATTATCCAAGGCGTCTCCACCTACTCGGCCGGACCTCAGGAAGCGGAAGAGGAAACGGAGCCGCGCAGCTAACCAGCAGTTCACGCAAGGAACGACACCCATGCCAACTTTCAATCAGTTAATCAAATGCGGGCGCAGGCCGGTCAAGAAAACCAACAAGGTGCCGGCCTTGCAAGGCTGCGCCCAACGCCGCGGCGTCTGCCTGCAGGTCACCACGCGCACGCCCAAGAAGCCCAACTCGGCTTTGCGCAAAATCGCGCGCGTGCGCCTCTCGAACGGCCATGAAGTCACCGCCTACATTCCTGGTGAAGGCCACAATCTGCAGGAACACTCGATCGTGCTGGTGCGCGGCGGCCGGGTCAAAGATTTGCCCGGCGTGCGCTATCACATTATTCGCGGCGTGCTCGACACCAGTGGTGTTGAAAATCGCAAACGCAGCCGCTCCTTATACGGCGCCAAGCGCCCCAAAGCCAAATAATACCCGCTTCAACGCATTCACCTTTTGATCTCCACGAGCCATGGCACGACGCAGACGAATCACCCGACGCGAAGTTATCGCCGACCCCAAGTTTAACAACCCGGTGGTCGCCAAGTTTGTTAACAACCTGATGTGGGACGGCAAGAAATCCACGGCCGAATGCATCTTCTACAACGCCCTGGCGCAGGCCACCAAAATGGTCTCCGGCAGCAACGAAGTGGAGGTGCTGACCAAGCTGATGGACAATGTTCGCCCGATCCTCGAAGTGCGCTCGCGCCGCGTCGGTGGCGCAACGTACCAGATTCCGGTCGAGGTACCCCAGCACCGTCAGGACGCGCTGGCAATGCGCTGGCTGATTGGCTACGCCCGTGCCCGCAAAGGCACGCCGATGGCCAAGGCCCTCGCGCAGGAATTTGCCGACGCCTTCAACAATCAGGGCAGCGCGGTCAAGAAGCGCGAAGACACGCATAAGATGGCCGAGGCCAACCGCGCCTTCGCCCATTACCGCTGGTAATGCGCGCGCTATTCGGCGTTATGCTCCCCGCGCGGCTCCCGCGGCATTAGTCGCCACAACGTTCCTGCCGGTCAGCCCGGCAGGGGCGTTGTTCCCTTGACAAGCCCACCCTTGTTCGCCCCTCCTGCATACCCGTTGTCATCCCGCGTGTCCACCCACGCCATTGCACCGACCACCCGCCATCACTTGGTTCTCATGCCTACTGCCCACTATTGCTTCCTTGCCTTGCTCATCGGTTGGGCCTGCACCGCGCAGGCCCTGTATGATCCACCGGCCAACTACTACACCAATGCCACCGGCAAATTCGGCGCCACCTTGAAAAGCGCGCTGCACGCCATCATCGCGCCGCACACCGTCAAAAGTTATGACGATGCCCGCACGATTTTGCAGGTGCTGGACGTCGATCCCGGCAACGCGACAAAAATCGTGCTGGTCTACTCCGGCTTTTCCGTGACCAAGACCTGGGACAGCGGCAGCACCTGGAATCGCGAGCATCTCTGGCCGCAGAGTCGCGGCGTCAGCACGGGCCCCGGCTCAAGTGATCTGTTCAATCTCAGACCTTCCAATCCGGTCGTCAATTCCAGCCGCGGCAACAAGTGGTTTGACAACAGCAACGCCAGCGACGCAAGCTACAAATCGTCCGCGCATGTGTCCGCGCCACTGTGCAGTTCTGACTCCGATTCCTGGCAGCCACGCAGTGCCGAGCAGGGCGATATTGCCCGCGCCATGTTCTACATGGATACGCGCTACGATGGCGCTGAGCCCAACACCGTGGATCTTGAACTGACCAACGTGGTCGTGACCAGCAGCCAGATGGGTATTTTCTTTACCTTGCTGCAATGGCATCTCGCCGATCCGGTCGATGACATCGAGCGGCGCAGAAACGACCTGATCTACTCCAATTATCAAGCCAACCGCAACCCATACGTTGACCACCCCGAGTATGTCCAGATGGTGTACGGCATGCCGGAACCGACGCTACTGGTCCTCGTGGTGGTGTTGGGCCTGTGCTGCCGCCAGTCAAAACGCGCCGCGGACTGAGACTGTTGTCAGCGATCAGGGATAGAACCAGTCGCCGCCGCCGGCGACATCGGCCTGCATTTCCCCGTTCTTCTCCTTCACCTTTTTGGTCAATGTAGTATAATCTACCAGTCTGGCACATGATTTTTTTATTCACCCTTTTGAATTGAACGAACAGTGAAATCAATATTCTGGCGCGTGGTACTGGGGGCGGTGTTCGCCGTGAGCGCGGTCTGGGCGGGCGAGGAGGCGCGCTGCGTGCTGCATTGCATCGCGCCGTTTGAAGCGCGCAGCGTGGTGGTGCGCCATGATGGCGTGGTGCTGGGCACCAACACGGTGCGGCTGTCCACTCGCGCATTTCAACAGATAGCTGGGCGCACGGCGCGACAACTGACCTTCAATCAACGCTGGCGCTTTGAGGCCAATGGCGAACCATTGACGCTGAAAGCCGACATGCTGACACGCACGGCGCCCGCGCTTGAATATCAACTTGTGCTCGAACGGCCGGCCGATGCAACCAACGCGGCGCGGATTCAGCGGCAAATCTATTTTGCTGAATTTGCTTTGGCCAACGCGCATGTGCTACCGGATGCGCTGAACGATGGCGTGGCCATCGCCCTGCCCAGCGTGTGGAATCAGTGCTTGACGCGCAATGCCGCCTGGCAGCGCTGTGTGGACGAGCTGATCGCGCAGTATTGGCGCGGTTTGCGCGCGGAGGAGCGGCAGGCGCGCCTGGCATATTACGCCGCGCCGCAGATGGCGGCGCTGGGCCGGTTTCGCCAGATCATCAGCCAAGCGGCTGCGCCGGAAACCGCGCTGGTGCCGGCCTGTAGCTGGTCATCGCGCGCGCAGGACAATCAAGAATTTGACTTGGCCGCCGCACGCGCACGCGCGCATGATCCCGCCGGCGAACCGGCGGCGGCATTGGCCATGCTGTACAGCACAAATATGTTGGTGCACGCGCTGGGGATCAACGTGCTGGTGCAGCAGCCGGAGGCACTGGCGTCGCTGGCGGGCATGGCGACCGCACTCGACAATCGTGATCTGTTGCGCCGGGCCGCGCCCGCCTTGCCGGCCTTGCGCGCCATGACGCGTGCCGCCGAGCCGGAGCAAGCCGCACTGCAGGCATATGCCGTGCTGCTGGCGGCCAATCCGGAGCAGTTTGTGCCGGACGATGCGCGCATTATTCACTGGCTGCTGAACACGTGGTATGGGCCGCACTGTTTCGCCGCACTGGCGACCCTCGATCGCGATGAAGTGTGGGACAGTGCGCTGCGCGCGACGATCACGCCGGTCGCGAAAGACGTCACGCTGGATTTCCCGGATTGGTGCCAGTTCGCGCCGCGCCGCTACACGGCAACCAATGTGCTGGCGGTCTGCCGGCGCATCCACGAAAAAGTTCTTGCGATCGACACATTGACGCGCAAACCGACGCTGGTGTGCTGGTATCTGAATGTACTGGCGCGCGTGCCGCAGCCGGCGGCGACTGCATTGGCGCTGGATGCCCTGCGCCGCGGCAAACAGTGCGACGCCGGCGTGCGCAGTATTGCCGGCAGCGACGGTGTACAGCGCGCCGCGCTGATGCATGCCATCGTGCGCGACAAGGAATTGCGCACGCGCATTGGAAATGACACACTGGCGGCGATCATGTTACACGCGCCGTATGCAGACGTGCTGATTGATCTGAAGGCACTGGACGCCACGCCGCAAGTGCAACAGGCCATGGCGCAACTGACCAGTGAATTGCGCGACGTGCGCACCCGCTTCTGATACGGTCGTTCGTGCGGTGCGAGTGAATGCGCAGAGACCCCCATGGTCTTGCGCCACAGGTGAATGCGCAGAGACCCCCACGACCTTGCGTCGTGGGTGAATGAGATTGAATGAAAAACCGCCGGCCCTCCTCCCAATCTCTCCTTCCACCGGCGCAAGGCCGGTGGGGAGGCCAACCGCGCTCGCAGCATCGTGCTGTTTCTGCTATACTAGCCCGCATGAAACCTGTGCTGACAGCAACCGAGATTGACTATGTCGCGTAAGACCGTTGCACATGAGTCCGCCGCGCCGCGCGCAGTCGTGTTGCTGAGCGGCGGCATGGATTCTGCCACCGCCTTGGCGCTGGCCCGTGCGGACGGCTTTGCCTGTTATGCCTTGACCGTGCAGTATGGCCAGCGCCATCAGGCCGAGCTTGATGCCGCGCGGCGCGTCGTCGCGACCTTGAGCGCCGTCGAGCACAAGACCGTCACACTCGACCTGCGCTGGATCGGCGGTTCGGCCTTGACCGCCGATATCGCCGTACCCAAGGATCGTGGCGCGGATGACGCCATTCCGATCACGTACGTGCCGGCACGCAACACGATCCTGTTGTCGCTGGCGTTGGGCTGGGCGGAAGTGCTTGGCGCGCACGACATTTTCATCGGTGTGAACGCGCTGGATTACAGTGGCTATCCGGATTGCCGGCCGGCGTTCATTGCGGCATTCGCGCAACTCGCCAATCTGGCGACGCGCGCCGGCGTCGAGGGCGCACAATTTCAGATTCATGCGCCGCTGCTGCAACTGACCAAAGCGGACATTATTCAGACCGGCGCGCGGCTCGGCCTGGATTATGCCATGACGGTCAGTTGCTACGATGCCGACGCCGAGGGCCGGGCCTGCGGGCACTGTGATGCCTGTCGTTTGCGCCGCAAAGGCTTTACGGATGCGGGCATCGCGGACACGACGCGCTATCGCAGTTCGCAATAAGTTATTGCGCAGCGCAATCCGGATCCCGCGGTGGTCTCAAAAGCAAGTCACAGGTTGTCGCGATACGCCACGATAGAATAGACAGCGCCGCCGGCGTCTGATCGATCGCCGCCGCATTTTGAACGCCACTTGACATTCACGTCTAGTTATGCTATAACAGTTGCACGATGGTTGGCTGCACCCACCCAAGCCATCAATAAGGAAAAGGAAAACTAAGGTCAGCAAGGCAGTTGACAGGAATGCTGATTGCGCATTACAATGAGTTAAGGCTACTGCGCCACTGCGCCACTGCGCCACTGCGCCACTGCGCCACTGCGCCACTGCGCCACTGCGC
>CAYNJC010000055.1:16936-21043 GCA_964397565.1 uncultured bacterium
CACTGCGATTAAGTCAGCCGCACGACGGAGCGCGGGTGTGATTGCTCCTTTATCTTTATCGTCGCTTGTTTTTGTTGCATCCCTCTTTCTAGTGTTGCCGTGCCGCGGCGCCTCAACCTCGGAAACAAATTCTGCCAGCGCGCCCGCCCCCGCCGATTCTCCACCGCATACTGAATACCGTATACCGAATACAGAACCTCCGCTCCTCCCGCAAGCCGTCCCCCTGTCATCCGTGCAGTCGCTGCTTGATCTTGCCCACTCATCAGCCTGCCGCGAGGCGGCACAAGCAATTGAAGAAGGCAATATCGCCGGCGGTCTGGCCATGCTTGATAAGCTCACATCCGGCGCGTTTCACTGGCGCGGCGCAGTGACTAACGGCTTTCAGCAGGGCTTTTTCGTCAATGCCCTGCGCGGTTACTGTCTTGAAAGAATGGGCGATATTGTTAAAGCCTATCGCGCCTATCAGAACAGCCGCGCGTATTTCGATGACGCAGCCGTGGCCATGCAATGCCCGGAACCGCGCTTGGAAGTGTTTCTCGGTCTCGGGCGCACATGCCTTGTGGCTGGACGCTACACCGACGCATTCAATTGGCTCGATCTGGTGCGGCTGGAAGCATCGGCCGATCCGCGCATTGCGGCGGCCGCCGACCGCGGCTTGATCCGCCGTGCCGTCGAGATCGGCGACTACCACGATGCGATCACTAATTATTGTGACTTGCAGGCATTGATCCTTGAAAGTGGGAGCGACCTCCGCGCTGGCTCAGTCCCGCCATCGGCGTGGATCGCGAATGTTGCTGTAGATGAAGAATCGGGGCATGGAAGCCCCTCCCACACTAACACCAATCCAACCGCCGAAGATTATAAATTCGTTCGCCCTGAACGAATTTTATCCAGGGAAGAACACAAGGAATTGGCTCAACTCTACTTCTGGATACATCAAGACCGGCCGGGCTTCAAGACCGTGCTTGACGGCCTCACTCTGCTCGGTATTGACAACGACCTCGGCGCCAACGACCCCATAATTGATTGCTTTGTGAACAATCTCCAAAACGCGGATGACGCCGAAATTCAGCGCTTCTACGACCTTCTTGGTTATGCCATTACCCAAGCCCGTGCGTTGAAAGGTGACGAAAATTACATTGCCGTCTTATGCAATGCTCGTCTGTTGCTGTGCAAAGTTTATTCATTCTTGAGACCCGAAGACGATTTGGCCAAAGCATTTGACCGAATTGCCGAAGCCAGGGTAGCATTGGCAAAAACAGTTCAAGCTGGACCTGCTGCAAAACGCGCGGCAACAGGCGCTCGCACGATACCGGCCCAGTCACCCAAAGCGGTTGACGCGGCTGGTGCGCCTGTGTCAACGCCACAGGCGTTGCTCGAAAATGCGCTCATCAAAGCCGACCTCTGCATGCGTGCCCAACGTGGTGCCCTCGCGCGTTCGCTTTATCTCAATGCCCTTTGCCTACAAAGCAATGCGACGCCGCCGGAGGTAGTCTACGACGGCACCACGGCAAAAAACGCCGCCGCATATGGACTGCTCTTCCTGGATTTCACTACAGCCAACCTTTCAGACGCCTTTGCTCATGCTGCCCTGGCGTCAGACGACGGCTCGCTGCGCGCCACTCTTGCGTTGTTTCTGGCGCAGTTTCTTTGTGGTAATTCTGATGCACTTGCCTTGGTGCGCGACTACACGCAGAGGGGTATCTCGGGAACACATCCGCTCTTGCTTGAGGCACTGCAGCGTGCCGCGGATGCATGCCTTAAGGCAGGAAATCCCGAGCACGCACGGACCTTTGTAACCGAGTATGAAGCCAGACGGCCCTTGTCTGTGCCAATCGCTTTGTTGCTCGTTGAGTCCTATCGCATTGAGTGCCGTCATGAGGCGGAAGCAAAAGCCATCTTTGCCTTGGCAAAGCAAGGCGTGTGCTGTACACGCGATGTCAAAACCTTTATTCCCGCGCTGGCCGACGAGGACTTGACTCAGTTGCGGCGCGTCATACTCAGCATCGAACTCGCCGTCTGCCTCTTCCATAGTGGCAGTATGAAAGATGCGTTTGTTCCCTTTATTCAAACAGACCGAGATATCACTACATATTTGGCGGCCGAAGCACAACTCAGAACGCTGCGCCAGCAACGCAATTACAAAGACTTGATCAATTGCCTTTACAATGGCAATCTCTCCTATTACCATCGCCGGTTCGAGGTCGAAGCGCTGATTGCGCTTGGCCATACAAATGCTGCTTGGGACATTGCCTGGAAGGAAATGTCCCAGCCTGCAGAGTGCACCAATGCAGCATATCCGAACGACCACACCGACCTTATCGAAACATTGCTTGATGGCGTGCCGCGCCAACGATGGCATACCTATCGCGACTTTCTTCTTGCCATGCAGCAACGCTTTGCCAAAAGGGGCGCGACGAACGCGATGCTGCGAGTCCAGCAACAGCTAACCAATCTAAGCGGACGAAACCAACAATGAACTCGAACCACACCTTACTTGTGCTAATCACACTCCTAACGCTCTCCTTGCTCTCCTGTGACAAGCGCCGGCAGTCGACGCAATCCGCAACTAACGATGTGCCAACCATGCAGGCACAAATCATCAACATTTCACCAACCGGCAGCAGCCAATTGGCATCACAAGTGACTGCCGTGGTCGCGGATGCACAGCAAGTCTCGCAAAAGATTGGAAGTCTCGTGACCTCATTGGCAACCAAACCTGTCGCCGCAATCGACAACAACGAGAATCCGGCGCTCAAGTTCTTTAATGATCCGGATGGCTGGAAACGCCTTTCTGATGAGAAACAGATCATGCAATGGGCTTATGACGCATTTCATTCAGCCGCTCGGGCGCTGGCGACAGCGCCGCTGCTGCTCCTAACTAACTCCTCTGATCGCTCAGTTGCGCTTCAGGCATATAACCTCTTAGGTGTCGAATCCTTTCGCAACGGGGACGTGAACCAAACGCGGGAGTATTTTAGGCAAGCTGAGTATTACTTAGGGATTAGGGAGCCTTTGGATAGAGAAAGGATTGGAATTGCTGCTACAGATTCACATTGGAGCAGTCTTGAGTCTCTATGGCATTCACGCGCAAAGTTGGCATGTGAAACATCCACGAAAGACAAGAATGACAATGAAGTATATTGGTATACGACCATCATAGACTGTCTACAGCGGCGTGGCGTGAAGCCAGAATCTATGGGCTATCAACGTGCATGGCTAGCATGCGCACTTATGCGCGCCGGTGAAAGAAAGCGTGCAATAGAGCAACTCACTGTTGCTACACAGAACTCCACTTCAGATGATGCAGAGTGGCTGCAATTACTGGATAGCTGGCACAAGGGATCAAATAACACAATCTGGGATTCCTTGTAATATTAAGAGTGCAGGAACTACCCTGAGAGTCTCTTGGTGTCATCAATATGCAAGGAGGATTATGACAAAGCAATAAGCATAAGAAAAGCCACATGCGTAGCAATAACAAGCACCAGATTAATACTGTGCATTCTCTGTATAATAGAATTATGGTGCATTGATAGATTTTACTTGGAGAACAAACAATGACTGCAAGATTCTTGAAAGTCCTCACAGCAATGTGTGCGCTCATATGTGTATGTCACCTTTGCTGGGCCATCGTCGAAAATCCGTGCCCCTATAGTTCTCACGCACCCCATTGGACCTATGAGCCGTGGGGAGTGGTTGCAACAGTACCACCTGGAGACTACACAGGGCAGGAAATGCCTGTGACAGCCAAGGATAGGCGCTTTGCAAAATGTGACTACGGAGGTTGCGGCGGGAGAATGTGGTCAGTGTATGATGACCATACCGAGAGTAAGACACTGGCTACTAATCCTGGATACACATATGACAGCTTTCAGTTTACTGGTTGGCAAAGCGGTCAAGTAAAGAATTGGTCGCTTACATATGATGCTAATATTCCTGAGTATAACTAGGAAGCAATAATGCTTGGAGCCACGGTGTGCATATTTCTGTACATGCCGTGGCTTCTTTACATACTCGCGTTCATGGCGACTCAACGAGCACATAACACAAGTGTATCGCCACCGGTTTCCCGTACACAGTTTTGCGTTAACTAAGCTGCAGCCA
>CAYNJC010000056.1:0-20398 GCA_964397565.1 uncultured bacterium
GGAAGGCGCCGCGCAGATTGGCAGGATTTGCCACAATGTTGGTGGCGCACCAAATACCATCTCTGACCGTGGTGCTGTCGGGCCCTTCGATGAAATACGCCGTGCCGTCATCGATCGTCGAGCGGGATGCCGCCCCGCTGTTGGTGGTCATCTCGACCGCGTAGATGGTGGTGTTCTGCCCGGATTGGATACGGCGAATCTGCCCGTCGGCATAATCGTCGCCGTTCTGGCCGGCCGCGCCATCGGTCACCAACAGTTGGTAGTTTTGCGGACTTGTCCAGGCGACAAAGCCGCCCGGCTGGCACGCGTTTTTCGGCGAGGCATTATCGGGATGCCAGCAGAGCGGCGCATCGCGGCGCACCCCATTGGCCAGTGAACGCTGGCCGGCGCTGTTGGTCAGCCACATAGAAAAAATGCTCCACGAACAGGACAGGTCGTCGCCGGGCTGCCAGCCGTTCATCACAATCGTGTCGTTGTACTTCAATGAGCAGAGCCATTCGGATTTCTGCTGATTGGCGCGCACATGCAACACCTGCTGCCATTGCGACGACAGCGCCGTGATAGGCAGATCGGCGCGCACACGCCAAAAACACTGGCTGGTGCCGTCGTCACCGCCACTGCCGGTGAAGAAACGCACGTAGACATAGCCATCCTCATTGGTGTCGCGATTGTGCACAAAATCCTGGCCGCTATCCCAGTGCAGATCGGCGTTCTGCACGGCGACGCCAGCGGTTTCCTCCCACGCCACACCACCACTGCTTTGACAGATCAGGTTGAACGGCGCGGAATATCCGTAATACTTGACGCCATAGACATCCTCGACCATCACAATCACGCGCGCATTGCTGGACAACACCCCGGTTGGCACATGCCATGGATAGGGCGAACGCAGGTGGTAGTTATAATCCGCGCAGATCGGAATCCACGCCGAAACATCGTTGGTCAGTTGGTAATACAGATGCGTTGCACGCACGCCCTGCGGCAGACCATCAATGGTCCAGGCAATGTTGGTGAGCGGCGCATACGTGTTGGCCACGGTACCGGAAGCGGTCGGCGCAGTCACGGTGATGGTCACGCTGGTGTTGGTCGGCTTCGGCAGAATCGAGATTTGCAGGGCAACATCGGAATAGGTGCACACCGGCCGCGCCGACGGCGACGCGAACGCGTTACCAAATGTGGTATACCAATAGCCCGTCAGGCCGCGCCCGTAATTGTCGGATTCGGTCAGCACGCGGGTATAGCTGGTCGTGCGCTCGGCCCAGTCATCATAGGCGCGGTAGGCTGGCGTGGGCGACCATGATCCTGAGCGGTTGTTTTTGGGGATGAAGTTTTTGCGCAAGCCACATTGAACCGGCTGCGATGGTGACGTGATCTGCACGGTCACTTGCGTGGTGCCCGGCGGCGCATAGATTTGATAGGTAAACCAGCCGGCCAGATCAAGATCAGTAAGGACAGGACGCTGGTCAGCGCCGAGCGGGTAGGAAGCGGTGTTCCAATCCCAGGCATACGTCATCCAATTATTCAACTTGCCGCGATAGATGCCCACTTGTTGCGGGAAATGGTTCCACCACCACCATGAAAAGCCGGTTTCGTCCATGCTCTCGTCGCACAAATCCCATTCGCGTCCTTGAATCAGGCGCGGCGCATTGGTCAGACTCTGCGGATAGTACGGGCTGTTCCAATTGTCGGCCGTGCTCAAGACCGGTGAGTTGCGAAAATAATCATAGCCCCAGCCTTCGTTAATACCATTGGGCGCCCAGTGAATATTGCCGCAACCAATGTTGTAGTCAACCACGCGCTGAAAGCGGGAAAAGGCAGCGAACTCATTGATATTGGTAAACTTTGAAAAATAGTCTTCGACCACGGGCGGATAGCCCCCTTCCATCGCATATGGCAGGTAGCCGTTCATGAACCATTGCGCCAGAATTGACTCGCCAAAGCCATGGCCAACCGGATGCCCGCAACTCCCGGCCCGCTCACAATTCATGCCCATCATGGCGATCGTACGCTCATTGGTCCAGACAGTCGGCGGTGAATTGCACCACGAGGCGCCCTTGCCCAACATGTGCGTTTCATAATAACTGAAGTACGGACCACCACCGACGATGACATGATCCACCTCGCCGCGATCAACCATGCCAAGCACCTCAGGAAAATCGTTGGTCAGGCAGAAGAGGTAGTCCATCGTGCCGGGAGTATTATGACTGGCATCGGCGATGTAACTGGCATCGGAGTAGCGATGCTCGCCCAGCGCGTTGGTGCTCTGGCTGTACGGAAACAAGTTTGCGTTGGTCCACAAAACAACCTCAAGATCAAGCATGCCGTCGGTTTTATGCCGAAAGCCATCAACCAACATTTTAACACAGACGCGCGGATCGGTCAAACCATAATACTGCCAATACTTCTGGTTGCCATGGTTCTCAAAGATGGGCTCGTAATTCAGCACCGCCAGCTTGACCTTCATGTACCCAGGCACGCGCTTGCGGAGGTCAACCTGCCGATTGGGTGGAATCGCGCGTGTGACCGTCAGCGCCGCGTGCTGCACCTGGCCATACACATTGCTGCCGCGGACGGTGATCGTGTTCTCGCCTTCCACCAATGCAATCGTGCTGATCGTCCACCAGGGCGTGCCGACCGGCAGTGTCCCGCTCTCGTCCGTCGCACTGTTGTGCCAGGTCATGACCCCAACCGTGCACAGATTGTTCGACCCGCCCAGCGCGACGCTGGCGACGTCGGGCGCAACCACGGTGGCGCCGTTGGTAATGGCAATGAATGCGTGCGGCGGCACTGTGCGGGTGACCGTCACGCGTGCGCTGGCAGTCCTGCCGTTCACATTGGTGCCCAAGACGACAATCATATTGGTGCCAAACTCCAGCCCGATCGGGCCGATCGTCCGCGCCAACGGCGCGGCGGGAAAGGCCCCGCTCATGCCAGTGCGTTGATTCAGCCACTGCATCGTGCCGACCACCGCCGCTTCATTGGTCACAAACAAGGAACAAACAGTTTCCGCTATCGGCACGCTGAGCGGCGCATTCGTGATGGCCACCGTCAGATCAACCGTTAGATTCCAATGGAGCACAATAGAGCCTGCATCGTAGCCGTCGACCGCAATGGCATAGACCGTGTCGCGCAGCACCGGCAGACGCACCTGGCTCTGCACGTTCTGCGCGTTGTCATGCCAGGTCAGGCGCGTCAAAGCATTGACTGTCATGCCGGTGTAGACTGCCATAGTCGTCGCAAGCAGCGAACCCATGCGCGAAACACTGTCAGCAGAGTTCAGCGTCAACTGCCCACTGGCGGCCGGGGTGTAACGCCACCATAGTGAGTGATACGGACCGCCGGCGCTGCCATGATCTGGCTCATCGGCCTCGGTGGTGGCACCCACATTGTTGCCGTAGCTGGTGCCGGTAGCGCCAGAAATCACCCATGCGTTGGTGAAGTCATCATTGCTCGTGGCTGCAGACAATACCGCCGCGATCAGCCACCCCGCACCAAACATCAGCGCAACGATTCGACGCCGCCGTTGAACAGGTGTAGTCATAACAAAGCCATGGCTTATGCTTTTCTCAGCCAACGCGCCAAGAAAAATATTATTGCACCGGCGCACAGACCGATGGGTTCGGGAACCACCAGCACGCGCGCGGTGCAACAGGCCAGATAGCCGTACACGTTTGTGCCGGTCACGATGATCGTGTTTGCACCCGGCGCGACCGGAACGTCCGCCAGCACCGTTGCAAGACCGGCCACGGGCACGACACCGCCGGCACCGGCCCAGGTATTGGTCCATTGCAGGGCGCCGACCGTGTAGGCATTATTGGTCACAAAGAGCTGCACGGTGGTGACAGTTTCATCCACCGTCATGGTCGGGTTGGTGACACCCACCTGCGCTGCCCAGGCGCCCAAGTCCAGCCGTTGGAGCAGGCGCGTATCGGCGAATGCGCCGTCAAGCATGAAGAGATAGCGGCCGGAATTACCAACTTGGCCAAGCCATTTGTCATGCCCGGCCGGCCACAAATTCTGTGCGCCGTATAAGGTCACCGGTCCATTGGTCGGCGCGGCGAGGTCGAAGGCATACATGCGTTGATCCGCGTCCCCGGCCGAGAAACTGACGATCAGCAAATGCTTGTAGAGATAGTTGTCGCGCGGGGCGATGGCATGAATGGCGACCGGGCGGTTTGCATTCGGCGTGCTCCAGCCATCAGCGCCGGCGGCCATGCTGCTGTAGGGAATCAGCGGGAAGGCGCCGCGCAGATTGGCAGGATTGGCCACAATGTTGGTGGCGCACCAGATACCATCTCTGACCGTGGTGTTGTCGGGCCCTTCGATGAAATACGCCGTGCCGCCATCGATCGTCGAGCGGGACGCCGCCCCGCTGTTGGTGGTCATCTCGACCGCGTAGAGGGTGGTGTTCTGCCCGGATTGGATGCGGCGAATCTGCCCGTCGGCATAATCGTCACCGCTGAGGCTGCCGGCGCCATCGGTCACCAGCAGTTGGTAGGCTTGCGGGCTCGTCCAAGCGACGAAGCCGCCCGGCTGGCAAGTGTTTTTCGGGTAGGCATTGTCCGGATACCAGCACAGCGGCGCGTCGCGGCGCACGCCATTGGCCAGCGAGCGCTTGCCGGCGCTGTTGGTCAACCAGAAGGAGAAAATGCTCCACGGATAGCCGGGCAGGCCGGGATAGCCGGGCAACCAGCCGTTCATCACAATCGTGTCGTTGTACTTCAATGAGCAGAGCCACTCGGATTTCTGCTGATTGGCGCGCACATGCAACACCTGCTGCCATTGCGACGACAGCGCCGTGATAGGCAGATCGGCGCGCACACGCCAAAAACACTGGCTGGTGCCGTCGTCACCGCCACTGCCGGTGAAGAAACGCACGTAGACATAGCCATCCTCATTGGTGTCGCGATTGTGCACAAAATCCTGGCCGCTATCCCAGTGCAGATCGGCGTTCTGCACGGCGACGCCAGCGGTTTCCTCCCACGCCACACCACCACTGCTTTGACAGATCAGGTTGAACGGCGCGGAATATCCGTAATACTTGACGCCATAGACATCCTCGACCATCACAATCACGCGCGCATTGCTGGACAACACCCCGGTTGGCACATGCCATGGATAGGGCGAACGCAGGTGGTAGTTATAATCCGCGCAGATCGGAATCCACGCCGAAACATCGTTGGTCAGTTGGTAATACAGATGCGTTGCACGCACGCCCTGCGGCAGACCATCAATGGTCCAGGCAATGTTGGTGAGCGGCGCATACGTGTTGGCCACGGTACCGGAAGCGGTCGGCGCAGTCACGGTGATGGTCACGCTGGTGTTGGTCGGCTTCGGCAGAATCGAGATTTGCAGGGCAACATCGGAATAGGTGCACACCGGCCGCGCCGACGGCGACGCGAACGCGTTACCAAATGTGGTATACCAATAGCCCGTCAGGCCGCGCCCGTAATTGTCGGATTCGGTCAGCACGCGGGTATAGCTGGTCGTGCGCTCGGCCCAGTCATCATAGGCGCGGTAGGCTGGCGTGGGCGACCATGATCCTGAGCGGTTGTTTTTGGGGATGAAGTTTTTGCGCAAGCCACATTGAACCGGCTGCGATGGTGACGTGATCTGCACGGTCACTTGCGTGGTGCCCGGCGGCGCATAGATTTGATAGGTAAACCAGCCGGCCAGATCAAGATCAGTAAGGACAGGACGCTGGTCAGCGCCGAGCGGGTAGGAAGCGGTGTTCCAATCCCAGGCATACGTCATCCAATTATTCAACTTGCCGCGATAGATGCCCACTTGTTGCGGGAAATGGTTCCACCACCACCATGAAAAGCCGGTTTCGTCCATGCTCTCGTCGCACAAGTCCCATTCGCGTCCCTGAATCAGGCGCGGCGCATTGGTCAGGCTCTGTGGATAATACGGGCTGTTCCAATTGTCGGCCGTGCTCAAGACCGGCGAGTTGCGGAAATAATCATAGCCCCAGCCGTCATTCGTGCCATTGGGCGCCCAGTGAATGTTGCCGCAACCAATGTTGTAGTCAACCACGCGCTGATAGCGGGTAAAGGCAGCGAACTCATTGATATTGGTAAACTTTGAAACATAGTCTTCGACCACGGGCGGATAGCCACCATTGCTCATATATGGCAGGCCGCTGTTCATGAACCATTGCGCCATAACTGACTCGCCGTGGCCATGGCCAATCGGGTGCCCGCAACTCCCGGCCCGTTCACAGTTCATGCCCATCATGGAGATCGTACGTTCATTGGTCCAGACGGTCGGCGAGGAGTTGCACCACGAGGCGCCCTTGCCCAACATGAGCGTTTCATGATAGCCGAAGTACGGACCGCCACCGACGATGACATGATCCACTTCGCCGCGATCAACCATGCCAAGCACCTCGGGAAAATCGTTGGTCAGGCAGAAGAGGTAGTCCATCGTGCCGGGCGTATTATGACTGGCATCGGCCATGTAACTGGCATCAGAGAAGCGGTGTTCGCCCAGCGCGTTGGTGCTCTGGCTGTACGGAAATAAGTCCACATTGGTCCATACCGCGATCTCAAAGTCCAGCATGCCGTCGGTCTTATGCCGAAAGCCGTCGACTATCAGTTGAACGCAGATGCGCGGATCGGTCAAACCATAGTACTGCCAATACTTCTGGTTGCCATGGTTCTCAAAGAGGGGCTCGTAGTTCAGCACTGCCAGCTTGACCTTCATGTACCCAGGCACGCGCTTGCGGAGGTCAACCTGCCGATTGGGTGGAATCGCGCGTGTGACCGTCAGCGCCGCGTGCTGCACCTGGCCATACACATTGCTGCCGCGGACGGTGATCGTGTTCTCGCCTTCCACCAATGCAATCGTGCTGATCGTCCACCAGGGCGTGCCGACCGGCAGTGTCCCGCTCTCGTCCGTCGCACTGTTGTGCCAGGTCATGACCCCAACCGTGCACAGATTGTTCGACCCGCCCAGCGCGACGCTGGCGACGTCGGGCGCAACCACCGTGGCGCCGTTGGTGATGGCAATAAATGCTTGTGGCGGCCACGCGCGCGTGACCGTCACGCTGGCGCTGCCGGTCTTGCCATTTACATTGGTGCCCGAGACGACAATCGTGTTCGCGCCAAACTCCAGCCCGATGGGGCCGATCGTCCGCGCCAACGGCGCGGCGGGAAAGGCCCCGCTCATGCCGGTGCGTTGATTCAGCCACTGCATCGTGCCGACCACGGCCGCTTCATTGGTCACAAACAAGGAACAGTCGGCTTCCTCCATCGGCACGCTGAAGGACGCATTCGTGATGGCCACCGCCAGGTCAACCTCCAGATTCCAATGGAGCGCTATCGTGCCCACGTTCGAATCATTGTAGCCGTCAACCGCGATGGCATAGACCGTGTCGCGCACCACCGGCACACTCACCTCGCTCCAAACGCCAAAACTGTCGTCGTTCCACGCCATGCGTGACAGGGCATTGACCAGCGTGCCGGTGTAGACTGCCATGGTCGTATCAAGTGCGGTGCTCTCATTCGCGTAACTGTCCAGCGTGGCTATCGTCAACTGCCCATTGGCGGGCGCGGTGTAACGCCACCACACCGAGTGATACGGGCCACCGGCGCTCCAATGCTTGGGCTCGCCGGCTTCACTGGTGGCCCCGACATTGCTGGCGTTGCTGATGCCGGCATCGCCGGAAATCGCCCATGCGTTGGAAAAATAATCGTTGCTTGTGGCAGCCGGCAGCACTCCCGCCATCAGCCACCCCGCACCCAGAATCAGGGCGGCAATTGCAGGCCGTTGTTGAACATGTGTCGTCATAAAATTGTGTGTAGTGGTTTGCATTATATTGTACATGCAAGTATAGTATAGCTAATCACGCGTGGCTTGTCAAATCACGATGTGCCGCACCGGCAATGACTAATTTGTCAGGCGCTGTGAGCATAAGGTGCGAAGCGCGCATGGGAATATCGCGCATGCCAGTTGATTGATGTAGCCACTTGAAGTAAAATGTAAATTATGGTATACTGTAATTATACAGCAGCCTAACTCAAACTCATACGAACATGAAACCAAAACTTTTTCTGTTAGCGGTCTGCATCAGTACAGTCGGCAGCGTGGCAATCTCGTTCGCCGCGACGCCCCTGCCGGCACTTGACCTGGCCATCTGTAAATACCTTGGCACGACGCGCCAGGAAGAGATCATGTGCAACCGGATCGTGCCCTATGCCGGCGCGCACATCGGCGGTGTGCATGTGGACACCAGCCAGAATCCCCCGCGCTATTACTTGTTCGACTCGGCCAACAACCGCATTCTGGGTTATCTCGGCTGGCAACCGGCCGTGTTACCCAACGGCCCGTACGCATCGGCGGACATCGTCATCGGCCAGCCGGCCATGTGGGACTCCGGCACGGCCAATGGCAACAACATCCTGTTTTCGCCGCCGACCGCCGCGTCCCTCGCTTTGCTGCCGTTTCCGTATGTCAGTAGCACGGCCGAGGCGCCGCGCTCGGGCATGATGGCCACGGATGCCGCCGGCAATTTCTACCTGGTGGACTTGTGCAACAACCGGGTGGTAAAATATCTCGACCCCTTCACCACCGACCAAGTGGCGGACGATGTCTGGGGCCAGACCACCTTCACTAACCGCTCCCCGAACAATGGCACCGCGGCGCCCACCACCAGCGCCATCACGCTGCGCACGCAGTGGAATTACGGCACGACCATCGGCGCCTTCTCTGCCGGCGCGGAGGTGGATGCCGAGAGCAATATCTGGGTGGCAGACTCGTTCAACAATCGCGTCGTGCGCTATCCGGCCGGCAGTAAAACCGCCGATCTGGTGCTCGGCCAGACCAGCTTCACCGCCAATAGCTCCGGCACGGCGCTGAACAAAATGTATCACCCGACCGGCGTGCGCGTGCACCCGCAGACGCGCGAGGTTTTCGTCCTCGATGGCCAGGATGACTGGTCGCCCGGCCCGCGCGTGATGGTCTTCCGCGCGCCGCTCTCGAACGGCATGAACGCCGACCGCGTTTTCGGTACCAACCAGCTCAGCTGGGCGCGTGGCTTCTGCATTGATCCGTTTGACTCGAACATCGTCTGGGTCGCCGACGGCAGTCACAATCGCATCGTCAAGTTCAATCATACAACCGGCCAGGCGCTCGACTGCATCGGCCAGCCGAATCTCACCACCTTTCTGGGCATCGGCAAATACGTGCGCCCGGACGGCTCTGTCTCGGACTTCAAACAGCCGGACGGCAGCATCAGCATTGATGCGCAGACCAACTTGTACTTCACCAGTTTCTACGGCCTCAACAAGGTTGTGTGTATTCCCCTACCGATCACACGCAATGCCCAAGGCCACGTCCGGTCCAGCGGCGAGATGATGAAGGAAGGCATGAACGAAAACACCGGCCGCACCTTCCAAGACAATTACGGCATGGCGCGCTGGAACAACCAACTGTTCGTGCGCGACCGCAATCGCGTCCTTATCTGGACCAACTACCAAACGTCAATCACCTTTCAGTCCGCCGACCTTGTCCTCGGGCAGAACAGTGTCAATGACAACAACAGCGGCGGGACGTTTCAAGGCCGCTCGCTGGGCATGATTCACTGTTCCAGCAATTTCCTGTTCGTGTGCGCCGACTGGAAATTGTTCATCTTCTCCCTGCCCATCACCTCCAGCAGTTTCACGTATCCCGCCACGAAAACCATTGACGGCGGCCAGGCCAATCAGGTGAAGTGGGCGGATGATAACAGCGACTGTATCCCGGTGCATTTCAGCGGCGTCTGCTACGATCCCGTCAGCAACGTGCTGTGGGTCGCGCACAACGCGTCCTCCGGCAGTCCGGGCGCGCGCGTGCTGCGCCTGCGCAGCCCGTTCGCGGTGAATCCGCTGATTGACCTGGTGCTAGGGCAAACCAACAAAACCGGCGGCCTGCGCAACAAAGGCACGTACGTCGAGCCGTCCGGCCCCTTCACGGTCAACGGCACCGACATGGCCAATCCCGCCCAGGTGTTTCTGGACAACCAGCGCAATTTGTACGTGGTTGATTCGGGCTATGAGGGCCGCGTCGACAACAGCGGCAACCGGCGCGTCGTGCGCTTTGACCTCGCCAAGACAAATCCCACCAGCACCATCTTCCCCAATTATAGTGCTGATGCTGTCTTCTGCAAGCCGAATTTGACCACCGATCGCAACTACTATGACGCGAATCGCCCGTGCACGCCGATCACCGTTACCTTTGGCCCGGGCAACGAAATGGTGCTGACCGACGACACCTACGACGGCGCGACCGCACAGGGCATGCGCGTGTTTTACTATCCGACGCCGCACACCGGCGCCGCACCGCAGCCGACGCAGATCATCAACACGTATCTTGGCCAGCCCGCGTATTGTTTCTTCGACGGCCCGATGTTTGTGCTGCAGGATCATACCTGGAATCGCATCATCTTCCATGTGCCGCGGCCGACCGCCCCGCTGGTTGATGTCACCAACAACATCAGCACCGTCATCGGCGCGACCACTGCTATTGGCGGCACCAATGTGAACCTGGTGGGCACGATGCAGTGGGTCAACGAACGCGGCGGCGCCGGCGTGTTTCCCGCCACATCGCCCTGGCAGGTGACCGGTATCCCGCTGCAGTTCGGCGGCAATCTGTTGACCGTCAGCGGCACCAACGCCAGCGGCGTCGTCGGCAGTGATTCGGTGACGATCTCGCGCAATTATGGGCCCGGTGAGGGCATGCCGACGATCACTATCACCAATGCGCCGCAGTCGTTCCCCAGTGGTGTGACCACCTGCGCGCTGGGCGGTGTCGCCAATCAACACGCAGTCGGCGACCTCAGTTGGGTGAACAATCGTGGCGGCAGCGGCAGCGCGCCGGCGACATCCGCATGGGTCATCAGCGCCATTCCACTCAGCGGCGGTGCCAATCTCATCTCCGTCACCGCCACAAATATGTTCGGCAGCAACGCGGTTGCCACCATTACCATGACGCGCGCGCCCAGTCCGGGCGAAGGTGCGCCCTATGTGGATGTCACCACGCCCGACATCACGGTGGATGACAGCATCACGGTCTACACCATTAATGGAACCAACAATCAGCATGTGGTTGGCTCGCTGTGGTGGACCAATGCACTCGGTGGCGGCGGCATCTTCAGCGCCGTCACGCCCTGGACGATTCCGAATGTCCCGCTGCAACTGGGCGACAACGTGATCAGTGTCGCGGGTTCAAATGTCTATGGCGATGTCGCCGCCGACAGTGTACGGATTGCCCGCGACACCATCATCACCGCCACCAATTGGCAAGTGCTGGCGGTGACCAACGGGGCGGGCTATGCCGGCGCGGGCACGGGCCTGCGCATGACCGATCGCAGCACGCTCGCGAAAAATTTCGATCATGACGGCTATGTGTACCTGCAGGCGTTCGCCTCGACTGGCAATCCGCGCACCCAGAGCATCTGGCGCGTGCGCGCTTCGACGTTGAGCAGTATGGCGCCCGACGCATGGCAGTTGGCCATTGGCGGCATTCCCTGCAATGGCGACGGGGGCGAACCAGGCCAGACCTGGGTAAAATACAGCAATGTGTTTTACTCCTCGCTGTGGGCCCAGTTCGGCATTCCGAACGGCAGCCCGTGGTACTGGTCGTGGTACGGCTTCTACACCACCAATGCCGGCGGCGCGCCCGCGGTCATGCCCGCGCAAGCTGCCACGCCATTGATCGACCGCGCGACCGGCGATGATTACCCCGGCGCAGCCAGCAATCTCGGCGGCATCTGGTCGTGGACCAATGTCAGTGCACTGACGGCGATCTGCACCGACCGCAATGACGGCGGTGCCGGCATGGATGCGCAAGTCCGCCGCTGGAGTGGCTTCAACAACCTTAGCACCCTCAGCGAAAGAGAAACGGAAAGCATCAACTCGATGTATGCCGCATGTATCCTCGACACCAAGCAGAACGGCCGCGCGCTCTTCCTTGACGCACGCGCAGCCAGCGGCCAGAATTGGATTTGGTCCGCCACGAATCTCTCCGCCACGGCAACCAACATTCAGAATGCAGAGCGCCGTTACCAGATCCCCGGCAGCATGACCAGTGACGCCATCGTTGACCTGGCCTTGCTCAACCATCCCAATTTCTATGGCAACACGTTGCTGGCCGCGTCGGTCTGGACTGGCAGCCGTAAAGTCTACCTCTACAACCTGGAACGGCCCGATCTCGCGCCAATGGATATCACCCCCACAACCGGCCTAAGCCAGTGGCGCAACACGCTCGCCGCCCACGACGCGTATCTCTTCATGAGCTATGACGCCGGCAGCGAAGCGCCCGGCCTCATGCGCCTGAGCTTGATTGACTATAACCTGCAGTCAATCGGCGTGCCGGAGCCGGGCGCTCTTCTCGCGCTGCTGGCGATGGCGTTGCTACGTGTGCGCGCATCCCGCTTTTGTATTGTGTCAGCATAGTGATAACCACGTTGCACCCGAACACTAAGTATGAAGCCCTATCAATTGACCCTGTCCACACTGAGTACGCTTGCGTTTGCCGCATCTGCCGCTTTGGCCGCCACGCCCCTGCCGGCACTTGATTTTGCCATCAACAAATACCTTGGCACGACGCGCCAGGAAGAAATCATGCTGAATCGGATCGTGCCGTATGCCGGCGCGCACATCGGCGGCGTGCACGTGGACACCAGTAAGAATCCCGCGCGCATATATCTGTTTGACTCGGCCAACAACCGCATTCTTGGTTTTAACGGATGGCAGCCGGTGACGCTGCCCAACGGCCCGTACCCGTGGGCGGATATCGTCATTGGCCAGCCGGGCATGTGGGACGCCGGCACGGCCAATGGTAACAACACCCTGTTTCTGCCACCCAGCGCCGCGACGCTCGCGCTGATGTCGTTTCCGTTTGTCAGCAGCACCTCCGAATCACCGCGCTCCAGCATGATGGCGACCGACGCGGCCGGCAATTTTTACCTGGTGGACTTGTGCAACAACCGGGTGCTCAGGTATGACGATCCGTTTGCGACCGACCAAATTGCCGATCAAGTATGGGGGCAAAGCACGTTCACCAATCGCTCGCCCAACAACACGGTCACACCGCCGCCCACCAGTGCCGGTACCCTGTACGCCCAGAGCGCCTACTCTTCCGGCGTGGAAGTGGATGCAGCCAGCAACATCTGGGTGGCCGACACCTGCAACAATCGCGTGCTGTGCTTCACCAACGGCGCCAAAACCGCCACGCTGGTGCTGGGCCAGTCCTCCTTCACCGCCAACGGCATCGGCACGGCGCTGAACAAAATGTATAACCCGGCCGGCGTGCGCGTACACCCACAAACGCGCGAGGTCTTTGTCCTCGATGGCCGAAGTGACCTGTGGCCCGGCCCGCGCATGATGGTCTTCCGTCCGCCCTTCTCAAACGGTATGAGCGCCAACCGCATGTTCAATCAAACGAACCAATACGGCACCAACCTGCTCCGCTGGTCGCGTGGCTTCTGCCTTGATCCGTTCGACTCGAACATTGTCTGGGTCGCCGACGGCGCCAACAATCGCATTATCAAGTTCAACCATGTCACTGGCCAGCCGCTGGATTGCATTGGCCAGCCGAATCTGACTACCTTCCTGGGCATTGGCAAGTATGTGCGCCCGGGCGGCGCCGTATCCGACTTCGGGCAACCCGACGGCAGCATCAGCATTGACGCCCAGACCAATCTCTATTGCACCAGTTTTGGCGGCTTCAACAAGGTCATTCGCTTTCCCCTGCCAATCACGCGCAATGCCCAGGGCCACGTCTGGTCCAACGGCGAGATGATGAAGGAAGGCATGAACCAAAACAGTGGCCGCACGTCGTGGGACAACTGGGGCATGGCGCGCTGGAACACACAACTGTTCGTGCGCGACCGCTTTCGCGTCCTGGTCTGGACCAACTATCCCACGGCGGTCAATTTTCAGTCGGCTGATTTCGTCATTGGCCAGTCGGCCCTGGATAAGAACGAACCTGGCGGCACCTTTGAGGGCCGTTATCCCGGCCTGCTGCATGCCAGCAGCAATGTCCTCTTCGTGACCACCGGCGCGAAATTGTTCATGTTTCAACTGCCGATTACCAACGGCGGGCGCGATTACGCCCCCCTCAAGACGATTGACGGCGGACAGGCCGACCAACTCAAATGGGCGGACGACAACAGCGATTGCGCGCCGGTGTCTTTCGACGGCGTGTGCTATGACGAGCGCAGCAATGTGCTGTGGATCGCGCACAATCATTCCGGCAACAGCAATCCCGGCGCGCGCGTCCTGCGCATCCGCAATATCTTTGCCACCAACCCGCTCGTTGATCTCGTGCTCGGCCAGACCAACAAAACCGGCGGCCTGAAGAACAAGGGCAAGTATATAGAGGATTCCGGCCCGTTCACTGTTGATGCGACCGACATGGCCAATCCGGCACAGGTCTTTCTGGACAACTACCGCAACCTCTACGTCGTCGATTCCGGCTATGAGGGCCGCATCGACAATGCCGGCAATCGCCGCGTCATCCGCTTTGATGCAGCTCATACCTACCCGGTCGGCGGCACGATCTTCCCGAACACGGCAGCCGATGCGGTCATCTGCAAGCCGACGCTCACCACCACCCGTGACTACTACGACGCCAATCGGCCTGGCACGCCGATCACCTTGACGTTCAACAGCGCCAACCAAATGGTGTTGACCGACGACACCTACGATACGCCCCAAGGCATGCACCTGTTTTTCTATCCCACGCCGCAGACCGGCGCCAATCCGCAGCCGACCCAGATCATCAACACGTATCTGGGCCAGCCCGCGTTTTGTTTCTTTGACGGCCCCATGTTTGTGCTGCAGGATCATACCTGGAATCGCATCCTTTTCCATATGCCGCGGCCGACCGCCCCGCTGGTTGATGTCACCAACAGCATCAGCACTGTTATCGGCGCGACCGCCGCCGTGGGCGGCACCAATGTGAATCTGGTCGGCACGATGCAGTGGACCAACGAGCGCGGCGGCGGTGGCGTGTTTCCCGCCACGTCACCCTGGCAGGTGACCGGCATTGCGCTGCAATTCGGCGGCAACCTGGTGACCGTCAGCGGCACCAATACCGGCGGCATTGTCGGCAGCGATTCGATCACGATCACGCGCGCCTTCGCGCCCGGCGAGGGCACGCCCGCCATCAGCATCACCAATGCGCCGCAGTCGTTCCTCAGTGGCGTGACCACCTGCGCCCTGGGCGGCGTCGCCAATCAACATGCGGTCGGCTATCTTAGTTGGTCGAACAATCGCGGCGGCAGCGGCAGCGCGCCGGCCACATCCGCATGGGTCATCACCGGCATTCCGCTCAGCGGCGGCGCCAATCTCATCTCCGTCACCGCCACAAATATATTCGGCAGCAATGTGGTTGCCGCCATCACCATGACGCGCGCGCCCGGCCCGGGCGAAGGCGCGCCGTATATTGATGTCACCACGCCGGACATGACCGTGGATGAGAGCATCAGCGCCTACACCATCAACGGCACCAACAATCAGCATGTCGTTGGCATGCTGTGGTGGACCAATGCACTCGGCGGCGGCGGCACGCTGGCCGCGGTCACATCCTGGGCAATCCCGGATGTCCCGTTACTGCTGGGCGACAATGTGATCAGCGTCTCCGGCTCGAATGTCTATGGCGATGTCGCCTTCGACAGTGTGCGGATTGCCCGCGACACGGTCATCACCAGCACCGCGTGGCAAATTCTTCTGGTAACCAACGGCGTGGGCTATGCCGGCGCGGGCACAGGCCTGCGCATGAACCAGCGCAGCAGCCTGGTGAAGAATTACGATCATGACGGCTATGTCTATCTGCAGGCTATGGCCTCGTCCGGCAATCCGCGCACCCAGAGCATCTGGCGCGTGCGGGCCTCGACCCTGAGCAGCATGGCGACCGGCGCCTGGCAGTTGGCCATCGGCGGCATTCCCTGCAACGACGGTGGTGGTGAAGAGGGCCAGACCTGGGTGAAATGTAGCAATGTCTTCTACGCCGCATTGTGGTGCCAGTTTGGCATTCCGAACGGCGGCCCGTGGTACTGGTCATGGTACGGCTTCTATACCACCAATGCCGCGGGCGTGCCCAGTATGGCGCTCGCACAAGCGGCCACGCCGCTGATCGAACGCGCGACCGGCGATGACTATGATGGCGCGGCCCGCAACATTGGCGGTATCTACGGATGGACCAATGTCAGCGCGCTCAACGCCATTTGTAGCGCGCGCAATGACTGCGGCATGGATGCGCAAGCCCGCCGCTGGAGCGGCTTCAACAGCCTTGCCACCCTGAGCGAACGGGAAACGGAAGGCATCGACTCAGTGTATACGTCGTGCATCCTCGACCCCAAACAGAACGGTCGCGCGCTCTTCCTCGAAGCGCGCGCAGCCAGCGGCCAGAATTGGATTTGGTGCGCCACCAACCTCTTTGGCGGCGCAGCCAATATCCAGAATGCGAGCCGGTGCTACGAAATCCCCGGCAGCATGACCAGCGACGCCGTGGTTGACCTAGCTTTGCTTAACCATCCCAAGTTTTATGGCAACATGCTGCTGGCCGCGTCGGTCTGGACCGGCAGCCGTAAAGTCTACCTCTACAATCTCGAACGGCCCGATCTCGCGCCGATGGATATCACCCCCGCCAGCGGCCTGAGCCCGTGGCGCAACACGCTCGCCGCCCACGAAGGCTATCTCTTCATGAGTTACGATGCCGGCAGTGAAGCGCCCGGGATTATGCGCCTGAGTTTGATTGACTATAATCTGCAGTCGCTCGGCGTGCCGGAGCCGGGCGTGCTTTTCGCGCTGTTCGCGATGGCGCTGCTACGCATGCGTGCATGCCGTTTTTCTGTATAGTCTGACTTCTCATAACACTTACTCTTGAGTATCAACTATGAACCATCGTCAACTGACCCTGTCCACGCTGAGTGCCTTTTCGTTGGCAGCATCCGCCGCCTTCGCCGCCACGCCGCTGCCGGCACTTGATCTGGCCATCAGCAAGTATCTCGGCACGACGCGGCAGGAGGAAATCATGGTAAATCGGATTGTGCCCTATGCCGGCGCGCACATTGGTGGCGTCCATGTGGACACCAGTAAGAATCCTCCACGCATATATCTGTTTGACTCGGCCAACAATCGCATTCTCGGTTTCAACGGCTGGAAGCCGGTCACGCTGCCCAACGGCCCGTATCCGCATGCGGACATTGTCATCGGCCAGCCCGCTATGTGGGACGCCGGCTCCGTCAATGGCAACAGCACCAAGTTTTTACCGCCGACTGCCGCGACGCTTGCACTGATGTCATATCCGTTTGTCAGCAGCGTCTCCGAATCACCGCGCTCCAGCATGATGGCGACCGACGCCGCCGGCAATTTTTACCTGCTGGACTTGTGCAACAACCGCGTGCTCAAGTATAATGATCCGTTCGAGACCGACCAAATCGCCGACCAAGTGTGGGGCCAAACCTCGTTCACCAATCGCTCGCCCGACAACACACACACGCCGCCGTCGCCCCGGAACAACACACTGTACACCCAGGACGCCTACTCCTCCGGCGTGGATGTGGATGCGGCCGGCAATATCTGGGTCGCCGACACGTGCAACAATCGCGTGCTCTGCTTCACCAACGGCGCGGCGCGCGCCACGCTGGTGCTGGGTCAGTCCACCTTCACCGCCAACAGCAGCGGCACGGCGCTGAACAAAATGTGTCAACCCGGCGGCGTGCGCGTGCATCCGCAGACGCACGAGGTTTTCGTCCTCGACGGCCGCAGCGACATGGGCAGCAACCCGCTCCTCGGCCCGCGCATCATGGCTTTCCGCCCGCCGTTCTCAAACGGCATGAGCGCCAACCGCGCGTTCAGCCATACGAATCAGTTCGGCACCAACCTGCTCTTTTGGTCGCGTGGTTTCTGCCTTGATCCGTCCGACTCAAACATTGTCTGGGTCGCCGACGGTGCGCATAGTCGCATCATCAAGTTCAACCATGTCACCGGCCAACCGCTGGATTGCATCGGCCAGCCGAATCTGACAACGTTTCTTGGCAACGGCAGGTATGTGCACCCAGACGGTTCCACGGCCCAGTTCAGGCAACCCGATGGCAGCATCAGCATTGACGCCCAAACCAATCTCTATTGCACCAGTTTTGGCGGCTTCAACAAGGTCATTCGCTTTCCCCTGCCAATCACGCGCAATGCCCAGGGCCACGTCTGGTCCAACGGCGAGATGATGAAGGAAGGTTTCAACCAAATCAGCGGGCGCACCTCGTGGGACAACTACGGCATGGCACGCTGGAACAATCAACTGTTCGTACACGACCGCTATCGCGTCTTGGTCTGGACCAACTATCCGGCAGCGGTCAACTTTCAGTCGGCCGATGTGATCATTGGCCAGTCGGCCATGGATCAGAGCGAACCCGGCGGCACTTTTGAATACCGCTATCCCAACTTTCTCCATGCCAGTAGCAATGTGCTGTTCGTGACCGCCGACGGGAAACTGTTTATGTTTCAACTGCCGATTACCAACGGCGGACGCTATTATGCCCCCTTCAAAACGATTGACGGCAACCAGGCCAACAAACTCAGGTGGGCGGACGATAACAGCGATTGCGCGCCCATGCCCATCACTGGCAGCGTATGCTACGATCCGGTCAGCAATGTGCTGTGGTACGCGCAAAGTCATGTCGACAATCAGCCCGGCTCGCGCGTCCTGCGCATCCGCAATCCGTTTGACGCCATCCCGCAGGTGGATCTCGTACTCGGCCAGACCAACAAAACCGGCGGCCTGAGAAATAAAGGCAAGTGGATCGCGGACCAATGGATTTACACCGTGGATGCCACCGACATGGCGGATCCGACGCAGGTGTATCTCGACAACTACCGCAACCTGTATGTCGTCGATTCCGGCTACGAGGGTGGCGGCAACTGCCGCGTCGTGCGCTTTAACGAGGCCAACACCTATCCGGTCGGCGGTACGATCTTCCCCAACACGGCGGCCGACGCCGTCTTCTGCAAGCCGACACTCACCACGCCCCGCGATGGCGGTGGTGACGCCAACCGGCCCGGCACGCCGATTACCCTGGCCTTCAACAGCGCCAACGAAATGGTGTTGACCGACGACACCTACGACACGCCCCAAGGCATGCACCTGTTTCTCTATCCCACGCCGCAGACCGGCGCCAATCCGCAACCCACGCAGATCATCAACACGTATCTGGGCCAGCCCGCATTTTGTTTCTTTGATGGCCCGATGTTTGTACTGCAGGATCACACCTGGAATCGCATCATCTTCCATGTGCCGCGCGCAACCGCGCCGCTAGTTGATGTCACCAACAGCATCAGCACCGTGATTGGTGCGACGGCTACCATTGGCGGCACCAATGTGAATCTGGTCGGCACGATGCAGTGGATCAATGAACGCGGCGGCGCTGGCTCGTTTCCCGCCACATCGCCCTGGCAGGTGACCGACATTCCGCTCCAGTTTGGTGGCAATTTGCTGACCATCAGCGGCACCAATATCGCCGGCATTGTCGGCAGCGATTCAATCACACTGCAGCAGATTGGTGTGCCGGAGCCGGGCGTTCTTCTCGCTCTGCTGGCACCGGCGTTGCTACGCATGCGCGCACGTCGTTTTTATATAGTATGAGTATGCAATAACACTACACAATTGAGTTCTAATTTGAAACAGCATTGCCTAATATTGTCCACCCTGAGTGCATTTTCATTGGCAGCATCTGCCGCCTTCGCCGCCACGCCCCTGCCGGCGCTGGATCTGGCCATCAGTAAGTATCTTGGCACAACGCGGCAGGAGGAGATCATGGTAAATCGGATTGTGCCGTATGCCGGTGCGCATATCGGCGGCGTCCACGTCGACACCAGTAAGAATCCCCCGCGCATTTATCTGTTTGACTCGGCCAACAATCGCATTCTCGGTTTCAACGGGTGGAAGCCGGCAACACTGCCCAACGGCCCGTATCCGTGTGCAGACATCGTCATTGGCCAGCCGGCCCTGTGGGACGCCGGCTCCGCCAACGGCAACAGCACTCAATTTCTGCCGCCGACCGCCGCGACACTCGCGCTGATGTCATATCCGTTTGTCAGCAGCGTCTCCGAATCACCGCGCTCCAGCATGATGGCGACCGACGCCGCCGGCAATTTTTACGTGGTGGACTTGTGCAACAACCGCGTGCTCAAGTACATTGATCCGTTTGTGACCGATCAGATTGCGGACGATGTCTGGGGTCAGGCCACGTTCACCAACCGCTCGCCCGACAACACACGCACGCCACCGCCTCCCCGTGCCAACACACTGTCCACCCAGTCCGCCTACTCCTCCGGTGTGGAGGTGGATGCAGACGGCAACATTTGGGTCGCCGACACGGACAACAGTCGTGTGCTCTGCTTCACCAACGGTGCCA
>CAYNJC010000057.1:0-20013 GCA_964397565.1 uncultured bacterium
CGTTCACCGTTCACCGTTCACCGTTCACCGTTCACCGTTCACCGTTCACCGTTCATCGTTCATCGTTCACCGTTCATCGTTCATCGTTCATCGTTCATCGTTCATCGTTCATCATTCAATGCCGGGCTCATACCAGTTCAACTCATCGCGCAGGCCGACGACATCGCCGATGACGATGATCGCCGGCATTTTCACCTGCAGTTTTTCGTTTTTGATCAGCTCGGCAATGTCACCGAGGGTTGAAGCGATCGTGCTTTGCGCGCGGGTCGTGCCACAACTGACGATCGCGGTCGGCGTGCGCGGATCGCGCCCGTGCTCGATCATTTTGTGGACAATCATCGCCAGATTGCTGACGCCCATGAACACCACCAGGGTTTGCATCCCGGTCGCCACTTTTTGCCAATCGACATCGGTGTATTGCTTGTTCAAATCGGTGTGGCCGGTGGCAAACGCAAGGGTCGAGGAATAGCCGCGATAGGTCAGGGGAATGCCGGCGTAGGCGGCTGCGGCGATGGCCGCAGTGATGCCTGGCACCACCTCGAAGGGAATGCCTTCGTGCGCCGCCGCGCGCGCGATCTCCGCACCCAGCCCGAAGATGAACGGATCGCCTTCCTGCACCACGCCGACAATCCGGCCGGCGCGCGCCGCGGCAATGATCTGCGCATTCATTTTGTCCAGCAAGAGCGGGTCATCGCTGATGTTGTCCTCAATGCGAATCCGCGTCGTGCCCTTGCGGCAATGGTCAAGAATGTACGGTGCCACGGTCGTGTCGTGGAACACCACGTCGCAGGCGCGAATGCACTTGTAGCCCTTGATCGTGATCAACTCCGGGTCGCCCGGCCCGGCGCCGATAATATAGACGCGTGCGTTGCTCATGGCTGCCATCCGCTGTGGTTACCCGCGCCGTGCCACGCGGCGCACCGTTTTCCAGTGGTGCTAGAGTACATCGCAGTAGTATAGCAAATTCACGCCCCACATGCGTGCCGCGTTTGAGGCGCGCGGTGAATAACGGAATACGCGGCAGTGTCTGGCAGATTGCAGTAGCGCAAGGTAGCAGCGGAAGTTCAGTGCGTTGCCCCTGTATGAAAAATCTCGCTTGTCGCAGTCTTGTTTGGGCTATATTTCCACCGCAATAACACAATGCGTCTTAAGCATGCCATTGCAGCTACCAATGAGAGCGCTTACTTGGTGTCATGCCAATTGTAGCCGCGGGCGCCTGCTTGGAGCTGCTTGGAGTCCCGCCAACGGCGTGGATCCCGCCAGCGGCGCGGATGACCGCGGCTGCAGAAGCCGCCCTCACCGCGGGCGGCTACAAGTACACTGCAACGTAGAACGCGCTCTCACTAGTAGTGCTATTGTGCTCGCAATGGGCTGTGGATTTCTGGCGTATCGCAAATGGAATGCGTCATTGCGACAACGTGCAAACAGTGGCGTACCAGTTGCGACAGAAGTGCCCCATACGCAAGGGTATGATGAACAGAACTATGCTTCGCCAAGTGAAACGGACCTGGCGGCGGATCGGTCGGTAGCGGCGTGTGGCGGGCACCAAGAGGGACAGTGCCGGCATGGGCGAGGTACTGTCCCGGCTGCGCGTGCGTTGGAACCGCTGACATCCACCGCGCGTCGCTGGATGCTGGTCAGTGTTTGATACTCAGTGGGCGGTAGTCGGTGGTCGGAGACAATTCGTTCATACCAAACAAAGTTATGGGGAGGCACTTGTCCATGCGCTCACGCAGCCACCCGTCCATTCACCCACTCATGCGAAATCCAGCACATCAGCGCGCCGGCGGCGCGGGCGGCAACGCCCGCTTCTTGCCGTGCGCGTCCACACACGCAAACGTCACCAAGGTCACAAAGACCTGTTGTTCGTGTGTCGCGCCGGGCGCGTCGGCATAGACGTTCACGGTGTAGGTCACCGAGGTGGTGCCCTGCCGTTCGCGGATGACGCTGAAGCGCAGAATCGAACCGTTTTTGACCGAGTGCTTGAACACAATGTTGTTCATCGCCACCGTCACCAAGGTATACCCCGGATACTCGCGCGCGGCAGTCAGCCAGGCATATTCATCCACCCACTTCAACATGCACCCGCCAAACACATAACCGTGATGATTCAGATGCTCAGACCGCACTAAGGTAAATAAGTCCATACGTGTCCATTTGTCAAGGGCTGCTTGGAGTCCCACCATTGGCGGGATCAATGCTCATTGCTCATTTTTCAATCTGTCGCTGTCTACCTAAAACGTAAAACCTAAAACCTAAAACTTGTCATAAATGACATTCCCCACCGTTCTTTTCCAGATACTGCTGATGATACTCCTCGGCGCGGTAAAATTCCGGAGCCGGCACGATCTGCGTGGCGATGGGCCGCGCGTGCGTGCCGGACTTTTCCCGCTGCTCCTTGGCGGCCTGCGCGGCGCGCTCCTGCGCTGGCGTGCAGTAGAAAATTGCCGAGCGATATTGCGTGCCCGTGTCCGGCCCTTGCCGATTAACCTGGGTTGGATCGTGACAGGTAAAAAACACCCGCAGCAATTCTTCGTAGGATACCTGGGTGGGATCAAACACGACTCGCACCGCCTCGGCGTGCCCCGTGCGGTCCGTGCACACGTCCTGGTAGGTTGGTTTCTTTGTCTGCCCGCCAAGGTACCCCACTTCGGTGCTGCATACACCTTTGACCTTGCGAAAGGCCGCCTCGACGCCCCAGAAACAGCCGGCGGCAAAAATGGCAGTGTTTGTCGGCGCTGCAGCACTGGCCACGTCAGCCGCGTTGGTCGCGGCTTGCTCGACAAACTGCAGCGCCGCGGAATTCAGACAATAGCGCAAGCCCGTCGGCGGCGGGCCGTCCTCGAAGACATGCCCCAAATGGGCGGCGCAGCGCGCACACAGAATTTCGGTGCGCACCATGCCGTGACTGCGATCCGCCTGGGTGCGCACGTGGGCCGGATCAATCGGCGTGAAAAAACTCGGCCAGCCCGTGCCCGAGTTGAACTTCGCCGTGGTGCTGAACAAGGGCAGACTGCAACAGACGCAGGTGTAGATGCCGGGCTTTTTATGATCATACAATTGGCCACAAAACGCCGGCTCGGTGCCTTTTTGACGGGTAACACGATATTGCTCGGGCGTCAATTGCTTGCGCCACTCGGCATCGGTTTTGGTGATTGTCTCAAGCATGTTTGTTGGTGGGGTTGTGCGGGTAGGCCCGGCCAGCACGGGCAGACTGCTCTGCATACCCAGCCACGCCGCGCCAATGAACACAAGAACTTTCATATGCTCTAGTATAGCATTTTCACTTATAGCTTCTCGCACTGCGCGAGAAGTTGCGCGATCGGCACATCAGCCGGCAGCAGATCGTAGTCCAGCAGTGCGCCGCGCGGCACCCAAGCCAGCTCGGCGTGCTCGGTTGCCTGCGGCTCGCCGGCCACAATGCGCGCGTGATAGGCCAGTAAACGAATCGTTCTTGCGGGATAGGCATGACGCACATCGGCCAGCAATGCGCCCACCGTGATCGCCACACCGAGTTCTTCCTGAATCTCGCGCGCCAGGCCTGCTTCCGGCGCTTCGCCCGCGTCAAGTTTGCCGCCGGGAAATTCCCAGCCGCCGGCGCCGTGCGCGGACGTCACGCGCCGCGCCAGCAGAATCAAGCCGTGGCGCGCGATCACTGCCGCGGTCACCAGCACGTCCGCCACGGCACTATGTTTGGCACTAGTCATCGGGCGTTTCTTTTGCAAAGTGCAAAAGTATAGCATTCCGGCGCGCCGATGTACATCCATCTTTCGCTGCTATCGCATTCTGAAATTTCGCTATGACGACGTGGCATACCAACTTGCCGGACACTGCCGCGCCTTTCTGTAGTCGCGGCGCTCTGAGCCGCGTCTTAGTGGGGCTTTGGCTCATATCGGAATCTCAGTTAAAGAACCGGGCACGCTTGACTTTGCCCGGCGGCTTGAGTATCATTAATGGTGATGGTTTTCTTCACTCAGCACGGCGGTGTGCCCGCTGTGTGCAACCGGGAGGTCGGTTATGAACTTGCTTTTGATTCTCATCGCCGCGCTTGCGCTTGGTGGCTTCATTCTCTTTATCGCCCTGATGCGCTATGTCACGCTCTGGATTCAGGGCTGGGCCTCGAATGCCGACATCGCGTTCCTCGGCCTGATCGGGATGTCGCTCCGCAAAGTCACGCCGACCGTGATCGTCAATGCCAAGGTGGCGGCGGTCAAGACCGGCTTGGCGGTTTCGACCGATGAGCTCGAGAGTCTGTACCTGGCCGGCGGCGATGTCATGAATGTCGTGCGCGCCTTGATTGCCGCCGACAAGGCCAATATCCCCTTGACGTTTCAGCGCGCCGCCAGCATTGATTTGGCCGGCCGCGATATTTTCGCCGCGGTCAAGACCTCGGTCAATCCCAAAGTGATTGACTGTCCCGACCCGGCCAAAGGGCGCAACACGATTGATGCCGTCGCCAAAGACGGGATTCAGCTCAAGGCCAAAGCGCGCGTGACGGTGCGGACCAATCTCGACCGACTGGTGGGTGGCGCGACCGAAGAGACGATCATCGCCCGCGTCGGCGAGGGCATTGTGACCACGATCGGCTCAGCCCCCAATCACAAAGATGTGCTTGAAAATCCGGATTCGATCTCGAAGCGCGTGCTGGCAAAAGGTCTGGATGCCGGCACGGCCTTTGAGATTCTTTCGATTGACATTGCCGATATTGATGTGGGTGAAAATATCGGTGCGCGCCTGCAATCGGACCAGGCCGAGGCGGATAAACGCGTCGCCCAAGCCAAGGCCGAAGTGCGCCGCGCCATGGCCGTCGCCTTTGAACAGGAGATGAAAGCCAGAGTGCAAGAAATGCGCGCCAAAGTGGTCGAGGCCGAAGCCGAAATTCCACGGGCGATGGCCGAGGCCTTCCGCAGCGGCAATTTCGGCATCATGGACTATTATCGCATGAAAAATGTGCAGGCCGATACCGCCATGCGCGACAGCATCGCCGGCACCGGCCATGGCCCGTCGGCATCGTCGACGCCACAACCGCAAGGCTGACAGAAATACTTTACAATTGACAATTGACGATGGGTGCGACGCGACCAACGATGAACGACCAACGATGAACGTTGCTGATGAATGACGGACTAATCAATGTCTTGATTCTGCTGGCGATCGGCGCCGGCTCGCTGCTGCAGTGGTGGATGAAGCAGCAGCGCGCCGCGCGCGCAGCGCAGCCCCGCCCGCACACCCGCACGACCGTACGCCCGGCGGCGCCCGCGCCGGACGCGGAAGCGCCGGCACCTGCGCCGGCGGCCGGTTCGCTCGAAGATGTGTTCTCTCAACTGTTCGGCGGCGAGCCCAAAGTGCGGCCGGCGATGGATTGGCGCCCCATCAGCGCGCCGCGCGCGCACGCAACCACCCTAGCGGCGGCCGCCGCCGCGGATGAGGCGGCAACAAAGGCCGGGCGGGCAGAACTGCCGCAGCAAGTGCTGACCAGCACCGTGTCGCCGAGGCGATGTGACAAAGCTGGTGCGCCGGCGCCGGTGTGCGCAACAACCACCGGCTTTCTTTTACCGGCCGACCTGCGCCGGGCATTTATCATGAAAGAGCTGTTGGATCCGCCGGTCAGCTTGCGCTGAAACCATGGCGGTGATTTACTTGGTCGCTAATCGGCGCGCCACCATGAACATCGTCATGCGCACATGCACTCGTTTGATCAGCATTGTCACCGGATTGTTCTTGGCAAGTTGTACCGAGGAAACCGCCACCCTCAGCCCGGTGAGTACCTTTGACGCGCCGCGTTATCTCGGGCGTTGGTATGAGATCGCACGCTTGCCGAACCGCTTTGAGGAAGGCCTCTCCAATGTGCGCGCCGAGTATGCGCCGCGTGATGCCACCACCATTAACGTCATCAACACGGGCTATGACGCAGCCCGGCAGCGTTGGCGCAGCGTGCGCGGCATTGCGCGCTTCGCCGGCGCGCCCAAGATCGGGCATTTGCGCGTCAGTTTCTTTCGGCCGTTCTACGCCAGCTACAAAATCATTGCGCTGGATACCAATGCGTATCAGTATGCGCTCGTCACCGGCAATGACTTTTCGTATTTGTGGCTGCTGGCGCGAACGCCGCAACTGTCGGACGCCACGCGCACCATGCTCACCGAGCGTGCCGCCGCACTGGGGTTTGCGACCAATCGCCTGGTCTACGTGGTGCATGATCGCGCTGATGTTCCCGCCGCGAAAGAATTAAGAAAATGAGAAAATCCCACCACTATGCTGATTAACGGCCAACCCTATCACACCGTGTGGCTGGAGCACGACGCTGTGTGCCTGCTGGACCAGCAGGCGTTGCCATTTGCCGTGGAGGTTTTGCGCCTGTACACGTATGCCGATGTTGCCGCGGCGATCCGCACGATGCGCGTGCGCGGCGCGCCGGCGATTGGCGCGACGGCCGCATTCGGGCTCGCACTGGCGGCGCAGACCGCAGCGACGGACGACTTCGCTGCAACTGTCCACGCCGCTGAACAGTGCTTGCGCGCAACCCGCCCAACTGCCCAAGACCTTTTTCACGCCCTGGCGCGCGTGCGCAGCGCCATCACGGCGGCGGGCAGCATTGCCGCCGCGCGTGCCGCCGCCGTTGCCGCCGCGCACCAGTTCGCCGAGGATACTGTCGCGGCCTGTCAGGCCATCGGCGAGCACGGCGCAGCACTCCTGCGCGATGGCATGACCGTCCTGACGCACTGCAACGCCGGCTGGCTTGCCACGGTGGACTGGGGCACGGCACTGGCGCCACTGTACGTCGCCGCCCGGCGCGGCCTGCGCTTGCAGGTCTTGGTCGATGAAACCCGGCCGCGCTGCCAAGGTGCGCGTTTGACGGCCTGGGAGCTGCAGCAAGAAGGGATTGCCGCCGAGATCATCGCCGACAACGCTGCCGGCCATTTCTTGCACACCGGCGCCGTGGACCTCTGTATTGTCGGCGCAGACCGGGTGGCCGTCAACGGTGATGTCGCCAACAAAATCGGCACGTATGAAAAAGCCGTGGTCGCGCATGCAAACGGGATTCCTTTTTATGTGGCCGCGCCCGCCTCGACCTTTGATCCTGCCTGCCCCACCGGGGATGCCATTCCGATTGAAGAACGCGACCAAGATGAAGTGCTCTCCATCGAAGGACTGCTGGCCGACGGCACGCGCGCGACCGTGCGTATCGCGCCACCCGGTGCCCGTGCGCGCAACCCCGCGTTTGATGTCACGCCGGCGCGCTACATCACCGGATGGATCACCGAGCGCGGGGTGCAGCGCGGCAGCTGATTTGTGGTAACGCTGCCCCGCCACCGGTGCGGGTCGCTCTGCGGCGTTGATTGCTGCCCGCTACCATTGAAATCGTCGTGCATGAGAAAAAGCCGGCACGCCCGCGTGGTGCGGACGTGCCGGCCTTAAAGGCTGGAGCCAGAAGTCGGAGTTGAACCGACGACCTGTGCTTTACGAAAGCACTGCTCTACCAACTGAGCTATTCTGGCAGAAAATCAAGTCGCTGCCTGCAACATCATTATACTGATTGTGTGCGTGCGTTGCAACTGCGTGGCCCAGGCCCACCGATCTACCAACGCGCAACGTGCCGGCGGGGCTGCCGGCGGGGCTTGACAAATGCCCTCTGTTCTGCTACCATCGTAACACGATTGTATCTAATCGTGTTACGATGCTGCTGCGCCGTTTAACTAAAACTACCAGGGTCTGGTATGAAAATCGTTCAAGGTGTGCTGCTAAGTGCCTGTCTTGCCGTCTGCGTTAACGCCGCCGTCGCTCGGCCGCGATTCCTCGCGAACGAAGTGTCTTATCGCGCGTGGTATGAGCGCGCCATGCTGGCCGCCACGTGGTCAAACTTGTGGGTGGACAACACATGGACGGGTGCCGTGGCCGGCACCGAAGCCGCGCCGTTTACCAACATTCAAGCCGCGGTTGACTACACCGATGCGACCTTGGGCTCATGGTCGTCGGTCTCGATCATTATCAGGAACACCGGCACCGATTATGAAGGCCAAGTGATGGTCCCCAATGCCCAAGCGCTGCGGCTGGTCGGCACCAATGGCCGGCCGACGCTCGTGTATCATGGCACTGCGCCGCTCAACACCATTCAAAGCGACACCAATTATTTTTACCCCCCGGCCATGCCGCCGGCGCAAGTTGGTCTCGAAAATCTGCGGGTCGAGAATCATTCCAGCGCGCCGGGAGAATTATACTGCGCGGCGATTCAAACGTGGCACAGCGTCGAACCGGCGGTGACCAATCCGCCGGCAGCGCCGCGCTTTGGCGTGCATGACTGCATGTTCGACGGGCGCGGCGACAAAGGCGGGGTGCTCTTGTATGACCTGAAACAGCACCCTGATATTGAGGCGTACAACTCAAACTTGGTGTGGAACTGCCGCTTCGAGCGCTGCACGGCGGGCGTGACATTGTGGGCCGGCAAGGAGGCGCGCATTTTTGGCAATTGGTTTGTCAGCAATGGCGCGGCAGTGGTGGCGGTGGCCGACACCAACAGTGTGTACCAGCGCGCCTATCGCGACATTTACGTGTATCACAACATCATGGCGTGGTGCGCGGATGCGGGTTGCCGCGGCGGTGTGTATCCCAATTTGGTGTATTACAACAACACCTTCTATGAATGCGGCGGGACGAATGTGTCCTTCAACGCGGGCGTGCTCGGGCCGGAAGGCCCGGCGGAACTGCACAACAATATTTTCTACAATGGCAGCGCCGCGTGGATTGCAGATATGGCGACCACGAACATGCTGATTGTCAGCAACAACTTGTATAATGCGATGGGGTCCGCGACGGGGTGGGAGCAATTTGGTGGCGGGGCCATGACGAATCCGCCGGATTTTGCGTCACAGACGCCGGGCGCTGCGGAGTTCTTATATTTAAACGATGCATCGCCGGCGGCGCACAAGAGCGGGTTGTACGGTGGCGCGACGTATCTGGGCGCGTTACCACCCGTGCCGGAGCCGGGCGCTGTCTGTACGCTGTTAGTGCTGGCGGGCATGGCCGCACGATGCAAACGCTAACATCGAACATCGAACATTCAACATTTACTATTTGACATCCGACATTCTCATCCCTTGACCTTTGCCCCTTGCACAATGCGATACTGCAACCGCACGCGACCGACGCGTGGCGCGGCCTTGTTCACCATGCTGGCAGTCTTGCTGCTCCTGTCGCTGATTGCCTTGATGATGGTGTATCGCACCGGCGTGCACAGCGCGCAGACGCGCGTGGCTGCCGACAGCGGCATGCTGGACGATGCGCTGCAGTCGGGATTGGCACAGGCCCAAGCCCAGATCATGGCGGCGCTGACCGATGCCGGCGCCCTGGCCGCGCAGCATCGTGACGCATGGCAGGTATTGGCCAGTAATGCCGGGCAGTGTGTGCGCTATCGCGTGCGGATTGCCGACACGGCACGCATGCCGACCAATGTGTTGCCATGGTCGGTGGAAACAGCCGTGCGCACGGCGTCAGTCGTGGCGCGGGCGGGCGGCTGGCGTGCCATCCTGGATCCCTGCATCACACCACCGGTGCAACTGGCCATGGCGTGTGGTGAAGAGCTGCGCTGGCACGCGTTGCCGGAAGAGCAGGCGGCGACGTTGGCATTGACCATTGCCGATGCCTTTGACGAAAACAAGGCGGCCCGCCGCCATGATCATTCCGGCGCGCATGGTTTTGAGAGCCTTGCGCTGGAGGCGGTCTGGCGCGGAACTGAGCAGGTGATTCCGGCGCAGGCCGTGCTGCGCCAAAGCGCCTTCTACGATATTGACTACAAGGGCAGCTGGCGCAACATCACGCGCGCGTTTACCGTGGCGGACATTGCCCCGGTCGTAGATGAACACGGCAGAACGAACATGCGCGTGCGCTTGTCGGCCGCGCCGCTGGCCTTGCCGGAATCACGCGCGTGGGTGGCACAGTGGCATGCGTTTGACGCCTTGTGGCGCGAACGCTGCGCACAACGCTTTGTCCCGCATGCCTGGCGCGGCGTTGCGGCAACGCTCTGCTTGGCGTGCGGCGGGGATGCAGGTACGCTTGAGATTTTGGACAACGATGGCGAGTTCCTTTATTTCAGTGGATATCCTGAGACGGTGTGCGCGCCAGGCAATTTCATTACTTTGGAATTATGTGATCCGCGCAGCGAGCCAGGGGTGCTGCGCGCACGCCAACAGCCATGGACGGATGTCTGGTTTGTGACGGGGATGCTGGCGCAGGCAGCGTGCGCCGTGCACGTGGACTATGAGCAAACGCCTGCGGACCGCGCGACCCTGTGGCTCGGCGAGCACGCCATCAATCGTAGCGCAACCAATGATTGGCTGTATGTGCAACCCGGCGCGCGGGCGGGACATGCCGACGCGGCGATTGCCGTGCAGGTGCCGCTGGCGCGCACGGCGGGCGCGGTTGGTCTGCATCTGCGGCAAGCGGATGTGGCGGTGTTGCGCAATCGCGGCGCACGCCCGCTGCACGTGGCTGGCTGGCGCTGGGTTCGGTCGGCGACGGTATCCACGGCGGATGTGATTGATTGTGCTAGTGCGCAGGTGCTGCGGCCCGGTCCGCACACGGCGGCGGCAGCGGACACGTTGGCGCCGGGTGACCTATGGTGGTGGACGGATGATCCGGCGCTGCTGCCGGATGCGGCGCGGGGCGTGGTCAGCCAAGTGCCGCGCGCGCGTGCCGGCGTGGCGGCGACGGTGCAGGCCTGCGCGCTGGAACCGTCACCGCGGGGCGGCTGGGCGTGGCGCCTGACGTTGGCTGCCAACCCGTTCAACCGCGCTACTGCGGACGAATTGCGCACCGGCGTGGTGCGCTTCGACCAAACCGATGAACATGCCGCCGACCACATGTTCAGCGTACTCGATCAAACTGCCAATGAGCTGCTGGTGCAGGTCGGGCCGCAGGCGCGGGCCGAGCAATGGCAGCCGCCACCGGGCGCCACGCTGCGCGTGAGCGGCTTGTGCGCCGCGCTGCAACATGCCGGTGGCACACTGCAGACGCCACTGCATGAACCGGCGCTGCAATTTGAGCATACTGCCGGCATGCTTGATCAAGGCGTGTGGCTGCGCGCCCAAGGCGACCACTGGGAACGCACCGCCGCAATGCCACAGCCCGTGCGCGTCAGCGCCACTGCTGCCGTTGATAGTGTCAGTGCGCGGCTTGCATTGACGCCGGTGCGCGCCGCGCTTGACGGGGCGATCAGGCCAACGGCTCAAGCCCGGTTTTGGTGCGCGCTCGACGAGCGCATCCGCCCGGTTGGCGTGCGGCTGCCGATCACGGCGGCGCGCGCGATCAATGGCAACGCCGGCTGGCACACGGCGCGCATGGCCGTCTTTCGCGCCGGGCGCACCAGTTGGTTGACGCGCGACCGCCAGACCAGCTGGCCGCCGGATTTCTGGCGCGGGCATGAGTTGCAGTTTCCAGGATCAGACCAGCATTTGCGCATTGTTGCCTCGGCCGGCCGCAGCTTTTCCGTTGATGAGGCGGGGCGCGCGACCGCGGACGACAACGCGCGCATTACGCCGGGCTTTAGCGATGATGCGCACGTCAGCAGCCAGGCAGGCGCGGAGGGGGTCTGGGAATGGCACGTGCCGGCCGAGATAACCTTGCCGGCGCAGTTGGCGCTGCTGAGCTATCAGGCCACGACGACCGGTGCCGCGGCACGCTTCTCGGTCGCGCTCTGGAGTGATCTGCGCGGCGCCTGGGATGAACAATGTCACGCGGCGCCGGTGGATGCAGGCGATACGGTGGCCGCCGGCATGTTGACCGCCCAACATATCGGTCGCGGTGGGGTGCTGCGCGTGCGGATTCGGGTGGATGCTGCGCGGGCCTGGCTGCGCGGATTGTACCTTGTGTCGCGCGAGCTGGCGGGCAGCGATGACATGGCGCGCGCCCGCCGTTCAGATGGGTTTGCGGTCGAGATTGAGGCGCAAGTCGTGCGTGGCGCCGCGGTGTTGGCGCAACGCCAGATGCGCGCGCTGCTGGTGCGCGACTGGGACGAGCGCGCCGGCGCGCTGCAGCCGTATGTGCATCGCCTGCGGTTCGAGCCGGTGGCAAAAAGGTGAACAGGCAGAATGCCGGATCCGAACTATCGCATGACGAAGGACACCGAATCGGCGATACTTTCAGCGAGTCGAAGCCCCGCGCTCCCTTCTGTTATTTCTGCGGCTTGTACGAGCGCCGCTCGAGCGAGTACTCTTCGGTGGCAGTCACAAACTTGACGGCGAAGAAGCCGCGCTTGTCGCCCGGGCTACCATACTCTCCCTTGGCATTACTAATGAGAGCTCTTTCTACTTTGCAGCGGCCTTGTAGCCGCCCGCGGTGAGGGCGGTTTCTGCAGCCGCGGTCATCCGCGCCGTTGGCGGGACTCCAAGCAGGCGCCCGCGGCCACAATTGGCACGACACCAAGTAAGCGCATTCATCAGTAATATTCTATAAATGATGCGCGGCGCGATCGCTTGAACCAGGTCCCGCCCGTCAGCCCAGCGCGGCGCGCATGGCCGCTGGATTGGCCAGATCCGCCAGCCCGGCGCGCGCATGCCAGCGCTCTTCGTGCACCAGCTCTTCGCCCGGATTGATCACGGTAAACGGGCTGAGCGTCTCCATTTCGATGAAATCCTTGCAGGTGTAGGACTGAATTGCGCAACCGTCATCGAGATAGGTTGCGCCCGCCTGCCGCACAAACTGTTTGTAGAAGGTCGTGTTGGCCGCCGGAAAGATCGCGCCCAGCCAGCCCTCTTCACCATTCGTGCCGACTTTGCCGACTTCGCCGGTCGGGTCAATAACAAACAACTCGTCCATTTGCTTCCATTGCGGGCTTTGCACATTCGAGCCCTGTGCGCCGCCGCACCACGAGGTCCAATAACAGATTTTTTTCATGCGCCAGTTGCCCGGCCGGCCCCACGGGAAGAACACTTTCGCGTCCGGCCGCACACAGGTTAGCACCCAGACCGCGCCGGTCGCCAGCATCACGCCGGTGTTGCGGATGATGTTGCGCACGCAGAAGACGCCGTCCGTGGCCGAGATGACCAGCACTTTCTGCAGCTTGGACAAGGGGTCAACGGGTGCTTCGATGAGGAGCGCATCATCATTGACCGTGACGGTGCAGGGACGGTTGTCGGGCGTATAGCTGGCCTCGGTTTCAGGCGCCAGCCAGATACGGTGCCCGCCGTAAATGAGCCAGTCGCCGCGGCCAATCGCGCCCGAGTCTTGAAACAGCACGTTGGGCTGATCGTTAACGCGCAATGACAAAATCCGCGGACCAATTTCAGTGACGACAATCAGCTCGACATTGGCATCCGTCAGCCGGTACGCGCGCTGCCAGGCACCATAGCTGGTCAGATCAATTCGCATAGTATAGCTCCAGAATTAATTGAAAGACCATCTTGATTCACAGACTTTGTCTTCATTTGCGACGCTCTTGAGAATCCCAAGAACCCGATGCACTTGGTGATATTGTTGACACCCGACTAAGTTGCTTCGGCTGAACAAGGTTTATTTGACGGGGCTTTTGCGGTACTGAACAGTTTCTCTTGAACTCACACTCAAGGTATGTTATTACGCGCTGCCATCCTTGCTGCAGAACCTCCGTCATGGTCACGAAGTCCTGTTTGACTGTGGCGGAAACACCTTGTGTCACTTTGCGCCAGTCAAGGTACTTCTGCTCCACGCCGAGTTTTGGAACAATATTGCCCTCAATAACAAGACACAGCCTGCCATGGACAAGATGGTTCCTATAGTATCTCACTGGATCAATCTTCTCTTTATAATCGGCACGCAAATGTTTTCGACATTTTTCTCGAGCTTGCTTGCCTTTGATCTCATCCCAGGGGTCGTAACCCGAGTTGCCAAGTCGTTCGAACAGTTCAAAAGCACAATCCAAGGCGGCTGACAGCCGCATCATGGCTTCGATGAAGGCATCTATGTTTTTACACTTCGACTTCAATTCATGGCAGCGCAGCAAATGCCGAAGCGTGGTGTAACAAAGCTGTGCAATGCAGATGTCTTGCGGCCCTTTGCCTCTAGGAAGTTCACTGTCGCTCTTAAAATGCCCGTCAATCGGCCGGTTGGTCAGCGGCACAACATGTGTTTGCCAAAACGGCTCATACGAGGGAAATTCATTTTTGAGAAAACGGAACCACGCTCTACGCTCATGAGGATCTCCATCGTCTTTGAGTAAGTAGGACATGCCCGATCATCGCTTCTTGGTGTGACCGGTCGAGTAAGAACCAAGCTCATCTAAAAAGCTTGATTGCGTTGCCTGCCCAAGGCGCTGCGCGCGTCGTTCGCGCGCCTCCTGGAGAATCTTGGCGGCGCGGCGGTCGCACTCCTCGATCGAGGGCAGTTCTTGGTCCGGCTTGGGGAACGGCGATGCGCCATCGCGCGCGGCGCCCTGACTTTCTAAAAAAGCACCGACAGTATTACGGGTGCAGGTCGGAATGCCCATATCCAACAGAAAATTGTTTTGCGGCACATTGACCGTAAACATCGGTATGCCCAGTTTCAGCGCGCGCTTGACGCTGATCATCGTCTTCGAGCCCTTGTCGGCAAAGGGCACGAAGATAAGATCGGACAGTGCGCACGCCACCAGATTTTTCTGAAGAATATTGGCGCGCAGCATTCGTTTCACGGTCGGCTCTGTCGCCGACAATGCGAGCGATTCGCCCTCTTTGCCGCGGCGATAATACTCGGGCTTTTGCGGAAAATCGCGGAATGGCCCGACCGGGCCATAGCGATCATCAAGATAGTTGTCCCAGGTCTCGTGCTGCATGCCGCGCGACGTGAGCATGGTCGTCGAGCGCATGCCGCGCGGGTCTTGCCGCGCGTCCAAAGACAGCCGGAAAATTTCCATTTCCATGACGGACTGCCAGCCACCCACATAATTCAGGGCATACTCGCGAATAGTGAACAGCAATTGATTGGCCTCGAGCATGCACTGGCCAGGATGATTGTCCGAACAGATCACGCCCAGGCATAAGCGGTCAAGCAGCTTCAGTGGACCATGATAATACAAGGTCGGCGCGGCATCGCCCAAGCGCGTGCGCAATTTCGCGGGATACTCGGCTGCGTCCGGGGTCAGCGTTTCATATTCCATAACGCGTGTACCGCAGTGGTGAGTTCGCGATCAAGGTCATTAAGTGATTCACCGGCGATGACGTGCGCATGGGCCGTATGCGATAATTCCGCCAAACGCTTATGTGTTTCACAATCTGGGTTGAACGCGGGAATGGCAATGTTGGCGGCCATGGACGGCGCGCCGAAGCCGCGCCCGCCCGCCGAGAAACTGCGCACAAACTCATTGACCGGCGCAGCATTCATGATCGCGCACAAATAATGGGCCACATCTTCGTCATCACACGCGTAGAACGAAGTCGTGTCGGTGGCGATAGCGATCTTTTCACCAAACGGCGTGTCTATTTCCGACAAGACGGTTGCCGCCAACTGGTTGGCCATGCGCTTCCAGACCACCCGATACGGCGCAAAGGTGTAGCTGCCTATGCCAAACATGGCATAAAACTCCGTGCGGTTCGCAAGCTCGCGCACCGTGCGTGAGCCACGCGAACGCAAGACCGCTTCAAATTGCTTTAGATAGGCAAATGTCATCGGCGCATGTTCAATCATCCAGTCGCGACCATATGGCACACGCTTCTCCGCATCCTGACACATTACCACATAGAAATGCGACTTGATGCCAAAGCGGGTGATGTCGCCACCGCTGACGGCCGGGTGCACCAGCAGAGATTCAATCGAATTGCGAATAGATTTGATCTCGCGTTTGCCGCGCTCGCACATGTTTTCGATGACAACCTGACGGTCAGGCCGCACTTCAATGAGCCGCAGCCAGAAGACGCCATAGGGTTCAGTACTTGCCCCTCGATAGGCTTTGTAGTTATTGGCGCCATTCAGTTTTGCGCTGGCTTTGAGCGCGGCGCGCGTGGCGGTCTGCCATGACGAGACCAGCTTCTGCTTGCTGATCGGCATGGCCTGTAGTTCACGGTGGGTCGTCTTGGCCTCAACCTCCTGCATCTGCCACTCGTGCAGGACACGGCCAACGCCCGGGTTGCGACGCCATTCAACCACTGGCACGGGATATTTAGTAGCCGTACCTTTGCGCATGCAAAAAATGCAAGTCTTGTTGGCGGCATGAAAGGGCTTCAAATCCACCATGTCTTCCATGCGCGTGACGCACAAGTGCGCGCCTTTTTCGCCAATGCGGAAGCGGCGGAAGCCTTCGCCGGCGCCCTTGGCCTTGAAGACTTCATGGGTAATGACAAACGCCAGCGTGCCGCCATCCTTGAGATAGCGGTCGGCACAGGCATATGTGAAGAGCATCGAGAAATCTTTCTCGCCGGCGCCCAGACGCGTCTGGTGCCCTTTCAAGGAGAACAAGCCGTAGGCCTTCCACAAAGGCAGGGTCAATGTGCGATACTCGGCTGACAAATAGCCCCAGCGAATCCAAGGTGGATTGCCGACCACGAAATCGAACGGGCTGATGTAAACCGGCGCAAAGGCGTTCTTGATGTAATGCGCCCAGATGCCGTCACGGTTTTCGTCGTCAAGCTGCTTGATGCGCAGATAAATCGCAAGCAGCAGCTCGGGATCTTGCTCGGCGAGCGGCGCTTGCTTGGCAAGGTGCGTGCGAAACTGTTCAGGAGTTAACTTCGCACGCAGTCCCAACAGAACCGATGATGTGAACGTGTCGATGCGCGTCTTGTCCTTCATGCCAACGGGAAACACATAGTCATGCTCGGTGGTTCTGAACACAACCACATTGTCGGTCAGAAAGTTTCCTTGGTGCTTGTCTTTCTGATATTGATCAGGTGGCACAACAGAATCGCATAGGTAGACCGGCAAGGAAACCGGCCGCACATAAGGCAGGAAGCGCGCAAAGGCGATCAGGTAATTGGTGCGCGCCGCCAAGACCGCCAGAGGATTAAGATCGAAGCCAACAATGTTTTCTAAAATTGCCCGACCGACCTCGGCAAGCGCGACGCGTTCTTGCGTCTCGGCATGGCGGCAAACGCGCTGGATGGCTTGCACGAGGAATGTGCCTGAACCACACGCCGGATCCAGAAAGCGTGCTTGCGGCTGGCCTTCATAACCGGAGGTGTCAACGAGGTAGCCAGCCAACCAATCGGGCGTATAATATTCGCCGAGGGCATGGCGCAAATCTTTCGGTACGATCAATTCGTAGAGCTTCTGCAGCAAATCACGGGTCCACTCCGGTTCGAGGATCGGTGTGGCAGGCTCGAACTCAGCCAGGCCGCGAATCACGGCGCGCACGGCCTCGGGCAAGCGCTCGCTCCAAGCATCAAGATACCAGGAGAAAAAATCCGCCTCCAGAAAATTAGTGACGCCCATTTGCACAAAATCGCCGCCGCTTTCGAGGTAGGCAAGTCGTTCACGCACCCGCGCATCATTTTCGGCGCCAAGGCCATGCACAAATGACTTGACTGAAAAACCATCCTGCAATGCCAGCAGCTCGATGGCAATCAGTTTCATTAACAGCGCATAATACGTGTGAATGGCAAATAAGAGCGGCTTGAAACTGATGCCTGACGGCAGGTTGTAGAGGTGCGCCGTGCTTTGCGCGGCTTGTTCCATTTGACTCAATTGCTCGCCATAGACCGCGCCGAAAATGCGATTCCATTCGGCATAAAAGGTGGCGACACGTGGAAAGGCCGAGCGCCGTTGCCCACGCACCGCCGCTGAGTATAGCTCAGAGACAACCAGTTGGGCAACGGCGCGTTCTGGCCCGAACACGGTTGCCAAGTCGTGGGCGGTCAGTGGGCGGCGTGCGGCGGATCGGACAAAAATCAGAAGGTTGGCGATACTTGCCGGTGCAATGGCGTACGGGCCCTGAAAGTGAAAGCCCTGTTGCGGATGCGCTTCGGGAAACAGTTCGCCTTGTGGTGTGTGAATTGGCACCGGTGTCGCGAGCACGCGTGGCGTCGCGCTGAAGCGCGCAAACATGATTTGTTGGCCGTCGATAGCGACGCCCACCGCCTTTTCCAAAAATCCGGTGCGTTGACCAGAATGGCGTGTGGCTTCTGCCTCGAGATAGCCGCGCAGTTGTTTCTGTGTTTCCGCCAGATCGCCGGGGCGCGCTAATTTGCCTGGCGCTTTGTACTCGATGATCAGAAATCCGTAGACGGCATCCATTCGTTTGGCGGTGAGCGCCGTCGCTTTCTCATACTGCGCGATGCCAACATCAATACCGGCCTGCGTGAATGCCTTACGCAAGAGCGGCTCGACTATCATCTTGACATCTTCTTCGGTGGTGGCAGACCGCGCTCCCGAGAGAATGCTCTCAGCTAAGGTCTTGGTGTCAATCTGCCAGTATTCGCGGGCAGAATCCATTAAGCGTCATCCATGAGGAATTTAGGCAATATAAACAAATGTTCTTCATGTGAGTATACTCGTTCCTGGGCGGCATGTCAATTTCATTCCATTTGTGTGCCCATGCCAGGCCGTGGGCACGATCATCTGCGAATGCTGTATAATTGTCTTCATGAACACACGCCCGTTAGGCAACACTGGCCTGCAGATTTCAGCGTTGGGCTTTGGCGCGATGCGCCTGCCGATGTATTGCCGCGGCGCGCACGAGCACGTGCGTGTCCGTGAAGCCGTGCGGCTCATGCGGCATGCCTTTGCGTGCGGCGTCAATTATGTTGACACGGCCTACGGCTACTGCGCGGGTGAGAGTGAAGCAGTGGTCGGCAAGGCCGTGCGCGGCCTGCGCGACCAGTTGATTGTCTCGACCAAACTGCCGGTCTGGCAGGTGAAAAAGCGGGCCGATCTCATGCGCCTGCTCGAAGAACAGCTGCGCCGGCTGGCGCTCGATCATGTCGACATCTACTACTTGCACGGCATCGGCGCTGAATGCCTGCACAACACGATTTTGAAGCATCATCTGCTCGACGAGGCCGAGAAAGCACGACGCAAAGGCATGATCCGCTTCCTCTCCTTCTCGTTTCATGACAAGCCGGCAGCGATGCGAGAAATCATTGACACCGGCGCGTTCGCCTCGGTCCTGTGCCAGTACAATTTGCTGGATCGCGCCAATGAAGCGATGATGGCCTACGCCAAGGCACAGGGGCTGGGCGTGATCGCCATGGGGCCGGTCGGCGGCGGGCGCCTGGGTCATCCCGGCGCGGTGATTCGTGACCTGTTGCCGAAGCAGGCCGTGTCCTCGCCGGAATTGGCCCTGCGCTTTGTGTTCAGCAATCCCAATGTTGACTGTGCCTTGTCTGGCATGAGCGCCCTGGCGCAGGTGGACGAAAATGTGCGCGTGGCGGTGCGGCGCGCGCCGCTCTCGGCCCGCGAACAAAGCCACATCCGGCGCGTGATGGACAAGCTGCAGCGCATGGCCCAGCTCTATTGCACCGGCTGCGGCTATTGCATGCCATGCCCGCATGCGGTGCGCATTCCCGAGTGCTTTGCGGCCATGAATCTGTATCGCGTCTACAGCTTGCTGGCCGCGGCCCAGGCGCGCTACACCACGATCGGCAACTGGCCCAATGGCAGGCGCGCGGACGCCTGCACGCAGTGCGGCATTTGTGAGACCAAGTGCCCGCAGCAGATCAAGATTCGCGCGCAACTGGCCGACGTGCAGCGCACCCTGGGCGGGGCGTAACGCAGCACTGGCGCGGCGCGGCGCAATCGGCGACGCATTGATTGCATTTCCACCTACTTCTGCGCGCTGCTGCACAAGCTGTCTGAATTGAGCTTCCGGCGCAGTTGAGGAAGCTTGTCATGGCGCTCGTGCTGCACGACGTCAAGCGCGGTGCAGCGGCGCAGCAAGTTATCCGCACGCGGTCGTGCTACGACCGAAGGGCGTCAACGCTTGGCGGCGGCGGCAAAAAACACAAAAAAACAGTAGCGTGCCCGTGCGCTGACCAAAAACGGCGTCCGAGTCGAAAAACGGGAAAACGGGGGGGTCAAAATTCAGTTACTAATGAATGCGCTTACTTGGTGTCATGCCAATTGTGGCCGCGGGCGCCTGCT
>CAYNJC010000058.1:0-19800 GCA_964397565.1 uncultured bacterium
CCGACACTGCGCTACGACAGAAGCGTTTGCGCCACTAAGTTGACGCGCATGCGCCAGCGGCGGGATTCAGGGCAGAAGCAGATGGATTTGCCACAAGACGCGAAGTCATGAAGTTGCAACCCGGTAATCGGTAATCAGTGGTCAGTATTCGGTGTCAGGACGGCGGGAACCGCGTACATGGCGAACGCGACAGCGCTGCTCATTCATTTGTTTTGTTGCGAAAGAAATTGCAGCATATGACGCGCAAACTGCAACTGGTTGTTGCGTACTTAGTGCCGGGCGATCAATACTGGATGAACGGGGAAAATGCCCAGTTATAAATCCGTTCGCCGCGAACGAATTTCCTCAAACGTTGCGAAAGAATCTAACGCCAGATGCCGGGAATCTTCTGGCCGCATTGTGCGCAGGCGCCGTCGCGCAGATTTGCCGCGTCAATATCATAGCCCGTTCGCTTGACCACCAGCGCGCCACACGCCGGGCAATACGTGGACTCATGCGGATCGCCCGCGATATTGCCGGAGTAGACAAACCGCAGCCCGTAGCCCTGCGCGATGGCCACTGCCATGCGGATCGTGCCGACCGGCGTGGGCGGCCGATCCAGCAATTTGTAGTTGGGATGAAACCGCGAAAAGTGCACCGGCACGTCGCGCCCGAGCGTCGCCACAATCCACGCGCACATGTTGCTGATCGTGGCCGGGTCATCATTCGCGCCGGGGATCAGCAAATTGGTCAATTCCGTCCACACCCCGCACTCTTTCAGCACCACAAAGCAGCGCAGGACCGGATCGAGCATCCCTTGCGTGTAGGTGCCGTAGAACTCTTTTGAGAAGCCTTTCAAATCAACATTGGCGGCGTCAATGTACTTGCACAGTTCGCGCAACGGCTCTTCCTCAATGTAGCCGCAAGTGACCCAAATATTGCGCAGCCCGCGCTGTTTGGCCAGGCGCGCGGTGTCGCGCATGTATTCGAAGAAAACAGTCGGCTCGGTGTAGGTATAGGCGATCGAGCGGCAGCCGGCGCGCAGGGCCTCCTCGACAATTTCTTCGGGCGTAAAATTAATGAAGCGCGTGTGTGCCGGGTCGGCTTGCGAAATTTCCCAGTTCTGGCAGAAATTGCAGTTCATGTTGCAGCCGGCCGTTGCCAGCGAAAAGGTGCGACTGCCGGGCAGTACATGAAAAATCGGCTTCTTTTCAATCGGGTCAACATTCACCGTCACCGCTTTGCCGTAGACCAACGTGTGCAACCGCCCGGCGATGTTAACCCGCGCGCGGCACGCGCCGCGAAAGCCATCCGGAATCACGCAGCGCCGCGGGCACAAACGACATTGCACCCGCGTGGCCGTCAGATTCGTCCAATATTCTGCCACGCGCAAGGACAAGCCCGCGCGCACAACCTCGTTGCTGCTGAAGCGCGTCAGGCTTGCGGACACCGTGTGGGCCGGGTCCGGTGCGGCGGCCAGCGGCATTGCAGGCGCAGGCATTGGTGGACTGGCGTGCTGGAGTGCTGGAGGACAGGATGCAGTTGGTGACGCGGCGGCTGGCGGCGGCTGGTGGGCATAGGCATCCCACAGGGAATAGACGAATGCCGCGCACACGAGGCCAATCAGCGGCACCGCCAGCGTGGCATTGAGTGTGCGGGTGGTCATGGCGGCGGCTCCTTGTTCCAGCGATAGCGATGGATGAATTCAAACAGGGCGCCGTCCACGCAAAAATAGGCGCACCAAAAACGTTTCATCACCAAGGAGACCAGCAAGACCAGCGCCACAAACGCAACATAGGCCCGTGGCTGGTTGCGCACAAACAAGGCGTGAAACGGTTCGCAACGCTCAAAGGGAAATTGGGGCAACGCCACCATGGCGAGCGCGATACCGATCAAAAGCACATAGCGCACGCGGCGCAAACCGCCGGCCAGCCACGGCGGCAGCGTGACGCGCCACGGCACCAGCCGGCCAAGCGCATCGCTGATCACGCCAAAAGGACACATGTACAAACAATACACGCGCCCGAAAAACAGCGGTGCGAGCAGGGCGAACAGCACGACCAGCAACCAACTGCTTTGACACGCCGGCGGGATCGTGCCGCGCACCAAGGCGGCTAGTTGCACAATTGAAAAATAGTCCGTGCGATAAAAGCCGATCAAGCCAACGCTGGCCAGCCAGACCGCCCAGCGTGTCCATTTGGTGTGCAGGCCCGGCCAGATGGCCAGGCACAGCGCCGCGCAGGCCACCAGCGCAAACGGCCACATGACCCGCAGCATATCCGCAAGAGCCGCGCCGATCTGCGCCACGCGTGCCATGCCCGTGGGCGCGGGCTTGGCCGGTTCCAGCAGCGCGGGTGCAACGCTCCGCACGCGGGCAAGGGCGCCATTGATTGTGGCGCGCAAGGCGGATGAAGACAGCGTCGCGCCACTGACGGCATCCGGCGTCGCCGCACGCGCAACCAAGGCAGTCAACGACCCCTGCTGCAAGTTCTGCCACCACGGGTTGTTGAGCACCCGCCGCAGAAATCCCGGCGATTCTTGGCTCGGCAATGGGATTACCATGGCACATGCCTGTGGCAACCGGACGCACAACAAGATCGGGGTCGGGCCGGCATAACCAATTGGCGCGGACTGCTCGCCGCGCGTGTCAACCACATAGCCCAGCAGCGTGCTGTTGCTATGAATGGCAATGACCTGTTCGGCCTCTGGCGCAGCCACGCCGCGGGTCGCATCCGGAAACACCGCGCGCGCTTCCGGCGGCACGACCCGCGCTTCTGATCCAAGCGTGTTCTGCGGTGCGGCCGGCGGATGCAGTATTACAAAGGCCTGCTGCAATGCCGTCAGGCAATACACAAAACCAATGATGACCCCGGCCAAGCGCCCGACGCGCAACCAGAATGGCCAACGCGTCAAGCTGCCCGCCAGTGGCAACGGTAGCAAATACAAGGTTGTGCCCGCGAAAAATGCGGCGAAATACAGGGTGCCGCGCAGCATGCTGCCACTGGTCACGGCGGTGGCCAGCGCAGCGACAAACGGTGGGCAGATGCTCAAGCCCGTCACCACGCCGAGCAGCAGCGGCGCCATTGATGATCTGCCGCAGTGCGCGCCCGCACAGCTTCGTGGTTGCGCCAGCCAGTGCAATAGCACCACGCCGGCCAGAAACGTCAAGCCGACATTGAGCCACGGATACCATGCGCTGTCGTGCAGCAAGGTGCCGCTCCAGCCCGCCAGTGCACCCACAACCAGATAGGCGCCCAAGCGCCCCGCTGAAAAATACAGCAACACGCCGTACGAACGCCACAGGTCACGCCGCGCGCCCAGCACGAGCGGCAGCATGATCACGCCGCACACGGCCAGACACGCCGTGCCCGCCGCCATGCCGGTCAGCAATCCGCCTACCATCCACTGCAGCATTCGTCCACGCTCGCCAATTCGAGTGAAAAGGTTATGATGTTCTGTGGTTCAGTGTAGTGGAAGTGGCCAAGAAAGTCAACCGAAGTACAGGATATGCTGGAGGAAAAACCTTCGCAACGAAAGTTTTTAAGTTTTGTTTCGTTGCAAACAAAATTAGCGACGCCGACCGGCGCCGCGGCGAAAGGAACGCGGCACACCTGTGCCGCTGAGGGTAGGCGGGATCTCCGCATCCCGTCGCATCTTCCCCGTCAGTTCATTCCAGACTTGTAGAGTTTCTCAATTCGGCTGAGTTTGACGTTCAGGATGTGTTTGCGCGTGGGCGTAGTGGGCGGTGGCATGTCTTGGCGCACTTCCGATAAGAGTCTACTCAGTGACATGCCCTGTTTGCGCTCCTTGGCAATTTGCTCTGCTTCGGTTGGCCCGCGCCGCTTTTGCCATGTGCCCGAATCAATCTCAGCTATGACGTGTTTCGCCTGGTTAGCATTAGCAGCACTAAATGTATATTTATATATATCCAAAGCGAGGAATTCTGTGAATGTCTTTCGTGCATTGTTTGGATCATTGGCGTTTAGATACACATTGCCAAGCTGAAATAAAGTATTTGGTTTGGCAAAGGGGGCTGCTTGATCTGCGATTGTCAGAGCTTTCATCGCGGCATCAATTGCTGCGGTGTAATTATCCTGGGCTTTATATACATCCATCTTAAATGATAATCGTTGATACATATAATTGCTGTTTTTCACTGTATCCTCAATTGATGTCATTTCAAGTTCTGACAAGCACGCATCATAGTCTCCCATTAGCAGGGAAGCTGTAGCACAAGCAAGCATCGCCTGAATACGTTGCTGTGCCGTAGTAGCCCTCGTGAAGGCAATAACCGCCGCGAAATGTTGCCCGTAATATTCTTCGCGACCACCAAATTCATACATGATGTCACGACAGACACTGAAGTCAGCTTTGCTCAGCAGATTGCTTAATGCAGTGAAATCAATGTTTTCTTCCCCTTGTGTTTTTACGGCGAGAAAAAGATCGGCGTAGGCTGCAAAATTCACGAGCATCCCACCAATAATGTTTGACGCAGCAATGGTATCGGTCAAATGATCACTGCAGGCGCGCGTGCTTTGCCCGCAATTGGTAGCGTTGGCGCGGACATGGTCTCCGACATGGAGTGCGGCTGGCTCAGGCGACGAGCGCGAGCAGCCAACGAATGCTGCCATTAGCAATGCTGTCATAATCACCAATGATATTCGCATCATTGCGGCCCTCGTTTGTTCAATTGAGACTTGCGATCTTGTTCACTCACATAGCGATCCAGAGCTTTGCCGAAAAGTCCTTTCCTCATTCCCTCGGAGAGCCATTTGAATGCGTCAAGCAGTGCTTGGCTTCCTTGGAACACCGTGTTGCAGTCGGTTTCCATTACGCTAAATTCAGCAAGTGCAGCAGTGGGATCTGTGTAGCCCTTCACGTATGCTGCGGTAAATCTCAAGCGCAGCTCATATTCCGGACTGGCTGCAATGAGTTCTTGTTTTCGGTACTGCTCAACCAGCCGGCTACAAGCGTTGGCATACTTGCCTGCCAGGTCTTCATCCTGCAAATCCATCAAAGGAAACGTGATGCCGGCCAGGGCCTGCCTGAAGTAAAACAGATTCTTGGTCAGACTTGCCTGTTTGTAGGCATATTCCAGCCACACACTTGGAATATCCATGACGGTTGCATCATTGTGCTGTCCCGCGATTTCGGTCAGCTGACACAGACTGCCTGACACATAATCCCATTCCAGCGAGCCAAGACCGGTGTTGATGCGCTCCATGGTCATGGTGAAGAGTAAGGCGATTCCGCCCGGCTGTAGCTCGCGCGAGCGGATCGCATTCTTGAAGTCGCACACAAAATCCCGAAATTCTTTCATGGGCAGGCTCATCAGATAGTTCGTGTGGGCAGCCGTCAGAACCATGTTCGTGTCATAGCCAAGTCGGCCAGATTGGAGTTTCAATGCTTCGCCAAATTCATCCATTACTTTGGCAAGTTTGTCAACGGGTTGCTGCGCTGCTGCTGACAATGCTTTCTGGTCAGCGCGTACCACGCGGTTGGTGCCATTTGTTGTTATGCCGGCAGCCTGCTCTTTGGCCGGTGTGCCACGCCGCGGTACATTGTCGCCGCCAGGATGCTTGCTCCCGCATGAGCACAGGACGAGATACACCATGAAAGTCAATGCATTAGTATAGTTGCACATACATGGTTTTTGTGGGACACCAGCGGTGTCCAATATGAATAGCCGTGGGCCGCGCCTACGGTCACGGAACAAACAAAAAAGACAACCCCACCGGGGTTGAACAACAACCTGCGCGAGCGCTGGTTAGCCTTAGGTGGCATGGTTGTTTCATATTCGACCCCGCCGGGGTCGAATACTATGATTCGGATGATCCGTGGGTTACGCCCACGGCTATTCACATTTGACCCCTGACGGGGTCGCAGTGCGCGACCAACTGCACCGACATTTCCTGTTTCACTCATTTGCCTTGCCTGTTAATGACATGGTTTTGCATGGCTCATCTTCTTCCGGTAACTTTGTCAAGCACGTATTGCGAGAGTTCTCGGCCACGCAATCCTGACGCCGCACCCTCAATGTGCCATTGCAGCGCCCGATAGCGCATTCCGCGCTTGTCGTCCGGCCATGCGTTGGCAATGGTGCGCAGTCGCTGCATGCATTCATCGAAATCAACGCGCACGAGCGTCCACGCGGCAATGGCCTCGATTTGGCAGCGCGCTTCCGCAGTGATAGCATTATTGTTGGCCTGGTCTTCAAGAAACCGGCAAAAGGCCCTCGTCCGTTCGGCGTCACCGCGGTCGGAGACGTCATATGCAACCACGGATAATCCGGCAAGCTGCATGGCGATTGCCGATGCCTGCTCACAGGTTAGCTGGCCTGCAATAGCATTGTAATCATTGAACACGGTATGCGCCATGGCAAGCGCACTGTCGTTGTCTCTGTCGCGTAGGTAGTACGGGGCCAGATTAAAGAGAATGTCACTATACGTATCGAACGCGGTGCGCATGGTGTTCGTGGTCAAGCGTTGCAGTGCCATATCGCGCAGGATGCGTATTTCCACGACATCACTCGTCAGGGGGTGTGCATTTAGATACTTTCGCAAGAACTCCGCGAATTCTTTGTTGGTGAGCGCTGCCAATGCGTTGGTATACTGTAACAAGCTCTGCTGCGCGGCACCCGCCACGGTGACACACTGCAGCCCGAGCGCGGTGTCAAACGCACTCATGGCCTTGACAACATTATCCACCGCGCAGCGATCCATCGGTGATGTTGCTGTTGCGCCAGCGCGCGCAATCACCTTGGCAGTATTGGTGATTGCGTGGACGCGACTGTTCACATTCGTTATGGCCGGTGTGCCGCGCTGCGGGACATTGTCGCCGCCTGGATGCTTGCGTCCGCACGAGCACAGGATGAGACACAGAACGAAAGTCAACGCACTAGTATAGTTGCTCATATATTGTTTGTTGCGCGGAATTGCCAATTGATAGCGATTGACCATGTCTCGCCCATGGCAATGCTATGGTGATTGTAATTATCATTTGGTCTCTTTTTGTTCTTGGCTAAATGGCAGCGGTTTGCCGTCTTTGGCAAAATACTTCAGCTTGATTGCATCAGCAATTTCAGCCACAACCGCATGCTCTTGTTCCGGCGAAGATGGTCTCGGCATAGATGCGAGCAGCGAATCTATCTCATTTCGCATACGAGAGTTTTGGTAGCGGTTCAGCCCAGTAATATAAGCCCCGCATGTACGATCTGGTGCGCTGTTTAAAAAGGTCTCAAGCTCTATCATGGCACGCTTTGGATCGCGTTCCATTTCAGAGCAGATAATCATCAACTGCCCTGACATGCGTTGCGAATCAGTTCTCGATAACTTGATATAACGAAGGTTGAGTTCTATGCTTTCATCATACCTGCCCCTGGCGCGGCACACGTCTGCAAGGGCATCAAGGGCGGCCATCTGAACGGCGGTTCCCATGCCCTGCTCGCAACGGTCTACTAGTTGCTTAAGATAGTCATACGCCTGCTGGATATCGCCGAGTTTCTGACACGCCACACCGCACATCCAAAGTGCGCTGTTGCGCGTTTCTTCATCCTGCGCATCGCCTATAACGGTTTTGAGCACAGTGAGACTGTTTGAATAATATGCCATTGACGCGAAGCTATAAAAACACTTGCGCGCCATGTCATATCGCGCTTTGACCGGAATGGATGCGTTTGTGCATGCAAGCGATAGCAGGCTATTACTGCCCATAGTGCCGAGTGCCTGGTCAAACAAGTCTATCTGTTGGGTCAGCTCCGCGCCCACAATCTTTTGCTGTTGCTCAATATTCGCCATGCCTGCTGTACTATGCAGGGTTGCGCTGACTGTGTGCATTGCGGGGGGACTCTTCGCCTGCATGGGTGTGCGTCTGGCCGGCACTTGCGCATGCCATACATAGACCGCAACGGCAGCCAATCCACACAATGCGGTCACCACGATAATTGCTCTCCTATGTTTCAGCATATCTCCATTAGTTTCATCTGATTCATTAGCAACGCAATCGCCGCGACGTTTTCCTGGATCGCCGGCATGCTCTTGATGGTCGTATCAAGCGGGGCGATGCAGCGCGCGCGCTGCGTAGTTGGCATCGTCGACACACTCATCCGAGCGCGGGGTTGAGATTAGTCGTCATCGCTTTTCAATTGCTTTAGTTGTTGAAGGTGCGGTGGCCAATTGTGAACGGTCCTGCGGTATATAGACGCGCAGTATGCGCTCGATGTCCTGGCGATGAAGCGTGGTTGGCTCGTAGGCAAGAAGTGCAGTACACATTGCTTCGGCCCGCGCGGGGTCAACAAATGCCAGCATTTGTGCCAGTTGAAGCTTGGCAAAGACGGCGTTCTCGTGGCTGTGTTCAATGGACTCGCTATAGTCAGCGAAGGTGTTGTAGTATTGCTCCGCCACGGCATACTGCTCTGTGCGTTGGTAGACGTAGGCAAGGTAAAATGCCGTGTTGGCGGCGGCGACCTGCGACGCGCCTTGCGCAACCCGGTCCAGAACCGCTTTGTAGAAACTAATCGCCTGATCATAATACGTGGCGCGCGTGCCACTGTCCGGCTCATTATTACCGAGCCTTTCATAAGCGACGCCGGTCAAGAAGCAGAGATTATTCACGGCGTCCTGGTCTGTCTGAACCGCGAGCGCGTTCGTGCAGAGGTAAATGGCTGACGAGAGCGCACCTTTGTTCTTCATGATGAGATCATGGGCGATGTCGGCAATCTGAGCTTGCGGCAAGTGCTTGACGGCCGCAAGCAGTTCGCCGCCTTCGGGGATACCGCCTTGTTTGATTTGCGCCAACATGTTCAATGCATCACCGAACTGGTCAATCTCGGCCTAGACAGCATTGCTCTGCGCGGCGGCATGCGGCTTGGCGTTAATGCCATTCTGCGCCATGACTGCCGGCACAGTTGACGTTGCGCCCAGATGTGCCGTGCTGTTGGTGGTTGGTGTCACACTGCGGTCCGACTGCATTCTGCGATCGCAACTCGACAGAGAAAGGCAAAGCGCGGCAAGCACAAGCGTTGCAACACGTGCATTATTTGGCATTTTCAAAGCTGGTGCGTGTAACGCGTGCGCCATATCATTCAATGCGATTTGTCGTTGTAGCATTTGCTGGTACTACTGCCAGCAGCTTGTCCAATTCCTTGCAGCGGGCGTCAAGCTTGGCGACCATGGCTTTCACTTTTTCATTCTCGTGTGTGCGGAACTGGTCAGCACGGCGCTGCAGCGTGGCGCGATACATGCGGAGGCTGTCCGGATCAAGCTTATCAAGGTATTGTTCTACGCGCTGGGCCGCGCAGGGCTCGCCGTCGCGCTTCATATATGGCCATGTTTCGCTGCGCATCTGGTCGCACCAATGCCTGGTCCAACTCGCATAATCGCCGGCGCGCGCCGCATACCAGACGTTGGCGAACTCGCGCGCGCCGCGCAACCAGAGATTGGTCAGCAGGGCGGCATCGCCGGCGTGTTCGGCCGCGCGCACCTCGAGCTCGAACTGCACCCGTTTGTCATTGGCGCATTGCAGCCATTGCGCGATTTCGGCCACATTGCGCGTCGTTGCCGGAAAGCGTGCCGGCATGCGCCGCACCGCTTCCTGATACGCGCGCACCTCATCCTCAGTGGCGAAGGCAAACCATTCATAGACATCGCGCGGAATGTAGTGCGCATGCGAGTAGAATTCGATTGGCTGCATGTATTTGAAGCTGCGGATCCACCAATTAAAGGCTTCGCGATGCTCGCCGGCCATGGCAAACTCGGTGCCGCAGCGCGAATACGTCGACGCCTGGTAATAAGGCGCGGCCGTGAGGAGTTGCGCGAAGGCGCGCGCTCGCGCGATGCCGGCAGGATGCCGCTGGGCAATATACTGTTCGCGCAGATTGATCATGTCCTGCGACAGTCCTTGCTGCAGCTCGAATGCCTGCGCGCGAAACTCGCGCGACTGGCCGGGTGCGCGTTCTGGCAGGTAGGCCAAGTCAAAGAGCAGCAAGGCATAGCGCCGCGCGTTGCCGCCGCCACTGCCGTCCTGCATGCGTTTGCGCGCACGCATGCCATAGTCGTATGCCAAGGCGTAATTCGTGCTGTTGGGCCCCTCGCCCGCCAGACGATAGGCACGGCAGAAGGCAGCTTCGAGCAGAAACTGGCCCGAGCAGCCGTCGCGCTGGAATGCGCGCAGTGCCTTGGCGTCGAAGCGTTGCTCGATGAGCGTAAGCAGCGGCAAGGCAACTTGACAATATCCATGATTGACCTGAAACTCGGCGCGATTGAACAGCGCCGGCAGCGAGTCGCCCACGGATGCACCCCACAGGCGTTTGCCCTGCATGACCAAATCCCACTCGCTGACGATGTTGGTGGCAACGTGAGTGGTGATGCGCAGCGCGCCGTCCGCGGCGGTATTGGTGTAGGCCGTGACCATGACATTGGTCTCATCGGCGCGGGCGCTGACCGTTACGATGAGAAGAAGCAACAGTGCAGAGCCGCTCGCTGCGGCTCTACAGCGGCGGAGAAATTCACCGGTCGTGCGTGCCGCGCCTACCTTATTAAGCTGTATTCGGTTAAATTCTCGCGCAGCGCGATAATTTATTTCTTCTTCGTGTCTTGGTGACTTCGTGGCAACATTGCAGGATCGGCAGCATTCGCGGCGCGGAGGCCGCTCCCACTTTGATTTGCGCATGATGATGCTCATGGGGCGGCCTGGGCTTGGGCGCGCGCGGCTTCTTTGGCGCTGATGATCGCGCGGATGCGCGCCATGTCGTCTTCTTTGGTCAGGAAGGGGAACAGCCGCGTCAGCAATGTGCGTTCGTTGGCGCACAAAGCCAGCGCGGCCTCATTGCCCTGCACGGGCGGGATTAGTTCGAGCTGTGTTCCCAGCGCGTCGTAAAAGCCACACAGTTCGGTTTCAGTCGCCTCGCCCAGCCGATCCACGTACAATGCAAACACGGGATCTTTCTCGACCAGGGCGGCGTCGAGCGGATAGAGCGTCATGCATTCTTTGAGGGTGTCGAAACCATCGTGCGGCTTGCCGCTGTAAAACAAAGTCTTGGCGTACATGGCATAGGCGGCGCGCGTGGGCCGCTCGACGCGCACAAACAAGTCGCGCAGATGGCGCTCAGCGCGGGCGAAGTCGCCACTGTCAAGAGCGAGCCCGGCCAGCGCTGTGGCGCATTCCTGCCAGACGGCCACGTTTGACACCGCAAGCTGCTGGGCCGCGCCGTAGTAGGCCTCGGCGTCTTGATCCCAGCCAATTGCGCGGTGCGTCCGTCCTTGCGCGCAGTACACCTCGGCCCAGGGCAGCACATCGCTGAGATTCGTGCGATGCGGCGTGTACTCGCGTGCCCAAGCAGCCGCGTTGAACGCTTCGAGTGTTTTGTCATGCTGTTCGAGCGCGCGGGTGTCGAGCAGATACCAGAAGACGCCGGCGGGATAGCCGTCGCGGGCAGGCGCGCGGAGCGCTGTCGGCGCCAAGCTGCGCGCGATGACGGCGGCGGCGTTCGTCGCATTGACCGCGACAAGCTGTTCTGCCTGGGCAAATGCGCGGGTGGGCCAGCTGGGGAGATTTGTCACGCCGCGCGCGCCGAAGACGGCCAGCTCGTCGAGGACAACGACGGCGTCATCGCGCAGTGGCTCGAAGCGCAGGCGCAGCCAGCGGCCGGTGACCGGCGCGCTGACAGGCACGACCAGTTGCACATTTGCCGTGCAATCGGTCAGCACGGCGCACCAGAGCGGCCGGGCGTCGCACAAACCATTTGTGCCGGCGGTGTACAGCGCGAGATCAACATTTGCTTGGGAACCAACACAAAATTCGATTTGTGCGGGCGCAAGCCAAGAGACAAAATCAATGGAGAGCTCAAGTGGCGCGCCGGGCGGCATGCGCACGCCGGTGTCCGGCGCGGCGTCGAGCAGGTCGAAGATGGTGCCGGCGGCGAAGCGCGCGCAGGTCCATGTTGTGCTGTCTTCGAGATTGACGCGCGCGGGTGTGGAAGTCGGCGCGGCGGTGACTGCGGCGCGCAAGAGCAGTGGCGCGCACAGCAGCAGGACGAGCAGCAGGCAGGTCAGGCAATCAGGAGGTTGAGCGAGAAAAAGCGACACACAGTTGCGAGCTGGGAGCCAGAAGCCGGCAGCGCCTTTAGCGGAGTGCCCATTCTGATACATTGTCACAATCTGTTTCTCATTGTCTAACAAAATCACTATACTGCAAGTGTGGCAGCAGTATAGCATAAGCAAAGCGGCATGCCAAGTCTGGGTGTCAACCTGGTTTCGGCGACTGGCAGAATATGTTGGCTGCTATGCCGGTGCAGAGACCCGCACGGTCCCGCCCACGGCGCATGCGCGTCAACTTAAAAACGGCAATGGAAGCAGACAGAGCAATAGACGCCTTTTCTGGTTGCGCTGCAGCAATGCTGCAATCCCCCTTTGATAAAGGGGGTTGGGGGATTTGCTTGCGTATGCGTCTCGATGCAGTCTCATACGAAATCCCCCGGCGCTACGCGCCCGCCCCCTTTAGGAAAGGGGGACGGCAGCGCTAAGTTGACGCGCATGCGCGGCGGGCGGGACCGGCGGGAGGCACATGCATTACGCGCGTCGCCGGAACCAAGACTGCCAGGCCATCTTGACAATGGCCGGGGATTATGCGAGACTACTCACGTGAAACTTTTGTTGACACGCTACTTGGCTATTATCTAAAGGAGACCAACATGAAGAGCAGGCAACTGATCGGGATCGTCGGACTGTCGGCATTGTTGATGTCGTTTGTCACCATGGCCGCAGAACGCAATGGCTCGAAAGGCGATTGGTACTCCGGCGAGATTACGGAGAAGGCCTACGTGGACCGTTGGGGCTATGGCTCGACCGACCAGGGCAATAGCAACAGCATTACCGCCGAAAAGCAGGTCAAACAGTCGGGTGATGCCTCGATAAAACTCTACACCGGGGCGGGTATGGACACGTGGATGTATTTCCCGAACACGAAGGACCTCGATCTTGATTGCACGCAGGTCGGCTCACTCTCATTTCTGCTGCATACGGAGAACAAGAACGGCTGGGGCCCGGATTGCTGGGTGATCCTCAAAGATATGAACGGGCGTTCGGCCACCTATACCACTGTGCGCAACAGAGCGGCGCTGACGTTGAGCGAATGGGTGCCCTATGGTTTGCCCGTCGGGCCGGAGGCCCCGCGCACGGCCGAGGCGTTTGGCTGGAACCTTGACGTGGACAAGGATTTCGACTGGCAGCATGTCGGCGCCGTCGAATTCCATGAGGACACCGGCGGTTATGGCTTTGTGCTCTATCTCGATGATCTGCGGTTCAACCCGCGTGGTGTGGCAACGGTGCAGTGGTGGCTGAGTTCGCTCGACAAGCCGGATTTGACGGTCACGTATGCCGAGCGCCTGCCGCGCTATCACCGCTATACTGTGGACTACGCCAACGTGTACCCGGTGCTCACACCTGCGCAGCAAAAGCTCCAACGTTGGCCGGCGGAGGGCGAGCAGGTGAAATATCTGGTGCACGTGCGCAACGAGGGTTTTGCGCCGTCGCAGGCCGCGGATTTTGTCTGTACGATTGACGGACAGGAGGTCAAGAAGACAGTGCTTGAACCGATGGAGCCGAAGTCCGAAACAATCATCGAAGTGCCGTGGAAATGGAAGCAGGGCGCCTGCGTCTTCATTGCCCGGGTTGATACCGCGAACAAGCTCGATGAGATCACGAAGAAGAACAACGTGCTCGAATTTCAGAGCGACGCGTACACCCTCTTTGCCTTCGTCGAGAAAAAATGCGCCGAAAGAGTGAGTCAGGTGAACAGCTTGCTGGGCTCGTTCTCATTTGAGGACTGGCTGCGCGCTTCCACGGTTGACCAGTTGAACAAGATGCTGCGCGAATCAACCTATGACTTCGCGCCGCAGGGCACGCGGGTGCGCTGCCGGTTAGACGGCATCATCTACGTTGACAGCGTTCGGAATGTGCCCGAGGATAAGTATCCTGGTGATGCGCGCGACGGCTCCTGGTCGTATCCCGAGGGCAGCTGGGTCGAGTATTGCAACCTCGCGAACTCCTATATGTGGGCGTTGAATCACGAGCTATCCCACCAGTTCGGCATTGTTGACGACTATCAACTGGACCTTGGTGGCCAGGCCAATCTGGTTAACGGCAAGCAGTTCAGCCAACCCGATGGCGGCTCGATGGGCGGCGGACGCACCCATGGACGCCGCGGAGCATATTATGCCGACATGGATGTCGCTGGATATGAGGCGACGTACGGCAAGCGCCGCGGGTTCTTCGGCGAATACCTCTGGAACGTGCCGGACCAGAATACCGTGCGCCTCCTGGTGAATGGCCAGCCGGCTGCGCAGGCCGAGGTGCGCGTGTATCAGAAGAAATGGGACGAGGGCGCCGGCCGCGACACCACCGGCAATGGCACCATCCCCGACAAGCCGATTATGCAAGGTACAACGGACGAGCAGGGCCGGTACACCTTGGCGAACCGCCCGGTGCTCAAGGAATACACGACCGAGACCGGCTGTACGCTCAAGCCGAATCCGTTTGGCTACATTGATGTCGTCGGACGCAACGGTGTGATCATGCTGCGCGCAAGCGTGGGCGGCAAGTGGTTCTACAATTTCATGGATATCGGCCAGTTCAATGTCGAGTTTGCCCGCGGGAACAAGAAGGCGGCCAATTACGAGCTGCAACTCCTGCCGGAAGCCGAAGCGCAGAAAACACAGTAAGCGGAAACGAGCGGACACGGTATGCGTGCATCCTCCAGTTCCGGCGACTCGCCAAGTCAAATGACTGCACACTTAATGACTGCTGCAATATAGCGACACGGGCAGTCAATCAAGGTGGAAGCCAGTTCAGCTGGCGATCTGGGCAGCATCGCGGTCCACGCCGATGGTGGGATCACCGCCGCTGGCGGGACTGGCCAAGGGCCAGCGGATAAATTGGGACGCCCCAGCCGCTCCCGCCTTATTCTGAGTCGCCGGAACCAGGCATTCCAACCTTATATCGGCACTCCATACATTTGCACGGACAACATCAGGCTATTCCACCGTCAAGCCATCCAGCCAAACGGCGAATGGATCACTGCCCAGCGAGTCCAGTGAGAGGCTGAGGGCATCGATGTTGTCGAGCGACACGTGACCGGTAGTGGTGCGCTGCCAACAAATGTCGCCGGCCAGCGGAATGGTCACGGGCATCCACGTCCAGTGTGCTTCGCTGAAAGGCGGCTTGTTCATCAGGTTTGCGTTCTTGGCGGGCTTGTATTCGATCTGGCCGGCATGGTTCAGGAGTCGGATCACCGGGCCGGCGCTTTTCCAGCCGCGCACGTTAAGATTCTGTGCTTTGATCCAAAAACGAATCTGTTTTTTGTCGGAAAAGTCCCAACCCGCGTCACGGCTGGCGGGATAAATGGCGGTCGCATACGCGCCACGGTACGGGTTGGGGGTGAAACGCAGGCTGCGACTCCCGAACAGCGCCGTGGGATCATTTGCAAACACGATCCGGCCTGTGCCGTCCTGATCCAATTCCTGCGCGCCGCCCCAACAACTCGCCTGGCCTTCGGTGCCGAGTTCCTGCGCGACGGGTTGCACAACCAGCACGTCCCGCCAGGCCAGACTGGCGAGTGCGCCGTTGTCCACTGTCAGGCCCACCCGGTAGAAGCCCGGCTGCGTGAACACCCGCTCCAGCACGGGTTGACTACCTGCTGGGCCGTCGAGCTGCCAACGGAATCGCAGCGCGTGTCCTTGAGGATCACGGCTGAGCGAAGCATTGAAGCGCGCGGTTTGATCTACCACCACGACCTCTGGTCCAACTAGTTCAGCGATTGGCGCGGTGAGGATCGCCGGACTGGCTGGCAACTCGACCAGGCCGGTCACGTTGGTGAGGTAATTCCCCAGGGCATTGTTGGTAAAAGAATTTCCCGCCAGCAGGATACCGTCACCCCAGCAGCCCCAAATGCCGAAGCGATTATTCTCAATCCGGTTTTGCTGGATGACCCAATGCTCCGTGCGCCAGGCCCGGCCTTGTGACTTCCAGTCGCCGCGAAAGGCGATGCCCGCGCCATTGTTGTCATGGAGGTTGTTGCCGTCGATGATCGTGTGGCTGGCGGGACTACCGACGATGACGATGCCGCCGTACTTGAAGCCGGCTTCGGGAGCGTTGTGATAGCCATTGGTCAGGCCGTTGAACGCCGCTTCGTTGCCGATCAGGAGCGTCTGGTCGCTGCCGCCGAGCCAGAAGCCGTAGCTGCCATGGTTGGCTTTGTTGCGGATGAACGTGTTGCCGGGGCTCCACGACTCGACGCAGTTGTTGTTGGCGTACGACGTGTCGTTCTCGACAAACACGTTGCCGCGCGACACCCAGTGGTTGAGCTGGCGGATGAAGACGCCGTCGCCGCCATAGGTGATGTCGTTGCGGTACCAGTAATTGTCGTCGGAGCCGGTTTCAATCAGCACGCCGGTTGAGTCGCGCGCATGCACCTCGCCGGCTGCTCGATCGATCCGGATAGCGTAGGAGAGGTTGTTGTTGAGGAACTTGTTGCGGGAAGATTTCCACAGCTTGGCACCGGTGTTCGAGCAATGCGAAAAGTCGTTGTCCGCAATCAGATTGTCATCCGCATTGATCAACTGGATGCCGTCCCAGACGCGGTTCGCGCGATTCTGGCGGATGACACTGTGGCGGACCCGGTCAAGGACAATGCCACCGCGCGCGGGCAGTTCGCCCCAACCATGCTTTGGGTTGTGGTAGTTGTCGGAGAAATCGCAGTCGGCGACGGTGATGGCTTGCGCCTGACTTAGCACAAGCCCGGTGGCAAATCCATGTGCGCTGACGTTCTTTATGGTCACACCCATGGCTCCTTCGACAAGGATACCGATCCCCGCCGACTCAAACGATGGCAGATCACCCAGCTGGCCCGACCCCACCAGCGTGGCGCCATTGCCATCAACAGTGACATGGTTTGCGCGAACGACAAGCCGCGCCGTCAATCGTGCGCCTTTCGCCAAGACGATATCTTTGGTCACGACGATCTCGGTGACGGATCCAGTGGCGGCTGACGCCGTCAGCGCGGCGAGCCAAACGCAGCCGAAATAAAGCGCGGTGCCAGTCACGCAGCGCATCATCCGGTTCACGGAGCGATTAACAGAAGAGTAGTGTATCATGTGTGTTACCTGTCGTCGTGAGTTAAAATCCCTTGCTCTATGCCGGCGCAGATTTGGGCCGGATGCTACGTGATCAGTCCAAAACCTTGCGCAGCGCCCGCGCTATTGCCACGCTCCCCGCTGCAATGCACACGCGATCTCCCGCACACACTCCTCCGCAGTTGCAACGCCAAACTCGAGCAACACCGTGGCGTACCCCATGGTGAACTCGCGCAGGCCGGGCGGCGGATTGGTTTCCGGCGCGCGCCACGGCTAATGCCCGCACCATCACGCCGGCGGACAACTCCTCGCCGAAGCGCACCAGCCACGCGCGTGGCCCGTAAGGCTCAATCGTCCAATGGTCCATCAACACCGATTCAGCGCGCCACGCTGCCCGCCGTGGCCGGCTGCCGTAGCCGCTGCCGCGCATGCGGAGCAGGTCCGGATGTGTGACGTAATACGTACATGTGGGAAGTATAGCATAATCCGGCTATAGCACGCGCGCTGCCCGCCAGGGAGGGTGCACGGCGTAAAAGTTGCCAACCAGACTGATTGCATGGTTTGTTGTGGCCAGCTTGGCCCGTGCCACCAATGGCGGTGTGGGAGCGCCCGTCGTGTCGCGCATGCTGCGCGTGCCATCCCCTTTTGTCCCGTCAACGGCGGGTGGGGCGGCCGCTGTTCTGCCGCTACATCTGCACTGTGGCCGCACGCGCCGAGGGCGGCTGCTCCTGCCGCTACCAGGCACGTGCGGCCGCAGCGCGCCACGCCTTGACGTTGGGATTTCAGTTGTTTTGCGTGCTTCGCTTGACTTTCGCCCGGCTTTGTGCTACAATGATAAATCGATTTATCACACAATTATTTTCAACCTTTTTTTTACCATGATACCTAACTGTTTCTGGCCTGCAGCCTTCATCAGAATGATCAACACCCGTGTTGCAGCCAACCGCGGAGGCGCCATGCAACGTATACTCTTGCTTGCCGCGATGGCCGGCGGTTTGGCCGGCCCACTCGGCGCCGATACCCTCGTCTACGGCTATGATGACGATTTTCTGAGCGGCTGGACGGCGCGCAGCAATGCCGGCTCGGTGCCCGCTGAACTTGCCCCGACACTTGGCTCGAACGCTCCCGCCCAAGGCCCCGGCTATGTCGCCCTCGGCGTGGAATCCAACAAGTACTACACCCTCATCCACAAGGAACCGGTCGCCTGGGATATCGTCTGGGAAGATTACCAGACGCTGCGCTTCGATGTCCGGCTCAGCAATCCCAGCGGTTGGAACTCGATGGCATTACTGTGCCGTTCCTCCACCAATTGGAGTTATGTCCTCTGTACGCGCCAGATTTACGCCTACGAAAGTAACACGTGGGTCACGCTCTCGGCGCCGATCACGGCGCAACTGACCAATTATCTGTATGACAGCTCCTGGGTTTACTTTGAATTCGCCTTCAACCAAGCCCTGACCAACGCCACCGAAATTGACATTGATAATTTTCGCGTCAGCGCCGACAACGAGCTGCTGACCGGCGGCACGTCGGTCTATGACTTCGACACGCCCGCGCTTAGCGGCTGGACCGGCACCAAACGCGGCAGCATCAGTTGGGAAACCAACACGACCGCGCTCGGTCCCGGCGCGATGCAGGTGCTGGTCACCAATTTCTTCATGAGCGGCTCAAATACCTTCATGACCAAGCCGGCCGAGGTCGTCAACTGCCTGCCCAACGCGCCGTGGGGCCAAAACTCCAATATTGTCGTCTGGTGCAATACCGCCGAGCAGTGGTCCAATTTGTTTATGCAACTGCTGCTGGAGGTGTACACCCCGACGACCACCACCGCTTATTACCTCAGCAGCGCGCCCGGCAGTATCCAGAAAGACGGGCAATGGCACCCGTATGTGTATCCGTACAATCCGGCCATCTTCACCAGTGCCACCTATGCGTATATCACCTTGCAGCTCGGTGGCGCCGACAACCCGACCGGCAAGCTATTCCTGATCGACAACATCCGCCTGCTGCCCGGCATCGGCTTCCCCGAGCCGGAGACCAATTATTTGTATGCCGGCGTGGCCGTTTATCCTTTCGAGACCAACACGCTGGACGGCTGGCGCGGGTCGAGCCGTGCCACGGTTAGTTGGACCACCAACGACACCGTGCTCGGCGAGGGCGCCATGCAGGTGGATGTCACCAACGCCGTCGGTAATTGGGCCAATACCGCCTTGCGCTTGAATGCCATTGATGACGCCGCCTGGGCGCTGAATTCGAATCTGGTCTTCTGGCTGCGCGCCAGCAGCAGTCAATGGTTGACCACGCTCATGCCCGAACTTAATTTTGGCTTGTCCGGCACCAGCATCAGCGTGCGCGCCAACGGCACCGGCCAGATGCAGTTGGACAACGCCTGGCATCCCTACCTTTTCGCCTATGATCCCGACTGGTTCTGGGGCGAACACGCGTTGAATTTCTCGCTCAATGTCGTGGTCGCCGGCGGTGACACGCCGACCGGCCGCACGTTCTACGTCGACAACGTTCGTTTGCTGCCCGGCAATGTGCCGGAGCCGGCCCTGGCGCTGCTTGCCTGCTTATCCCTGCTATCACTGTCTCTGCGTAAACCAATCAAATAAGGAACGCCCCGATGAAAACCACTCTGACGCTTGTATCGCCACCGGTTTCCCGTACACAGTTTTGCGTTAACTAAGCTGCAGCCA
>CAYNJC010000059.1:0-18508 GCA_964397565.1 uncultured bacterium
ATTGTGCGCATACGACCGCCGGGTTGACCATCAATGAAAATGCCGATCCGGACGTGGTGCATGACCTCTTGCTGTCGCTAGACGATCTGGTCAAGAATCTGCGTGAATTTCGGCACGGCGAGGGCAATTCGACGGCGCACGTCAAGAGCTCGCTGATGGGCGCGCACATCAGCGTGCCGATCACCGACGGCCGGCTGGCGCTGGGCACTTGGCAGGCGCTTTATTTTTGTGAATTCGATGGCCCGCGCCAGCGCCAAGTCTGGATCACCTGCACCCCGGCACTGGAACATGCATGATCATCGCGATTGACGGCACGGTTGCCTCGGGCAAGAGCACGGCGGCGCGGCGCTTGGCGCAGCGCCTGGGCTACTTGTACATCAACACCGGCTTGATGTATCGCGGGGTGGCCGCTTATTGCCGCCAGCACGGCATTCCAACGCATGACCAGCGCGCGGTCGCGTTGCACGTCAAATTTCTCGCGGTGGACTTGCGGAACGAGCCCGACGGGCAGCATGTCTATGTCAATGATCATGATCTGACGGCGGCGGCGACGGCGCCGGACATGGGTGCGTTTGTCTCGGACATTGCCGACAACACGACCGTGCGCGAAGTGCTGGTGTGCGCGCAACAGCGGCTTGGCCGCGCGGCCGGCAATGCCGTGCTCGAAGGGCGTGACATTGGCTCGGTCGTGTTTCCCGACGCAGCGGTCAAGTTTTTTGTGGATGCCGACGTGCGCGAGCGCGCCCGCCGCCGCTTGGCGGATGACATTCAGAAGCATCCGGCGTTGACGCTGGATGCAGTGGAAGCGGCCACGCGAGCGCGGGACGAACGCGACCGCACGCGCCCGGTCGGCGCGCTGCTGCGCATGCCCGATGCCATCATGATTGACACCACCCACAACGCCGGCCCGGACGAGACCGTTGAGCAGATGCTGGCGCACCTCGCCGAACTGATCCGCCCGATCGGTCCGATCCGTCCGACCGATGATTGCCATGCCTGACCTCGCCGTCCAGATTGGCGCGCTGACGCTGCCGAATCCCGTCTTGGTCGCCTCCGGCACGTTTGGCAACGGCGAGGAGATGGCTGAGTTGCTTGATCTGCGCACGCTGGGCGGGATCGTGTTGAAAGGCACGACGCTACGAGCCCGGCGCGGCAATGCGCCGGCACGCGTGATCGAGACGCCGTCGGGATTGCTCAACGCGATTGGCCTGCAGAATGTGGGGCTTGAGGAAACGTTGCGCGAGAAAGCGCCATTTGTCAAGCAATTCGGCATTCCGGCCATCATTAATATTTCCGGCGAAACGATTGATGAGTATGTCGAGATGGCGGCGCGCGCGGATGCGGGCGCGGCGATTGATGCGATTGAAATGAACGTCTCGTGCCCGAATGTGCAGCACGGCGGGATTGCCTTTGGCACCGACCCGGCGTTGCTGCGCGAGACGGTGCGGCGCACGCGCGCGGCCACGCGCAAGCCATTGATCGTGAAGCTCTCGCCAAATGTGACCGACATCGCGCTGATGGCGCGCACGGTTGAGGATGCCGGTGCCGACGCCGTCTCACTGATCAACACGCTGGTCGGGATGGTGATTGACACGCGCCGCCGCCAGCCGGTGCTGGCCAACAAAATTGGCGGGCTGTCCGGCCCCGCAGTCCGGCCGGTGGCGGTGTGCATGACCTGGAAAGTGGCCAAGGCCGTGCGGATTCCGGTGATCGGCATGGGTGGCATCGAATGCCTTGACGACGCGCTGCAATTCTTTATTGCCGGCGCGCGCGCGGTGCAGGTCGGCACGGCCACGTTTTACAATCCAACGTGTGCGCTCGAGATCATTGTCGGGCTGGAGGCTTATCTGCGCGCACACCAACTCCGTAGCGTGACTGAGCTGCGCGGCGATTTTTAGGCAACGTGCATTTCCTTGATGATATTCGCGCGTCATGGCGGCGCATGTCGCCCTCCACGCATCAGTTCCTGGTGTTCATTGTCTTCAATGTGCTGTGCTGGCAGTCATTGATTGGGACGACCCTGGTGCTGCATGCCCGCGCGCTGGGCATTGACGCCGGCTGGATCGGCATTCTCAGCGCCTTGCAGCCGTTCACCATGATGCTGGCGCTGGTGATGAAGCCGGTGGCGGAACGAGTCGGCTCGAAGCGCTTGCTGATGTCCGGCTGGACGGTGCGCAACGTGGTGATTGCGCCGATTGTCCTAACGCCCTGGGTGTTTCATTACTGGGGCAGCCTCGCCGCAGCCTGGCTGCTGTTCATTACAATTGGCTTGTTCTGCCTGGTGCGCGCGCTGGGCGGGATTGGCTGGGCGGCGTGGTTGCACGAGATTGTGCCGCGCGAGCAGCGCGGCATGTATTTCAGTTTCGAGAGCATGATCACGCGCATCATGGCGGTCGGGTACGGCATCATTCTGTTCTTGTTTTTGCGAGGGCAGCCGGCGCTGTGGCGCTTTGCGTGTGTGTCCGTCGTGGGCGTGTGCATGGGCTTGTTCAGCGTGCGCTTTTTGCGCCGGGTGCCGGGCGGCGCGCCAAGTCCGACGGCGGCACGCGCGGCGCACGCCTCCTATCGCGAATTGCTGGTGGTCATGCATGATCGCCCGTTTCTAAGGTTTGCCGTCTGGGCGTCGCTCGGGATCATGGTGTGCAGCGGCCAAATGCTGCTGTTGACGCTGTACCTGCGCGATTTTCTGGACATGTCACCCGGCACCATTTTATTGTTGAGTGCCTGCGGCAACGGGCTGGTCGCGCTGACGATCAATCGCTGGGCGCATGTGGCGGATCGGCACGGCAGTCCGCGCACGATGGCGGCCTCCGCACTGCTAATGGCCGTGGCCCTGCTGGCACTGGCGTTGGCGCATCCGCGGCATGGCATGATCTGGATCTGCGTGCCGTTGTTCATGCTGCTGATCAATGCGGAGGCCGGCTTCTTTGTCGCGGTCAATCGCGGCTTTATGCATCGCGCCAAGGAAGGGCTGCGCCATGGCTACAGCGCGGTTTGGATCGCCGGCACCTCCTTCAGTGCGGGCATCGTCACGGTGGCGGTCGGCCAACTGCTGAATAGTGGCGCGGGCTGGATGTATTGGGGCTGCAGCGCGGTGCTGGGCCTGGTGATGGCAGGCGTGGCCGTGGCGAGTATGCAGATCGCCTCGGTGACCGTGCCGACGGGTGAAGCTGCGGATCAGTTGTTCGACCCGAGCCGGCCGCTGTTTAGTTTGGTGCGGATGTGCGGCTATGTCTTTGATCCGACGCGCCCGCGGGATGCAACAGAATACAATGAGGAAAAATAAGATAAGGCTGCCCTGCGTTTTCGCACGGCGACGGCATGCACACGTAAGCACGCGGCACCACACTCAGTGATTGCTAGATTGTTATCCAGTGAGAGCGCTTTCTGCGTTGCAGTGTCCTTATAGCCGCCCGCGGTGAGGGCGGCTTCTGCAGCCGCGGTCATCCGCGCCGATGGCGGGATCCACGCCGTTGGCGGGACTCCAAGCAGCTCCAAGCAGGCGCCTGCGGCTACAATTGGCATGACACCTAGCAAGCGCATTCATTAGTATCACATTCTTTGCCGGATGCCGGATTTGTCCGGCGAAGCCGCTTTTTTTGGCCGCGACCAGGACGTTGAAGATCGTCAGACTGCCATCGCAGCGCGTGCTGCAGCGTCAGCCGCCGGTGCAGAGCATGTTGCAAGGACTTGGTGTGGTGTTCAAGGTATGCGTCGCCGGCTTCTGTGCGGCGGCGCGGCGCAGCGCGTCGGCCAGCGCGGCATCGTCAGCGGAGCGATCAAACAAGTCGCGGACACTGACGCGCGCGACGGCATGCAGACACGGGATCAACTCGCCGCTGGCCGTCAGGCGCAGGCGATTGCAGGTGGCGCAGAACGGGCGCGACAGCGGTGAAATGAAGCCGATGCGCCCGGATCCACCATCAACCGAGTACCAATAGGCAGTCGAAGGCTCGCAGCTCGGAGGGCAAGGTTTTAGGACGAATTGTTCGGCCAGACGTCGAAAGACGAGTTCATTCGACATAAAATGTCGTTTGCAGTCGCCCGTGACGGTCGGCATGACCTCGAGGAAGCGCAGGGCGCAGTCGTGCAGAACGCAATAGTCGGCCAGGGCGCAAATCTCGTGGTCGTTGATGCCCGCCATGACGACGCTGTTGATGCGCACATCGCTGAAGACACGGCGCGCGGCCTGGATGCCGTCGAGGGCCGGCTGCAACTCGCCGCCGGTCAGGTCGCGATAGACTGCCGGATCGAGCGTGTCGAGCGCGACGGTGACGCGCTGCAGCCCGGCGGTTTTCAGTGCGAGCGCGAGCGCGGTGAGCAAATGACCGTTGGTGGTGAGCGATAGGTCGCGAATGCCGGGAATACGGGCGAGGCGCGCGACCAAGTCCGGCAGGCCGTCGCGCAAGAGCGGCTCGCCGCCGGTCAGTTTAATTTTTGTGACACCAAGTGTGGCGGCGACGCGCGCCACGCGCACAATCTGGTCAAAGGTCAAGGTTGGGTCGGGCGCAGGCGGTGCGGCTTGGGCCGTGCAATAAGCACAGTGCAAGTTGCACTGGGTTGTCACCGAGATGCGTAAATAGGAAATCAGGCGGCCGTGCAGGTCGCGCAGGGGAAGCGGGCACGCGCTCGTCATGGCTGCTTCGTCATGAATGTCAGATCTCAAATGTGAAAGTTCACATGTAACAGTTCAGATCACACAGTGGGCGCATGCCCGCTGCCGCGCAGCATCTGGATGGCATGCGGCAGGGTGGGGGACAAGGCGGTCAGGCATTCGCGCACGCCGCGCGGGCTGCCGGGCAGGGTGATGATGAGCGTGCGGCCGCGCAGGCCGGCGGTTGCATTCGAGAGGATCGCGCGCAGATTGCGTTCGCGGCCGTAGGCGCGCAACCATTCAGCAATGCCGGGCGCTTCGCGTTCAAACAGGCCGCGCACGGCGGCGACGGTCGTGTCGCGCGGGCCAAAGCCGGTGCCGCCGCTGGTGATGATGAGATCACAGGGCGTGGCACACACGGCCGTCAAGGCCGCGACAATCCGGGGCGCGTCGTCCGGCACGACTAGCGGGCCGCTGACGGCAAAGCCAAGCTCACTCAGCAGCGCGCAGGCGCACGCGCCGCTCTCGTCCACGCGAGTGCCGGCGGTGACACTGTCGCTAATGACGACAACCGTGGCGCGCAGCGCGGGCCCCTCTGCCGGTTGGGCGTGCTGATGCAGTCCGCCGGTTTTCTCGAGCAAGGTGATGTCGCGAATGGCCAGCGTGTCGTCAATCGGCTTGAGCATGTCGTAGACCGTCAGTGCGGCGACGGCGGCGGCGGTCAACGCTTCCATCTCGACGCCGGTCTTGTAAATGGCTTTGACGTGGGTGGCGATGGCAATCGCGCCGGTTTTTTCATCAAGCGCAAAGAGGACCTCGATGAAATCAAGCGGGACGGGATGACAAGCAGGGATCAGCGTGCTGGTGCGCTTGGCGGCCTGAATTGCGGCGCAGCGCGCGACGGCCAGCACATCGGGCTTGGGCACATCATTGGCGGCCAGGCGCGTGACCGTTGACGGCGTGGCCAGCACGACGGCCCGGGCGCGCGCGGTGCGCAAGGTGGCAAATTTGGCGGAGACGTCAATCATAACAAACTCTATGAATGATTATAGTGCGCCAGGCGGCGCGTGTCAAGGGTACAGAGCCGGGCAGAGCCGGGCGCAGAGCCGGGCTGGAGCCCGGCGCTCCCAGGTGGCACTCCCGGGTGAAAAGGCGGCAGCCGGCACAGGCCGGCTGCCGCACAGACTGCACTTGCGCCGTGGACTTAGTACACGTGCGTGCTTTCTTCCTCGACCACCGGGGCCTTGATCAGGTCGGACTTGAGATAGACTTTCACGCGTCCATCACCGATCTTGGCAGCCTTGGCTTTGATGTTATAGGTGGCGCTCTGCTTGGCGCCCAGAGACGGGATGACGGTGAAGGTGACGACACTGCCATCAATGGCGCCGGCGCTGTCACCGGTGGCGGTCAGCGGCCCGATCTCCTCAGGGAATTCAGCGCGGATGCTGACGTTGTTGTCTTCCTTCGTGCCTTGATTAGTCACGCGAATGATGTAGGTCGTCTCCTCGTCGATTTGGAGCGGGTCTTCGGTGTCGATCACCTCGATCAGCAGGGCGGCGTAGCCCTTCCAGAGGGTATCGTAATCCGCCTGGCGCTGGAGGTCGGCGGCGGTGACGGCGACGACGTTCTTATGCGTGCCGGGCGTGCGCGAGGTCAGCACTATTTCGAAGGACTCTTCGGCGCCGGGTGCGAGCTGCGGGATCGTCCAGACCGCGCGCGTGCCGGTCACAGCAGTCGCACCTTCGGCGGTGACGATTGACGTTTCGGGCGCGGCGTTGTCGGCCACCTCAACATTCTGGAGCGTGGTGTCGCCGAGGTTCGTCACTGCAATGACGTACTTGGCCTTCTTATTCAAGTATTGCACTGGAATGCCCGTCTTGGTGACGGCGAAGTCTTGCAGCATGACGACGGTCGGCGCCTCGGCTTCAGCCTTGCCGGCATTGCTGGTCTCGACGCTGGCGCGGTTGGCAAAGCGGCCGCGCTGCATGGCTTTGAGACTGACCGCGAACGATTTCTCGCACTGCGGGTCGAGCGAGCCGACCTCAAAGCGCAAGGTCTTCTCGCCGCTTTCATGCTGCAGGCCATTCGGCACTTTATCATACACGACGACGTTCTTGGCCGTGCCGTTGCCGTCATTCTTGACCGTGACGGTGTAGGTGACGACCTCGTTGAGCATGGCGGTTGCGGGCCCGGTCTTGCGGATCGAGATGGCCGGTTTGGTGATCGTCAAGGCGACGCAGGTGAGCGGCAGGGCTTCGACGGTCGCGCAGATTTCAGGAGTGCTCTGCTTGAGGGCCTTGAAGGTGACGCTGATGAGTTGGGCTTCATCGGCGCGCATGGTCTTGATATTCCAGATCAATTCACTGCCCTCGTGTTCGGCGGCCGGCTGGCTCTCGACATACTCGATGTTGGCCGGGATTTCCTGGCGGATCACGACCCGGGCGACATTGGCCAGCGCTTTCAGGCGCAACTCGACGGTAAAACGTTCCGTCTCGCCGACTGCTTGCGGCGCGACGGCATCCAAGGCGACCAAGCCGGCGTGCTGAATCAGCGGGCTGGACTGTGGAAAGGTCTGCTGCGGCACTTGCGGCACGACCGGCGTCGGGGGCGTCGTCGGCAGCGTCAGATCGTTTTGAGCAACGACAACCGGTGTCTGGCGCGGCGCGGGCTCGGCCACGGACGACGGCGGCGTCACGCTGGTGTCAGTGGAGGCGCAGCCGGTGAACATGCTGAGCACGGCCAACAGAGTGAAACGCTGCATGCTGTTCAAGGTGGACTTCATAGTTTCCTCATGAGCTACTGGATAAACAGCCACACTGCGAGTGCAACCGCTACACTGCATGCGTGGCAACAAAAGTATAGCAAGTTTCGGAGAAAAACGGTTTGCGGCAAACCGTTTTGTACAAAATGAATGCGCGGCGCATTCGTTTTTCTCCGCGTCAATACACCTGGGTGCTCTCCTCCTCTGTCACGGGATTGGTGAGCAAGGCCGAGCTCAAATGCACTTTGATGCGCGCGTCGCCGGTACTGACGGCCTTGGCCTTGATCGTGTAGGTGATCACCTGCTGCGGGCCCAGTGCGGCATACGGCGCAAAGGTGACCGACTGGCCGGCGACACTGCCGCGCGCCACGCCACTGGCGGCGATGGGCATCACTTCGGCGGACAGCGTCGCGGCGATCACAATGTTGTGGTCGGCCTCCGTGCCCTGGTTCTTGACGCTGATCGTGTAGGTTTCCTCTTCATTGATGGTCAGCGGGTCTTCGACGTCGACGACCTCGATCAGCAAGGCAGCCTGTCCTTTCCAGAGCGTTTCGGCGGCGGCACTGCGGCGCAAGCCTTCGCGCGTCGCGGCCTCGACAGTGTTGCGATGCGTGCCGGCGGTCGAGGAGGTGAGCGTGATGATGAACGACTGGCGCGCGCGCGGCGCGAGCGTGGGAATCGTCCAATTCACGAGTTCGCCGTCGCGGGTCGCGCCGGGCGCATTCACGAAGCGGGTTGCGGCCGGAAAGTGATCGGCGACCAGCACATCGCGCAAGGTGGTGTCGCCCGTGTTTTCGACGACAATCGTATAGCGCGCAGGCTTGTTGAAGAACTGCATGCGTGGGCCGGTCTTGGTAATCGCCAGACCCTGGCGCAGAATATCGGTGCAGGCGGTGGCGTCGGCGACGCCGGCATTACTGGTCTCGACTTGGGCGCGATTGCAGGGCCGGCCGGCGGCAATGGCCTGGAGCGGCACGGCGATGCTCTTTTCCTCGCCGGGCCCGAGGTCGCCGATCTGGAACGTCAGTTCAGGTGTGCCGTCGGCGTGGCGCAATTCTGCCGGCAGCGTGTCGCGCACCACGACGGTGCGGGCGATGCCGTCGCCGGTGTTGCGCACGAGGATGGTATACGTCACGGTGCTGCCGAGCAGGGCGGTGGCCGGGCCGGTTTTCTGAATGCTGATGCGCGGCTGGGTGATGCGGGTCGTGGCGCACACATAGGCCTCGGCGGCGATATTGGCGCAGAGCGTCACCGGTTGGACCGTCTTGGCTAGATACTTGACCAGGATGCGTTTCTGTTCGCCGCGCGCGAACGAGGCCAGGCGCCATTCGAGAAATGTGCCGTGCAGCACGGCCACCGGACTGCTGCCGACGACTTCGAGCCCGTCGGGGATCGGCTGGTCAACAATGACATTGCGCACCGTGTCGAGCGCGGTCACGTTCATCTCGCAGACAAACGGCTCGTTGACTTGAATGGCATCGGGACAGCGGATGGCCACCGTGGCAAAACCATTGGCGGTTGCCCCCACGCCGACACTCGACGGCATGCCGGTGTGCGGCACGGCCGGCGCCGTGTTTTTCACCGGCGCGCTGGCACCGGGCAAGTCGGCATCGGCCGCGAAGGCGTGTGCGCACAGCACGCCCACCAACAGCAAGGCCCGCATGCCGCACGCGGTTCGCCCATACAAGAGTGTGTGCAATGTCATGGTCCCTCTCACCTGTTTATCCAATAACAAACGGCAGTTGCACAAACCGCGATGGCAACTGCGCTAACCGTACGGGTGCCGGCGCCACAGCGCCGGAACGCATATTGGTTGCGTAAAGTATAGCAAGATTGCGCGGAAAATGCAATGGTCGATTGGGCTGGCAATGAGCGATGCGCAGATCGAGCCGGTCGGCGTCGGCGTGCGGCACTATGATGAGTTCTTGCATGCTTGTAACCTAAGGGATGTTTTGGTATGATGGTCGCAATATAGCGGCCGCCAATGCAACCTGACCTGATTACCTTTGCGACAGCAACGCGACCCACGCCGCCAGTGCGTAGGTCAGCCACCGCACGCCCGTGGGTGCTGCGGTGTGCCTGCCTGGTGTTGCCGGTCGGGTTAATGATACTGACCGGTTGCGCGAGCGTGGGTGTGCGCCGCGTTGACTTTGACCAGCGCATCCCGGAACCGGAGCGGCTGGCGCTGAGTGTCACCGAGCCGGGCGCGCGCGCCCAGGATGTGCTGCGCAGCCGCGGCTTGGCGTCGCAGTGGGGCAGCGATCCCGCGGCCGTGTTGCGTGCGTTGGACGACATCTACTACGCAACCACCAATCGGCCGGTGCTGTATGCGCTGGCGGAACTTTCCTATCTGCGTGCCAAAGACAACTTGGCGAAGCCCGCGCGCGCCGCGCCGCTGCTCCTGGCCTGTGTCGTCTACAGTTATGCCTATGTGGTGGGTGTGGCGGCCGCGCCCGCCGGCACGCCGCCGGACGCCGCGGCGCAAAACGCCCTGGCCTTCTACAACTACACCTTGGGGCGCTACCTGGTGCTGGCCGAGCGCGCCCAGTTGCGGTATGCGCAAGGCCTGCGTCTGCGGATGACGCACGGCTATGTGGCGCTTAACCAGCGCGCCTACCAACTGATCTGGCAACCGGGTGAGTTGGATGAATACAAAGTTGCCTACGAGTACGAAGCGACTGGCATGGATGTGTATCAAGTGAAGTGCGGGATTGGCGTGCCGATGATTGCCATTCGCCGGCCACCCACCAACCAAGTTGCCACGGCAGAAGAGCGCTATCTGCCGCAGGCTGAGTTGACCTATGCCGCCACGGTCATTTTACGCAGCGCGGCGACCGCCACCGTTGACGCGCGCGGACGGCGCGTCTGGCAGGCGACGCTCGAAATCTGCGATCCGGTGCAGACGGAGGTGGTGCCGGTTGGCGCGCGGCCACTGCCACTGGCGGCGGATTTGACGACGCCGCTGGCATACATGATCGGGCAGGCGCCCTCGCCGAGCGGTTTTGCCGGCATGCTGAATCCGGCTTCGTACCAGACGCACCAAGGGTTGTTCATGCTGCAACCGTACCAGCCTGACAAAATCCCGGTGGTCTTTGTGCATGGCTTGATGTCCTCGCCGCAAGCCTGGCTCCAGATGCTGAATTATTTGATGGGCGATCCCGCGCTGCGCCGGCGTTATCAATTCTGGTTTTTCAAGTATCCGACCGGCAACCCGGTGTTGTACTCGGCGTCCATCTTGCGTGAAGCGCTCAAGGGCGCGCGGCACCTCTACGATCCGGCCGGCACCAACGCGGCCTTCAATCAGATGGTGGTGGTCAGTCACAGCATGGGCGGCTTGCTGGCCAAAACGCTGGTGGAAACGAGCAGCAACGCATTGTGGCGCGAGGTCACGGACGTTTCTCCCGATCAGCTGCAGCTGGCGCCGGACGAGCGCGCCCTGGTGGATAACGTCTTCTTTTTTGATGCGCAGCCCTACATTGCGCGCGTCATTTTCATGGCCACGCCGCATCGTGGTTCGAGCATGGCCACGCGGGCGATTGCCCGCCTGGGCGCGATGATGACCACGCTGCCGCGCGCGCTGGTGGCGCCCGGCATGCAGCTTGTCGAGCGCGTCGCGGCGCATGCCGCAACCACCCCGCGCAGTGATGCGGCCCAGCGCATTGACCACAAGATGACCGGTATTGATAGTCTGTCGCCGGACAATCCCGCGCTGGGTGTGTTGTGTGACCTGCCGTTCACCGTGCCGTTTCACTCGGTCATTGGCAACGAGAAACAGGCGGGCGTGCCGGGCGGCACGGACGGCATCGTGCCCTACACCAGTTCCCACCTCGAGGGCGCGCAATCAGAGCTGATTGTGAAATCCGGACACAGTGTCGAGGAGAATCTGAATGCCATTCGCGAAGTGCGCCGCATCCTGCTGCAACATTTGGAGTAATTTCTTTCGCGGCGAAATACATTGCGGCATACAATCTGCTATACTTAATAGAATTGCATGCTGATGGCATGCGTTGACCTGCTATGGAGACAAGGCCAGTGAAAAACCACGCACGTGGACGTAGTAGTATTGTTCTCATATTGATGGGCGCCACGTGTGTGTTGGCTGACCGTGCCGAGGTGGTCGGCTGGGGGGATAATTATTATGGGCAGGCCTATGGGTCGCCGGGCATGGAGAACGCGGAGTACATTGCCCTAGCCGCGGGCGGCAACCACACGTTGGCGATCACGACCAACGGCACGCTGATCGGTTGGGGCCAGAACGACTATGGCCAGACGGACTGCCCGATGGGGACTAATTTCACAAGCGTGGCTGCGGGCAGTTCTTTTAGCTTGGCGTTGTCGAACAAGCACGTGATCGGCTGGGGCAACAATGACCAACGACAGTTGGATGCGCCAAGCAATCAACAATTTGTGGCGATTGCGGCCGGCGGCGAACATGCGCTGGGATTGACCGAGGAGGGGTGCGTCATTGCCTGGGGCAGCAATAGCAGCGGCCAAACCAATGTGCCGCCAGACGAGCAGTTCAGCGTGGTTTCGGCTGGTCAGAGCCACACGGTCGGCATTCGCACCGACGGATCGCTGCTGGCGTGGGGCGGCAACCCCGATGGACAGACCAATTGCCCGCCGGGCAACAACTATGTTGCCGTCGCGGCCGGCGGCTATCATACGATCGCGCTGCGCAGCGACGGTACCTTGGTGGCCTGGGGTGATAATACGGCGGATCAGACCAACTGTCCACCCGGCAACGATTATGTCGGCATCGCGGCGGGCTATTATCACAGCCTAGCCTTGCGCGCGGACAGCTCAGTCGTGTGCTGGGGCTACAATTACGCTGGACAGACGAATGCGCCGGAAGGCTATCTGTTTACGGACATTGCGGCGGGCTTTTCCCACAGTGTCGCGCTGAAAGTACCCGGCTTGACCTGCCGCTTCAGCGCCGACCGGGTGAGTGGCTTGTACACCTTGCCGGTGCAGTTCAGCGGGCAGACCAGCAGCACGAATGTGCCCAACATCTATTTTGCATGGGACTTTCAGAATGATGGAGTGAACGAAGCACAGGGCTTCGGCATCAGCGCGCCGAGCTATTTGTACACGACCGGTGTGTATTCGGTGCTGCTGTTTACCAGCAATCTTGTGGGCGAGAGCGCGCTCTCTTTCCGCACCAATTTCATCACCGTGAATGCGCGCGGCGTCACCGCCGACTTTACCGCCAATGTGCTGACGGGCGTGGCGCCGTTGAGTGTGCAGTTCAGCGACAAGTCGCAGTTCACGCCGCAATACTGGCGCTGGGACTTCGACGATGATGGCACCGATGACAGCAGCGAGCGCAACCCGCTCTATACCTTTACCAGCGCCGGTCTTTACCGCGTGCGCCTGACCGTCAGCAACCATTTTGGCGCCGGCAGCGGCGCCTCGTATGATGTACTGACGCGCACGAACTTCATCAAGGTCTATCCTCATCTGATTGCCGCGTTCAGCGTGGACAAGTCCCGCGTGTACACCAACGAACCCGTGCAGTTCGCCGATCTGTCGGCCAACGGGCCGGACGCCTGGTACTGGGATTTCGACAACAACGGCACAGTTGAAAGCACGCAGCAGAATCCGACCTGCGCCTACACCACGGCCGGCTATAAGTCCGTGCGCTTGCTGGTCAGCAACGCATACTCTGCCGCGACCCTGGTCAAGACGCGCATGATCGCCGTGATCACCGGCGGGCTGACCAACCACGCCTGGACCAACGGCACCAGCACACCACCCTATGACGCCTGGGCGACGGCGGCGACGAATATCCAAGACGCCATCGAGCTGAGCGTGCCCGGCGGAGTCGTCTTGATCTCGAATGGCGTGTACACCTCGAACGGTTACGAAGGGGATGGCACGAATGTGTTTGTGGTCACAAATGCCATCGCGCTGGTGGGCTGTGGCAACAATGTGGTCATAGATGGGCAGGCGACGTTGCGCGGCGGGTATCTGGCCGGTGGCCGCGTCGAACAAATAACGTTGTACAACGGCGTGGCCGCCGGCAGCAACGAATGCGGACGCGGCGGCGGGCTGTATTGCACGGCCGGCGCGCAGGTGGATCGCTGCCGGGTGCTGAACAACCGCGCACGGCAGGGCGGCGGCATCTTTGCAGACGAGGGCGCGACGCTGTATTCGACGCTGATCATTTCCAACAATGCGGCGCTGGGCGGCGGACTGGCGTTGGTCTCGAATGCGACCAGTTACAACTGCACGATTGTGGACAACGCCGCCGACAGCACGGCGGGCGGCGCGGACAGCCTGGATGGCTTCTTGTGGAATGCGATCGTCTGGAACAACACGGCGCCGAGCGGCGCAAACTACCGCGTCGCCGGCACAAATGCCTTCAGCTACAGTTGCACATCACCACAGCCCGGCGGCATCAGCAATATGATGGTCAACCCTGCGTTTCTGCCCGGCTATGAGCTGCCGCAAGTGTCACCGTGCGTCGACAAGGGCTACACGTTTGCGTGGGCATCGACCGCGCGTGACCTGGCCAACGTGCCGCGCCTGCGCGGCAGCGCAATTGACTTGGGCGCGTTTGAAGCGCTGCCCGAGCCGGCGGCGCTGGCGCTGCTGTTGGTGCTGTGCGGTTTGAGGTCTAGATGTTGTAGGTGTTAGGCTGCTACCGAACCCTGACCCCTGATGAATATCCAATATCGAACACTCAATGTCCAAATTAAATATTGAACTATCAGCGGTTCAGCATTCAGGTTGTAGCCGAACAGCGAACACTGCCGCAAGTAAGCCACGCGCGCCGCGCGGGGCATGCAGCGATTTATTCTAGAGATGATGCAGATTGGCAGCAATTACTTTCTCACAAAGGCACGAAGCCACGAAGAAGCGAAAGCGCGGCACCATAATTGTTTTTGCTGCAAAAGAAAATATCGACAACCATTGTCATGCAGTCGCGGAACAGCGTTCCGCGTGCAGCGCAGCAATGGAGGCGGAGCCGGCATCCATTCCGCTGCGGGCGGGACTGTTATTGCAGCACAGCGGCGGCCACGCGGAACGCCGTTCCGCGGCTACGCACCTCTAAGCCGCCACCGAAAACTGAAAACCAGGCCGGGGAGCGACCTCCGTGCCGCGAATCTGCGGTGAATGCACGCGAATGAGTTTTTATGAATGTGTTCGCGGCGAACAAACTAAACAAAACAAAGTACGCGGGCTACTCGATCTGCTTCCACTCGAGCAGGCCATATTTGTAAATATTCGGCACGCCCGGCGGTGACGTTTCATAGCGACTGAGCCGCGTATCGTATAGATAATTGCGCGTGGGCGCGCTGTAGTAATCGGAACCGTCATCAACGTGTTGGGCAAGTTCCTTCGCGGCGGCATACAAGCAGACCATCGAGCCGTTGATCGTGATCGTCTTGCCGGACCAGGCTTCCAAAAAGCGCGGCAAGTTGTGCAAACCACCGCCGGTGGTGTTTTGGTAGGTCGACGTGCTGTTGCCGACGATCATGGCGGTGTTATAGGTTGTGTTGGCGGCGGCCACCATATTATTCGCGATGTTTTTCCTGTCATTCCATGCGGTCGACAGCGGCGTGAAACAATCACTGAGAATGGAACTGGGATAATTCGTGTTGGCGGTCGTGCCGATCTTTGTGTTGTAATCGCCTTTGATATACAAAGCATGCGGAGTGGCGAACGTCAGCGCACGCGGCAATGCCACGGCATTGATGATGCGAATGGCCATGTTGGTCGATTTGTAGGTGCGTTGGCCGGTCTCGGGCTGGTTGACGTAGATAATGCCGCTGCGGCCATCGGCAGAAGCAGTGAACTCGTTTTTGGCGGCCGTCGGACAACTGCCCGAGGCCACCCACGTCTTGAAGGCATCCATGTTGAAGTCAAGCGGGTTGATCGTATAATCCTGGCGGCCGTTCCAGAAGTAGTTGGTGCGGGTGGCGAAGTTAATGGTACCGAACTTACCGGTGACGTTGCCGATCGCCGTACGGGTAGTTAGTTCACTGTTCGTGATCGGCCCGGTCTGATAATACAAGATATTGTTTGTTTCGATGAGCAAGGCGGCGCGATTAGCCATGCGGACGCGGGCGACATCGGTGGTCTCGCCATCGATCGGCGGGTCAATCAGGACGCGCGTGTAGTCCTCGGCGCCTTCGAACGGCAGCGTTAGTGCATCCGTGCCAAAGGTCGAGTCCAACACGCAACTGTTCAGACGCTGCAACGCCGTATCGGCCCACTGCGCGTTGTACGTGTCGAAATACTCGGTGGCGGTGGCGCCGGTGACGTAGGGGTCGAACTCGTAGTTGTCGGATGTGCGCTTGCCGAGCTTGACGTACGCGTCTGAACCGGAGGTGTTGGTCGCGACAAAGATTTGGCCTTGTTGGCGGCTGCTGTCGAAGATGTTCCAGCCGGCATCATAGCCTTGAATGAACGAGCCGACGCAACTGATCGAATCGTTGAACTTCAGCCGGCTCGTCGGCGACATATAGATGTTCTTGTTGCAGTGGATGCGGCCGCTGATGGTCATGTCGGCGCCCGGATGGATTTCCAAGTTATCGTTGTAAAACACACCGAACTGAAAGGGCGAGATGAAAAGCGAGCCCATCTTGAGCTGCAATTCAACTGCATGCGTGGCATCGTTCGCATCGCTGACCCGGCAGCGAATGTCATAGACCGCCTCGATTTGGTAGAGGCCTTTGTACTTGCCCAGCATTACGGGCGCATTGGTGACGCTGTCGGTCATGGTGAATTTGACCAGTCGAATATCGGACGGGAAATTGGACGCCGCGATGGCGACGAACTCATTAGACAAGAGGTTGTGATCAAAATTACCGCCGCGCGGCAACAATTTGAACTTGCCGGCGGCGTATTGCAGGGCGGATTCGGCCGCGTAAAACAGGCGCGCATGAGTGGTGGCGCGGCTGGCATGCCGATAGCCATTGATGGACCAGCTCAGCAGGCCGGCCGTGCCAATGAACAAGGCCGTGGTTAGCACCACGACTGCCGCAATTGTGGCGGTGCCGCGTGGCACACTGCGCAACCTGCGTAAAACAATGGGACGCATGGGTCACCTGTTACGGGGTGTTACATAGGCGTCAAGGCTGACGAGCACGCGATTGGTCTCGCGCGGGTCGTACACCCGAAAAACAACCTGCAACTGACTGTACATGCCGATGAAGGTGTTGCCGGCCATGAGATCGGTGACGAGCGGAAAGTCATCGGTACTCGAGTTCTTGTTGTCGGTCGCCTCAGACTCGACGAAATACAGGGTGGTACCGCTCTTGTAGAAACCGGAGGTGACCGAGTACATATTCACTACTTTCAGAAAATTGCCGGAGATGACTTGGGTGCCGGGACTGGCGGCGTAGGCATTGTATATGTCAAAGGTATAGGCCGGCCGGGTCTTTTCGGCGACGAGCGCGAGCGCGACGTGAGCCTTGTGTTGCGCCCAGGTCTGGATGGCGCTGCGGCGCATGATGGCGTAGCCGTTGACATACACGCTGATGAGCGTGATCAAGACCATGGCGATAATCACGCTCGCCACCATAAATTCCGTCAAGGTATAACCGCGTGGAGCAGGCATGGGTGTCGTCGTCAGGGCGTTCTGATGGTGAAATAACGGGCCGCGCGTTGATTGTCGCGCACGCGCCAGGCGAAATCAACCGTGATGACTTTGTATTCAATCGGCAGCAAAACAGTGCGGACCGAGGTGGTCATGGCATAGACCAGCGCGATGGCTGTGCCACTGGTGCTGCAGACATACTCGACTGGATAGATGTTGCTGGTGACCGAGTCGTAGGGGATGTAGTTGATGTCTTCGAGCCGCTTGGTGACGCGCGCCAGGCTTTCGGTGGCACGCGTGGCGCGCAAGGAGCAGTAGTAGCCAAAGTGCAGCCCTTGAAAGACCGTGGCCACGCACAGCGCGAGAATGGCCGTGCTGATCACGGCCTCGATCAGCGAGACGCCGCGTGGACCAATATGAAAGCGTGACCTGTGCATACAAAAACTCACAAGCTGAGGGATTGGCTTGGTGACCAAACATGATTGGTATAGAGCGCCACCGAGGGACAGACTGGCGCGGTGCCATACGTGAATTGCGAAGTATACGCCGCGCCAGAGGCAGGGCATGTGCCGGGCGTGGGCTTGGGAAAGAAACGCGGATAGAGATTGGTCATGTGCACGCCGGCGCCGCGCACCAAGTGGCGCTCGATGGCAAAGGTGCTGATGGCGGTATGCAGCATCTGCAAGGTGCTGCGGCAGTCTTGGGCGTAGATGCGCGCGCGCGTGCCGCTGAGACTATAGATGCCCATGAGCGTGATGACGCCAAGGATGCTCATGACGATCAGCATTTCGATCAGCGTGAAACCGCGGGATAAAGAGGGCTTGTGCATGGACTTGACAAGAAAAGGGGGCGGGTTGCCACCAACCCGCCCGCTTGTGACAACTGCACCATTGCATGCTCAAAGTTTGTGCGGGTAGTCCGTGGCAGCACCGCCAGTGGCACACACGATGTTCGAACTCACAAGAGTGTACAGACCATAGGCCGGACACACTGGAAACGTCTTGATAAAACTAGGAACTAACGGCGTACTGTTGGTGTTGACTAAGGTGTTGTCAATCACTGCATTCGGCGTGTCCAGCAGATACTGCTGAACGGCGCCATCAAGCTGTTTGAGATTCGACTTGCAGGTGTTCATCTGTGCTTTCTTTCTCGCAATCAGAAAGTTCGGCAGGGCGATGGCAACCAAAAGACCGATAATCGCGACGACGATCATGATCTCGACGAGGGTGAAACCTTTGTGAATCTTTTTCATGACGCTGCTCCTTTACTTTGGTGTTGATATAATGTTGATACGGGTACTACTACTTAAGCAAGTTGACGGACAATACCACGATGGCACTGAGTAGACCGGTTAGCACGCTCCACTCCATAAACGTGACGTCCAGCAGGACCGTCTTCACAGTCACGTCGACATCTTCATGCGGGTTGGTGTTCATATTCATTTCCATCGTTGTATCCTTGGTTACCTAACGTGTTCAGTAACTGGATAAGCAACTGATGTGCCAAACGAATTAGAATGGTGCACAAATAATCATCAATGCCCATAGTATAATATTATATCGCCACCAGTTTTCCTGGACACAGAATAGTAGAATAAGATAACCAGGAA
>CAYNJC010000060.1:0-16421 GCA_964397565.1 uncultured bacterium
ACCGGCGGGACCGGAAGAACTGGCCGGCAGTCAGTATCTGATTTCAGCGAACAAATACTAGATTTAGTTCGCTGTGACTTGCTGAGTCGCCGGAACTGCGGTCATGGCCTGACGGCCCTGCCCCTTCTGTGGGTAATCGGTATTCGGTATCCGGTGTTCAGTGGCAGCAAGCAATTCTGGAGAGTGGGAGCCAGTTCAGCTGGCGATCTGTTCATGCCGTCACGGCTCGTGGCCGGCCTCCAAGCAGCCGGCTCCTACTCTCCAGAAAGTGGGAGCGACCTCCGCGCTGGCAACCAACTAAGGCACCAGCTAGCTAAGGCACCAGCCAGTCCCGCCAACGGCGGCGATCCCGCCATCGGCGTGGACCGCGGATCTGCCGCATCTGCTCTTCCACCGAATATCCCGCCGATGGCGGGACTCCAAGCAGCCGATTACTGATCACTGCCCCGCGTCGCGATTCTGCCGCAATTGCTGCCACCGAACACCGCTCACTGATCACCGAATACCGGCGGCGCGTACGCCACGCGCTCCGCGCGCGGCATGCCCCAGCAGCGATTCTCTCACAAAGGCACAAAGACACGAAGGCTGGTCAACGGTATTCGGTATTCAGTAATCAGTATTCGGTGATCGGAAGGGGCCACAACGGCTGCTGGATACTGCAAACTGAAAACCGAAAACTGAAAACTGCGCCCCGCTGGCTTGGCTAGCCCCGCCACCGGCGGGATATTCAGTGGCAGCAAGCAATTCTCGAGAGTGGGAGCCAGTTCAGCTGGCGATCTGCCCAGGCCGTCAGGTGTGGCATCTCCACCGTGGCTCGTTTCGACCCAAATCACTCCCAATGCAAGCGAGGTGAAATGCCCAACCATAAATTTGTTCGTCGCGAACAAATTTCCTTGTCAAGATTGACTTGGGTGCCGGATAATGGTATGATCTCAACGTTGATCTGGGCTCCTGTGCTTGTGGAGCCGTGCAAAATTTGTGCAGAACAGTAACGACGAGATTTTATGCGACGACAGGCGTAACAACTTATTCAATATTCTTATACGACTTGGCAGGCGTTTGGAGCCCCATAAGCAGCGCCAAATTGTTCCAATATCCTTTGAAACACACGGCACAACCAGCAGAAACAGAATAAATGCCTCTTCCGGAATTTCCGTGGGAAAAATCACTGACTTCCCAAGAAGTGAAAAGCGCAATGCGCCTACTGGTAGGGAAAAGACGCAGATTGGGCGTGTGGTGTGGCAGCCGGAGTGCGCGAAATCCCCCGGCGCCGCTGCGCCCGCCCCTCCCGCCGTTGGCGGGAAAAGGGGGACCAGAGCGCCGCACGAGTGCCAGACCCCTATTGGCGCGCCTTTTGTGCTACTGGTCGGGTGGCGCATTTGGAGTGGGGTTTTGGGTTCGCTCTGCGCAAAGCGGCTATTTTTCTCCACGGAAATCCCGGAAGAACCGAATAAATAGTGCATAGGTATAACGACTAGTTAGCCGCAGAAAATGAACTCTACTTCAGCATCGTGGGATAAGTTCTTAAACCCCGACGTTCTCAAACAGAACTTTGTCCAGGCCGGACTTTTTCTCGCGGCTTTCGAGATGCTGAAACAATCTTTGATCGGAAAACCTCGGGATTTCTTTTGGAACGGGTTCAAGGATGGAAAACACATAGTAAGTCCAGACTACCAAGAGAAGGTGTTATCCTTATCGAAACATAAGTATGAGGCATCTGTTCGCTGGTGGCAGCAGCAAGGAGCCATCGATGATGGGGATGCCACTCGACTTGCGGAGATCCGGGAGCATCGCGACATGATCGCACATGAGATGCCAAAGTTGATCGGCACCGTAGAGCACTCGATTCGATTGGACTTACTTTACGGCATTTCTGAGTTGCTTGCCAAAATAGACAACTGGTGGATCGTGAATGTTGAGATTGCAATCGACGCGGATGTCCCAGATTACACGGACGAACAATTGAAAGAGGCCAACAGCATGAATGCCATTTTTATAGAAATGATTCTTCCAATCGCTGAAGGAGATGATAGTAAGATGCGCTCGCTTTACCAAATGTGGATCGAACATCAAAATAAAAACGAAGGCTAACGAGCCACTCGACCTAATCCCTGTCCCTTCGGGACTTTCGGCATGCCTCCTGCTGATTCCTCTTCGCGGGCAGGAGGCATGCCGAAAGCAAGCAGGGATAGGTCACCGGGGACGCTGAAAGCAGAAACATGGGTGTCCCGGGTTCTGTCTGCCCTGCGCCTGTCTGAACCGCTCGGATTTGCTAGACCAGTGCGACTGACGAAGCTTCTGAAGATTGTATAGTGCGTAGTCGCCGGGCGGATGCCTTTGCGTTTGTGTGCGGGAAACGGTATACTTTGGCAGTTTGGAAATTGTTCGCGTGCGGCGGTTGGCCGCTCTTGTTTACGGAGTATTTTGCATGAGTAAGACCGTGTATGGGCCTGATAATCCCCATCCGCTCTCGACGCTCAAGACCGAGCTGGTCTGGGAGGGCAAGTATGATGAGTTCGGCAATCGGCGCTGTTGACTGATTGCGTTGCTCTATTTGGCTGATTTTCGTATAATAGCTAACATTAAGAGCAACGAATGTGCGGCGTGCCCCGGTGATTATACCCGGTGCGGCGTCTGCGTAACAAAACAGAAATGTGGTACAGGTAGGAGCAACATGCGTGCCGGTTTGAGAGATATAGCAAAACGGCCACATAGTTACACAGGATCTATTCATAAGTGCAAATTTGTCCAGTGTGCCAAGTTGTGCCAGCCGCTTGACTACATGATGTGTTTTGCCAATAAAGAACTTTTTCGTTTGGCAGGATTTTCTGTCGGAGAACACATGAGGATTCAAAGTCCAAGCTACCAGAGAGCTGACAGATGAGATCGAAGAAGACTCTGGAAGTCAGTCAGAAACAATGCGCCGCCTTTATTGCAGCAGTCAGAAACAGCAAACGCATTGATGGCTTGACACACGGATTCTATCGCTACCCAGCTCGGTTTTCACCGCAATTCGCTGCCGCAGCCATTAGATGTTTCACAAAGCCGGGAGATGTTGTCCTTGACCCTTATATGGGAGGAGGCACAACCATTGTGGAAGCTCTGGCGTCAGGCCGCCGCGCAATCGGCAATGATCTAAATGCACTTGCAGTATTTGTGGCGCGAGTGAAGACATGTATGTTAAATCACACAGATATTGATGCGTTGCGTTCGTGGGGTCTATGCATCCCGCCCAAAATCAACTTTCGGCATTTTGTCCGACCTAATGTAATCCCTTCAGATGAGCGGATAATTCGAAACCTTGGACTCTACCGCTCACGATATTTGAAAAAGGGCATTGCGCTTGCTCTAGGAACCATTGAGGAACTACCAACAAAGAAATGCCGTGATTTTGCCAGATGTGCAATCCTTCACGTCGCTCAATTAGCGTTAGACGGTAAGCGAACTCGCACATCGCTGATTGAGTTTCGATCTATGCTTTCCTTGCGCACTGAGAATATGCTTAACGAGTCCATGAATTTCTCGCAGGCAACACTAGATTTAGCGCAATTTGATTCTCCCTGTCATCTCTATGAAGGCGATGCGCAAAAACTTCCCCTTAGGCCAGTCTTCTCGGAACAAGGCCAGAAGGCGGACGTTGTCATAACAAGTCCACCATACCCAGGCGTCCACATTCTCTATCACCGTTGGCAGGTAGACGGGCGCAAGGAAACAGCAGCACCATATTGGATTGCGGCGTGTCAGGACGGCGAAGGTGCCGCTTACTACAACTTTGGAGAGCGCAAGCAATCAGGACTCCGGACTTACTTTGATACTGCAACGAAAACGTTTCGTGCAGTGAGAACAGTTATGAAAGAAGGTGCCTGTCTCATCCAACTTGTAGCTTTCAGTGACCCAGATACGCAGTTGCCACAGTATCTCGACACACTAGAGCAGGCCAACTTAGAAGAAGTTTTTCTTGACCATCAAACTGGCGAACGACACGAGAAGCGCATTTGGCGCGATGTGCCGAACCGCAAGTGGCATGCTATTTCCAAAGGGGTTACTTCTGGTGCACGAGAAGTGGTCCTGATCCACAGGGCAGTATAGTCAATCCTGATCTCCGACTTCGCCAAACGAAGCAACGTCGTCACTTGTCAGTGCGCCCAGACTGTCAATCATCGGTACCAGAAAAGGCGCAAGAGCTCGGCTCGTACTTGCTATTTTCTCGTAGATGTCGATCTCGACATCCCCGTTTGCTTCGTTCTCTTTGTCCGCTTCGGGACGCCGGCGCTTTCGCTCCTCATAGTCTCGAATGAGCGCTAAGCCAAGCAGGACATTTCCATAAACAAATTTCGCTTCCACTAGCGAAGCGTCTGTTTTAGAATCTTTCATTTCTGCCTTTAGGTATCTATTGTCAACATTTATAACAAAAGTGTAGACAGTCTTATCTTGCCCGTCTTCGCTATCTATGTCGGCGGTTACCTTTGTCGAAGAGAAAGCATCAAAGCCTTCACTATGCCACTCCGGTTCACGAACTCTCTTGATGTCAGGCAATTGAATTCCAAAAGGCTCCTCGTCGCCTGTCTCGCCTCCTCCAGCTGTGCGGTTATGACGCTTTCCTTCTCCGTGCCCATTGGAACACTGCTGCACGACATTTAAGGTGAGGATGTTAGTGAACCCATCGGGATTCACGTCATCGGTCACGAGACATTCCAGCGTCAGCTTGGTGCCGACAGCCACATCGTCAGGAATTTCAATACTCCAGTTTCCAAATCCGTTGTGCAGAATCAAATTGCCTTGAAGAATAAGACTTTCTTGGTCCATTCCTAGGAGGCGGCAGCGATATCGCCCAGGCATGGAGGACCTTTGGAAATAGTCATTGACTACGTCCGTGTCGAACTTGACTCTACAACGCCGACCTATTTCGGCTTCGCGTTCAAGCGGCTCTCCTTGCTTCTTTCTGTGAAACTTGAAAAACGTTGGATGTGGCTTGCCGTGGTAGAGGGCATCCCCGTGCTCGCTGCCGTCCTTTCCTTCCGTTAAACCACCGCGCCTCTTGAACGGGTTGCTCAGTCGATGACCTTTTAGAAAGAGCGCCGCAAGAGACGGAGAGGATTTGAGAATTGAACTCAGCACTTCTTCCAACGGCTTGGAGTCTTCAAGACGGTCTGCGATCTCGGCCTGTCTCCTTTGTTCCCTGAGTTCCTTTAGAGCTGGATGGCTGGCAAGAAGGTCCTCCATTTCTCGCTCAATTGCCTTGCGCAGATGGCCAGAGCTCAGCCGGTCTCGACTGTTCATGAACAAGTCTTCGCGCGCTTCCACCGAGATACCGGAGCAGTCCACCATGACAAGCAAAGAATCCGCAAGGCGGTGCATTTTGACCCGATCGCGTCCAAATATGCTTTTCGGAATCGCACCGTGAGTTTGGCCGTTTATGGCAAAGACAACGCCCTCGTTTGTCCTATAGGTTTCTGCCTTGCCCTTCTGGAACGCGTAGATGTGGGCGACCATATCATGTCCCTCAACCTGAAGTGGCACTGCCCTTGGGAACCCTTCCTCTAAATTGCCGCCGCGGCCATCTTCAAGACGAGTGACGAGTCCGCTCAGTGGCGTAGCAAAACTGGCCTCTGTCTTTCCTTTGAAGTCTCTGCATTCGTGGAGACGGACCGGCAAGGCGATCTCTGGCAACAGGATTTCAAGGCGAAATAGCAGGCCATCCTTCATTAGGATGTGACTCGTGAACCCTTTCATGTCATAGTTGTAGAGTTTGAGAGCAGAACCCCATTCGACGAGCCGCGCATAAGGTCGATTATGCTCTGGCATGAGCGGTAGCGAATCGGCCAAAAATCTTAGAACACCACGTTCACCGGACCCTTCATTTGACATGACAGGGGCAAGATATTTATAGACAGAGTTACGAACAGCTCCTGCCTCTGTGCTGGGAAGCTCCCGGCGGACAATCGTAAAGCCCCACTGATCGGCCGAGGGATCAGATTCCTTTATGGTGACAACTATGGCTGGATTACGTCGCGAAATCACAAGCTGAAATCGGTGGCGGCCACAGAACTTAAGGGCTCCGGTACCACCCATGTTAAATTTCCCCTGAACAAAGGGGATACGCAGCTTATTTTCCCTGTCAATGGAAAGAAATGTATACGGAATCCGGTTGGGTGTCTGTCCCTCCCCTATATCAGCAATAGTCAAACAGGGATTGCGACGGGTTCCGGTTGCTGCCAAAGTTATGTGTCGTGATTCATCGGTGCGCTTGCCCTGTGCCCAGTCGCGTATTGTACCACCACTGTCTGCAACGATCTCACGCTTCTCAAAAAACCTTGCCACAGCATGCCGAATTGAAGAGGGGGCCTCGGCTGACATGGGATCAATAGCTCTGATAAGGCATTCATTCATGAGACGCGCATCAACAGCGTTGATTATTTTCTCCACAAGCGCCGCTTCTGGCCGACTCTGCTGGTTCCCAATTGTGGAGAAGTTACCAGACCTGTCCCCATATTCCCGCCACACGTCAGGCTGTTCCCAATAACCATTTGCCTTCAGTATAGAAATGACGGAGTCCTCATCATCCGCATGAAGCAATTCCAAGCAGAATCTACGGACCTCGGCGTTGTCCATCCTGTAATCCTCTGTCATGGCTTTTCTCCGCTAAATGTTTCCATATTCGCTCAACAGCCGCATTGAGAAACCCTAACAGTTTATTCCGTAGTGAGCTGGATCGCGCGGCATAGAAAGCCGACGCGACGGACAGCGCACTGCGAGATGTCTTCTCAGAGTAGGAGAAACTATGAACAGTGATGCGCCCAGCGCCTTGACACTCCTGTCACCGTCACTATAGTGTACAAAACATAATGGCCAACGTCAAGCGCGTGCTTATTCCCACTGCGATACACCAAGTGCCTACATGAGCGTAGACTCAGAAATTGTAGACTCTTGCTCGAACCACGATAAGTCAATGCGGCGGATGCAGATGACTATGATGTAAGGCGTGTTTTGTGGCCTTGCAGGCGATTTTCAGCCACCTATTTCGGCGCCAAGCCACAGCGCTGATCGGTATTCGGCTGCTTGGAGTCCCGCCGGCGGCGGGATATTCAGTGCAGAACCAGATGAAACATTCGCGCCGCGGTGGTCGCTCCCATCCCGCCAGCGGCGGGACTGGCCCAGGCCAGCAGTTGCGAAATACTTGCAACAGAGTCGCCGCATCTGATCTGAGAACAATAGGTTGACTTTTGGAATATATAATGCTATAGTAATTCCATAAAGGAATATTGATGAGCGAGGAACAGCCCAACTGGAGCGTTGACATTGGCTACGCTAGTCAAGCCGAATTGCGCAAGTACCAAGCCAAGCACGCGCGCGAATACGAGGCGTGCTTTGCCAACCTGGAGAAACTCCTGAAGCTCCTGAAGCGCGGCATGGATATGCGTTCGTTTCAGCTCGGTTTTCTAAGGAATGAGCAAGGCGATCTCTACCGGATCAGCCAGTCTGGCGTGGCACATGCAGCCGAAACTCGACTGTATCTGTATCCAGCGTATCCTCTATCTGCTTGGCATTGGAGGAAAAAAGCGTCAGCCAGAAGACATTCTGAAGTTTATGAAACAGATACAACGGATCAAGGAGCAAAGATGAAAACACGGTTTAGCACTGCGGCCGAGGCCGCGGCGGCATTGGCCGGAAAGCCGGCCGTCGCGCGTCGCGTGCGCAAGCGGGTCGAGGCCGCGCGCATTGTCACGGAACTACTGGCGCTGCGCACCGAGCGTGGGATGATGCAAGCAGAGGTCGCCAAACGCATGGGCTGCGGCCAGGCGAAAATCTCAAAACTTGAAGCGGGGACCGATGCACAACTTTCGGTCAGCGAACTGTGCGCCTATCTCAAGGCCCTCGGCATCAGTGCCCGGCTGGTGATCGACAACCGCCACTTGCCTGTGGCACAGCGCATCAAGCAACATGTCTTTGCGCTGCACGCACTACTCGAAGAACTTGCCAAACTTGCGCAGCAAGTTTCGGACGACACCGAAATAGTGGCGAGAATTCACACGTTCTATGGCGAAGTGCTGTTCAATTTCGTGGTGCGTTTTGGCGAAAGCTATGAGAAAGTGCGATCGTTAATCGCACTCCAACCACCCCAGCAGGCCGGCTGCGACGACACAAGCGCAAGCCAAGACATGCCTGTGCAGAGCGCCACACGCATCAGCCGCAACAGCGCAGCAATATCCACAAACTGAAAGCAGTTGGGCTCTTAAGGCTCTTGCTCGAACCACGCTAAGTCAATGCGGCAGATGCAGATGAGTATGATGTAAGGCGTGTTTTGTGGCCTTGCCGGCGATTTTCAGCCACCTATTTCGGCGCTAAGCCACAGCGAATCAGCAGCTGATCCGTAATCGGTATTCACTATTCGGTGCAGAACCAGATGAAGCATTCGTGGTCCACGCCGATGGCGGGATCCACGCCTTTGACGGGACTAGGCTGGTGCCTTAGCTGGCTGGTGCCTTAGCTGGCGTAACGCCAGCAACTGTCATTCACAAACGACAAAAAATGTCGATTGTGGCCTCTCTTTTACTCTTTGTTCATTTCTGTGCGCAGCGGCAGAGCAGCATTATACTAATGAGAGCGCTTTCTTGGTGTCACACCAATTGTGGCCGCGGGCGCTGACCGCGGCTGCAGAAGCCGCCCTCACCGCGGGCGGCTACAAGGACACTGCAAAGTAGAAAGCGCTCTCATTAGTAACAAGGAGTAAAAGAGTCAAGCAGCAGACGGCAGTGGTTTTTTTCGCAGCGAAACAAATTCAGGTGCTGTGCTGCAGCATTTGTTGTCTGCACCGTCCCGGCTGTTCTCGCACCCAATATTGTTGAACACCCTTCGTGTCCTTCGTGTCCTTCGTGGTGAGATGCTTTAAGGTGTCGCGCCGGGCGGCGCAGCCACCACGCGCGGAACGCGGCAGATTCGCGACGCGGAGGTCGCTCCCACACTATAGAGAGAATGTTGATTGCAGACTACCGTGCATGTCAATTGTTCGACAGGACAGGCTGTTCCGGCTGCCCTGGCGCGACCGGCGGCGCCGGCCCTACTGTTCGCAGTGCTTGATGCGCGCGATCAAGGCCGTGGTTGAAAGGCCTTCAACTTTGGGCACTAACACGATCTGCCCGCCGTTCTTGCGCACGGTTGCGGCCTCGATGCATTCGGTGCCGTATTCTGCGCCGTTGACATGCACCTGTGGCTTGACCATCTCAAGGAACGGCATCGGCACCAGTTCGGGGAAAATATAAACGTAATCCACCACGGCCAGCGCCGCCAGCAGCCGCGCGCGCTGCTGTTCTGGCACGATTGGCCGATGGGCGCTCTTGTACTGCTTGACCGAGCGGTCGGCATTGACGCCGACAATCAAGACATCGCCCTGCGCCCGCGCACATTCCAGAAAATGCAAATGCCCGTAATGGAACAGGTCAAAGCTGCCGTTGCAGGTGACAATGCGCTTGCCCATCGCATGCAGGTGGGCGCTGACGGCCGTCAATCGGGCCGCATCAACAATCTTCTCCTGGGTGTCTGTCATCGGCGCATCCTTAAATGCGACGAGCGCAGCCCGTGTGCTGCGCTCGTCAAAAATGCATGGTGCCCGTGGCGTGCCGTCACGCCTTCCACAAACCATGCAGATTGCAATACTCGCGCGCGCTGACCGTCGCGGCCGCTGTCACCGCAAAAAACGCTTCCGGCTTGTCGCCCGGCTTCAGCATCTTGCGATACACCACGCCGGCGGCGGTCAACTCGACCCACTCGATGTAGTGCTTCTCTTCCATCGGATGGGGTATGCTGCCGACTTTCACCAGATAGCCCGTGGCCTGCTTCTCGATCACCGGCACATGCTTCTCTTTCGAGGCATCCACCGTGTTTTCTTTGATCAGCGTCATCGGCTGGCCGCAGCAGACCAAGGCGCCTTCGCCGGCATGCAGCACTTCCACAATATTGCCACACAATTCACACTTGTACACTTGCAGCACTTGCGTCATAGTTGCTCCTTGCATTCACGCGGCCGGCACGCGCCGCAGGTTAGCACAGCACGCTCAACCAAAGCACGGCATAGTATAATCAACTACGCGGATTATGTCAACTGGCGCGGGCTGATTTCGACCGGCGGCAGCGCGTCCAGGTCGGCTGCCGTGCCGGTTGCCTCAAGCTCCTCGAAGCGGCGCGCGCTCACCAGCACGCGCGTCTCAAACGAACCGAGCGCTTGGTTGTATTTCTCAACCGCGCGCTGCAGCGCCGCGCCGACCGCGCCCAAGTGCTCGCGCATTGTGCCGAGCCGGGTGTAGAGTTCCTTGCCCAAGTCGCTGATTTTCTGGGCATTGTCTGCCAGCGCCTCCTGGCGCCAGCCATACGCGACGGCCTTCAGCAGCGCAATAAGGGTGGTCGGCGTGGCGATGATGACGCGTTGCTCGACGCTATTTTCGATCAGGGCGGGGTCCTGTTCGAGCGCCGCATTGAAGAACGTCTCGCCCGGCAAGAAGAGAATGACAAATTCCGGCGCCGGCTGGAACTGCTCCCAGTAGGATTTCTGGCTCAAGGCCTTGACGTGGTCGCGCAACTGGCGCGCATGATCCCGCAATTTCTCGGCGCGCGCGACATCGTCCTTGGCTTCGAGCGCCTCGAGCAGCGCGGCCAGCGGGGCTTTCGCGTCAATCACAATCGTCTTGCCGCCCGGCAGGCGCACCAGCATGTCGGGGCGCAGGCGACCCTCATCCGTGCTGCTGCTGGTCTGTTCGTAGAAATCGCAATAGTTCAGCATGCCGGCCAGCTCGACCACGCGCCGCAATTGGATTTCACCCCAGCGTCCGCGCACGTGCGGCGTGCCCAGCGCGCGCACTAGATTGTCCGTCCGGTCGCGCAATTGTAGTTGGGTCTCCTTCAGCATTTGCACTTGTTCGAGCAAGCCGTGGTACGCGCCGACCCGCTGTTTTTCGAGTTCCTGCACTTTGCCGTCAAATTGCAGGAGCGACTCGCGCATGGGCTTGACCAATTGCTCAATGGCCTGCTGGCGCTGCTGCAAATCGCCCTTGGCCGCTTCCTGGTAGCGCAGCAAGGTCTCGTTGGCTAGTTTCAGAAAATCACTGCTGTTCTGGGTCAACGCCTGCTTGGACAGAGAATTGAAGGCCTCGGTCAATTGCTGTTGGGCATTGGTCAGCAACTGCAGTTTTTCCTGGGCGGCTTCGCGCTCTTTGGTCAGTTGCATTTCAAGTTCCGCGCGCGTGGCGCGCAAGGCCGACACCTGTTCGCGTTGCGCTGCAAGCTCCTGCTCGCGCGCCGCCAGGGTGGTTTGCAGCTCATTCAGGCGCCGGGTCTGCTCTTCTTCGCGCACCCGCGCCGCCGCCGCCCGCGCGCGCAAAAGTAGCCAGACCACGCCCGCGCCCGCCAGCGCGGCCACCAGCGCAACTCCCAGATGGTTCAGCAAGGAAATGTCATGCATAGTGTTTATTATACTGAATCGGACACTATAAATGGCAAATAGCCATGCAAATCAAAAATGTGATATTCGAACCGTTTGCCTCAGCGCTCACGCGCTGGCTCGAGGCACAGGCGCAGGTCGCCGCCCTCGAGCCGCAGCGTGCGTGCATCGAGCGGCACGGGCGTGCGATGAAAGCCGCGCGCGTCGGCCAGCTCCTGCCACTCGCCCGCTGGCAGGGTGAACTCTGCCGCCGTCGCGCCCGGATTCAGCAGCACCAGAAAACGCGGCTCGGCGGGATAGCGGCGATTTGCATTGATGACATAGCCCAGCGCACTTGAATTGCCGGGGCGCAACCAGAGGTAATATGATTCATTCTCATGCCGCGGCGAACGCAACGCGCAATACTGTTTGCGCAACGCAATGAGTTGCCGTGCGAAGACAGCCGTCGGCGCGTTGGCTTGCACCTCATCCCAGTTGACCACATTGCCCGCATAACTGTGCACCTGGCCGGGATTGCTGCGCAGCCATTCCTGGCCTTCCCACAGCATCGGCACGCCTTGCGATGTCAGCAGCAGCACCAGCCCCATGCGCGCGCGCGCCTCGATCGCCGCGCCCTGCCAGCCCGCGCCCGCAAGGCGATGCGCCAGCGTTTCCTCATCATGGCTGTCGGTGTAGTTCACTGTTTCGAGCGGCGTGGCGTAGGCGTTGCGGTCGCGGCTGGACATAATGCGTTGCGGCATGCTGTCGCGTCGCTCGCCGCGCGCGAGATACTGTTTGACATCCTCGCGAAACCAGTCGTTCCATTGGGCCGCGCCGCGGCCTTTCAGGTCCGCGCGGTCCCCTGACCAGTTCTCGACAATCCAGAGCACGTTGCCGCGCGTCGGCTTGACGGCCTGCACGCTCTGCATATTCGCCGGCGTCAGCAAGCCGACCGCATCCACCAAGTGCGCCAGGTCGAAGCGGAAGCCATCTACATGATACTCCGCGACCAAATGCCGCAGACTGTCGAGGATCAATTTGCGCGCCATCGGTCGCGACGCGTCCACCGTGTTGCCACAGCCGGAATCGTTGCGTCCGGTGAAATAGTAATCGTCGTCAATCGTTGCCAGAAAATTATCGCTGTTGACCGTGTGATTGTAGACCACATCCACGATGACGGCCAAGCCGTGCGCGTGCAACGCATTGACCATCGCCTTGAATTCGCTGACCTGGCGGCGCGCGGCGGGATCGGTCGAGAACGAACTCTCCGGCGCGAAAAACAGCGCGGTCATGTAGCCCCAGCTGTAATGCGCCGGCACGTCAAGCGAGTTGCCATTCTCGAATTCATGCAACGGCAGAAACTCGATGGCGTTAATGCCGAGGCGCTCGAGATAGCGCAGGGGGCTGCCGGGCGCGTCAACGGTCATTGCCAGGAAGCGACACGCAAGATTGCTGACGGCGCGATTGCGCCCGGTCAGATTTGCCAAGTGCGTTTCATAGACGACCAGTTCGTCGATCGGCGGCGTGGTAAAGGCGGCGTCAGTCCAGCCGGCGAACGGCGGCTCGACCACGCCGGGCCAGATCACAATGCTCTTGCCGGCCGAATGCACCACGGCCTTGGCATACGGATCGCTGATGATGGAGCGCACGCCGCCGCGCGTCACGGCGAAGTGGTAGAAACGCCCGTGCGGCGCGAGATTGCTGGCCAGCGTCGCGGACCAGATGAACTCGGCGTCGCGCTGCAGCGGCAGGATCAGTGCCGGCGCCGTGTCCTCGGCGCGGTCATACAGCAGCAGCTCGGCCGCGTGCAGGCGCGGCCCAAAGACGCGAAACTGCGCGTTGCTGCCCGCGAGCGTAAAGCCCAGTGCTTGCGTGCTGGCTGGCAGCGTGTCGAAAAAGCGCTGCACCAGCGCGCCGTCAACTGCGACCGGAATGCGGACCGGCTGGATCATGCAGACACCACTGGTGTCGCAGAGGTTCCGCACCAGCAGCGGCGCGCTGATCTGATAGTCATGCGCCGGCAGGTCGAACGGCGCGATGGCAAGTTGGATTGTGTCGTGCCGGGGCGTTGCGTGCGCGCTCTGAATATCCAGTGCGGCCGACTGGAAATTGCGCGCGTCCGCGCCATGTGCATCCACGGGCTCGGTCATCTGCACGGTCACGCTGGTCGGGCTGGTCAGCGTCGCGCGCAGCGGGCGCGGCGGGGTGATGTCGCCATGCACATCCAGATTGACCCACAAATTGTCGTTGCGCAGGTACGTCCCGTCAATGCCGGCAAGCGAGAGCCAGACATTGCTGTGCGTCGCAAACTTGAACTCGGGATAGCCACTGACGCCAGGCTGCAGCACGGCGGCTGTGTTGGTCGTCAGGGTCAGCAGGGTGCCGTCGGCATTCGGCGCCAGTGCCCAGGCCGGATTGCCTCGCGCACCAGCCCAGTCATTGAAAGTGCCAACCACATAGACCGGGTCGTGCGTTGCCAGGATCACGCCCAGCATGACCGGATTCAGGACAAACGTGACGTTGCTGCGATCGCGCGACAGTTCATAGCCCATGCGCTCCGCCACGGGGCGAAAGGCGTGGCTGTTCAGCCACAGATTGTTATTGCGCTGATAGCGTGCCGGCACGTGCTGCGGTTCCTGCCATGCGCCGGCCGCCGTGATGAATTTGAACTCGGGCGGTTGGCGGTCGGAATGCGCAACGAGCCAGGCCAGCGGCACCTCCAAGGTCTGCGTGCCGGATGCCTGCGGGCGCAAGCGCCAAGCGTGATTCGTGCGCGCGGCGGCCCAACCATTGAACGAGCCGGCGACATACATTTCGGGCGGCGCGGTCATGCCATAGGTGGCCGGCGCGTAGATAAAGCGCACCGTCTGGAGCGCATTAATGATTTCATAGCCGCCGAGTTGTGGCTCGAACTCTTCGGCAGCGCAGGCGAGGGTTGCCAGCGCGAGCCACGCGGCGGCGCAGCGGCGCCCATTGCGGTGTGCCATCACGGTCATAAGGACTCCTGTGTGCAGATTCGTAACGTTACGATACTCTACACTATCCGCCCGCGGGTGTCAACCGGCGATTCTGCACGATAGAGGCGGCCTATGTGTGTTTGTTGCAGATTTGCTGTAGAGTGGGAGCGGCCTCCGTGCCGCGAATCGTTTTGTAAAGCCGCGGGCGTGTTGGGTGTGCCGCACAGTATGCCGCAGTGTGGCAAGAGGGCAAACGACATTGTTTGTCGTTTGCAGCCGGCGGCGTATGCCGTGATTACGCCATACTTCAATCCACGCGCCCCGCGCGGGGCGCGACCCAAAGCAGCCGGAATGACCTGCGCAATCTGTCGTTTCAATCCACGCGGCCCGCGCGGGGCGCGACCTAATGTCGCCGTGCCATTGCGCTCCAGCTTGTCGTTTCAATCCACGCGCCCCGCGCGGGGCGCGACTTACTTGCGCTATCAGTTCATCCAACTGTACCGAGTTTCAATCCACGCGCCCCGCGCGGGGCGCGACCACCTCGTCAAAGATAATCACGCCCGCAATGCCGTTTCAATCCACGCGCCCCGCGCGGGGCGCGACTTTATTGACGGCGGCGGCGGCTGTTCGTATTCCCAGTTTCAATCCACGCGCCCCGCGCGGGGCGCGACGTTGTAGGGCGCCACGCAGACAGGTCGGCTGTGTTGTTTCAATCCACGCGCCCCGCGCGGGGCGCGACGGCGCGGGCTTTAATAAGTGGTCAGACGTGATAATGTTTCAATCCACGCGCCCATCACAACGGCGGGGTGCGGCAAGTTGTTTCAATCCACGCGCCCCGCGCGGGGCGCGACCTTGTTGTTCGGGCGCAGATGCTGCGGCTGCATAAGTTTCAATCCACGCGCCCCGCGCGGGGCGCGACCGACATTGGCCCGCGAACACGTCCACGTCAGCATGTTTCAATCCACGCGCCCCGCGCGGGGCGCGACCAGCTCGGCATTCGTGAGGGTGACATGACAAGAGTTTCAATCCACGCGCCCCGCGCGGGGCGCGACGTGGCCAAGGCGGCGCGCAGGCCGGCGTAGAACGAGTTTCAATCCACGCGCCCCGCGCGGGGCGCGACTGATGATCCACGCAAAGCAACTGGTGTGATTTGGTTTCAATCCACGCGCCCCGCGCGGGGCGCGACCTGGATCCAATACTGCTACAGCAACTCGGTTGGTTTCAATCCACGCGCCCCGCGCGGGGCGCGACTGCCGCTGGCCGTGTTTATCTACTTGCGCGACTTTGTTTCAATCCACGCGCCCCGCGCGGGGCGCGACCCCACATTGCCCGCAAGGCCTGCGGCGCTCCCTCAGTTTCAATCCACGCGCCCCGCGCGGGGCGCGACCGCGACGGGGCGCGGGCTTGACGTGATCGACCGAGTTTCAATCCACGCGCCCCGCGCGGGGCGCGACTTTAGCGGCGGCTCACGACAGCGCACGCGAGCTGTTTCAATCCACGCGCCCCGCGCGGGGCGCGACTTTATGCGTGTATGGTTGCGACTGTCTGCGTAAGTTTCAATCCACGCGCCCCGCGCGGGGCGCGACCATACTACTATCTTGACATCGTGGCCACTATAACAGTTTCAATCCACGCGCCCCGCGCGGGGCGCGACATATTGCGTAACGCACAAACCGGATTGACAAAATGTTTCAATCCACGCGCCCCGCGCGGGGCGCGACTGTCACTGCTCGGCATCGTCCCCCCGGCAAACTTGTTTCAATCCACGCGCCCCGCGCGGGGCGCGACACGCCGGGAGCCATCAGCCAGCCAGCACCCGTGCTGTTTCAATCCACGCGCCCCGCGCGGGGCGCGACAGAGGCGACCGTATACATAGCAGAGCACTACCGAGTTTCAATCCACGCGCCCCGCGCGGGGCGCGACGAGGACTTGCCGCCCATGCCGGCCGAAGTGGCAGGTTTCAATCCACGCGCCCCGCGCGGGGCGCGACGAAAGTTGACGAGGACGACATTCAGTTCTGACGTTTCAATCCACGCGCCCCGCGCGGGGCGCGA
>CAYNJC010000061.1:0-15250 GCA_964397565.1 uncultured bacterium
AAGGGTCAAGGGTCAAGGGTCAAGGGTCAAGGGCTGCGTGGAGCTGCTTGGAGTCCCGCCATTGGCGCGGATTCCGCCGCAGGCGGGGTTCCGGGTTCAGGGTGAAGATGCAACGAAATATCGAATATCCAGCACGGAATGTCCAATGATGATCCCGCCGATGGCGGGACTCCAAGCAGAGTTCTGTGCAGATATTTCGCACTTGGATAGTGAGTGTTCGATATTGGATATTCATCACGGTGTGGGTGACAACCGTTGGATGGTCAATGCTGAATGCGCGATGTTCTTCATGGCGGCATGGCCATACTGCCGATTACGGCGCGGGCAGGCGCGCGATGGCGCTGTCAAGAATAGCGCCCAGCAATGCAAGATACGATATGCCGGCCAGGCCGGCCAGGATCGGCAGGTCGGAATGGCCGGGGTGCAGGCCTGGCAACGGGTTGACCTCAATGAAATGGGCATGGCCCTGTCCATCCAGTCGCACATCGACGCGCGCCATGTCGCGGCATTCGAGCGCGCGAAACGCGCCCAAGGCGGTCGCGGCCACGTCCGCCCACACGGCGCCCGGCGCCGGCACTTCATAGCGCACATGCTGCTCCCACGTTTCCTTGACATCATACGAATAAATCGTCCCGGCGGCGGCATTGAAAAACACAATTTCCATCAGGCCGATGACGCGCGCTTGTGCGCCCGTGCCGACGATGCCCACGGTAAACTCACGCCCGGGCAGGAATTCTTCAACCAAGACCGGTTGCTGAAATTGCCCGAGCAATTCTGTGCATATCTGCCGCAATTGCGCCGCGTCCGTCACGCGCGAAACGCGACTGATGCCCTTGCCGGTGCCCTCCGCGACGGGTTTGACAAACAAGGGGAACTGCAATTGCACGCGCGCGATGTCCGCGGTCGAACGCACGACCGCGAACGGCGGCGTGCGCACACCCGCGGCGCGCACGAGCGTCTTGGCAATGGCTTTGTCAAGCGTGGCGGCGCACACCAGCGGATCCGAGCCGACATACGGAATGTTGTACAGTTCCAGCAGGGCCGGCACCTGGGCTTCACGCGCGCGGCCGTACATGCCTTCGGCAATGGTGAAAACGATGTCCCAGCGTGCGCCCGCCACCAGGCGCTGCGCCAGCGCCCGGCCATGGCCAATGCGCGTGACCGTGTGCCCGCACGCGGCGATTGCCGCGGCCAGCGCGTCAACGGTTTCGTCGGCGTCGAATTCCGCCGTGGCTTCCGGACTGAAGCCTTCCGCCAAATAATCACGCCGCAAGTCGTAGGTCAGACCAAAATGCATGTTGGCAAAGTACTAACGTAGCAAAGTGTTAAGGTAGCAAAGCCGCACGGCAGCAAATAAACAGTAAATGAAAAATGTTAAATGTTGAGGTGCAAATTAGCATTCAACATTTAATATTAACAATTGAATTGTTACTATGAGACATGTCGCGCGGCCGCGCTCGCGTCAGCTCACGTCAGCGCCACGTCCGCCACCGGTGCGCCAACGGGCTTGCGCGTGCGGCGCCGAATGCGGGCAGTGTCGCTCGGCACCAACTTAGTGCTGCTGCCGTTGGTCAAAGCCCAGACACCTTTCACCGCGGGCGCCGGATGGGCCGGTGCTGGCCGCGGCGCGGCGGTGTTCTGGCTTGGCTCCGGATAGCTGATCAGCATGCCCTCGAAATTGCGCAGGACGGTGTGGGTCGGGCTCATCGAGACGATGTAGTTCGGCAGAATCGGAATCTTGCCGCCGCCGCCCGGCGCGTCCACGACAAAGGTCGGGATCGCCAACCCGCTCAAGCGCCCGCGCAAATATTCCATGATCTCGATGCCGCGCGTGATCGGCGTGCGGAAATGTTCGACGCCCGGCACCAAGTCGCATTGGAACAAATAATACGGACGCACGCGTCGCTTCACCAAGCCGCGGCACAACGTTTCCATCACGCGCGGATCGTCATTGATGCCCTTCAGCAACACGGTTTGATTGCCCAGCGGAAGGCCGGCATCCACCAGGCGCGCGCAGGCGGCGCTGGCTTCCGTGGTCAGCTCGCACGGATGATTGAAATGGGTGTTGATCCACAGCGGATGAAATTGGCGCAGCATGGCGACCAGTTCGTCGGTGATGCGCATCGGCAGCGTGACCGGCACGCGCGTGCCGATCCGGATGATGTCGACCGACGGCACACTGCGCACGGCCGCCAGAATGGCTTCAAGCGTGGGCGTCGGCAAGGTCAAGGGGTCGCCGCCGGAAATGATGACATCGCGGATTTCCGGGTGGGCGCGCAGATAGTCGGTCACCTGTGTCAGGCGACTGGTCGAGATGGTCGTCTCCTTCGCGCAGGTCAGGCGTTTGCGTGTGCAATGGCGGCAATACATGGCGCAGGCCGAGGTAGCCACCAGCAGGGCGCGGTCGTGATAGCGATGGACCAAGCCCGGCACGGGCATGTCGTGATCTTCCTCGAGTGGATCGGCGTTGAGGAAGGCTGGGTTCTGCAATTCCTGGGCGCGCGGCACGCTCATGCTGAAAATCGGATCGGTGGTGTCGAGGCGCTGAATTAAGGCCGCATAATACGGCGAGATCGCCATCTGAAAAGTCTGCAATGCATCAAACAAGTCGGTTGCCGGCTCGAGTTGCGGGAAAAATGACTTGAGCTGGGAGAGCGAGCGAATGCGATTGCGCATTTGCCAGCGCCAGTCGGCCCATTGCGGCGTTGCGCTGAGCGAGGCCAGCGCCGGGGAAAGTGCGTCCTGCAACGCCGACGCAGTGCGCTCTACCGTGAGCGCCAGCGACGGCGGTCGGTCGGGAACTTCGAGTTCGTTGTCAGCCTGCAGCAGCGTGTGCATTGCGGTACTCTTCCTTAGGGGGAGTGGATGATTCCGGGCGCGCAACGCCCGGGGTGGTCGCTACAACATTCACCAAAAGTTTCAAGGAGCGCACAAACGCCTGGCGCACATCATTATAAACCCGCTCAATCTCACGCGTCGGCATGCCCAGGATGGCAAACGCCTTGCCGCCCGCATGGAAACTGCTCAACGCGCAGGCGATCCGCCGCAAGTTCTGCTCCTCGGTCCGCTCCGGCACGTGCGGCGCCAGCCATTCCGCCAGCGCTTGTAGATAGCGCATGTACGACTGTTCGAGGGCCGGATCGGTATTGCGCTCCAAGCGCACCATCAGCCGACTCTGAAACAAAACCGTATACTCGTCGGGGTGCGTGTCGAAAAAAGTCGCATGCACGCGCAGCAATTCCTCCAAAGCCTGCTCCAACGTTTTCGCCGCGCTCTTGGCCGCTGTCATGTTTTGCACCAGCTTGCCAACGGTCTCGTCCGTCAACGCCGCCAGCATCGCCTGCTTCGACCGAAAGTGCCGGTAGAAAGTGCCTTTGCCAAGATCGGCTTCATCGGTGATCTGCTCGATCGAGGTACCATCAATCCCGTGCGCCGCGCACAATTTGAGTGCGGACGACAATAGACGATGGCGCGTGCGCATCACCCGTTTTTGGGTGCGGGTTGTGCGCGCGGGCGTACTACTCTCTGTATTTGTTGCATTCATCATTTGTCGCATGGCGACTTCTTGGTCGCAATGAAACAATCATACACAATTTAGAACGAAAAGTCAACCCCTGCATTTTTTGTTCCCAAGTAATACGCCTTTTTTACATATATTGTGGCTTCATGTCGCACAAAACACAAGTTAAAGCATTTTCAATGCCAAGATCACTCGACATCCCTAGCCAATCATTGCAGGGCAGGTTCTCCAGCCCATTGGCGCTGATAAAATGAGTGCGGCTCAACTGCAATCTGATGCCGCATCGCGTAAACTTCAAACTTCAAACTGCAAACTGCAAACTGAAAACCACACCGCGCCACCCCACCCAGGCCTTGCGCCGCTCCCTCAGTTTTTAGTATACTTGCCGCGCAGTGCTAACCTTCTACCACGAACACATGCCTTCCACACCCATCCATATCCGTATCTTCGCCACCGGCGGCACGATTGATAAAATTTATTTCGATCGCAAGAACGATTACCACATCGGCACGCCCGGCGTCGTTGACCTGCTCGAGGAAGCCGGCGTTACGTTTACCTACGATGTCGTCTCGCTGATCCGCAAAGACAGTCTCGACCTGACCGACGCGGATCGCCAGCTCATCCGCGCCACGATCGCCGCCGACCCGCACCAGCACATTGTCATCACTCACGGTACCGACACCATGATTACCACGGCCGGCGCGCTGCGCGACATTCCGGCCAAGACGATTGTGCTGACCGGCGCCATGCAGCCGGCGCGCTTCAAGTCGAGCGATGCGGAATTCAACATCGGTTTTGCCGCGGCGGCCGTGCAACTGTTGCCGCCCGGCGTCTACCTTGCGATGAACGGCCACATCTTCACGCCCGAGCGCGTGCGCAAAAACGTCGAGCAAAATCGCTTCGAAGAACAGCCCGCGCACTAGTGCCGACTAACGAAAGCACTTTCTGCTTTGCAGCGTCCTTGTAGCCGCCCGCGGTGAGGGCGGCTTCTGCAGCCGCGGTCACAATTGGCATGGCAGCAAGTAAGTACTGTCATGAGCAAGTTCTTCGCGGCGGAGATATTCGTACTGTCTTGATCTCGAACGGGCGGAATTGCAATGGCACACTGCCTTGCCGGCACGCCAGTTTCTTCAGCGGCACTTCCAGCATGTTCGTCTCACGCGCACGGACGAGCCCGCCTGCGCACAGGACCGTTTGCAGACGGCATTGTGTGGCGCTGCGCATGCACTCGTACAAACGCACAATGATGTCGCCCGAACCGTCTTCCGCCGGCTTGACCGTTTCAATGATGATGTTCGGCGCATCCACGCTGAAGGCCGACGTTGTCTCGGCCGCGCCGGCTTGCACGCTGACCGGCACATTCAAATCATAGGCCGCACGCACCACGCCGCTCTCGAACAAGCTGCCCTGCCAGCAATAGAAGCTGTAGGTGAATTCGTGCAGGCCTTGATCGGCGGTCATGTCCGGCGACTGTGCCGCTTTCAGCAGCGTCAGGTTGATCGTGTTGCGCGCGACATTCACGCCGTACTTGCAGTCGTTCAGGATGGCGACGCCATAGGCCTCTTCGGCCAAGGCCGTCCATTTGTGGTTGCAGACTTCGAAGCGGTCGGCGTCAAACGGGCGCGAGGCATGCGTCGGTCGGCGCACATGCCCAAATTGAATTTCATGAATGGCTTCGTCGCTGTGCATCGTCACCGGGAAACTGACTTTGAGCAATTTGTGTTTTTCATGCCAGTCAATCGTCGTCTTGAAATCAACGCGCCGGCTGTCCGCGCGCAGGATGATGTCCTGCGTGATGGTTGAAGCGCTGCACGCGCGCTGGACGCGCACAATGCCGAGCAGCGGGCCGTGGGCCACCACCGTGACAGTGGCCGCAGCGCTGATCTCAACTGGCAGGTCTTTGTATGAGCTGTCAATGTCCCAAGCGTCGCAACAGACCGGCACATCTTTGTACAAAAGGAATCGGTTACAGGGCGCGGCCGCCAGCTCGCGCTGCGCGGCTTTGTCAACAATACTGATGAGTTCACCGGTGCGATTGAGGCGGATACACAGGTGCGCGTTTTCGAGCAGGGTTGCCGACACCTGCAGCTCGCTCTCGATGGTGGCCGGCGCGGCGGCGCGGATGGTGGTCCAGCCGCAGGCCGGCACGGCCGGCACGCACGCATAGGTTGTGTCCGCAATGGTCTGCACCGGCAGGGGATTGCCCTGGACGTCCTGTGCGCCGCGGAACGCCGCCGGCAGCGCGACCAGCGCGCTGCGCTCCCACGACAGCGCGTTGAAGACCGTCAGCGCTTTCGGCGCGGCAGGCGCGAGTGCGCCACGTGCGGCGTCGGCCATGGTGCCGGCCTCGGCCAGCACCTGCGCATGCTGCCGCGCGGCATCCTCGTAGACGCGCGCGATGGATGAGCCCGGCAGAATGTCGTGAAATTGATTCAACAAGGTCAGCTTCCACAACGCATCGGCCTGCGCCAGCGGATACTTGAACGCCGCCTGCGCCGTGGCGATGGCGCCCCACAGCTCGGCCTCGCGCAGCGCAATTTCGCTTTGGCGATTGCCTTTCTTAACGCCGGCCTGCGACGTGTACGTGCCGCGATGGGCCTGGAAATACAGCTCGCCAACATAGGTGGGCAGCACCGCGTGGCGATCTTCCTCGTCCTTGAAAAACTCGACCGGCGCGCATTGTCTTGTGCGCGGCACGCCCTCGAGATTGCGGCAGCGCCGCAGAAATTCAAGATGGTCGCGCAGCGGCCCGCCGCCGCCGTCGCCATGACCAAACGGGTACAGGCGGCTGACCAAGCCGTCTTTCTGCACGCGCTCGTTCCAGCGCTGAATCAGCTCGCGCGGCTCGGTGCGCGCGTTGTAGTCGTTGTGAATATGAGCGAGGACGCGCGAGCCGTCAATGCCCTCCCACCAGAACGTGTTGTAGGGAAAGGGGTCGCCGCCGTTATAGGCCCAGAAGATTTTTTGGGTGGAAAAATATTTGATGGCGCAGCCCGCCATGATCTGCGGCAGCGCGCCGGAATAGCCGAACACATCCGGCAGCCACAGCAGTTCATTCTCGACGCCGAACTCTTCCTTGAAAAAGCGCTTGCCGTGCATGCACTGCCGGATCAAACTCTCGCCGCTGGCCAGATTCGTGTCGGGCTCAACCCACATGCCGCCGTCCGGCGCCCACTGGCCGCGCCGGGCCGCGCGCTGAATCCGCGCATACAATGCCGGATACAGCGTCTTGACCATCTGATACAAGTGCGCCTGGCTTTGCAGAAAAATGTACTCAGGGTACTCTTGCATCAAGGCCAATTGCGTGCCGAACGTGCGCCGGCATTTGCGTTCGGTCTCGGGCAAGGGCCAAAGCCAGGCGACATCAATGTGCGAGTGGCCACAGCAATACAGCAGCGGCGCGCTCGAGCCATTGACGCAGGTCAACAGTGGCTGCAGGACTGCGCGCCCGGTCCGCACGGTGGCGCGCATGGCTGCGCGCGGCAGTTCGAGATCAACCTGCCGGGTGAACTCGCGCAAGCCCTCGTCAATCTGCGCGACGCGCAGCGAATTTTGATCGATGTGATCGCGCACTTGCAGCAAAGTCGTCGCATCCATCCAGGCTTGGTACACATCCTCATACCAGAGGCCGATGGTGCTGACGCCGACGGTGCGTTGCTTTGCGCGCGGCGGCGGCACGCTGAGCACGCCATCCGGCACGGGGCCTTCGCCGCAGGGCGTCGCGCCGTGACCGGCATAGCCCTCGATCAAGAAATCATAGGTCGTGCCGGGCACGCCCTTGGTGGTCAGTGTGATGTACTTATGCTGGCCGTCAATCGCGCCGGCTTCTTCGCCGTTAATCAGCACGGCCGATTCGGCGCCGACATCGGCATGCAGCACAATGCGCTGGCCGCGCGCGGCGGCCGGCAGCGTCACGCGGCCTTTGAACCAGCAATACTCCCACTGCGCGCCCCAGCATGTGCCGGCCGGCATCGGTTTGAATTGATTGGCGGGCACCGTCGCGGGATCGAGCGGTTCGCGCGTGAGGATGCCGCTGAAACTGAGGGGTTCAATCGGCTCGTACGTCAGTGTTTTGAGAGTGTTGCACCACTGTTCGATGCGGCGGCGCCATTCAGGGGTCAAGGCCATGCAGAACTCCAATGATGATACAACGCCGGGCGCGAGCGCGCGCCGCAGCGCAAACTAGTATTATACAAAAATCACCCAGTTACTGTGCCGCAGAGGGGCGCGCTGCGGCATGCTTTTTCCAGATCCGGTGGTGCAAACGCGGGTTGGGCGGGTGGGTGTGCTGAGACCCCCACGGCCTTGCGCCGTGGGTGAATGAGATTAAGTAAAAAGGTGCGCCGGCGTTCTTTTCTCAATCTCTGCTTCCACCGAGGCAAGCTCGGTGGGGAGCTGCTGAAGACCCCCACGGCCTTGCGCCGTGGGTGAATGAGATTAAGTAAAAAGGTGCGCCGGCGTTCTTTTCTCAATCTCTGCTTCCACCGAGGCAAGCTCGGTGGGGAGCAACAACACAGACCAACCGCCGGATCTGCGTTTTATCCGCAGATGGTGCATGTGGCGGTCACCTGCCGCAGCCACAGCCGCATGGCCGCACCGCTCACTGATCACCTGAATGCCGACACGGCAATATCGCCCAGATTCGTGACACTAGCACTGAGGTAGCCGAGATCATAGAACACCGAACGAGACTTGCGCCCCAGCACAAGATGCTGATTGCACGGCAGGTTGCGCAAGACGAAGCCGCCGTTCTCGTCAGTGGTCACTTCTTGGTCAAGATAGAAATATTTTGTGCGACCACGGGGCACATCCGCGAACTCGACGCTCAACTCGTCGTATAATTGCGGCTGGCCTTGTTCGCTGATCACACGCCCGATAACATCAATGCCGCGGTCGTTGAAGACCAACTCGCCCAGATCAACGTCTTGATCGGCAATCTGCACGGGCATAACGAGCGGCGCATAGCCGGCGGCGCGCAAGACGATCGCGTGAGGGCCGGCATCCAATTTTTCAATACGGAACTCGCCCATGCGCGGCTGCTGAAGGTAGTTCACGCCGGCGCGCACCAACAGCGGCCGGCCTGCAGCATTCACGGCGGTGCCCCACACCGCATAGCTTGCCGGTATCACCAGTGTGACCGGCGGCCCATTCGGCGCAATACCACGCAGGCGGCGCTCCTGGGTCGGGGTGCGCGCCACCACATCATACAGCTCATTGGCATCAAGTTCGGTCACTTCAAAGCTGCCGGAAGGACTCCCGGTATGTGGCGAATAATATTGGCAATAGCCGGTGCGGGTGAGTTCCACCACCAAAGACGGTTCTGACACGGGCTTGCCGTTGGCATCCACGATTCTGCCACGAATCACACCAGTTCTGCGGTTGCGCGGATCAATCGTCCAAGTGGTTGTCATACCGGCTTCAATGACCACGCTGGTGCTTTGGTGTGACAGCAAGGTGTCGCGGTAGATTGCCAAGTCATACGCACCGGTCACGCAGCCCGAGAAGCAATAATCTTGCGATGCACTGATATCCGCTTCAAAGCATATGTTGCCGCAGCCGGGATTCAATCCTTGGGCAATAATCGACAGGTGCTGATCCGTGATCCCGGCGTGGAAGAATTGCTCGATGGGCGCCAGGAAACGCACCCACAGCTCGCCCGCGGGCGGCAACACCACATCCAGTGCAACTTCTTCGCTAGGCCGCACTGCCACGAATTCTGAAGACCAGCGCTGCTGGGCGCAACTCAGATACAGCGCAATGTTTACCGGGCTGTAGGCGCCCGGCACGTTGGAATAGGCATAGACGCCGTCTGCATCCGTACGCCCGGCGGCGTCCTCGTAGCGCAGGCGACCTTGGGGCGTCATCGCCAGATACACGGCGGCATTGGTGACGGGGTGGCCCAACTGATCGCGTACGCTGACGCGTACGCGCCCGGCGGCACTCATTTGCACAATCGGCCGGGTCATCTCGCGCAGTTCATAGGCCAGGCACGTCACCGCTGGATATTTCTCGTGCATGAACACAAGCTCGGAGTAACACGCGCTGCTCAACTCGAATTCGCCGCTCGCGTCCGTGCTTGGAGAACATTCGTTTGTGCGCCACTCGCCACCCGAACAATTGCTGATGATCACATTGGGAATTGGCTGGCGGGTGGCCAAGTCAATCACCACGCCGCGTGTGCGTTGCGGCTCGCCAAACACGAAATCCTGAATGACGCTCATGTCGGCGCCAATAACCACATATGCCCTTTCCGCCTCCAATCCGGGCGACCACGGAGCAACCGTATACCGGCCTGCGGGAATGAGTGCGGTGCTGTACTGCCCCTCGGCATCAATTTCAAATGCCGGGTGAAAATTCGTCGCGCCATTCAGAAACACGTTACCATTGGTCACCGGTGACCCATCGCGCAGATAGAAGCGGCCCATCAGAAAGCCGCCGGCCGGGCCGCCGGTGGCCACGCAGGCAACCACGGTTGGCTGGACAATCGGCGCGGCGGCGGCCGGCGCGACGCGCGCCGCAGGCGATGAGCGCGGTGGCGGCTGCGCCAGACTGCGCGTGAGTGCCGGTGGGTTTTTGCGACTGCACGTCACAAACAACAACACGCCAATCACCGCCACCAGCATACAGAATGTTACGCATTTCCACATAGATCAATTCCTGTTTTTCACTCTCCCGCCAGCAAGTGTTTCTTAGCAGTAACCCCTCCCCACCGAGCTTGCCTCGGTGGGAGGAGAGATTAAGAAAAGATGACGCGTGGCCTTACACTCACTCTCATTCACCCACGGCGCAAGGCCGTGGTGGTCTTCAGAGACTGCGTGAAAAAACGTGATAGCCATTGCACTATTGACCGTGGTACTGCCGCAATTCCTGGCTGGCGCGCGCGGCGAACCAGCCGCTTTTGTGATCATCCGCCAGGGCGCGCAAGATGGTCGCGGATTTTTGCGGCTGGCCGTTCTGGCGATACAGCTCGGCCAAGCGAAAGCGCACGTGCGCAAGATTGCCGTACACGCCCGGCCGTTGCGCGGCGTGTTCACAGTCACGCAACTGCTCGCGCAAAATCGCGTCCGCTTTGTCGGCGCGCCCGTCTTGCTGATAGGCATTGGCCAACTTGCTGCGCAACTGATCCCGGACGCCCCATTCATCGCTGCCCTTTTCAAGCCGGTCACGACAATTGTCGATCACGCCATCCCACCGGCGCAGGGCCGTGTACTCGTCGAGCATCTGCCATTGATAAAATTGTTTCTGCGAGGGGGACGATTCACGCTGCGCGGCCTGTTGCCACCATGCCAAGGATTTCTCGTGATCCTGCATGCGTTGAAACATGTCGGCGATGCCGGCGCAAAGCTCCGGCTTGTTCGCGCTGTTGTTGGCCGACAGGCGCGCAAGGGCATGCTCAATCAAGGCCGGGTCGTTGGCACGCTGGAGTGCATGCGCCAGATAATGAGGCAGGTCATAGCCTGCGCCCTGCGAGCCCGCGTCGCGCAGAAGGTCACAATAGGCGTCCACCGCAGTGCGCACATCGCCCTTGTCGTCATAGATGCGTGCGGCCAGGGCGCGCGTGCTGGTGTCGGCCGGCTGCGTGGCGAGCCATTGCAAGGCCTCGTCGTAACGCTGGGTGCGCTGCAACAAGTTCACGATGGCGCGGGCAGTCTCGCCGCGCGCATTCAGCGTGGCGTTCGCGTGGGCGTTTTTCAGAATGGCGAGCGCGGCGTCGGGCATGCCGCCGCGGGTGCAGAGGTTTGCCATTGCCAGCGCCTGTTGTGGATCAGCCGCCGACGCGCTGGCGGCCATGTCTGCGGCGAGAGCGGCCATGGCACGCGTGTCCTTGCCGGCTTCGTAGACATTCATCAACAGCCCGGCAAGCTGCATGCGCGCCACGGTGTCCGCTGTTTGAAACGCGGCTTCGAGGCGCGGGCGCACATCGGCGGTATGGCCAAGTCGCTGGGCTATATCGGTGAATTGCGCCGGGTCGGCAATTTGCTGGGCGGTGGCCCACGCCGCGTCTGCCTGGCCGAGTTGCAGCTGCGCATCCAGCGTGAGTTTGAGCAATTGCTGACCTTCGCGACTGGTCTTGTCCATTGCGGCCAGCATCTCTTGGGCGCGCACAAGTGCGTCATCATAGCGGCCGCACTCGACCAAGACGGCGCACAGTTTTTCGGCCGCCTTGCGCTTGTCAGCGCCAGACTGCAAGGCAAACAGTTTTTCGAGCGCATCGGCTTGGTCGCGCACGTTGTCGTTCGCGGCCGCGATGGATGCCAAGTTTTCGTACAAGTAACATTGATCGGCTGGCACGGTCGCGTCGGCCAGCGCGCGCTGGACACAGGCACGCGCGGCATCGTATTCGCCATAGCGCACCAGCAAGGTTGCGGCCTGTTTCACACCGTTGAGCGAACTGTCCATGGCGAGCACACGCTCGGCAATTTGCCGAGGATTGATGCTACTGCCCGGGACATCATTGCACTCGGCCAGATACTGCGCGAGCGCACCTACATCGCCCGCCGTGGTGGCTTTGTTGAACGCGTCAAGGAGCAGGGCTTGGGCGCGATCCGCTTGGCCGCCGGCGCGGAAGGCCTCGACCAATCCTGCAACGACTTGGATGCGGTACTGCGGTGGCGCTGCTTGCAGCGCTTGCTCGGCATAGGCGGCAAGCTGGGCACGATTGTCCGTCTTACCATACAATTGCGCAAGTTTGACCAGCAGCCCGACGCGCTCCTCGGCGTTGACGGGCTTGCGTGCCAGCAACTGTTCGGTCAGCACCAGCGCATCGGCCGGCATGCTCAGGTATTCAAAATAGCGTGCCAGAGATGCCACCGTGTCGTCACTCGTGGTTGGGTCGCGCATGGCCTGTTCCGCAAAATTTGCGAGTGCTGCGCGATCTTGATGCTCGTAGAAGCTATAAAGAAGTTTTTCTTGAATATAGCCGCGTGTTGTGCTTGACGTGGCCTCTTGCCATAAGCGCCACAGTGACTGGGTGGCGCTCTGATAGGGCATGTTGTACACGATGCGATCCAGAAACTGAAAACGTTGGTGAACGGATAGTGCCGCGTTGGTACACCATGCGCCGACCAAGGCCGCGATATTCGATTGATTGTTGGCCTGCCGCAAGAGCAGGTCGAGGTAATCCGCGCCGCAGCTTTCAATCATGGCCGCGTTGGTCAGCAAGGTGCCGAGGGCCGCGATGGATTGCAGACAGGCATTGGTGTCGCCCGCAAAGGCAAGCAATGCGCACACCTTGGCCTGCAGTGCAAACGAAAGATTGGTCTGCGCCGCCAAGTGCGCCGCGATCTCGCGCAGCAGATTTGTCTGGCCGCCATTCATGGCATGCGGAATGACTTCGTTGAGCAAGGCCGGATCGAGTTTGTTGGTGCTGCTGCGCCATACCAGATCCCGCCATGTGCCAAATTGGGCTTGGTCTACTTCATCGCTGCAACACCAGCGCAAATGCGCCAGTCGGTCGGCGCCGCCTGCGCTGGCAGACAGCACGGCGTCGAAATTTTCGAGAAGCTCAACGCGGGCCGTGGCATCGTCCAACTCCCTGGCCAGGCGCAGTGCAGTCTGCGCATGCATAAACCAGTCATAGTAAGCCTGCCGTTCATGGCGCAACGCCGAACGGTACAACGCCAGCGCCTCGGCCCGCAGCCCGACGGCTGCGGCAAGGTCACCCACACAGACCGCATAGGTGTATTGCGTGCATAGATTGGCTGGCGCGGCATTGATAAACTGCGCGAGTTGCTCCTTCCAGTTTGGCTTGGCGCACGCACGCGCCAACTCAAATGGGATGGAACCCGTCGCCAGCGCTTTGGGCAGCAAGGCAAAGGCGTCACCAGGCCGGTCAAGCTGCACCAATGCGCGCAGCACCTCCCGGCTCATTTCATAGACCAGCGTTGCGCTTGCCTGCAGTTGCGTTGCCATCAGGCAGTCAAAGCAGGTTTGCACGGCGCGCGTCTGCATGACGGCGTCCGGCCAGGTGGTGTTCAAGACCAAGCGCATTAGCTCGCATTTATCGTTTTGCGGCAGGTCATTGTTGTTGCTGCAGCAGGCAAGCAAGAGTTCGCAGGCGTCATTGCTGTTGCCAGCTGCGAGCTGGCACAAGGCGGTGGCGCGCGCAATCACACCGTCCTCGCGCGCCAACGGCAGGAGCAGTGGCAGCAAGGCGGCGGCGCGTGCGCTATCGCCGTCTTTCAGGTAAGCGTCACTCAGTTGCGCGGCGGCGCGCGCCTTGGCATAGTCGTTGGTTTCGAGCGCGAGCGCCATGCTGCAGCAGGCAATCTCATCTGCAACAAGGCCTTGGCGGGCGTACCACGCCGCCATGGCGCGCGCGACCGCCGCATTGCTCGGCAGGTGCGCCGCCAGCACATCCAGCACTTGCAGGTCGAGCGGGCATTGCGCCGCGGCCTGTTCGGATGACTCCCACGAAAGCTGTTTGAGATACCACAGCGCCACCGCTGCATCAAGCGGCCTGCGCACGAGCTGGCGTTGCAGCGCATTGGTGGCGTGGGCTTGGCGCAAGAGAAAAAGCCAGGTGGCCATGATGTCGGCCGGCGGCACGTCGGCGCCCAGGATCGCGTCGGCAAAGGCATCCAGATTCGAGATGGTTTGGCGCCCTTGATTGTGCGCCTGCAAGAGATATTGTGCCACAGTGATGCGCATGCTGGCGTTGGTGGCGTGCTGCAGCGCCTCACTGCACCAGACTATGCCGATGGCCGTGCTGGGATTGGCACTGATCTGTTGCAACAGCGTGTCAAACGCGGACAAGGGCGCCGGCGCGGGTGGCGCGTCGCAGCCAGCCAGCAGCGCGACATTGCTGCCAAGCACCCACATGCGCGCGGCCAGCGCGTTGCGTACCATGCTGTTTGTTTCTTGGGCAAGGACTGCGCGGGTGGCCGCAACCGCGTCCGTGACCATGCCCAGCGAGACTGCCAGAAAAGCGCGCGCCAAGACGGCCTGTGGCGTGGGCGGCAGACGACAAATAAAGTTGGTGTAGAGCAGCGCCGCGGGATTGTCGCCTTTAATAAAATTCGCCTGTGCCTGATCACACCATGCCATAACTTCCACAGGCGTGACTGCGCAGGCAAAGACGCAAGTGGAGACGTGATACGTCAAATCACGGTCGCTTTTGCGGCGCACCTCACGCATCAGTGCCAGTTGTGGTAAAAACGCATCCGGCGCCAGCGTGATCGCCCGGTTGAGATAGGCAAGGGCGTCGTCGCATGAATACATGCCCGCGAGCAGCCACAGGTCGGGATTGTCCGGTTGGACACGGCAGGCATGCAGCACCGCGCCATGATCCTCCGCAGCCAGTTGCCCTGCGAGGTGCCAGCCGGCGACGGACTGCTCAACCAGATTGGTGCAGCGCCCGCCGAAGGACATGCGCAGCGGGCGCGGGGCTGCGATAGGCGCCGCAGGCTGGACAGTACGGTGCGCTGCCGGCGCGCCAGACTGTGGCGCACGCTGACACGCCGCACACGCCAGCAGGCACAGCAAACCAAGGCGGATATGCGACCAACAACATTTCATAACAGCTCCCATGTGCCCACTAGTATAGCAAGACACCCGCGCGGTATCAAACGCGCTGGAAGTGCTTCAGACCCCCACGATTCCGCCATTGGCGGGATCGTGGGTGAATGAGATTGAGATACTAATGAATGCGCTTACTTGGTGTCATACCAATTGTGGCCGCGGGCGCCTGCTTGGAGTCCCGTCAACGGCGCGGATGACCGCGGCTGCAGA
>CAYNJC010000062.1:0-13869 GCA_964397565.1 uncultured bacterium
TCCAGCTCTTGATTGGCGCGTACGAGGGCTGCGGCTCGATCGAAATGCGCTACGATGCCAAGAGGAACCGCAAGGGTAAAGGCAAATACCCGATCAGATAGAGCACATTTGCAGAGTGTTTGACTATGAGCAGCAGGTCCCAAACGAGACTTGCTGCTCATTTCATGCCCAAAAGGATTGTTATGGTGTTGGCACAATATGGTGCGCTGCTCGCCTTGCTCTGCATGACAACCTATGCAGATTTTGCGCCGGGATCCAATTGGGCTTGTGCAACGTGCTAAATACTCGTCTTGCACCGCTGTACTCTTTGTGCTATACTAGTAATGTGTAATGATGTGCGATGATGTACGCGCCGGGGTCGTGCTGCCAGCCAGCACCGTGTCTCATGCATTGTGCATCAGTAATCTTATGTGCGGAGTGAACAGATGAAACACACACTATGGCAAGCCGGTCATGTTGCAACACCGCTTATCGTGGCTGTCATGATTTGGTCAGCGATTGGTGTCCGGGCTGACATCAATGATGGGTTGGTTGCATACTATCCTTTTGACGGTAATGCCAACGATGCAAGCGGCAATGGCAATAATGGAACGGTGTATGGCGCGACGCTCACAACAAATAGGTTTAACCAGGTCAATGCTGCCTATAATTTTGACGGAAGCGGCGATTATATGGAAGTTCCACATAGTTCGCTGTTCAACATCAACACCAATGACTTTTCTCTTTCGGTATGGTTGAAATATGGACCACAGCCGGCACCGTTATATTATTCAGTCGTCTTTATCAAAGTGTCAAACCCCGGTTATCCTTATGAGGGATCTATTTTATTTGTTGACAGCCCAAATAACTCATGCACATTTCGGATTGATGGCCGCGAAAGTCTTTATGGCCTGACAAACAATTTGCACAATGATAGCTGGCGGCATTTTGTTTGCATGAAGCAAAGCAATCAACTGAAAATATACATTGATGGCTCTTTCGATAGCAGCATGACTATTTCATATACCACCGTGGACAATCTGGCGCCGTTTATATTTGGCGCCAACTACATGGATCACAACAGTCAAAACTACAAAGGCGTGATGGATGATATTCGGATCTACAATCGCGCCTTGACGCCCGGCGAAATCACGGAACTGTATCAACCGCAGTCAAAGGCGCTGGTCATTACCAGTGCGCCGACCACGGTCAGCTATGAGACGAGCACGTGCGTGTTGGCGGGCACAGCCAGTGTCGAGGTTGTCGGCTATTGCTGGATCAGCAACGGTGCCACCGCCGCAACGGTATCTTTTCCCGCCGGTGTGGCTTGGCAGTCACCCGCAATCGCCCTGGCGGTGGGCGTCAATAATTTAATGCTCTATGGCACCAATGCCGCCGGACAAGAAACAGCAGCGGCAACGGCAGTCACGCGCAAGGCGGCGACACCGACCGGCTTGGCCGCGTCAGACGGCACCTTCACCAACAAAGTCGCGCTGGCCTGGTTGGCCGCGCCCGGCGCAGCATCCTACCGCGTCTTGCGCGCCGTGACCAATGACAGCGGCAGCGCTAGCACGATCGCCGCCGCCGTGACGAATAGCGTGTATGACGACACCAGCGTCACACCCGGCCTGCTGTACTATTATTGGCTTGTCGCGCAGCAGAACGGCGTCGAAGGCGACGCCAGCACACCCGACAGCGGCTACCGTCAATTAGTGGCATCGGCCAGCATTGCCGCCACATTGGGCGTCTACACAAATGTCGTCGAAGTTCATTGGAAGAGCGTGCAGGGTGCAACGAAATATCGCGTCTACCGCGCCGACAGCCCACTGACCAACCTGGCTGGCGTCATTGCTACGGACGTCACGACCACGAACTGCACGGACACGACGGCGGTGCCCGGTCTTGTCTATTACTACTGGGTGCGGGCGGAAAGCGCGGTTGCAGCGGGCGCGTGGTGCGGCGCGACGCCGGGCTATGCCCTGTTGGCGGCCAATTTCGCCGACAGGAAAACATGGGCGATGCGCGACACCAAGAAAATGGACATGCTGATCTGCAAGCAACTGCCCGGCCCATGGAGTGAGTTGTTAAACGCAAGCTGGTCAATAGCTATTGTGGACGCGCTGTCTCACGCCGTCATAAGTGGCCCGTATCAACTAGTGAGCAAGAACGGCAAGAAGTACACGTACAAGAGCCCGACCGCGATGATCACCTACACCGAGCGCTACAACAAGCGCAAGGACACCTACAAGACCAAGCTGACGTACAAATTCTTAGCCGACATGCCGACCCAGCCTGGCATCTATTTGCACATGCCGCCAACACCTTAGCCAAACAGCCGGCGCGACTGCCTTGGGCATACGACCGCGTAATCTGCTATAATTGGTGCCTAACAAGAAGGACCATGCGGCCGATGAACGACAGTCAACTTATGCCCGAAAGCAACTTGCGGTGCCTGCAATGTCATGAACCACTGCTTCGGCAGGGCTCTGCGATGTGTTGTGCCAATGCGCACACGTATCTTTTGGCCGACGACAGCATTCCGATCTTGCTCGATCAGCGCGAGAATTGCGGTCACTACGCCCAGCAAATCGAGTATTTTACTAATGAATTCAAGAACTATAGCGGCTACCGTCTTGATCCATGGATGCGCAAATATGTTGACGCGGCCTTGCAGCATTTTGGCCCGCCGCATGCCGGAGCCACCGCACTGGACATCGGTTCCGGTTCAGGCTATATCACGATTGAGCTGGCCCGCGCCGGTTGGCATGTCATCGCGCTTGACCTGACACCGGCCAGTATGGCTACGTTGGTGCAATCGGCCCGCCAGCAAGGCGTGCTCGAGCGCATCACGCCGGTGATTGCATCCGCGCTGGAGCTGCCCATTGCGGACACCAGCATTGACGCAATTGTTGGCAATGCCATTATTGAGCATCTTCCGGACGACAACAGATTCGTTGCCGAACTTGCGCGCGTGGCGAAACCGGGCGCGCGCGGTATGTTGGCCGCACCGATCAAGTTGAAATATGTCTGGCCCTGGCTCTGGCCGGTGAATTATTATCACGACCGCTGCATTGGGCACTTGCGCCGCTATGATCGCAAGACTTTCGCCGGTTTGTTGACGCGGCACGGTTTCAGTCTTGATCAGGCGCTCTACAGTGGCCATTTTATAAAAGTGGCCGGCACGCTTGGGCAGATGCTGCTTGGCACCCATCATTATGACGAATGGCTCGAGCGTTGCGACAGTCGCGGCGTGCGGCGCGCGTTTGGCAGCAGCAATATCACGGTCACGTTCCACAAAGTTTCGCGCGACGCGATAATTTAGAAAAATGCTATGCGGGCACTAACTGATTGGTTGACGCGGCGCGCTGGCGTGACGCAGGTGATGATTCCGGGCATTCTGGTGATGCTGATCGGCCCGCGCATCGGCGACGCGTTCAATCTGCTGTACAACATTCTGCTCGGCCGCTGGCTGGGCAATGGTGAGTTTGGCCAAGCCCTCTCCATTATTGGGGCCATTAGCATTCCCGCCAGCGCCGTCAGCGTCCTGATCTGCCGTGAGACAGTGCGGCATTGTGAGGCCGGCGGCACGCGCGCCATGTACAAGTATGCGACGCGCTGGTTTGTCGGCATGCTCTTGCTGGGCGTTGCCGGCGCGGGCGTGATTCTGCTGCTTGGTCCGTATGTCGGCACAATCTTCCGTTACCAATCGCAAAAAGCCACGCTGGGGCTGGCCCTCCTGTTTGTTGTCACCATGACACGGCCGGTGTGGGGCGCAGTGATCCACGGACAACAGCGCTTTGTGCTTTTGGGGATGGGGCCGGCCTTGGACGGCTTGTTGCGCTTCGCGTTCACAGCCGGGCTCTTGCTATTGGGCTGGCAATTGCTGGGCGTAGTGTATGCCCAGGCGCTGACCGGCATGCTCTTGATCGTGTGGGCGTGGTATTATGCCACGCGCTATCAGCAGAAATCAGCGCCGGCGACAGCGCCGGTCATCATGACGCCCCAAGCATCATCACTGGCAACCCTCGGGAATAGCGTGGTGACCACTGTGGCGCTGGCGCTGTGGTTCTGGGTCGACATCGAGGCCGTCAATTATATTTTCCCCGGACCGATTGCGGATGGCTATGCCGGCGTGGCAACCATCGGGAAAATTGTCTGCTATGCCCCGGAGAGTCTGAGCGTCATCCTGATGCCGCTCGTCATGCGCAATGTCCTGCGGGCACAGGACAGCCACCGGCATGTCTATGCCAGCCTGGCGGCGACTGTGGTAGCGACCGCGGTATTAGTGAGCGTCTATGCCGTCTGGGGCACCCCGATCATGCGGCTTTACAATAAAACCTTTGTCACTTACGCGCCCCTGCTGCCAAAGTACGCCCTAGCGATGGGCTTCATCTCGCTGGCCCGGGTTTGTGCAATCTATGATTTGGCACGCGGCCGGTTTGTGACCGGCTGGCTGCTCATGGCCCTGGTGCCCTTTGAGCTGGCGCTCTTCTACCTATTGCGTCGCACCGTCAGTGATACCGTGAACATGCTGTTGCTTGCCAGTGCCACCGCCGCGTTGCTGTCGCTGCTCAGTTGCTTTTTTCCACGCCGGAACAAACCATGCGCCGCCTGAGTGACGCCGGCTACTGGAACGCGCTTTATCCCAGCGCCGCAACTCATACTACCCGGGCCGCATTGCTGCAGTGGTGTCTGCGCAGTTACGCCGACGTGTGCTTGTGGGATCAACTGCTGCCCCAACTAGTCCCGCCCGGCGCCAGCACCAGTGTTGTTGAGATTGGCAGTGCGCCCGGCGCCAATCTGGTGCGGTTCCACAAGCGCTTCGGTTGCGACGTGTACGGCATCGAATATGCCGCGCAAGGATGTGCCGTCAATCGCAATCTGTTTCACGCGCAAGGCGTCGCCGAAGACCATGTCATCGAAGCTGATTTTTTCGATGCGGCAGTGCAGCAGCGCTACAAAGACCGCTTTGATGTCGTCTTCTCGCAGGGCTTCATTGAACATTTTGATGATCCCGGCACGGTGATCGCGCATCACCTTCATTTGCTTAAAGAGGGCGGGTTGCTGGTTATAACGATTCCAAACATTCAGCAGGTGAACTATCTCTTAACGAAGGTATTCAACCCGGCGGTGCTCCCGTTGCACAATCTGAAGATCATGCGCGTGCCGGTGTTTCGCGCGTTGTTCGATGGTTTGCCGTTGCGGGTCGTCCACTGCGGTTATAGCGGGGTGTTCTCGCTGGATATCTTCAACACGCCGGTGGGCAGTTGGAAAGCATGGCTGCTACGCGTGTGCAAATTTTTGTGCCTGCCGCTGCAGTGGTTGTTGCACATGGTCCGGCCGCGCCGGTGGGAATCTGCCGGCCTCAGCCCCTACCTGGTCTATGCCGGCTACAAGCAAAGTAGCGGCTGTTGAATTTTATGAAATAGTCATGCCGCGCGACTATTTATGGTGCGGCGGTTTTTTGCGTTAGCTGTTCGATGTAGCGCACGACGCTGGCGGCGATTTCGCGTTCCAAGACCGGCGCCTCGGCGATACTAGTCCACCCGTCGGCCTGTTCCGTGAAGTAGCGCTGTGAACGCTGCATGGTCAAATGGCCAAACGACAAGAATTGAAATTCCAAGACATGATAGGACTGGCCGTCATGGGCAATATCCATTGATAAGAAGGGCACCTGCAATGCTTGAAAAACCGTTTTGGCGCAGTTCAGCAGCTCCGGCGCTGGGTTTTCCGGCCACGTGAATCGGCCGCTGCCGCTGGCGCGGAAGTCTTTAGGCCGGTTTTCCCGTTGCAGCACATAGTATTTTTCCCCAAACACCAACACTTTGAAATCGCCCATTAAGTTGGCAATGTAATTTTGGGCGACGAACTTGCGCCGGTACCACGATGCAGAGGTGTAGTCTTTATAGTACCAGCCGGCGATGATGTCCTTTATGCCCTGCCAGCCCGGAAAAGCCGATTTGCTCAAACGGCGTGCCACGCGCTTCTTTGCCCGGATTGTATCAACCAGATGCACGTTTAAACTACCCGCGCCGGCGGATGGTTTCATGACCAAGACGGGTGGCAAGTGGGTGACGGCGTGCGTGAAATCCTCATACGTTCCAAAACAATAGGAATGCAGCGTGGAGAGTTCGGGAAGATGGAGCGCATCCCGCAACAGTTCCATGAACACTTTATTGTGATGCGCGCGAAAGCATTCGAAACGGGGAACAAGCAACGCACCTTGCATCTGCAGAATCAACAAAACATCTTCAAGATACGATTTGTACTCTAACCCGGCGTCCTCGGAGGATTGATAGAGCACATACTGGCCCGCATAGGATGTCTGGCGGAAGTCCAGCTCGCTGTAGGCGTGCCTGTTTAGGTGATAGCCCGCGGCGGCGAACTGCGCGTGCAGAAGTTCGAGGTCAATCCCGCGGCGGCGTGTGGTCGAGCAGTAAAACGACGAACGGTAATCCGTTAGCAGAAGAATCTCATTGTTCATCGCCGCGCACCCCCTGCTTTGTCGTTCCACTCGATATGTCCCACCCAGCCGCGCGGCGGGCGGAACGGCTTGCCGTACGTGCGGGCCGTTTCCTCCCAGGAGAGTTGCTGATGGTTGTAATTGACGACAAGCTGGGCGGGAGCTTGTGTAACCAGCGGATAGGTATGCTCGGCAAATGCTTCACGGATCAAAGGAAGTTTTTGCCAGTCGAGATGCAGGAGCGCACAGTGGGCCAATTCGGCGAAGGCCGACGATGACGCAAATGTGACTGCCCCAAGCGCGACGGGTTCCGGCGCCAGCGGGCCAAAACCCTCGCCGGCGATAATGCCATCGGAGAGACTGTAAATCGCCCGTGGCGCGTGCGCCTGGATCGCGCCATTATCGTTGCCATAGTGGACAAGACGATTTAGGTCCAGAACCATGCGCCACGACGTGTCATTGCCGTACCATTCGCCTTCGAGTGTGCGCTGGCGGTGAGTGACACGGCATAACGCGGTTACCAGCAACGTAAGATTTTGCAGCCAGATGTAGCCGGCTTTGTTCAAGCGCATATTCGTGCGGTCAATAAGATATTCTGCCAACCGCTTCAGTGGTTTTCGACCAGCATAGCAATCGCCGCCGCTGGCACTGCCGCCCGCGCGATGATGGGGAAGATAGTCCTTGTCGCCATTCAGCCCGACAAGATTTTTCAGCGCACCCGTGATGCCGGCTTTGCGGTGCGTCTTGAGTTTGGGCAGATTGATGATGACATCCGTCGTGAACGCTCCTTTCCACAGCGAATATTTGTGGACACCCGGATAATGGGTGTGCGCAAGTTCACGCGGATCATAGTTTGTATTACGGAAGAGACCGGGCGGCAATGAAATCGGTTCCAACATGCTGCTCGTGCCAAGATCGAAGAGCAGATAGTCGCTTACAGGCCAAAGGTCGCGTTGGGCGTGGGCACCCCCGCGATCAACAACGTAGATTGTGCGGCGCAGATCACGGATGGTAATCGGGCAACTGTCCGACAGCATCTGCAATGAACGAACCCATGAAGAAGGCACCAAGACATCAAATTGGCAGCTTTGAATAGGTGCGTCCGCAATCGTGATCGAACCGGGCTGGGCGCGCAAAAGTTCTTTCACCACGGCTTCGATCAAGGCCGGATGGGTGACCATACAATCCATGCCGTGACCGCTCTTGTTGTAATGGAACACCCAGTTTGGCTTCAGCAAGACGTGGGCGCCAGGCTGAACAATTTCGGCAAACGCACCGCGCAGGGAGCAAAACGCGTAGCCAGCCGACGCAACGGCCTGCTGGATCAACGCCGTCAGTGCGCCGCCATCGCCATATCCGGGCGATGGCTTCATAAGCGCCAGCCCCACGTGTGATTCAGTCGTCATCGCACATACCCTTGTTCATCGTGATATTGTAGCAACTCGCCCGTGAAAGAACAATGGCAGAAACCGCCGTTTGGTGGGCAGGGCGGCACTGTGTGCAGCTCATGGTACTGTGGGTCGGTGGTGGCGGTGCACTCACGAACCCAGCAACAGTGCACAGTAGCGCTGCATGATCTGATCGAGGGCAAAGCGTTGCTGTACGTCGTTCAGGGCCGCGGCAGCCATGGCACGGGCGCGCGGGCGGTCAGACAAGAGTTGCAGCATGGCGGCGGCCATCGCCGCCGGATCGTGCGGTGGCACCAGCAGGCCGGTGTGGCCATGGCGGATAATCTCGCGCGGGCCCCAAGGGCAGTCTGTGCTAATGACGGGCGTCGTGCAGGTCATTGCCTCAAGAATGACATTGGGAAATGCTTCCGTGTGCGAACTCAAGACGAACAGGTCGGCAGCGGCATAATAGGGAAAAGGATTGGGCACCGCGCCGATAAAATCAACCTTGGTCTGTAACCCGAGTTGGTCACGCAGCCGCACCAGTTGCGCGCGCAACGCGCCATCGCCCAACACAATCAAATTACAGCGGCACTGCTGATTCAGCAGCGCCATGGCCTGCAACAGGGTGGGATAGTCCTTGAAGGCGGACAAGCCCGCACAGGTTACAGCCACATACCCGGTCGCGCGTCCCAACCATGGGTGGTTCACGGGAGCGGTCGCCTCCTGCTGGCACCGGCGTATGTTGATCGGGTTGTTTATCACCACGGTCTTGGCCAGCGGCACATGAAAAACGCGCGCCAAGTCTTGCCGCATTCCTTCAGACTGACAGATAACTGCCCGGCACGCACGCAGGCACAGCGGCAAGAGCAGCACGTGTGCCAGCCGGTTGATGCCACGCAAGATCTGTGCGTGGCACACACACTCGCGTGCGTACAGCCGAAAATGCCGCAGGCCTATCAGCGCCAAAACGGTTTGAAACGTGACGCTCGACATGACCGATAGCACAGCATCGGGACGCAGGCGCAACAGCGTGGAGCGCAACCGCATGGCCGTGCGCACCACATTCCACGGGCTGCGCCGCCCAAGGCCGATCACATGCACACCGGGATCAAGCTGAAAATGAGATTTATCCAAGGTGAACACAATTACCGTTACTCTCACACCGCACCGCAGCAGTTCTGTCGCCGCGCTCTCCACAAAACGCTCGGCGCCGCCACAGCACATGGTGTTGATGACAATGGCAATGTGTTTTTGTTGCACGGCGGCCTTCATCTGGAATCCGTGCCTGCGCGCCCGGTCATAGTACCGTTTGCGTCGGAAAACACTTCGAGGAGAAGAATGCGCATGCGGCGGTTGACCAGGTAAGGCAGACGCTGCCAGGATCGGGGTTCATCAGGTGCCTTTGCATGCCGCGCCGGCCGGCGCGGCATAGTTGACCAGCGTGGCGCAATAAGTAGTGAAGTCGTTCAAATGCTGCGTAAGAATGCTGTCCAGCACGGCGATGCGCAGCGATTGATAATCATGTACGGCGATGTTGCGAAACCCGACCATGTTCTGCATGGCGCGGGCAATTTCCGGAGAGATGACGTGACGGTCACGCAAGATGGCAAAGGCATCGCGCGCGTCTTGAGGAACTCCAAGACGCAAGGTGGCGATGATATGCATCGCAAGATCAATGCTCGCTTCGCAGGCACGCTGAAGATTGAGTACGACCGCGTCTTGAATCGTAAAGTTCTGCAAACGCGCTGGGTCGCCGCAATATTCCTCGCGCACACGCGCCAGGCAACGCTCCAGCACAGCAATTTTATTGGTAATCACATCATCGAGCATGGTAGGGCCTCAGGAAGGCGGTCAACGCGCCGTGGCGCCGTTCGTTGGCATAGGCATAGTCGCTCAACGCATACATCTCAAATTCATCAGTCCGGCGCAGATCATTGACCAGCAACCGCTGGCCATAGCCGACAATCTGCGCGCGCAAGACGGCTGTGGCTTGGGACGCATCCACCAAATCAACATCCCGACCGCAGCGGATGGCCAGTTCCTGCGCGGCGTTATACAGCGCCACGGGATCGCACGGCGCGGTCGGCACAAGCGCCAAATCCAAGTCGCTGTCCGGGCGCAACGCGCCGCGCGCAGCCGAGCCGTACAGGTAGACGACGGCCGGCTGGAACGGCGCGGTCAGCGTGCGCACATCGTCAATGTTCACTGGATACGGAGAGTGCATTGTGCATCATTATACCAAATACATTATTGCGCCGCGCAATAATTTAGAAAGCGGCCGAGGGCCGCATTGGGTGGCGCTGCCGATTGCGCTTGACCGCGCTCGTTCTTTTGTGATCTTTGTGCTCCTTTGTGGTTATTGATTCTGCGGTGAATTCTCGCGCCGCGCGAGAATGTATAAAGCGGCCGAGGGCCGCAACAGGATAATCGGTGCGTCGGTGGAGCCGAGTTCAAGGTTTTAGGTTTAAGGCATCTGCGCTAAAGTCTCGCGTGCGCGACAATTTTAGGTGCAGCGTTTTTGCTTCTTCGTCTATTTCTTTTGCAACGAAACAAATTAGCGGACATTGGATGTTGAATGTTGGATGCTTGCTGCATCACCGGCTGAACTGGTTCCCGCGTTGCAGTGGTCCTCGGTTCCCCACCAATTACTGATCACTGATTACTGAACACCGATTATTGCTTTTCCACCCTTCCCGCCTTGTCGCCGTAGCGGTGACACCGCGCTTGGTTGCGCGGATGGCATGAATATGCTATGATGATTCGCAACAAAAAATCAGCAAGCGCTATGCTTGCCACCCGTTAATCCGCTTTGGAGACTTGCGCAATGACTGTTTACTCCCGCTCACTCACAGTGATGGTGGCACTTACGTGCGCCACGGTGTTGTCGGCCCAATGGATGCCCGAGTTTGATTGGGTGCCCAGCGGCGTCATCAATGTTGGCGACCGCGCCAGCGAGGCCGCCGCCGGGTACGAAAGTGTCGGCAGTCTGCGCCCGCTGTCGGCCGCCTTCTGCGACGCGGCGCCTGCGCCCGTCACCGGCCGCACGGTTCTTGGCAATGAGCAATTTGTCATCGAGCCGGCTTCATGGCGTGGTGGCCCGGCCCTGCAGACATTGGTGCTGGCCAAGCGCGTGCTTTCGACGGATCCGCCCGCCACCTTCACCGTGCTGGTCAACACCACGACCGCCGGTGTTTGGACCATTGCACCGTTGGCCGGCGCGCCGCGCCTCTATGACGCGCTGTTCGCCATCCCCACCTCGCTGTGGCTCAAGGCCGTGGCGCGCCACGAGCAGGTGCCGATCACGCTGGTCAGCGCGACACCGCATCTGTCGCTCGGCTATCGTTTCTTTGCGACACGCGATTGGGATATCCTCGGTGATGCAGCCGCAGGCGACGTGCGCCGCGCGCTGGCGGCGGCGACGGGCCCGACCAAAGACTATCTCGCCGGCCTGACGGCGGCGGCCGAGCACGACTGGCCGAAGGCCGTGCAGTGCTTCACCCAGGTGGCCACGAATGCCGCGGATGAATGCGCGCGCCTGGCGCGCGTCGCCCTGCGGCGCGTGCGCGCACAACGGGCGCTGGCAACCTTGTCCGCCACGCCCGCGTTGCAGACCTCCTCGAATTATTATGCCCTCGGCTTGTACGCCGGCGCCGTCGCCGCGTGGCCGGAAGCGTTGCAGGCCTTGCAGCAGGCTGTTGTGCTCGCACCGACCGATCCCGACGCCACGTATCGCCTGGCTGAGGCAATGGAGTATAATCGCATGCCCGTGGCAACCTTTGCGCCGCTGTTCGAGCGCGCCGGCATGCTGGCGCATCGCGCCGGCCGCAATGATGTCGATCTGCTCTTTGCCATTCACGCGCCGGCGCGCGCCGACATGTGCGGGCCGCTCACGCTTGAAGACATGCAGGCCATCCAGCACGACTGGCGCTATGTCGAGCAAATGGTCTACGGCGCCTCGCGCGGCGCCTATCGCATGTGCACCGAGTACCGCGTCACGCAGCCCGGTGACCCTGACTGGGTCATGCAAGCCGGCTGGATTTTCCTGCCACCCGATCGCACCGTGCCGGTGCCGGGCACGTTTGACTACAGCATCGGCTCGGCTAGCTACGGCAGCAGTCACGCCGGCGGCGCTGATTGCGGCGTCAACGGCGCGGGCGGCGCGCAGATCGGCGCGCAGCGCTCGTGGGAAGTCTTCCTGCATGAGTGGAATCACGAATTTGACTGGACCTGCGGCGTTGGCGAGCAAGGCGTAGGCTATCCCACAACCCATGACAGCGACGGCTGCGGCAAGCAACCGATCGTCTCGATGGGCAGCGGCCACCGCTCTGCCATGTATTACTACATGAATCCCGCGCAGTATCGCCGCCAGGAACCCGCCGATCCAGTAGTCGGTGCAGCGGTCGTGAAAAACTGGGGCCTGCTCGAGGTCGTGCCCGCGCCACTGCCGCCGGACACCACGCCCGCCGCGCTCGAAGCCTGGCTCGTGCAGCAGAAGTATTTCACGCCGGATGCCATTGCGCAACTCAAGCGCGAATACGCCGACGCGCTGCAAAGCGCCCTGCGCGACATGACCAACCCGCCGACGATCATGTCTGAACAGATGCACCAGCCGAAACTGCTCTGGCCCGAATTCCTGCGCGCGGCATGGCACCGCATCAAACTTCTCGACACCCTTGTCAGCAGCAACGAGACGGCCTACATTGCCGGCGAATTAGGCCCCCAAAAAGGGCTGGAGGCCGTCAGTAATTTTGTGAATCTGCTGCAGTTCATTCCGACCGCGCCTGAAAAAGGCGTCGCCTATGCGACAGCCGCGGTGTATTCGCCGACCCAGCAGGAAGTGCGGATTTGGTTGGGCTACAATGATTGCGCCGCGCTCTGGCTGAATGGCCGCCAAATTCATCGCGGCAATTATTATGCCTGCGCCAAGTGGGAGGATGCCAATCGCCCGTATATGCTGGCGAACAGCGGCGTGCTCAAGGCCGGCTGGAACACGTTTGTGGTGAAAACCGAGCGTGGCGGCGGTGATTGGGGCTTCAGCATGCACATCACCGATTTCGCCAATCGCCCCATTGCGCTCAGTGCTAGTTCGCCCAGTAGTCAAGGCGAAAGGCCGGTGCGCTACACGCCGCTGCCGGTCGGCCCGCGCTATGCCTGGAACGATGTGCGCGATGATTATCTCGAACGCCTGCCGCACCTCGGCGCGGTCGACTTGGTCAAGCTGACCGGGATCGCCGGCCTGAACGTGGCCAGCAATCTGTTTTTCGTGACGTTGCCGGAGGGCATGGCGCCGCTGTCCGGTTCGCGCTATTGCAGCACGGCCGCACCCGACGACCGCACCTTCAATAATTTCCTGAATTGGGATTACGAGCACGCCGCCGCCTTACGCTACCAAGCCAATGGCGCACCGGCGGATCTGCTGCTTATCCGTCCGGAATATTTTGATGAATATCTGGCGCTGACGAAGACCGCGCCCGGCGCGCCCGCGCCGGCAGCATCGATCGTGGGCTACTGGCTGCTGCCCGCGCCAGACTATGCCACCGTGCCGAATCGCACGCCGCGCGTCGTGCTGGTCGTGGCCACGCAACTGCCCGACTATCCCAAGGACGATCTCGACGTGCTCTAGCCGCAGGCGTCTGCTGTAGCCGCGGGCGTCTGCTGTAGCCGCGGGCGTCTGCTGTAGCCGCGGGCGCTGACCGCGGTTGCAGAAGCCGCCCTCAACGCGGGCGGCTACAATTAACGGGCGTCTGCTGTAGCCGCGGGCGTTGACCGCGGCAAGAGAAGCCGCCCTCACCGCGGGCGGCTACAATTGCGGACGTCTGCTGTAGCCGCGGGCGTTGACCGCGGCAGGAGAAGCCGCCCTCAGCGCGGGCGGCTACAATTGCGGACGTCTGCTGTAGCCGCGGGCGTTGACCGCGGCAGGAGAAGCCGCCCTCACCGCGGGCGGCTACAATTAACGGACGTCTGCTGTAGCCGCGGGCGTTTGCTGTAGCCGCGGGCGTTGACCGCGGCAGGAGAAGCCGCCCTCACCGCGGGCGG
>CAYNJC010000063.1:0-13753 GCA_964397565.1 uncultured bacterium
AGGGCGGCTTCTGCAGCCGCGGTCATCCGCGCCGTTGACGGGATCCACGCCGATGGCGGGATCGCCGCCTTTGGCGGGACTAGGCTGGTGCCTTAGCTAGCCAAGCCAGCTCCAAGCAGGCGCCCGCGGCCACAATGGGCATGACACCAAGTACGCGCATGCATTAGTAATACCACTGCGTGCCGGTCAAAGAGTCCCGCTGTGGTTGCGTTTTACGCACATATATGATATACTGCTGCGCTGCTGCCACGTGTCGTGGCACAGCGCGAATTGACGCAGAACATGATTCGAAGACCCCTTACTAACATCTTGTGGAGAGACTCCATGAATACCCGTTGTATTCTGCTGTCCCTTATTTTCATCAGCGCTGTGGCTGCTGTAGGCCATGCGGGCGCGACGTTGTATGTGGCGCCCAACGGCAGTCACACGTATCCCTTTGCGACGTGGGCGGCCGCGGCGACGAACATTCAACTGGCGGTGGATGCGGCCTTGGATGGGGATACGCTCATTGTCAGTAATGGTGTGTACCGCGGGTACGGCGCCCAACTCAGCGGCAGCAATGTGGTGGCGATTAACAAGCTGATTACGATGACCAGTTTGGCGGGCGCAGGCGCGACGATCATTGACGGCGACGGCGCGTTGCGCTGTCTCTATGTGCGTGATGGCGTGCTGGTGCGCGGCTTCACGCTGCAGAACGGGCTGGCGGGCAACGGCGGCGGCGTGTACTGCTTCAATGGCGGCAATCTTGACAACTGCACGATCACCCGCAGCACGGCGACACTGGGCGGCGGCGTGTATTTTGACCATGGCGGCTTGGTCACGAACTGCGTCTTGACCGGCAACGCGGCCGCTAATGGCGGCGGTGGTGGTGGCGCCTACTTCAACTACAGCAACGGGATGCTGGTGAATTCCTACGTGGCATCCAACACGGCGCAATACGGCGGTGGCGTGGCCTGCGAGTACGGCGGCGCTGTGCTGGGATGTACGATCGTGTCGAACACGGCCAGTGACGCGGGCGGCGGCGTCAGCTGCAATGAGTATGGCACGATCACGCGCTGCCATATTATCAATAATGCGGCGCATGGCCTGGTAAACAATTGGGGCGGCGGCGGCGTGCGCCTGCATCAGGGCGGCACCGTGATCAGCTCGTTGATTGTCAGCAACATGTCGCGGCTGACGGGCGGCGGCGTTTTCGCCTTTGATGGCGGCCATGTCGAGAATTGCACGGTGGTGGCCAATGGCGCGACCAATATTGGCGGCATCTATTTCCAGGATTTGGGTGGCGTCTATGATTTGGAGGTCATCAACAGTATTGCGTATCTCAATCAGAATGGCAATAACAACGGTGGGCTCTATACCTACACGTGTACGACACCCGGGCCGATGGGTGACGGCAACATTACGAATGACCCACAGTTTGTCGATGTCGCCAGCAATGATTTTCATTTGCAGATGAACTCGCCGTGCGTGGACACCGGCACCAACATGCCCTGGATGACGTTGCAGCGCGACCTGGACGGCAATCCGCGCATTATGTATGGGCGGGTCGACCTGGGCGCCTACGAGACCTATCGCTGGATGACGCTGGTGGTGCAATCCGATGCGCCCAGTAATAATGTCACCATTGCGTGTGCGCCGGCGGCGACGAATGCTGTCAGCAGTGCCGCAACGCCTTTTGTGCTGGTGTACAACGCGCTGACCGAGGTCGTGCTGACCGCGCCGGCCACGGCGACCAATCGCGTCTTTGACCGTTGGGACGTCGACGGCACCAGCTTTGGACCGAGTCAAGTGGTGACCGTGCAGATGGCCACCGCGCACGTGGCAACGGCCTATTATGTCGGCGCCGACGATGTCGCGCAGGTGGTCGTGACAACCGCCAACAGCAATGTGGCACGCTACAGCGCCGTGGATTTGGGTGTCACCAGCGGCAGCTATACCATTGCGCGCGCCTTCGTCATCAGCAACAGCGGCGCGGCCTCGCTGGCCGTGACCAGCACGCCGCCCGTGCAAGTGCTGGGCATGTGGTCGAATTACTTCAGCATCAGCGCGCAACCGGCCAGCGTGTACATCCCGCCAAAACAAGGTGAACAATTTGTCGTCCTGTTCCACCCGCCGTCGACCAGCAATGGCAGTGTTACAGCCACTATTTCGTTTGCGTTCCGCGCCGCGGCGCAGAATCCGTTTGACTTTGCCGTCACCGGTAGCTGGCGCAATTTCACGCCGCAGCCGGGCGCGCAGGTGATGGCCACGGCTGGCAGCTATAGCGACCGCGTCCATGTCTGGTGGCCACCCAGCTTGGGTGCGACGTGGTATGAATTGTTCCGCAGCATAACCAACAACATGCCGACCGCCGAGTTGATTGCCAATGGCGCGGAGATGACGAATCACATCGACACACCGGTCGTGCAGGGACAGTTGTATTACTACTGGGTGCGCACGCGCAACGAGTATGGCCAGAGCGTCTTTGGCGGGCCCGCTAGCGGTTATGCGCGCCTCGACACGGGTGCCGGCGTGAGCGCCAGTGACGGCGCGGCCAACGATCGTATTTTCATCCAGTGGCAGGCGCTCTCAGGCGCGACCAGCTACAGGCTCTACCGCAACACTGCCGGCGACACCGCGACCATGGCGTTGATTGCCAGCCTGAGTACCACGGTTTACACAGACACGAGCATCATGCCCGGCCGCACCTATTATTATTGGGTGCGCGGCGCCGCGTCGGCCGGCGAAGGCGCCTTGAGCACGTCTGACGGCGGCTATGCTTTCATCCTGCCGCCCGCATCGTTGTCGGCCAGTGGGAATGTCACGGATGGCATCATGCTGTGGTGGCCGACCGCCGCCGGCGCTGCCTCGTACAACATCTACCGCAACACGACGTCCGTTTCCAATGGCTTGCTGCCGTATGCCACTGTGGTGGATCCGTCCTATTGGGACGCGAACGTCACGGCGGGCGCGCCGTACTATTATTGGGTGCAAGCCGTGGCGCCGGCCTGTGTCAGCGTGTTCAGCACGAGTGTGGTTGGCTATGCCGCGCTGGCAACGCCAACGGCATTGCTGGCCAGCGATGGCATCTATACCAACAAGGTGGCGGTGCAATGGACCGGCGTCACTGGCGCGCTGTCGTACACGGTACTGCGCAGTACGCAAATGGGCAGCGCGAGCCCGACGCCGATGGCGACGACGGCGATGACGCAGTATGATGATTTCGGCGCCATGCCCGGAACGGTGTATTATTACCGCGTGCAGGCAAACGCGGCGGCGACGTCGAGCGGCGCCAGCTTGGAGAACAGTGGCTATGCGCTGTTCTCGATCAATGCCAACACTTGGTGGCTCTGGCACACCGCCAAGAAGGTGCGCATCAAGGCGTTTCAGGTCAATCCGGCGCTCGGGCCGTTTATGACAGCTGGCTGGCGCGTCGGCGTGGGCACGTTGAGCAATGACGCATTTGTGGTTACCCACGGGCCGCACGCGCTGCTGCCCAACAATAATGCGGAGACCTTGTGGGTGGCCCGCGGCAACGGCAAGCAAAAATTCCTCATCCAATACAACAAGAAAAACAATCGTTTGATCTATAATTATGTCGGCACGTTGCCCGAGCCGCTGATTGTGTTCATGCTGCCGCAATCCATGCTGCCGGGCACCGCGGGCCTTTTGACGCTGAAGCGCGATGAACCCCAGCTGTCGGTCGGCTTCTATTTGACGCCGGTGCCGGTGCGGAAACGCGGCGGCTGGACGCGCATGCAAGCCGCGGTGCTGGACGTGACCGCGCCGCAGGACGTGCAGTGGATGCTGAACCAGCAGAACTAAGGTTGCCCGCGCGCGGCAGTGTGTGGCTGTAGTAACGTCCCCTGCTTTGAGTCCCGCCATCGGCGCGGATCTGGGACGTTGCATGTGTCGCGGCGCGGAGCGCCGCGACTACAGAAACGCGCAGCAGTGTCCTGCAAATTGGCGTACCACGACGTTAGGTTGCCATCGCTGGAGGAGGGCGCTGCTGGTTGACGCCCGCGCCCGTTTTCCGTATACTTTCTCATGACGTTTATTATAAGGAGTACACGAATGCAGACCGCATGTGTTGCGGCCAGCCTGCGCTGGTCATTACTGATGATTGCTGTGTGCGCGCTCCACGGCGCGGCGGAAACCATCCGCATCGAGCCGATTCGCGGCCAGGCCGACGATGTCTATCCCTTTTACATTCCGGATTTTGCCGGCGATGCCAGCGGGGCGCAGATGGCGCAAATCATCCGCCGTGACTTGAACCGCTACGGCGCGTTCAGCGAGGCGCGCCTCACCCCCAGCGATGCGCGCACACTCGACAATGCCGACCGCAGTAAGAACATCATTCATTACTCGAATTGGGCCAACCTGGGTGCGACCGTGCTGGGCAAGGGCACGCTGGCGGGCAGTGATGTCGATTTTTCGCTCTATCTATGCGGCGCGCAAAAGCGCGTGCTGGGCAAGCGCTATCCGTATTCGAGCGCAGCGCTGCGGCGCGTCGCCCACACCATTGCCGATGACATCATTGCCGGGCTGCTCAAAGAGAAGGGCTTTTTCGCCTCGCGCCTGTTGTACGTCAAGCAAAGCGGCGCCAGTCGCAACATTTACATCTGTGATTCGGATGGCGCGGCGCAACGGCCGCTGACACGCAGCACCAGTCTCTCGGTCTTTCCGGATTGGTTCCCGGATCGGCAGAACATCATCTTCACCAGCTATTTCGAGGGCCGGCCACTCATTTACAAGCTCAACATTCGCTCCGGCCAAGCCCAGAAACTGGTGGCGATGCCCGGCATGAACACGAGCGGCGCGGTTGCGCCCAATGGCCGTCAGATAGCCGCTATTCTCGACAAAGACGGCATGCCCGAGCTCTACGTCCTGAGTCTCTCGGGCGAAACCCGCACACGGCTGACCCACGGGCGCGCAGCCGAGTCTTCGCCATCCTGGTCGCCCGATGGGCAGAATATTGTCTATTCGAGTGAAGAACAGATGGGGCGCCCGCAGATCTACATCATCGCCGCTAGCGGCGGCACGCCCCGCCGCATTTCTAATCCGAGCATGTCACCCTATTGCACCTCGCCGGCCTGGTCGCCGGATGGCAAGAAAATTGCCTTTGTCGCCCAAGTCGGCGGCAATTTTGAGATCTGTGTCTACGACATGAGCGCCCGCAAAGTTAGTAATGTGACCGGCAATCCCAGCAATGATGAATCGCCGAGCTGGGCCAGCAATTCACGCCACATCGCGTTCTGTCGCGCGGGCTCGCAGATTTTGCTGGTGGATGCGGAAACCGGCAAGACGACCCCGCTCCTTGCCGAAGGCGGTTGCTTGCAGCCACAATGGGAACCCTGAGCAGCCGCAGGTATCAACCATCAATGTTCAATGGGCACTTTTCATGTGCCGCGCTGCCGGCAATGATATATGACCAATGACCAATGACCAACGAACAACACATGACTGCCATTCCTGACATCACCGCAGTCGGCTCCGTCGCGCTGGATACTGTCACGACACCCGCAGGCACCCGCAAGGAGATGCTGGGTGGCTCCGTCACCCATTTTGCGCTCAGCGCCAGTTTTCAAGCGCGAGTCGGTCTGGTCGGCATTGTTGGCGATGATTTCCCCGCCGAACACACCCAATTGCTGCAGGCGCGCGGCGTCGACCTGGCTGGCCTTGACATTGTCAAAGGCGCCGCGACATTTCGCTGGGAAGGCTCCTACCTGCGCGATCTGAACGCCGCCGAAACGCATTGCACCGCGCTGAATGTCTTTGCCACCTTTCGGCCGACGCTGCCGCCCGAGTATCGCCGCGCGCCGGTGCTGTTCCTCGCCAACATCTCGCCGGGCCTGCAGCTGCACGTGATCGAGCAAATGGATCCCACGGCGTATCGCATTTGCGACACGATGAATCTGTGGATTCGTGAGACGCGCGATGAATTGGCCAAGGTCTTTGCCCAAGTCCAGATTGCCATTCTGAATGACGGCGAGGCGCGCCTGTTCACCGGCGAGAACAATTTGATCAAGGCCGGCCGCGCCCTGCTTGACCTCGGCCTCGAGTATTGCGTCATCAAAAAAGGCGAACATGGCGCCCTGATTTTTGGCAGGGATGATTTTTTTGCGGCGGTGCCGGCCTTTCCGGTCGAAACTGTCGTCGACCCGACCGGCGCGGGCGACTCGTTTGCCGGCGGCTTTGTCGGCTGCCTCGCGCGCCATGGCGATCAGACGCACGCCACCGTCAAGGAAGCGCTGCGCTGGGGCGCGGTCATGGGTTCGTTTAACGTCGCCGCCTTCAGTTGCGACCGGCTGCGTACCTTGACGCGCGCCGAGATCGAGCAGCGGCTGGCGGTCTTGCAGACCATCACTACCTGACGGAGTGCGCCATGAAAACATGCCTGGTCGCCGTGGCCGATGGCACGGAAGAACTCGAAGCGGTCGCGGTCATTGACACGCTGCGGCGGGCCGGTGTGCAGGTGACGGTCGCGTCCGTCGGCGGCCGGCAGGTGACGTGTTCGCGCGGCGTGACGTTGGTGGCCGACGCCCTGATCAGCGCGTGCGCGCAGCAGCGCTTTGATGCCATCGTGCTGCCGGGCGGCTTGCCCGGCGCCGAACATTTGCGTGACAGCGCGGAGTTGACCGACCTGTTGCGACGCCAGCACGCGGAAGGCCGTCTGTTGGCGGCCATTTGCGCTTCGCCGGCGGTGGTGCTGCAGCATCATGGCCTGATTGGCGCGCGCCACGCCACCTGCTATCCCGGCTGTGAGAAGACCTTGGAAAACGCGGATGCCACGGGCGCGGCGGTCGTGGTGGACGGCCCGTGCATCACCAGCAGAGGCCCGGGCACGGCCTTGCCGTTTGCGCTGGCGCTGGTGCGCGGATTGTGCGGCGAAGCCAGCGCCAGCAAGGTTGCGGCCGGCATGCTGACGCCGGCACACTGACTTCTGTAAAAACGCGAGCGACTACTGGTTTGGCCAGGACCGCCAACGGCGTGGATCGCGCATGCTGCCTCTGCTTCTACTTTTGCACCGAATACCGAACACCGATTATCCCGCCGCTGGCGGGATCCACGCCGCTGGCGGGACTAGCCAAGCCAGCTCCAAGCAGCCGAATACCGTGCAAGGGAGCGGCCCCTGCGCCGCGAATGCTGCGGTCTTTTGTCACTCCAAGCCCGATCTTGGCCCGCGCGAATCGCTCCTTCGTTATACCTACTCGGACACGACACCGACAATTATATTGCTTTGACCCAGAAGCGGTTCGTTAGTAGATCCTGGCGTGATCTCGATGCATACACCGCCAATGCTGGTCCGATCTGGTGCAAGCTTAGTTCTACTCCCTGATCGGATGCGTGTGCCATGGGCAACCTCAATCTTCAAGCGTAAGCTGGTCTCAATCAGTTTTGCCTGTCGAACCGCTCCGACAATCTTACCGTTCATGCGCACATGCGAGCCTATGTTGAGCGCCCTCATGTTATCAGTAAACATCACATAGTAGACATCCCTGGTCCTCAACCAATGATCGTTAACCAGCTTCAAGCCAAATAAAACCAACATCAGAAGAATGAGGCCAATTAACATTTTTGAGAAACGTTTCATTAGAGTACCTCGTGCAACGAATGAGTTTACTTAAATATAGCCAACGTTCGATAATGCCCCAATGATCGTCATTGAATCAGGACACTTGCATCATGGTTGACAATACTCCCCATAGCCCTCTACATATCCCTGTCTTATAGATTATTGCGCTATGCAAGCTTTTGCTGGAACGCGTTCATTGGTAATTGGTTGCCGATGACTGCCGCAGATTACTTAGCGCCGTGTCAAGCACTTCGTGCGCAGATTCAATCGCATCGCCGGCCAGATTCTTCAGTTCAGCCGTCTGCTGCTGGAGCAGGCGCTCGTCACGAAGGCGCTGGGCAACCTTCTGCGCCATGTCCGCCTGCGGCGTGGTGGCCCAGCGCGCGGCAAAGGTGTCTAAAGCGACAGGATCGTTGGTGCGCAGTACGCGCTCATACTCGGCGACGCGCCGTTCCTTTGCGAGTTCCGCCTTGCGGTCAAGTGCCAGTACTGCCAACGGACTGGTGCGATACGTTTCGGCAAACACCGACAGCGCGGCCTCATTGGACTGTGCCACAGCCGTTTGATATGCCTGCTGGATCTGATTGGCGCGCAGGGTCTCGATGGCCTCTTCTGCGGCCAACGCCTCGGAGGACGACGGCCAGCGGGTGATAAAGGACGCAAGTTCAGATTCATCCTTTGTCGCGAGCGCCTGGGCGTATTCAGTCATGCGCCGCCGGTCGCGTAGCATCGTCGCGCGCACAGCCGCCTCGGTGGCTTTCACATGCTCCGGATATGCCCGCGCAAACATGGTCAGCGCTTCTTCTGTGTCTGCCGCCGCAGCCTTCTGGTAGGCTTCTTCGCGGCGTCGCTCCGCCAGCGCGTCTTTGCGCGCCAGCGCTTCATACTGGTACCATGAGCGTGGATATGCCCGCATAAAGCTGGCGTAGGCCAACTCCGAATTGCGCCGCGCCGCGGTCTGAAACGCTTGATACTGCTGGTACCAGCCAACGCTAAACACCCCGGCGGTGACGAGTGCGGCAGTGGCGGCAACCCCGAGTATCGCGTGCTTGATCTTCATTGCTGTGCTCCTTTCGCCTCAGTTCACAAATATATACGCAGCAGCCGTAGCGTTGTCCCAAGCATTATTGCAGAGTGGCAGGTTGCAGGTGCGAAAGTGCCAAAAGATAAATATGTTCGTCGCGAACAAATCTCTTTAGCAGGTCACTCGATTTTATAATTCTTGCTGAAAGACTCGATCGACTCTCCCACCGGATCAACTTCAGTCCCGTCTGGCTTGACCAGCCAATACCAATCATACGATCCGCCGCCGGCAAAGTACTTATGTCGTAGCACCACCAGATAGTCTTTCCAGTCAGGATCTTTGCGTACAATATAAAATGCATTTCCAGACGTGATGTATCTGACTGTGCCATCAACCGTATCGACCGCCGCGACTGCTTCAGTTACGGGCGAGTAATTATCTGCCATGAAGTACACAATTCTTCCGTCCGAAGAAAAGCGTGGCTCATGAAACCAACGCAGTTTCATGTCGCCCGGGTTCTCGGTCAAGAGCAAACGCGGTTGTCGCTTGACCGTGTCGTAAAGCCACAACTCATTCTTGAATGTATCATCTTCATCGTTGCTTTCTGCTGCGGGTATTTCAATGCTCTTTATGCAGACGATCAGGCGGCCATCGGGCGAAAGTACGCTATCTGTACCCGGTAGAGCAATCTCGTTGGTCTCGTTCGTAAAGATCACCTGTTCAGGCAAGAGCTTTTTGTTTGGTTCGCCCGCGGGTTGCTGCTCGATCTTGGGCAGGGCCGGTCGAACGTCAGACAAAGCGGGCAATTGTTCCGCCAACGTCGTCTGCGACGTGCCGCCAGTGGCGGTAGAGCTGTCCGCGCTGCGCGGCTGGGAGATTTGTTGCGCGCTACCGCTTGCCGCTGCGATCCACCACACCAGCAAAATAATCAGCACATCCGCGCCCACCCGCAGAAAAAACCAGCCGACCGGCTTGGTGATCAGCGTCATCAAACCCAGGTTTTAATTATACACTTCTCTTCGATGCGCGATAACATACACTTTGATTGTTTTATCGCCGAAATCCACGTCGCATAAAGCACGGTAGTCTCCAATGCGGATTTTCCAGCCAAACTCAAGGTTGGTTAATGGCTCAAACCCATAACCACGTTCAGCCACATCTTGAATTTTTTTCAATATTCTCTCCGCCACTGCGCGCTCGAGTTTTTTTGCATCGCGCATCGCGCCTTTTTCAATGAAAAGACGAAACGTCATTGTTGCAACTCATGTACCGCTTCTTGTAAGCTTAAAAATTGCCCGGATTTTCGAGCGCGCCTAATGCGTTCTTTAATCGTGTCGGCGAGTTCCAAGCCAAAATCAGGATCAACCAATTCCATGAGCAAAGAACGGATTCCGTGCATTTCTTGGCGCAGATTTTTCATTTCTTTTTGCATAGTTAAAGTCATAATCGCATTTCTCCCGTGGATTGCGCAAACGTTATTTATGATGGCGCCGCGTCGCAAAAAACACAATTCCATGTCCATTGCTACTATATCAAAAGGATACCGCGAAGTCAAGCGGCGGCCTGGCGTGGGTGCACGGCGTAAAAGTTGCAAGGACTAGTCAGGCGACTTGGTCGAGCAAGTCGATGCGCGTGAGATAGGCGCAGCGCAGACAGAGAATTGCCTGTGCGCGTTCGGGATTCCAGCTTGCACCGCTGACCTTCATGCGGCGTGTCACCAGTTGCTTGCAGCCGCTTTCGACCACGCCACTGCCAATATAGAGTGCCGGGCGGCGGAAGTAGCTGTAGCGCATCCGCTGCTGATTGGTGCGGAAATAGGCGATTTCGCGCACGCGGGTCTTGCGGTGTTCTGAACCGCGGGCCGCGAGCGCTTCCATGGCCGAGATTACTTGGCGCCACCAGCCGCGCTTGAGCGCGCTGCACTGCGTGTCAAGCCATGCAGCGCCATCGTCGCTTTCGGTGGGGAAGCATGCGTCGCGCACGGTCTTCAAATGCTGGCAGGCGTGGTAGAAGTCGAGGATCTCGATGGCGCCGGGGAAGTGCATGGCCGCCAGCCCCCAGTTCTCCTTGGCGCCGTCGCCGAGCACCACCACCAGCGTGGCGGTCATCACACCCCAGCGCTCCGCGCAGGCCCACACCACATTGCCGAACTCCTCCAAGGAGCCCAGCACGGCGACGTGTTCTTTTTTTGCGAGTTTTGGTCCGTGCAGGCCCGGCCGGGTGGTGAAGATCGTGCCCACGCGCACTTCCTGCCGTGGCCTTTTGGGATCGCGCACGCGCATGTTGGCTCCATCAATTCCCACGTACAGCGGACCGTCTGGCGGCGGGCCGGCCTTGCTGCGCATCCGTTGGATTGCGACCAGCTTCCTGCCGGCGGCCACACACAGTTCCTCGATCGTCGACGCGTCCAGCGCCACGCCGGTCAAGCGGTCAAGCAATGCCGCGCCTTCGGCATACGGCAGAGCCGCTCCCAGACGCGTGCACCATTGCCGCACCGGCTTGCTCTCCTGGCGGTGTTCCATGTCCAAGGCCGCGTCCAGCGGGGCGAAGGTGCGCTGGCAGACGCGGCAGTAGTAGACGTGCCGGGGCACGCGCAGCGTCATGACACTGGCAACCACATACCGCTTCCGCACACCCAGCAGGCTCATCCGCCGCCCACACTGCGAACACGTGTGCGCGCCGGCTGCATCGTGCTGGTCAAATGCCACGTACTGCCGGATCAGTTCCGCCGCCGCGGCCTCCTGGCCGGCGCGTCTGCTCTGGTCCTCCCAGGTCGTGAGGCTGCCGTTTTTTTTCCGTCCTCGGCGGGCGTGCCCGTGACCTCGACCAGCGCCAGCGTGTCGCACGCTGCGCAGTAGCTGTCCAACCGCGCCTGCAGGCCGGCCATGGCCCGGATACCTGCCGCAATGCGCTCCACTTGGTTCAGCCGCACCGTACGCTGGATGCGCCGGCCGCCAACGCAGCGTTCCCAAGCATAGTAAAGGTAACGCTTGCCGCCCCGACGGATGCGCAGCGGATAGAGATGGCCGCGGCATACGGGCGCACGCCATTCTGCCAACATGGCGCGCGCAACCGCGACGGCGCGCAGCGCGCGTGTGACGGTGGGGAGTTGGGCGGGTGGCTTCATCATGTCCTCCTGGGCTTGGTTAGTTGTCAAAGTAATATTACTTTGACATTATACCACAACAAAAACCAATTGTCAAGCCCCTTTCGTGCCGAAATGCTCTTATTTCTGCAACTTATTCACCGTGCACCCCCTGGCGTTGTTTCGCGCGGATCGTTCAACTCCTCGCCAGGCACCGATTTATAAATTCTCGCGCCGCGCGCTGTCTGCCAACCACCCAGTGCGGCCCTTGGCCGCTTTATTAATTCTCGCGCCGCGCGAGAGTTTTTTGTCACATCATGATGATCCTGTCAACCGCCCGCTTTGCAGTCCTGCAAAGTATCAATTCCTGGCCTGACACCAAGCATGAACTGGTGACCATTACCCTAACTGCAACCCGCGGCGCTGCGCTTTTTTCACTGACCTGTGGGGAGGGACAAGCGGCAACTGATGTTGAAGTCGGCGTAGCTCGGGAGGATATCGTAGCGACGCGCAGACCGGCAGTTCCTGGCGTCGTGGTACCAGCCGCCTCCGCGGATCACACGGAATTTGCCCAATGCAGCGCCGACGGGGTCGGTTGCATCGCCCACGTATGCTCCGTACCAGTCGAGGCACCATTCCCACACGTTTCCGTGCATGTCGTACAAGCCCCATTGGTTCACCAAATAGGTTCCGCTTGCCGCAGTACCCCCGTTCACTACATCACTTGTGTAATTGCTCCCGCCATTGTACCAGTAGCGCCCAAGAATGTCCATGTTCGGGTCTTGCCCGATATTCTGCAAGTTTGTGTCGTTGTTGAGTGCATTGGTTGTGGTCGCACGGCAGGCATACTCCCATTGCGCCTCAGTCGGCAGATCGAACGCAAGCCCCGTCTTGTTTTGCAGTATAGCCATGAAGGTCATACCGACCGGCGTCCCGTTCGGCCATGTGCCCGGCCATGTTCCACCGCGCATTGTATTCCATGACACTGATTCAACCGGCCGATTCGGCGCATGAGCGCCTTGCTTAAAATAACTAGGATTCGCGCCCATCACATTCGAGTATTGCGCCTGGGTGATTTCATAAATGCCCATGTAGAACGCCTTGGTCAGTGAGACATTGTGCTGCGTTTCATTGGAATACCTGCCCAACTCATTTGTGGGCGAGCCCATTACGAAACTGTCCGCCGTTATCCTACGCAAGACAATTTTACTGGTCTTGTGCTCGTCATTAAGCGGCGGTGCGGGGGCTTGATAACTGACCGGGTAATTCGACGAATTCGGCCCGCCGGATACGTCAATGATGCAATAATCCCCTGTGGTCCTATAGCGCTGGTCGAGGTAAATGGTAACAGGTCTTATCATAGTTGCCTCTTCGATCTTACCGACAAGCGGCTTTGCCTTGAGAGATACGGCAAGCGAGGCTCTGAGAATACCGTTCTGAAACTTGGCTTGAATTGTGCGCTTGGCCAGTTTTTTGTTCAGCTTTGCCGATATGTCTTGTGTGAATATCAGATTCGTATGCACGGGGACTTGTTTAACTATGGTTGGAACACGCATGATTTTGGCAGACTTTTCAACACCTCTGCCATTCAAGTATGGAATGACCAGTTGCCAGATACAAATGACTCGCTTGGAAGGCGGCACGGCGGCTTCGATAGTCACATGCGCAGTCTGGCCATAGACACAACAGTTCTGAGCAACGGGGCCCCCGGTCGAGCTGAGGAATGCGTTGCTGATCGCGGTCACGCCAAACAAGGAAGTGCATGCCAAGCAGACCAGACCCGCCAGCACTATTTTTAGAAAATGAATTCGTGTTGTTATCATACATGCTCTCCTGGCAAACGGTTACAAGTGAGACGAGCTACCCAGTACGTTAGTTTCTTCGTCAGTTTCTTCTGCTGGGCGGGCTGGGTAGCCGCCTTACTGCAATTTGCGCCGATCACTTCCACATCTGCCAAAGCGAGAGCAAAAGCCATACTGATGCACTCCCGCCAGCGGCGTGGATAAGCAAACGGTAGGATTCAGCGTTCGGCATGTGTATCGCCACCGGTTTCCCGTACACAGTTTTGCGTTAACTAAGCTGCAGCCAT
>CAYNJC010000064.1:0-12350 GCA_964397565.1 uncultured bacterium
CAACCGGACATTTCTACTGAACGTAACCATAGGACATTTCTATTGACTTGCAACACGAAATGAGCGGGTATTGACATTGCACCTGCATTATGGTATACTACGTTCACACGGTCATTTTGGCTTAACTCCGCGTGGAGTCATGAGCAGTATGTTGGTCAGTAGCATATTCCCCTCTTTGTGCCGCGTGCGGCTGGCGCGCGTGGTTGTCAATAAAAGTATGGCTCGTCTGCCTGCCTCTCAACCAATTCACCAGGTGTTTCCCATGAAAAAGCTTGTCACATTTTCGATCATGGCAGTTGTTCTGTGCGCGCTGAGCGCCGCTGCGGTAGTCTTCAACGCCGAGCGCTTCAATTACCCAATGGGCGATCTCGTTGCAAACAGCGGCGGCATATGGCATTATTGGCAGGGCAATCCACCCGCGCCGGTGGTGACCAATCTGTATCCCTACGGCAGTAGCGGCACGAACCTGACGCTGGATGACGCATGGCAAGAGGGATTGTGGTTCTACAACAATGTTTTCGAAAGCTCGACGGAGGCCATCGTCGGCTTTTCATTTGCGGCAGTCAGCTCGATCAATGAAGACTATTATGTGTTCTTCTGCTCCGGCGATGCGGCCGCGCAGGATTCAGGCTACGCCGATTCAGGCTTGGGTGGCTTCATCATCAACTGGGTTACACCGGCGGCGTACACCAACGTTGTCTCGCTGCATCTCTGGAATGCTTTTGGCATTTACGAATTGTCGTTGAGTTTGCCGGCCGCGCTGCCCGGCAATACACCGCCGTGGCACGATGTCCGGGCTGTCATGTACAAGACCATGCCGGGTGGCATTACCGGCGGCTATGCCCGCATTTATATTGATGGCGTGTATCTCGGCAATGTCCCCTTCCCACTGCAGAACCTCAACAATCTGACTACCAATGCGCTTAACTGTGTCGATCTGTATCAAACCACCAATGTGGATCCGGACAATCGCTCGCGCGTCTTGATTGACAATATCTTTCTTGAATCCCGCCAGAATTACACGCGCTATGTCGCGCCGACCGGTAACGATGCCAACGACGGCTTGACCCCGGCCACGCCGTATCAGACCATCGCGCAAGCCACCTGGCAGATTCCCTCGGGCGCGGACGACCGCAAGTCGCTGATCAATGTCGCGCCGGGTGTCTACCCCAACGAGTACACCATCAAGAGCGTGACCAACAACTGGAAATACGGCCTGTACATCCGCGCCGGTCAGGTTGATCGGCCAAACTGCTATGATGTGGCGGTGCAAGGCAGCGGCGCGAATAACACGATCATACTGCAGGATTTCTCGACCGTGCCGGGCATCACGCTGCTTGAGCAAACGATGGGCTTTTACATTCGCGACTTGAAGGGCTGGATCATTCAGGACATGCAGGTGCAAGTGACCACCAACATGCCGCAAGACGCCTGGGCATGGTACTATGCCACCGTCGGCACCTTTATGAGTTGCCGCGATAGCAGCTTCATCCGCTGTCTGGCAACGATGCCGCAGGATTGGGCCAAGGGCAAGTCCGGCTACCACTTGAACGGCGGCGGCGGTCTGACGCTGTTAGGCTGCGCCAGTGTCGGTGGCGGCATGGGCTTTAACGTCGCGGGCGGCCCGCAAGCGCCATTGACCATTGCCAGCAACACCTTTGTCGGCGCGGCCAAAGGCACCTCCGAGGGCAATTCTGGTGTCGCCATGGTGTTCAATGGCGGCAGCGGCATGGTCACACGCTGCATCGTGGCCAACCCCCAGCGCGGCGGTGTTCTGGGCGGCTTGGGCGACATCGTGCATTCGGTTGAAAACAACTACTACAACTGCGGTACCAACGGCACCACGTATTATGACAGCGGCACCATCATTGTCAACAATGACGTTTACCGGGACCCGCTGCTTGCCACCTACCTGGGCTATCCTGTCTCATCGCCCTACCTGGGTTACGGCTGGCACTATTGGCCGGGTGAACTGGTCAACAGCTCGTGGCCGATGGCTGGGCGCAACAAACAACGCCAGGGCTGGTACACGAATGGCACGCCGCTGACGGTGGCCGGAATTCTGTGGACCAACACCAGTGCCATGGCGGCGGACAGCATTTGGGGTTGTGGCATGCGGTTGGGCAGCACGGCAACGGACGGCCAACGCATCTTTGCGGCAGTCAATCCGGTCGCAGCGAACAACCAAGCCACGCTGCTGGCGCTCAATCCGCAAACCGGCACAACGATCTGGAACGCGGTGCTGGGCGGCGCAGGCCGCTTCTGCTATGGCACGCCAGCGGTGGGTGAAACCATGGTCTATATCGCCGAAGTCTTGGACGGGCCGAACCAGCAAGTGTATGGCGTCAATTCGGTCAACGGCCAAATTGTCTGGAGCAACAGCGTTGACACGATGAACGGCTCGGCCATGCTGCTGCATAACGGCAAGCTGTACTTCGACACCGACTGGAATGCGGCCGGCCTGTGGTGCTTGAACGCCATGTCCGGTGCGGTGCTCTGGTCCAACCAGTTTGCCGGTGGCAACTGGGGCACGAGCGGCATGCCGCTCAGCCCGGATGGCAACACGGTCTATAACCATGGCGACGATGGTATTCTGCATGCCGTTAATGCCAACAACGGCAGCACGGTCTGGACTGCCGGCCCGTACGAAGGCGGCCAGGGCGATACCGAGCCGGTGGTTGATAATGCCGGCAATGTGTATTGCATGTACCCCGGTGTGACGAATGACGACCCGTCGGCGGTGCTGTACAAGTATGCGCCCGACGGCAGCCCGCTCTGGTCGTTCCGGTTCTACCATGAAACGGATGATGGCGGCTTGGCCTTCAGCCCGGATGGCAATACCTTGTATGTCACGATTGCCTCGACCTCGGCCGACCTGGGCTTGTTCGCGTTTGATCCCGTCACCGGCGCCGAGAAATGGCGCATAGCGGCCGGCAAGTGCGGCGGCAGCCCCGTCGTGGCAGCACCCGGCAACCGCATCATCGGCGTGTTTGAAGAAGCCGGTACGATCTGGGCGCGCGGCATTCAGGATAACGGCGCCAGCGCGACAATCCTCTGGAGCGTCTCGCTCGGCGCACCGCAGGACGGCTGGCTCAGCAAGACGGCCATGATGCGCCCGGCCATTCTGGCCAACGGCAATGTCATGGTGCAGAACCCGTCCGGCTTGATCGCCTGCATCTACAATGTGCCGGAACCGACGCTGCTGTTGGGCATGGTGGCGGGACTGGCGCTCTGGCTGCGCAAACGCTAAGCGCGCGCAGCAGCACCTGATTGGTAAGTTACACGGAAGGCGGGGCAAGCCCCCGCCTTCCTGCGTTATATGCCGCGCCGCAGGCGCGTGTGCGGGTCTGGTCATCACGCCGAGAATGCGGTGCTTTTAAGAATGAGGCTTGTGTGAACGTCAGCTTCGTGTATTCCATTCATGGCGCAACGCATCTTTTTGTGTGTGCCTTTTTCATGGCGCAAATCAAGGTGTTGACATTGCCTGCATGTTATGATATAGTATATCCAGCGCTTGTTTTTGGTTTAACTCCGCGTGGAGTCATGCGCAGTATGCTTGCCAGTGATAAATCCTCCTTTTTGTGCCGCGCGCGGCTGGCGCGCGTTGCGTGTAAGTACAGGTATGGTTCGTCGGTCTGTCTCTCCGTTCATCACTCAATCAACAAGGTGTTTCCCATGAAAAAGCTCTTCGCATTTTTGGTCATGGCCGTTGTTCTGTGCGCATTGAGCGCCTCGGCCGGCTCGGTCTATTGGGAAGGATTCAATTACTATTCCAATGGCTACGGCGTCATTAATCAATCGGGCGGCAAGTGGCTTCCGTGGCAAGGCCCGAACAATAGCAAGGACAACAGTGTGACGAACGCGCCGGCGCGCTTCGCCAACACGCTGCGCTTGACCCAGCTTGATGGAGCTGGCGGCTTTAGCGAAGTGTGGTCCATGTTCCCGCAGGATGCGTTTCAGTATTGCCCGCAGGTTTCGGTGACGTTCTCGTTTTTCGTGCCGGCGGCGACACTCTCCGATAACTTCTCACTGTATTTCTGCAGCGGCGACATTGCGACGACCAATTCATCCTACGGCTCGTCCGGGCCGGGCGGCATTAGCATTAATGGTGTCACGCCGGGCGCGGCGACCGCCTCGGTCGTCTATGATAATGAATATCTGGCGGGCGGGGCGCTGGTTGGCAATGTGAGCAAGGAAGCCTGGCATGACCTTCGCATGGATTTGACCAAGCCCTTGGTTGGCACGACTGGCTCGATTTTCTTTACCTTGGACGGCCGTCCCATTGGCTCAACTATCTTCCCCCTCCAGAATGTCAACAATACGATCACGGGCCTCTTCAATGTGCTTGATTTCTATGCCAACGGCAACGACATCATGTATATTGACAACATTATTGTGGAAGACCGGCCCGTCGACCTCGTCGCGACGAATTTCTATGTGGCCGTAACCGGCAACGACGCCAATGACGGCCTGACGGCGGCAACCGCCTGGCGCAACCTCTCCCACGCCCTCGACAAACTGTGCTATCTCGGCGCGCAAATGAATCCCGGCGCGGTCGTCAGCAGCACCGTGGCACAGCCCGTACCGACCAACAACTGGATCGCGATCAATGTCGGCACCGGTCTCTACATTGACGTGGCCAACTGTCCCTCGATTGATGTGCCACCGCGCGATGTTTATCGCCTTGGCTATGACACCAACGTCCCCGCAGTGAACGCCGAGGTGATGTGTCACAACTTCCTCTTGATCCGCGGCGCGGGTATCGGCAAGACCACCTTTGTTCAGACCTTCGTCAACGAATTCAAGTTTAAGGTCTATGCGCGCTTTTTCCGCCTCGAGGATTGCACGGTGCAAGGCCTGTCCGACGCCTCGATCGGCTTTTTCAACAACATCATCCAAATGCGGCCGGTGAACGGCATGGGTATTGACTACCGGGTCGAGCGCGTGCAGGTCTGCCACGCCGCGAGCGAGCCCGGCACGCTGACCGGCCAGCGCACCGGCCTTGGCTTCTTCGAGAACTGGCAACGCCTGCGCAACAAAGTCGCCCGCGGCTGTCTCTTCAACAACGTCGGCGCCGGTCTCTTGAATTACAATAACCTGAACCAGTATCCGATGCTGGCGGAGAACTGCACCTTCGCCGACCTGCCGGGCGACTATGGCGGGCGCGGCAACGGCATCATCTGCGAAGGCGCCGGCGGCATCGTCAAGAACTGCTTGTTCGTCAACATCGGCACCAATGCCACGGCAGCTGATCGCGGGCATGCCGTCAGTGCGTGGCCGATTCTCACCGCCAATCTGAACACGGCCTTCTCGGATATCATCCTGATCGACAACAACATGGTCAACATCGGTTTGGGCGGCGCCAATTATATTGAGCAGCAAGTCGGCGCGGCGTACATCCGCAATCTCGACCAGCAGACGTTTGCGCCGGTCGTCTTGCAAACGCTGGATGACATGCCCTATCGCGCGGGCCTCGGCAACATTGGCTACAAGGCAGCCCGCGGCGGCACGTACTATATCGACCAGAAGTCGCCCGTCCTGCGGGATGGCGGCGCGATCGGCAGCAGTTGGGCGACAGCCTATCGCAGCGTCAGTGTTCCGGTCAGCCTGCTGAATCAGGCGCCGCCGCTGAGCGATGCGACCTACCCGGTCACGTTCAACATCCGCGGCTTCTTCACCAACCAGTTCACGGCCTCGAACGGCAATCCAATCGTCGGCCGCGGCCTGCAGTATGCCGGTGACTATGTCAGCTTCATCGGCGATAACCCGACCAACACGATGCTGTACAAGAGCTCGGCCTTCCGCAACGAGACCGGCTCGGACGGGCGCAACCTGACCATCTATCCGGCCAGCAAGCAGAGCTGCACTATTCGCAATATGTCGCTTGTGGCAGAATACTGGTTCCCGCCCGGCGCCGCCGGCGGTTATTCTCTCGGCGCGTTCCGCAACTGGGACACAAAGAGCTATCTGTCCAATGTTTATGTGCATGCGCTGCACTGCGACACCAACACGATGGTGGTCTCGGACGACGAAGCCCAAGTCACGGCGGCCATCAGCATCAGTGGCGCGCCGCGCCTGGAAGCAGAAGACAGTTGCTTTGACGGCGGCTACAACGGCTTCCGCGCCAATGACAACACCCTGACACAGAAGTTCACCCGCTGTACCTTCCGCGGCACCTATCGCGCGACCGGCGATGCGCTCGGCGGTTACGGCATCCTGCTGGTGGGCGGCGGCCGCAATGTCATGGTCGACAAGTGCATCCTGGGTGCATCCGACAAGGGCGCCGTCTACGTCGGCAGCACGGCGGTCGTGATGGGCGATGACAACATTGTCTACGGCAACGGCACCACCGGTGTCGTGCTCGAAGCGGGCGCCATTGACTTGCTGACCAACAGCAAAACATTTGACCCGCTGCTGGGCACCTATGACGGCCACAAATATGGTTCGCCCTACCGCACGACCGGGTATGGCTGGGCCTATCGTCCACTCGGGCTGGCCAACAGCTCGTGGCCGATGGCCGGGCGCAACAAACAGCGCCAGGGCTGGTACACGAATGGCGCGCCGCTGACGGTGGCTGGCATTCTGTGGACCAACGCCAGCGCGGCGGCGGCAGGCAGCATGTGGGATTGTGGCTTAAAGCTGGGCAGCACGGCGACGGACGGCGAGCGCGTCTTTGCGGCGCTCAATCCGGTCGCGGCCAACAGTCAGGCCACGCTGCTGGCACTCGATCCGAGCACCGGCACGACGATCTGGAACGGGGTGCTGGGCGGCGCGGGCCGTTACGGTTACGGCACGCCGGCGGTGGGTGAAACCATGGTTTATATCGCCGAAGTGTCTGATGGTGCCAATCAGCGCGTCTATGGCGTGGACCGGGTCACGGGTATCCCCGTCTGGAGCAATCAAATCGATAACATGATGGGCGCAGCCATCCTGCTGCATAACGGCAAGTTGTACTTCGACACCGACTGGAATGTGTCCGGCCTGTGGTGCTTGGATGCCATGTCCGGCACCGTGTTGTGGTCCAACCGCTTTACTGCCGGTGAATGGGGCTCCAGCGGCACGTCGGTCAGCCCGGATGGCAACGCGGTCTACAATCATGGCGATGATGGCATGCTGCACGCCATTAATGCCAACAACGGCGCGACGCTGTGGACTGCCGGTCCGTACGAAGAAGGCCAAGGCAATAACGAGCCGGTGGTTGATAATGCCGGCAATGTGTATTGCATGTTCCCTGGTGTGACGAATGGTGACCCATCTGCAGTACTGTACAAGTATGCGCCGGATGGCAGCAACCTCTGGTCGTTCCGGTTCGACAATGAGACCGATGATGGCGGCATGGCCTTCAGCCCGAATGGCAATACGTTGTATGCCACGATTTCCTCGACCTCGACCAACGCGGGCTTGTTCGCGTTTGATCCCGTCACCGGCGTCGAGAAATGGCGCGTGTATGCCGGCAAGTGCGGCGGCAGCCCCGTCGTGGCAGCGCCCGGTAACATCATCATCGGCGTATTTTTCGACGCCGGCGGAATCTGGGCGCGCGCTATCCAGGATAACGGCACCAGCGCGACGATCATCTGGAGCATCTCGCTCGGCGCACCGCATACAGGCTGGCTCAGCGTGTCCGCCATGATGCGCCCGGCCATCATGGCCAACGGCGATGTCATCGTGCAGAACCCGGCCGGCAGGATCGCCTGCATCACGGTGCCGGAACCCGGCGCAGTGCTGGGCGTGGTGCTGGCAGCCTTGGCGCTGCTGCGCCGCAAACGCTAAACTTTGTGTAACTATTGCAACGGGGCGGAGAATGTCTCTCCGCCTCGTTTTTACCTGCGCATGACCTGCGCACGGGAGTTTTTTGGACGACGAAGCAAGAGAGCAGCTTGGACGATACATTGCCTTTTTTAACTTCAGCGCAGGAGCAAACCATGCAACGTCACCTTACCTTCACGCTCATCCTCGTGTGTGCCCTGTTGGCGCAGGCTGTGTTGGCCGCCACATCGGTCACCTTACCACTGGCGGAAACGAATCAGCCACGCACCCGTTGCGCCTCGCTGGCGGGCACGGACAGTCACCTGTATTTCACACGCTATTGGGCCAACGTTCTGCCCGGTACCAATTGCGCTTTCTACCGCATCCCGCGTGCCATGACTGGCAGCGGCGATTGGACGGCGCTCGCACCGGCGCCGAAATTTGTGCAAGAACCGCCCTCGTGGTTTGAGACAAATATAATGCAGAACTGGGCCGGGGCCGGCATGTCGGTCGGCGAGGTGGGCGGCCAGCAGTTTGTCTTTATGTTCGGCAGCATTGCCAAAGGCGGCGTCGGCGAAGATATCGGCCGCGATCTGCTGGGCTACAATATCGGCGGCGACGCGTGGGAAATCGTCACCAACCGCTATGACGGGGGTGGCACGGACGCAGCCTGCACGTTTGTCACCAACAACAGCATTTATGGTTTCTGGACCGGCTGGACGCCGATGCAGCGCTGGAGCTGGGACAAGAATTCGCTGGGTATTGTGCAGCAAGCCACCGTCGGCAGCGCGGCGTTGCATCCGGTGGCTGGCGTGCGGGTCGGCAACCTAGGTGTGTTCATCGTCTTTCAAAGCGGATTGGCCAGCGCCAAGTTGATTGCCCAGACGGCGGGCACGCTCGACAGTCTGCTGATCAGCTCGTCCCTGCCGTTCAATGTCGGCATGGGCTGCGCGATCGAACGCATTCCGGCGCCGCTGTCCGCCTCCGGCCGCGATGAACTCTGGATCCTGCGCGGCGGCTCCGGCGACAATTCCGGCGATGGCCAACCCAATAACACGCCATCCAGCGACGTGCTCGTGCTGGCCTTTACCAACACCCCGACGTCGATCGCCATCGTATCCCAGCGGCGCATCAGCCTGCCCTATCCTACCGGCGCGGTGGGCAGCAGCATGGCGCGCGTCAGCAATCTCGTCTATTTCCTGCGCTACGGTGGCGCTACCAACCCTGAAATGTTCAGTATCCCCACCGATTTTATATCGCAGAACCCGCCCGAAACTCCCTGGCCGCTCAATGGCAACAACAAACAACGCCAAGGCTGGTACACCAACGGCTGGGCACTGACCGGCGGCAGGATTCTCTGGACCAATCAAACTCAGACTGGCGTTGGTATTTATGGCAGCGGCGTGACCGATGGCCAGCGCTTCTACCTGCCGGTCGATCCCGCGCCGGGCAACAATAACAAGGAGTTACTCGCGATTGACGTCAATGGCGGCACGAATGTCTGGGCGATTGACTTGGTCGACTGGGCCAACGGCACGCCTGCGCTCTCGCAAGACCGGGTCTACATTGGTGACAACGCCGGCTTCGCCTACGCCGTCAACAAGCTCACCGGCGCGATCATCTGGAGCAACAACCTTGGCGCCGGCTCGTGCAACGGCGGCGTCTTGCTCAGCGATGATCGCGTCTACATCGAGGCGGATGGCGATGCCGGCGGCACGTTCTGCCTGAACGCCGACAGCGGCGCCGTGCTGTGGCACAACAATGCGCCGACCAACGCCGGCACGTGGACGGGCAATGGCCCGTCGCTCAGCCCAAATGGCGCCGCCGTCTATGTGCATACGGAAGGTGACGCCGGCGGCCGGATTTTCGCCATGGATGCCCTGACCGGCTCCACGCTCTGGTATCGCGTCTACGCCAGTGGCTGGGGCGGGCAAGAGCCGATCGTGGACAATGCCGGCAATATCTATTGCGCCTCCGACGGGGTCACCACGCCCGCTGGCAATGATGTGCTGATCAGCCTCCAACCGAATGGCACGACCAACTGGATCTACGACCTCGGCATGAACGCCGCCTGGTCCCACGGCGGCTATGCCTTAAGCCCGGATGGCGCCACGATCTATTGCAGCCGGCGCAGTGGCGGCGGCGGAACGGGCATCGGCCTGACGGCGATTACCACCGCCACCGGCACGAAGAAATGGGATTCCGCCTGCGGTGACACCGGCGGTGGCTGCGTTTTTGGCGCGGGCAACATCATTCTAGGCGTCTTCGAAACCGCCACGGGCCGTGCTGTTAAAGCAATCAAAGATAACGGTGCCAGCGGCGATGTCCTTTGGAGCACGCAAATTGCCAGCAGTGGCAATATGTGGACATGGCCGACGCTGTTGCCGAATGGCGATGTGATTGCCATGACCGAATTTGTCATCGCACACATCACCCTGCCTGCGCCCAGCTCGCAACTGGCGGCCTACGAAGCCATGAATTACCCGGTGGGCAGTCTCGGCGGCCAGACCGGCGGCTACGGCTGGGGCAGCGCATGGGACGGCAGCAAGCCAGTCGTGGCGGATGGCTTGACCTATGAACAAGGCGGCCAGCGCCTCGCCACGGCTGGCAACAAGATCAGCGTCGCCTCGGGTGCCGAATCCAATCGCCGCTTGCTGACGAATGGGTTTGAGTATCTACTCTCGCCAAGCGGCGGCTTCTGTGGCGATGGCAAGACGCTCTGGCTCAGCTTGCTGCTGAAAGATGCGTCAACCACGGTAGACGCTTATGGCGGCCTCTGGCTGAATAACGTCGCCGGCACAAGCCAGACTGGCTGGGACATCACCCGCAACTGGGGCGCATACCGCTGGTTCATTGAGGCGTCGGAAACCGGCACCAGTATTCTGCACACGGCGTTTTACACGACGAATCAGCCGCAAGCCACGTTGTTCGTTGCCAAAATGGAGTTTCTCCCCGGCAACGAGCTGTGCTCGTTCTGGTTCAACCCGCCGCTCTCGAATGCGCCGCCCGCACCGGATTATGTCCTGTCGGTCAGCAATTTCAGCTTCTCGGGCGTGCATCTGTCCGGCAGTGATCTCATCTATGACGATGAAATCCGCGCCGGTGAAACATGGCAATCCGTCGTGCCCATCGCCGCCCCGCCGATTGGCTGGTGCAATCTGCAGTGGCCGTATACCTTGACCGTCGTGAACACCAACGGGCCGGGCGTCTCCGACAAAGTCTATGGCCAAGTTTGGATTGACGGCGTCACGTCCGAACCCGGGCCGACCCCCGGGCTGAAAGCATGGATCGGCTATGGCCCCAGCAACGCCTTGCCGAATGCGCCGTCGTGGACATGGACAATGGCAGACTTCAACGTGCAAGTCGGCAACAATGATGAGTTCCACACCAACTTCGTCATTGCGCAGGCGGTCTCGGCTGGTGACTATGCCTACTGCTACTACTACGAGTATCAGACCAACGCCGCGCCCAGCACGGGCTATGGGCAAAAAGACGGCGGGCCGCGCATGCTGGCCACCTACAATCCTGCCCAATCGGGCATTCTCACGGTCGTGCCGGAGCCGGCGCTGCTGTTGGGTCTGGTGACGGGTCTGGTGCTCTGGCTGCGCAAACGATAAGAACCATCAGTAGCATACGCCTGAAAGCACAACGGAAGGCGGGGGATTGCCCCCGCCTTTCGTTTTTGACAGCGGCTCCATAAAACAGTATAATTAGAAAAAATACCCACAACTGGAACCAGCACACGTTGGTGACCGGTTCCACTAAGCCCACCGGGAGACATCCGATGAAAACAAACCTGCTTGTTCTGCTGATTGCAGCCGGCATGGCAATGACACTCTGCGGCGCCAGCGCATGGCCGCATTGGAAGCATGACATCGCTAACACCGCCGCCGCCTTGCACGGCACGCGCGCCGTGCCCACGCCACGCTGGCAATACCCCGTGCCCGGCATCAGTGATGGGCAGCAGGGCGTCGTGCTGGATGCATCCAATAATGTCATTTTTCTGACGACCGGAACGGGCGAGATTATTTCAATGAGCCCCACTGGCACAAATTGGATCACCAAGATCGGCGGCGGTGGCAATTGGGGCGGCGTCAGTTATGGCAACAACAATATTGTCTATGGCACGCCCTACAGCAGCACCTCCGGCGTCTATGCCCTCAATGCGGAGAATGGCAGCATCAACTGGTCATATAGCAATGCCGGTGACAGTGACAATGTTCCCACGATCGGCCCCGACGGCACAATTTACGCCCTCAATGGCGCCGCACAATTGGTGGCCTTGACCGACCTCGGCGCCAGTTATACCGTAAAATGGACGCGCGCCATCGGCGGCGGCGGCTATGAAGGTGCCGGCGCAGTGCCGGTCTGGCAAGATCCCGTCGGCAGCGGCATTTATTTGTGGGTCAACACCGAAGGCAGTGCCGCCGGCGTCAATAACATGACCATCCTGCGCGACGATGGCACCCAGGCCACCGTCCTGGCAACACTGCCGGTCGGCAAGTCATGGAGCAAAGGCGCCGTGCGCGATGGCTTGTGCTACCTGTCAACCTTCACCGATTATGGCACGTCAAATCTCTATTGCTTGAGCACGACCGGCCTTG
>CAYNJC010000065.1:0-7729 GCA_964397565.1 uncultured bacterium
GCTATTCTCTACGATGTCACCCATTGCAAGACTATCATCAGCGTCACGCACCGACTTTTCTTCAGGTGCGTACGATTCAACAAATGTATCGGTGTTAAAATCGGGGAGATTAAAATCATGCATTGATTGTACTTCGAGACCGAAATCATGGGTGAATTTATAAAGCCCTTCGTCGTTGACTTTACCAAACTGTGACACGGCCGCAAGTATTAAACGACCTGCCTGGCGTTTATCTTTACAATCAACCCGCACACATGGCAGGCATTCAGTAGATTGGCCATTGCATCCCATCATGACATAGCCGCGTTGCAGCATGAGAGAGACAACACGATGACGCTGGTGCCCGTCTATTATGCCAAACGGTTTGTCGTTAATGAAGGCCACTGCCAATGGAAAAGCAAACCCGTCACGCTCAATGATCGCAATCAGCTTTTCTGCGTTGATGACCGTTATGTCTTTCAGATTTCCCTGCAACTGCACAAGCTGATCAACAGGAAAAGAAAGTTCAGTGCGACAAGTTATTGAAATTGTCTTCAAGCGTGTCTCGCGGAAAGGTTTTTGTGGTTATGAAGTGCTATGAATGGGATTGCTGGCCCTATGCAAGTTGCGACACCTTCCACGGCGGATTCACTGCATCTGCAAACAGCACCGGGCATAGTTCCCGGCCTGTGCCCTCTTCGATCACATGGCATCTGCTGCCTTGCACGTCACATAGCCGGCACAGGTCGAGTTGCTTATCCACCACGTCGGCAACCATCAGGTCAAAGACTCTATCCGGGATCAGTCCAGGCAGGATACCGTCGCGGAAAACTTTCAGACCGTCATTCCCATGCAACCAGACCCAGTACATCATCGCGTCCTCCACCATGCGATAATTATCATCATCCACCACACGCACAGTGCCAGAAACGTGCGCCATTCCGATCCGGATTCCCAATCAACCATCATGGCGTCTCCCACATTTGCAGCGCGGCGGCCTGCGCCTGCTTGCGCATCGTTTCGTTTGTGATGCCAGCCATGAACCAGTCAACCAGCGCCTGCTTGTGGTACAGCCGGCGACTGCGCGAATTCTCGCCCGACTTGTAAGAATAGGGCAGATCGCCATCGTCGAACGGCGTGACGCTGCGCTCGGCCCGCTTGACAAATCCCCGCAGCGAGTGCGCCCGCATGAACATGTCGCCGAACACCGCCGCCAGAAATTTGTATGCGTCCGGGGTGCCAACTACGAATTCATTTCTCATGCTGCTCCTGTGGTTTTCTTTTGATTGACTGTTTCTGCTGTCGCCTGGCAATCTCGCGATCAATCCGCTCGATGCGTTCCTGCCGGCCTTCATCGCCGTGGCGTTCCTCGACGCGCTGTAGGGCTTGCAGGTCGCGGTCGCTCCACAAGCCGGATGGGTCACGCTGGAAGTCGCCGAAGTTCTGTCCATCAATGCGTGGCATGTTTTCTAACTCCTGCTATCCGGCCACATCCTTCGCAGGGGTGGGTGACGTGGTTCAGACAGCCGGGATGCCAGCATGGCTCGCCATCGGGAATGATTGTAGTGTCCGGTACGCCTGCGTTGCGTCGGCACTCACGAGCAAATTTCGTCAACCGCTTCATGGTCTCTATCTTGAGCGTCATTCGGGGAGTAGGTTCGGATTGCTGTTGCTCGCACGCCTCGCGCTTCTGGTAAGATGTCTTCATCTATTAACTGCCCTTTTGCAGTTGCGGCATAAATGAACGTCCCTATGGGGGACTTTGAACGACCTTCCACAACGCAAACAATTTCTGCTAATAACGGTAAAATCAAAACGACGATACGGTGCGGGTTCCTTATTCCTAAACTTTATTTTATTGGGGCACCATGCGTTTATTTCAACGTCATAAATTCCGGGCGTTAAATCTACATCGCATTTTTTACAAACACAAGTATAACGGCGCACTATTTTTGATATACTATCCCCGTCAAAACTTTGGAAACTATTACCACACACGATGCACTTAACAAGAGGGATATTAACGCATGGATCGCCAGATTTTGGTGCATGTGATAGCTTTTTCATAGGCACACCTCTCGTAACTGCGGCTCACACCACGGCACGCCGGCCAACGCGAATACGTCATCTTCCTCGAACGTCGGCACCTCCACGCCGTCGCGCATGAGCATGCCGGCAACGCTGTGGTAACCGTTCGCCACCCATCCGCAGGCCAGCACCTTGTGCGAATACGTGGCGCTGCCCGTGCGGATCGCGTAGATCAGCCCCCAGTTGCGCTTGTGCGCCGTGAAGATGTCCACCGCTATGCCGCCGTGCTGCTCGTCCTGCAACTCCACCTGCACGTACTTCCCGGACGCTGGATCGCCTTTGATCACATCTCCCAGCGACCGCACGATTTTCGCCCAGAGCGGATCACGCATCATCTCGTGGTTTATGAGGCGACCGCCATCAGTGTGCAGGATAGGCAGAACGTCATCGCGCGTGATCATGCGCGGAATGCACACGATCTCGATGTCGCCCACTTCCGGCTTGCGCCGGCGCACGCTGCTGGCGATCTCAATCCGGTCACAGTACGGCCGCAGCTTGTCCGCTACGTCGCGCGCCAGCATGTCTGCGTGTTCAAGTTTCATGGATTATCATCTCCAAGAACAAGTGCTTTGAATACATCTGTTCCAAACGCTCCGATGGCAGTTGTAACTCCGCTGGATATGAGCACACGCGCCATGTTCTGCACACCAACGCGATTGAATGAATGCAGCACAACCAGCTTTGGCCTTTTTGATTTTGCAATAAAGCATGCGACTTCGTAACCGGTGCCGGGTCCAGAATCGACCATCGTTTGACTACCCAAGTCGTGATCAAGAGACACTATCTCATAATCTGATACGAAAAGCGCGGAGATTGCCCCAAAGGCTGTGTGAAAAATGTCGGCATACGGAGCGGCTTGTTGTACTTTTCTGCACCGTTCCGGGTCATCGTCAAGAAAAAGCAATCTCCTCATCACTGGTTGGCCTCGTACAGGTTGGCCACGTCGCTCATGTACGTGTCTTGGACGCCGCTGCCCTTTAGCGCGCCGCCCACGCCATACTTCCACGCCTGCGCGGCAATCATGACAAGATCGCGCTCGGTTGCGCACCGCGCGCGCAGCTTGTGATTGTTCAGCAGCCGCTCGGCGTGCCAGTACACAATCTCATGGTAGTAGTCCACCGCGAAGTCACGCGCGGCGGCGTCATCAAGAAAGGCGATCTTCTTGACGGCCTTCGCCCAGTCGCGTACGATTCCAAGCGTGATCTGGTGCGGCCCATATTCTCCGCGCTCATTCCAGACAAACGTCCCGCCCTCGCGTGCGCCAACGGCTTTCAGAAAACGATGCGTGTCAAATGTCATTGCAGCCCCCATGATGGTTGTGATTGTAAGAACAAGTAAAAGCGCCTTGTGTTTCATGTTGCGTCCCTTAGTTCGCGAGTTTCAAAAAATCCTGCCAGTTCAGGCCGCGCCGCCATGATCTCGCGCGCAAGCCGGCTGGCAACGTTGTTATTCACCTTGAAGCCGTCCGCATCGGCACCGAGCTTTAGCGCGAAGTCGTAGCGGATCGCCTCCAGGATGCACTTGATCCCGTACCGCTGAAAGCCGCGCTGCCGCAGCCGTGTGGCCCGGGTCATTGCGGCGTCAACCACCGCCCGGCCGTGCGGGCTGTTTCGCCAGCGTGTGTACTTCACGTCCGACGTTTCGTTGAATAGTTCGCGTTGTGTCATGTCATGCTCCTCGTGATATTGCTACTGAGTTGTGACCACCAGCATCTAACATCGACCCACACAGGGCCTCCGCCGTTCTCACGGAAACTGCGTTCCCAATCTGCCGCACCTGATCCGTCTTAGTGCCAGCAAACTCGTATCCGTCGAACCCCATTGCCGCTGCCAACTCGTGAGGCTGAAGCATGCGGAAATAGATATCCATCCGTGTCGGCTCAACCAAGGCAAACCTATCTTTGGCTGTAATCGTCTCAAGTGGTTCTGTGATCGGACGCGCTCCTTTTGCCGTACCGTAATACTTCGTTACGAACGGTTCGCACACGGCCAACTCACCGCGGTGTCCGGCCGGTATCGTCGGAAGCGGATCATCAACGCTGCGCACCCGCGTGTGATGCGATCCTGCATGCGCCACTTGCATCACGAACGGTTGTACGAGCGCGATCCCGCGCGACTCCGTACAAATCGTTGGCATCGGCTGCGACACACCACGCGGTGCCCCGCCAGAATGCTGCCCCAGAATGAACGGTTCGCACAGCGCCGCATGAACACCTCCAGCGCTGATTGTTCCAAGCGGTTCATCCATCGGCTTGACCCATGCTCCGCTCTGTCTCATGTTCGTCCCACGCAGTACGGCAACAAACGGCTCACCGCCAAACTTCCGCAGCCCTGCTTCGATTCTGTCAAGCGTCCGAGGCGCCAGCGGACGGCGCCGGCGGAAGATCGACTCTCCTTTCATCGCCCAATCTATGATATCCCTCGCCGGCCGCCATCTCCCCGCGTGTGTCGCCTTAGGCCAAGTGATTTTCCCCGATCGAGACGCCTGCACGAACAGGCGCTTGCGACTCGTAGCATCCCCGTAGTCCGCAGCGTTCAGCACGCGCCATTCTACGACGTACCCCAAACTTATCACCGCCGCCACGAACGCTTTGAACGTTTCGCCCTTCCGTGATTTGTCGGGCCGTCCGTCATCAGACAATGGCCCCCACCCCTCGAACTCACGAACGTTCTCGATCAGAACGCGCTCAACGCGCAGCCGTTCGATCCAGTGCAATACGTGCCATGCACTCGCCCGGCTCTGGTCGCTGCAAGGTTTCCCGCCGCGCGCGTTGCTGTGATGCGTGCATTCAGGGCTGGCAATAAGCAGGTCAAGGCGGCCACCCGGAATAGCCTTGCTTGGGTCAACCGTCGAAAGGTCAGCGCACAGGTGACGCGCCCACGAATGGTTGCGCGTGTGAGTGTCCACCGCCACTTTCCAGTGGTTTATTGCCACTAAATCCAGTTGCAGGCCCCTTGCGTGAACGGCGCGCACCAAACCGGAACTGCTCCCACCTGCACCACAAAATAGGTCTGCCGCAAAAATCATGCTTCACCTTCGGTGTTTGTTGAGCGGCGGCGCCATGATTCCCAATCGCAAATGACGTAGGGGTTTCCGTTGTGAATCATGCCTAACTGCCAAAGCCGGTCGGCCGCCCGATCACTGAAAGCCTGCTTGAATTCCTTCGGCGACATGTTCGACGTGATCACGACGGCCTTGCCGGCGCGGTACCGGCGGTCCAACAGTTCTATGATCGTGCCGAACTCAGAATTGGTCGCCTGCTTCACGCCCACGTCGCGCAGCACCAGCACGTCCAACCGCTCGAACCAGCGCAGGGCTTCCATCTCGCCGTTGCCACCGGCGTGATATGCCTTCGTGCGGAACATCGCCATGACGCCGGCGGCGCTGTCGGCATAGCACGTGCGCAGCTTGTCGATGTTGTGTAGCAGCATGGCAGTTGCCAGGTGATCCTTGCCGGTGCCGCATTTGCCGAACAGCGCCAGCCAGTTGCGCGCGGCCCGCGGGGCCCACCGCCGACATATCGCGACGACCTCGGCCTGTGCCGGCGCGTACATGGTGTAGGCGTCAAACGTCTGCCGCTCTTCGGTCGGCATGATGCCCCAGTCGCCGAACGAGCGGTTGCCTTGCCCGACTGGTTCAGGCGTAACGGCCGTGCGACACGCGTTGCACAGGCACGCGGTCAGCTTGCCGCCCAGCTCAAAGCCGGATGCTGGCGCCCCGCATTGCGGGCACTTGCAGGCAACCGTTGTGGCGTTTGCCACTATGTCAGAAACCTTTTGCATGAAAATCCTTCTCCCCGATTGATGCCGGCTTGTCCTGGCGTTTGTCGAACAGGCCAATCCAGCCGTTGGTTATGCTGCTCTCGATTGCAGCAATTGCCGCTTCGACTCCCATCTTCTCGCAACGCCGCAGTTGAAATTCGATGGTTGACCGCGTGGGCGCCTTGCGCCGCTCCCAAAGGTATTGCAGCCACCGGCGCCACGCCTGCAAGAATGCCGTCGTCTGCAACAGCAGCGGCAGCGGATACTTCAACGCCACTTCGACCGAAGCAAAACGTCCCCCTTTAGGGGGTAAGGGGGTATCTTCTTCTGAGCATAGCGAAGAAGAAGATGAAGATGAAGATGAAGAAGCAAGCGTGACATTTGCGTGACAATCGCGTGACAAGTGCGTGCCACGTTCGTACTGCTTGCGTGAAGTGGCCTGCTGGCGGGCTTTTGCTTCGCGTTCCTTGCGCCGATTGGTGAGCGTGACAACACCGTGACCATTTCTGACGATTGCGGCTCCGGTGGCATGGAGTTCCTGCACGGCGGTATGCAAGTCGGTAGGCGAACAGCGCAGAGCACGCGCCATTTGGTCGGGTGTCCCTGAGAGTGATCCGCTACGGAGTTCATGCATGCAGCACAATACATCGATCCAGATACCACGGGTTGCAGGCGAGCAGAGAGACAGGCACGGGTCTTTCAGCCAGTCGCCGGGATAGAACATGAACGCAGGTTGCTTCATCTATGTGATCCTCCATCCAACAGCCGTTCAACGTGCTCCACACTGCGGCAGACGTGCACAGTGTTGCCTTTCACTGCCAGTCGCGTGAACTGCTGCACCTGCAGGTCCGTCAACTTACCGCGCGCCGTCTTCAATTCGATCAGTAGCAGCCGCTTGTCTGGTCCAAACGCGATCAGGTCAGGCCACCCGCGCGGGTTACCGATGGCTGCCGCGCCTGGCATATGGAAATACATCCATCCGCGCGCGCGCAGCAGCTTTTCAACCGCTGCTTGGAAGTCCTTCTCGCTGCCAGCCCATTCTTCAATCTTTGCTAACGGCGCCACGTCATCCCAACGGTACTTTGGCACGGCTATCTGCGCAACCGCTTGCTGGCGCATGTCCACTGGCAGGTCTTCCAGCCGCAGTCTCATCCTTCCACTCCCGGCAAGGCAGGCTGTTTCGGATTGTCAACCTGTACGTCGCCTTCATCCACATATTTCTCGGCATACGCCAGTTTCACATGCCCGAACAAAATGCCCGAACCGCTAATCTTGATCTGCAGCGCCACAACAATTTCATCGCCCTCATCAGGCTTTTGGCGAATACGATCAATCTTGGGCCAGTTCATTTCCAGAAGTGCGGCAATTTCATTCACCAGGGCTTCACGCAGGTCGGAACACTGCTTGGCATAGATCACTTGCTTGTCGGTGAACTGAATTACTTGGGGGGCTTTCTCGCTCATACCGTTTCCTTGTTGGTTAGTTCTGCAATGAATCTACTCGGCGTTGCCGGTATCTGACCATTCCGGCCTTGCAAAGACTTCGGCACGGTCACGACAACAGCCTCCTTTGCCCGCGTCAGCGCCACATACATCAACCGGCGCTCTTCCTCGAGCTCGTCACCGTCGCGGATAGGCAAGTGCCGTTCGACCGCGCCGACGATGATCACGACCTTGAACTCAAGTCCCTTGGCCCCGTGGATCGTCATCAATTTGACCGTGTCCTCCTCGCGGACAAGCTCGTCTTGGATGTCGCGCTGCTGCAACCACAGCAGGTATTCGTGGATGTCGTCACCGTGCGCCGTGCCCCATTCTGCAATGCGCTTCACAAGCTCGTCCCGCGCGGCCTCGAGGCCATCGGCCGGGCGCCAGACATCGAGGCCGGGAATGATGCGCAGGCTT
>CAYNJC010000065.1:7739-12272 GCA_964397565.1 uncultured bacterium
GCAGCATGTCGGTCCACGACCGCAAACTCATGCCGTTCACTTTCACGGCGTCTGGCGCGAACAACGGGCGGCCCAGCATCGTCTCGCACGCCTGCATGTGCGACTGCTCACCCTGTGTCGCGCGCAGGCGGATCTGTGCATACGCATCATCGGCAATGCCCAGTGTGCGGCGCACACGCATGAACGCCATGTTGTCGCGATTGTTCACGACCAGGCTCATGAGCGCGTGGAACAGCTTGACGTCATCGCGGCCGTAGAAGTCACGCTCCTGCTCGACACACGTCACCGGCACGCCGGAAGCACGCAAGGAGTTGGCAATGGGCCACAGCCAGCGCCGCGTACGTGACAGCACGGCAATGTCTTTCCACGAACAACCATTCACATTTTTTATAACCGCGCTAACGACAACCGCGGCCTCGGCGTCCGTATCAACAATTGTTTCCACAATGACGCGGCCCGCATTTTTAGTTGCTGCCTCAATGGTTTTGGCAATGCGCTTCTGGTTGTGCCCAATCAGCGCGTTGGCTGCGGCCACGATGCCATGCCCGCAGCGATAGCACAGCGGCAGTTCGATTGTCTCCGCGTCAAAGTGCTCGATGCTGAAGTCCAGCAGCACGTCCAGCGTCGCGCCACGAAACGAGTAGATCGCTTGATCAGAATCGCCGACACAAAATAGGTATTCGGGATCGAATAGCGTGTGCAGGTTGTACTGCAGCCGGTCGGTGTCCTGGTATTCGTCCACGAGCACGTGATTGAATTTGTCGTGGTAGTGCGCGCGCACGTCGGCGTGTTCGGCGATCAACCGTTGCGTTTCAGCCAGGATCAGGCCGTAGTCCAGCGCATTGTTCTCGCGCAGGCGCATGCGGTACTCGTCGAAGATCGCGCATTCTGTCGGGTGCTGTTGACGGTATTCGTCGATTGCGTGCCAGCCGCGCGTGCCGAACGCCTGCAGGACTGTGTCGAGGGCGCCCTTCTTGATCTTCGCGCCGCGTGTGGCGATGATGTCATTCAGCATGTCGCGCTGATCGCACTCGTCATACACCGTCAACGTGTCGGGCTTGTAGCCCAGCTTCTCGCCGTACTCGCGCAGGATGCGCAGCCCGGTGGCGTGAAACGTCCCGATCCACATCTTGCGCGTCTCGCGCTCGCCCACGGCCTCGGTGATGCGGCTTTCCATCTCGGCGGCCGCCCGGCGGGTGAACGTCAGCAGCAGGATGTTGTGACCGCTCACGCCGCACTCGGCGACGAGGTGCCGGACCCGCTCGGTAATGACGCGCGTCTTGCCAGCGCCCGGGCCGGCCAGCACCAGCACGCGCCGTCCGTTTGTTGCAACCGCCTGCTGCTGTTGTGGGTTTAGGTTCATGGCTTCATCATGTTTGTAAGGAACTTTACTTCTCGAACAACACAAATCAACTCATTCCGCAAACGGCACGCTACTGTTCCTGATCCGGTCACGCCCGCAGTTACCTTTATGGTATCCTCAGCAGCCGGAATCACGTACGCCCGAATCATGTGCATCCTCTTCACCAGTTCCTCGTTCGTCTTGCTGCCATCTAGTATTGCGTTCACAGTTTGCCCTCCGTGCTGCGCGCGCTCTCGTCAAGGCCGGCGCGCCACTTAGCTGACTCCTGGGAGTAGAACTCGTCCAGCGTGCCGGGACAGCCCAGGGAGATCCACAGACGTTGTATCGCCAGTTTGTTGCGGCGCGACTCGGTCATCTTGTCGCGCTCGCATTCGCCGTTCTGGTGCAGGAACAGGTCGTTGGCGTCGCGCGGCACGAGCGTCAGAAGCACCGGCTCGCTGCGGTGCAGTTTGGCTAGCGCCAATGTCACGCGATCCGGCAGCTTTTCAACCTGCAGCACGACGCCCCACAGGTCGCCTTTCAGCGAGTGGAATCCCGTCAGCAGCGCACTGTCGCACACAAGCGCGGTCATGGTCAGGCCGCCTTCTGCTGTTTGCTGACGACGTCCGCCGTCGTTTGCCCGCGCTCGATCACGTTCCATCCTTCGGGTATTGCGATGTCGTGGCACGTCATGAATAGGCATTGCACCTGATGGCCGGTGACCCAGCGCATCGCCCCGAGGAATTGCCCGGCGATGTCCACCGGCATTTCCGCGATCTCATCCACAAGGATTTTCTCGGCGCTGTCGTTCAGCTTCAGCAGCACCGCACCAAGCACGTTGCGGACGAACACGGACTCGGCGCCGCTGAGAGATCGGTACGGCGTTTTGCAGCGCGCATCCTGCTGCCCCTTCACCGGCTTGTCCACGCCGAACACCAGCCGCCCGCGGCTGTCCAATTCGATGTAAAAGCACCAGCCCGGCGAAATGACGCGCAGCGCTTCGTTGACGGACTCGGTCACGGGCGCGAACGCCGATAGCACTTGCTGGTCGTAGGACGCCTTCAATGACGCCTCGACGGTCTCATACATCAGCGCCGCCTTTTCAGCCCGTTGCAGGGCCAGCTGCTGCATCTGATATTGCTCCTGGCGCGTCTTGTGCGCCACCAGCTCGTCAATCGTTTTCTTGTCCGACTCGATGGCCGACTGCAGGCCGGCGATCAGCGCGTCGCATTCCGGCACTTCGGGCGCGTTGGCGTTGAGCGTGGCGTCAATCTCGGCCATGCGGTTGCCCAGCGCCGCCGCCTCGTCGTCAAGACGCTTGCGCAGGTTGGCCATAGCCGTCGAATCCAGCAGCGGCCCTTTACGGTCAAGCGCCTTGCGGATGCGTTCAGTCAACTTCCGCTTCTTCTCAAGGAATTCGGCCACGTTGGCGCGGCAATCAATGCACAGCCCCAGTTTGTTCATGATGTGGCCGGCCGCTTCGCCAATCACCAGCGCTTGCTCGTGATCGGCCTCGGTATAGCGCGCGTGCTGTTCCTCGTCGCGTGTCTGGCGCACCAGTTCGTCATGCTGCGGTATTTCGCGCGTAACGATTTCGTCCAGCCGGTGCGCAGCGCGATCACGTTCGGCGCGCATGCTCTGCATTGCCCGCACGTACCCGTCGGCCTCGCTCTTGCGCCGCATCTGCCCGGACAAGTCCTGCTCGTGCTGGCGCAACTGCTCGCGCACGTCCTGAAGCTGCTTGGCCGGTATCGCACGGGTGGCAATGTCGTCGCCCATCGCCTTGATCGCTTTCTTGGCTGCCTGCGCCTCGCGCGTGGCCTCCTTGCGCTTGTCGGACATTATGCCGATGGATTCTGCGATCTTGTCCATCGTATCCACAATGTCTCCGCCGCCAGACCGCGCCACTATGTCAGCCGGCAGGAACGGGGCCGCCGCCACGCCCGCCTCATCCAGCTTTTCGCGGGCCGCGTCCACCGCCTTCTGCTGCTGTTCCGGTGTTGCCATATCCAGCGAGAAGCCGTTGAATTCAGCGTACAGGTCCAGCCAGTTTTCCTTGATAAACGCATTCGTCAGCGCGCGTGCGATGGCGACGGCCACCTTCATGCGCACGCCCGCGGCATCCCCGGCACAGTGTTTCAGCAGTGTTCTTTTCACCGTGTCGGGGTCATCGCGCAGCACGCGCACATCGAAGATGGCGCGGCCCAGTTTGGCGGTGATTTCGGCCTCGCACTTGGTCACTCCGTCCGGCCCGCCGGGAATGTCAATCTCCTGGCGAATGCTGCCGTTCTTGACGTACCGCCGTTCGAAGCTGATCGCGCTGCTCGTCAGCGCCACGCCCATTGTGTCCTTGCCGCCGGTGCACAGAGCGTCGAACACAACCGCGTTGCCGGCGCCGGTGTACAAGTCGGAGATCGGCTTGCCGTTGATCGCCACCTGCAGCGCGTCGGCAATGGTGGTCTTGCCACTGCCCCAGCCGCCGAGCACCACGTTATGCTGCGCGAGCTTCACCACCTCGCAAAGCGTCTCTTTGATGTTTTGGATTGTCAGTCTCGTAATCATTGTCGTTCTCCACTAACAGTTAGCTGATCGGTTAGAATGGGATGTCGTCTTCGGGATGCCGTGCGGCCGGTGCCTGCTCGGCAGGTGCGGCCGGCGCTTCCGCTGCATCGCCAGGCGCGGGTGCGTCAGCCGGCGTGGCGGACGCTTCGTCCTTCTTCTCGTGCTGGCGCTCGGCCATGTAGAGGATGTAGTCCGGATCCTCGGCCTTCGCCTTGAACGAGTTTTCGAAGAGCATGAACCGGCTCGAGTACGTCGCGCCGCCGGACAAGTACTGCTTGCCATCCTTGGTCTTGCCAAGCCACAGGCCGCAGAGCTTGATCATTGCGCCGCGCTCGCGCTCGGTCCCGTCTTTTACTGGTGGTGCATTCAACATGGTTGGGTCTCCTGATTGGTTGGTTTAACTGAATATGGCACGTTGCGCGCGCTGGGCCAGCGTGTCGCTCATGTGCCTGTGTACAGCGTTGAGTTCGTCGAGAGTCATGGATGCCGCGGGTTTTGGAAAGCGCTGTTTCAGGGCCACCTTATCGTCGCGGCTCAAGTCCTTGAACATCACCGCGAGCGTGTCAATCAGCATTTCGCGTTGACCGTCGTCGGCATCTTGGGCTGTTTGCGCGGAAGGTGGCGCGGGC
>CAYNJC010000066.1:0-10559 GCA_964397565.1 uncultured bacterium
GCAGCAGCAGACGCCGCAGAGCGGCGTTACTACAGCCAGCATCGCCGCGCGGAGGAGGCGCCCACCTTCACAGCAGCAGCAGACGCCGCAGAGCGGCGTTACTACAGCCAGCATCGCCGCGCGGAGGCCGCGCCCACCTTCACAACAGCAGCACACGCCGCAGAGCGGCGTTACTACAGCCAGCATCGCCGCGCCCATACCGCCGTTGGCGGTACTAGCGGTAGAGGTGCGGCGCTACTCGTAGCGCAGGGCTTGGACGGGATCGAGCCGGGCCGCCAGCGCGGCCGGGAACAGCGACGCGATCAACGACAAGCCGATCGCACACACGGCGATGATCAACACATCGCCCGGCACAATCACCGCGGGAATCGCATCGAGATAGTAGACATTCGAGGGGAAGAAGGTGAAGCCGGTCTCGCGCTCGATGAACTTACTGATCGGATCAATGTTGAGCGCCAAGGTGATGCCGGTGATCAGGCCCAGGCCGACACCTATCAGTGAAATCAGCAGCCCTTGAATAGTGAAAATTGCGCCAATCGAGGTTTGGGTCGCGCCGACCGAGCGCAGAATGCCAATGTCCTTGGTCTTTTGCAGGACGACCATGACCAGCGTGCTGATAATGTTCAGCGACGCGACCAGGCTGATCAGCAGGAGAATAATGAACATCACGCGCTTTTCCATTTGGACGGCGCCGAACAGGGCAGGGTTCTGGTCCATCCAGGTGCGCACGCTGAAGTTCGGCCCGAGCAGTTCTTGGAGTTTCACTTTGACTGCCTGGGCATGTTCGACATTGTCGAGCCGAATGCGCACGGCGTGGACGCGCTCACCCAAGCTGTACAATTGCTGGCCGGCGGTCAGGGTGATGAAGCCATAATTCGCGTCATAGTCATAATTGCCGGTATGAAACAAGCCGGCAATCTGAAACTCCTTGTTCATCGGGACGTACGAATTGCCTTCGGGGGTGCGCATGCGCGCGGCCGAGGTCAACTGGATTTTGTCGCCGAGACGAAAGCCCATCTGTTTGGCGGCTTGGTCGCCCACCAAAATCTGATCGTCCTCGATCGCCAGCGTGCCGACCGTGACATAGCGTTGCAGCTCGGCCGTGTCATCGCGCAGGGCGACATCGGTGGCCAGAATAAAAAACGGGCGGACACGATTGTACTGGCCCAGCAGCAAGGGGCCGCTGACGACCGGCGTGGCGGATTGCACCTGGGGCAGCGTGCGGGCCGTGCCGGCCACCTGCTCCCAGTCCTGTAATGCCTCGCGCCCGGCGCCCATGACGCTGACATGCGCGTACATGCCGATGACGCGTTCTTTCAATTCGCGTTGAAAGCCGGTCATGACGGCCAGCACGACAATCATGGCGGCGACGCCGATCAGGACGCAGATAACCGAGATGATCGTGAAAAACGAGACGAAGCCCTTGTGGCTTTTGGAGCGCAGCAAGTAGCGCAGTGCGGTGGTCAGTTCATAGGGCATCAATTGCAAAACCAGTGGGATTCGTGTACAATAAACAAAGCGTCGCCGCACGCGCGGACAATTGGCGCACCCTATAGTATACTGCAAGCACTGGGAAAAATGCAACGAATCCTGTTGAAATCAAAATTGCACCGGGTGCACGTGACCCGCACGGCGCTCCATTATGTCGGCTCGATCGGCATTGACGAGGCCTTGTTGGAGGCCGCGAATCTGGTGCCGTACGAAAAGGTCGTCGTGGCCGACATTGACAATGGCGCGCGCTTTGAGACGTATGTCGTGCCGGAAGAGCGCGGTAGCGGTGCGGTCAACGTGCTGGGCGCGGCGGCGCGGTTGGTGCACGAGGGCGATCTGATCATTGTGATGGCCTTTGGCATGTTCGACGAGCGCGAAGTGGCGGCGCACAAGCCGGCGATTGTGTTTGTGGACGAGCGCAATCAGCGCGTGCAACCGCCGCGTTAGACCGAGCCGCGGCGATTTCACAAAGAGTAAATGAGTCAAAGCGCAACCTTTGGCCACAAGCGCCAATTCTTGTTGTTTGCAATCAACCAAAAGTGTCGTCTGCTCCTTCACTCTTTTACTCTTTGTTATTTTCTGCTGCTGTGTGCCGCTGCGCCTGCCACCTTCGCCTGGCGTTGTAAAGGCCTGCCACAATTCGAGCAAAGCCCAGATGCGGCGCTGGTGCGGCGTGTGATTGCGGCAACATTGCAATACGTGCAGATAGATAGATGCACGTGGGTGCTGCGGGTGGGTGTGCTGAGACCCCCACGGCCTTGCGCCGTGGGTGAATGAGATTGAGTGAAAAGGCGCGCCGGCGCTCTTTTCTCAATCTCTGCTTCCACCGAGGCAAGCTCGGTGGGGAGCAAGAACACATAGCAGCCGCCGGATCTGTGCAAAAGGTGCTTTTGCAGATTTCCGGCGATTTTGTTATACTACCATCCTTAAATGCAGAACTACTAACTGGACATGATGCGCGGCATGAAAAAGCGTCCGACATTGCAGAATATCATTCTTGCGCTGCAGGAATACTGGGGCGCGCAGGGATGCGTGCTGGCGTTGCCCTATGATGCCGAGGTCGGCGCGGGCACGTTTCATCCCTACACGTTTTTCGCGGCGTTAGGGCCGCAACCGTGGAAGGTCGCGTTTGTGCAACCGTCGCGCCGGCCGGCCGATGGCCGTTACGGTGACAATCCCAATCGCTTATACCAGCATCATCAATTTCAAGTGATTCTCAAGCCGGCGCCGGCGGATTCGCAGGAATTGTATTTTGCCAGTTTGCGCGCGATCGGGATTGACACGCGCCACCATGATGTGCGGCTCGAGGAAGACGATTGGGAGTCGCCGACGCTGGGCGCGACCGGGCTGGGCTGGCAAGTCTTGTGCGACGGCACGGAGATCACGCAGTTCACGTATTTTCAGCAAGTGGCGGGCATGGACTTGCAGCCGGTCTGCACCGAATTGACCTATGGCCTCGAACGCATTGCCGCATTTATCCAGGGCGTCAATCACGTGATGGATATTGAATGGGTTGAGGGCGTCACCTATCGCATGTTGAAAAAGCGCACCGAGTATGAATTAAGCGCCTATAGTTTTCATGGGGCGAGTATCGAGCGGCATTGGGAGTTTTTCCGCAAGGCGGAGGAGGAGAGCCGCGCGGCGCTGGAACAGAAACTGGTGTTGCCGGCCTATGAATGGCTGTTGAAATGCTCGCACTGGTTTAACATGCTGGATGCGCGCGGCGCGATCAGTGTCACGGAGCGCACCGGCTATATCACCAAGATCCGCGCCATGGCGTGTGCCTGCGCGCGGGCCTATGTCGACGATGGCCGCGGCTTCGGGTGGGTGGCATGACCATGACAAAACCATTTTTATTTGAAGTGGGTGTCGAAGAAATGCCGGCGGGCTATCTGGCCCCGTATGCCGAGCAGCTTGCCTCGCTGTTTGCGGATGAAATGAAGAAGGCCAACATCGCGGTGAAGGGCATCACGACCTTGTACACGCCGCGCCGGCTGGTGCTGCATTGCGCGCGCATGGCCGAGCAGCAACCGGTGACCGAGGAAGAAGTGAAAGGCCCGCCGTGTGACGTGGCGTTTGCCAACGGGCAGCCGACGCGGGCGGCGACGGCATTTGCGGAAAAGGCCGGCGTGACGCTCGACGTGCTCGAACGGCGCGACGTGGGCGGCAAGGAGTATTTGTTTGCGAACGTGACGCGCGGCGGTGCGCGCACGATCGAACTGCTGCCGGGCATCATGGCCGGCATCGTGCGGCGCTTGAAAGCGCCGAAGACGATGCGCTGGGCGGACGCGCCGACCGTCTTTGCGCGGCCGATCCGTTGGCTGGTGGCGGTGCTGGGCAAGGAATTGGTGCCGGTCGAGTTGGACGGGTTACGGGCGGGGATGCAGACGCGCGGCCATCGCTTCCTGGCGCCGCGACCGGTGCGGGTGACCTCCGCGTCGCTGACCACCTTGACGAAGAAATTGCGCAAAGCATATGTCGTGCTGGACGTGCGCGAGCGCGAACAGCAGATCCTGCAGCAGTTGGCGGCGCACGGCGCGCAGGACGAGAAGATTGACCGCGGACTGGTGCGGGTGTGCGCGAACTTGGTGGAGTGGCCGTCGGTCGTGCGCGGGTCGTTTGACCCGGCCCTGCTGGAGCTGCCCGAGGCGGTGCTGATTACCGCGCTGAAGAAGCACCAGAAGAGTTTTTGCGTGTATGACGAACAGGGCGCGCTGGCGGCCGGTTTTTTGTCGGTGGCCAACAATGACTTGGCGGACGAGCCGCGCATTCGCGCCGGCTATGAGCGCGTGATCACGGCCCGCCTGGCCGACGCGAAGTTTTTCTGGGATGAAGACCGGCAGACAACGCTGACGGCGCGGGTGGAACGGCTGCGTGCGGTCGTGTTTCAGGAAAAGCTGGGCACGTACTTTGACAAGACGCAGCGCGTGGCGGCGCTGGCGCGGGCACTGGCGGCGATGTGCGGGCGCGATGCCCTGGCCGACGCGGCGGCGCGCGCGGCATTTTTGTCGCGCGCGGATTTGACAACCGCGATGGTGTATGAATTTCCCGAGTTGCAAGGCGTGATGGGGCGCGTGTATGCCCGGGTGGTGGATGGCGAGCCGGCCGAAGTGGCCGACGCCATTGAGGAAATGTATCAGCCGCGTGGCGCGGACGATGCGTTGCCGGCCAGCGGCGTGGGCGCGCTGGTAAGCGTGGCCGACAAGCTTGACACGATCGTTGGTTGTTGCGCGGCGGGGCTGGGCCCGACCGGGTCGGCCGATCCGTATGCATTGCGGCGCCAGGCCTTGGGTGTGCTGCGCATTTTGGTCGCGCACGATCTGCGACTGACCTTGGGCGCGGCAGTTGGTGCCGCGCTGGCGCAGTATCCGGCAGCGGATGCGGCGGGCGTGGGCGCGCACGTGTTGCAGGTTTTGCGCGGACGCTTTGAAACGGTCTTAAAAGACGCCGGGGTGCGCTATGATATCAGCGCGGCGGTCCTGGCGTCGCCGGCGTGGGAAGCGGTGACGCAGACATATCACAAGGCGCAGGCGCTGATGACCTTGTTGCCGGCGGAAGAATTCCGCCAGGCGTGCACGGTGTTGGAGCGCTGCGAGAATATCACGCGCGCGGCCGAGTTCACACCCGGCGCGGTGGATCCGGCGGCTTTTGTGGACGCGCTCGAAACGCAGGTGTGGCAGGCCTGGACGCGCACGCGCGAACGGTTGCCGGCGGCGCTGCGGCACGACGATGTGCGCGGCGCAATCGGGCTGCTGGCGGCGGACGTGGCCGCGCCGCTGCACGCATATTTCGAGGGCGTGCGGGTCAATGTGGAGGATGCCGTGACGCGCACCAATCGGCTGCGCATGCTGCGCGCGATTCGGGATACCATTGTTGCGCAGTTTGCCGATCTGGGCGCGGTCGTGTTCGACCAAACACCCGGCGCGGCAGCGCGCGAACCGAGGAAATGATATACTATCACTTGGCATGACAATGTCTCTCTGTGCGCCTGTAGCTCAATTGGATAGAGCGTTGGCCTCCGAAGCCAAAGGTTGTGGGTTCAATTCCCGCCGGGCGTACCAGTATATATTTTGCAGCAACAGACTCATTCCAACAGGAGCCCGCAGATGAACGCAACAACCAATTACGCCGTTGTATTCAGAAAAGAGGTGACGCGCCTGGTGCGGCGTGAAGTACGCAAAGAATTGGCGCCCGTGGTGGCGGCCGTGCGCAAGCAACGCCAGCAGGTGACTATGCTCAAGCAGCAAGTGGCGGGGCTGCGCAAGCAGGCGAGCACGCCGGCCAGCGGTGCGGCGGTTCGGGTTGATGAAGCCATGCTGAGCAAGGCGCGGTTTTCGGGCGGATTGATCAAGAAACTGCGTTTGCGGCACAAACTGGCGCGCGCGAAATTTGCGGCACTGCTGGGCGTCTCGGCCTTGTCGGTCAAGTTTTGGGAAGACAACAAGGGCCGGCCGAAGGCGGAGAATCAGAAGCGGCTGATCGCCCTGCGTCAGCTCTCGACCCGCGCCCTGAAAAAATTGCTGGCCGAGAAGAAAACCATCGGCCAGGCCTAACCGCCGCCGCAGTACTGCGAGCACGGCACAGCGCGCGGGGGCCCACGCCCACGGTAATCGCGTGCGCCGCAGCGCCGCAGCATTGCGCACGACGGTGCCCCCTTATCACTGCACAACCCGGCGGCCCAGGCATATATGTCCTCCCCTGAATTAATTCTGCATGGCATCGGCACCTCCGAAGGTGTGGTTATTGCGCCGGCCTATCTGCACACCAGTGCCATGGATGCGGAGGGGCTGCAGCCGGTGCGCACGGTGGTTGCGGCGGGCGACGTTGCGCGCGAACTGGCCCGCTTGCAGGAGGCGCTGACAAAGACGCGCGCGGAGATTGCCGAAGCCCAGGAGCGCGTTGCCAGCAGCATCGGCCCGCGCCACGCGAAAATCTTTGATGCGCAGTTGCTCCTGCTGGAAGACACTGTTTTTCAGGAGAGAATTGCGCAACGGGTGCGCGACGACCACGAGAACGTCGAGGCCGCATTCATGGATGTCACCAACGCGCACGTGGCCGTTTTTGCGCGCCATGCCGACGAGTATTTTCGCGAGCGGATCGCCGATATCGAGGATCTGGCGCAGCGCGTGCTGCTGCACTTGGTCGGGGCCCAACGCCCGACCCTGACGACGTTGCAGGACAATGTCATTGTGGTGGCCCATGATTTGTCGCCGTCGGATGCGGCCGAGATGCATCGCGGGCACGTGCTCGGCATAGTGACAGAAGTGGGTGGCCCGACCTCGCACACCTCGATTATGGCGCGCGCCATGGAGATTCCGGCCGTGACCGGCGTGCCGGAGTGCACTCACGCCATTCGCGATGGCGATGTGCTGATTGTGGACGGCATCGAAGGCATCGTGGTGGTGCGGCCGAGCGCGGCACGGATGGCGACCTATGAACACGAACTCGAGCAGGCGCGCACGCGCCGCACCCAGTTGCTGCAATTGCGCGATCTGCCGACCGTCACCAACGACGGCCGCAGCATTGCCTTGATGGCCAATATCGAGACGCCCCAGGACGTGGATCACGCGCTCGAACAGGGCGCCGAAGGCATTGGCCTGTATCGCACCGAATTTTTCTACATGAACCGCGAGGGCTTGCCCAGCGAAGAGGAACAAGTCGAGGCGTATACCTATGTGGCGCAGCGTTGCGGCGCCAAGCCGGTCGTGATCCGCACCCTCGATCTGGGCGGCGACAAATTTGTCTCTTCAATCAAATTGCCGCGCGAGATGAACCCGTTCATGGGCTGGCGTGCGATCCGCTTCTGCCTCGAACGCACCGATATTTTCAAGACCCAATTGCGCGCGATCCTGCGCGCCAGTGCGCATGGCAATGTGCGCACCATGTTCCCGATGATCGCCACCGTCCATGAAGTGATGGAGGCCAAGAAGCTGATTGAGGAATGCAAACAAGAACTGCGGCAGGCGCACCTTGACTTCAATCCGCAGATGCCGGTCGGGGCGATGATTGAGATTCCCTCGGCCGTGCTGACCGCGGATTTGCTGGCCAACGAAGTTGATTTTTTCTCGATCGGCACCAACGACCTGATTCAGTACACCCTGGCGATTGACCGGATCAACGAGAAGACCGCGCGCATGTACGACCCGTTCAACCTGGCGGTGCTGCGGCTGATCAAGACGACGATTGACGCGGCCCACAATGAAATCTGCAAAGATGTTGCGGCGCAGGCGCGGCCGAACCCGGCCTGCCTGTTTGCCCATCGGCGGCGCACCAGAACAATCCCGGTGGCCGTGTGCGGCGAAGTGGCGGCCAATCCGATGTGCGTCTACATGCTGGTCGGTTTGGGCGTGGATGAATTGAGCACGGCCGCCACGTACATCCCGCAGAACCGCGAGCTGATCCGCACCATCAGTTGCGCCGATGCCGCCGCCACGGCCTGCCAAGCCCTGTTGCAGGACACCTCGCATGCCGTCCGCGCCATGATGCAAAAGAGTTTGCCCACCTTGGCATTCAGATCAACCCACGCATGACCGTCACCATGGTTGAGTTTCGCGACTATACGTTTCTCGAGATCGAGCCGCGCTGGCAACGCGCCTGGCAAATGCACGGCGTGTTTGCCGCCTGCGACAATGATCCAGCCCGCCGCAAAGCGTATGTGCTGGACATGTTTCCATATCCCTCCGGCGCCGGCCTGCATGTTGGACATCCCGAGGGCTACACCGCCACCGACATTTATTGCCGCTTTCTGCGCATGAACGGGTACAATGTGCTGCACCCGATGGGTTGGGACGCCTTTGGCCTGCCGGCCGAGCAATTCGCGATCGAGACCGGCACGCATCCGCGGGCCTGCACCGCGCGCAATATCGCGCGCTTTCGCCAACAGATTGAGGCGCTTGGCTTTTCCTATGACTGGCCGCGCGAAGTCGACACCACCGATCCGCAGTATTTCAAATGGACCCAGTGGATTTTTCTGCAACTGCTCAAGCGCGGCCTCGCGTACCAGGCGGATGTGCCCGTCAACTGGTGCCCGGCGCTGGGTACAGTGCTGGCCAATGAAGAAGTCATCAATGGCCGGTCGGAACGCGGCGATCATCCGGTCGTCAAAAAACCGATGCGTCAGTGGATGCTGAAGATCACGGCCTACGCCGAGCGTTTGCTGAATGACCTTGATCTGCTGGATTGGTCGGAGTCGTTGAAACTGATGCAGCGCAACTGGATTGGCCGGTCGGACGGCGCCACCGTGCGCTTTGCGTTGGCCGGCGCGCCGGGCGTCATCGAAGTATTTACGACCCGACCGGACACGCTCTTTGGCGCGACCTACATGGTGTTGGCGCCGGAACATGCCTTGGTGGATGTGCTCACCACGCCGGCCCAGCGCGCCGCTGTGGATGCATATCGCGCCCGGGCCGCGCGTAAATCCGACCTTGAGCGCACCGACCTGGCCAAAGACAAATCCGGGGTGGCCACCGGCGCGGATGCCATCAACCCGGTCAATCAGCAACGCATTCCGGTCTGGATTTCCGATTATGTTTTGGCCTCTTACGGCACCGGCGCGATCATGTGCGTGCCGGGCCACGACCAGCGCGACTGGGAATTTGCGCGCCTGTTCGGACTGCCGATGGTCGAAGTGATCAGCGGGGGCGATCTTCACAGCGCGGCTCATGAAGGCGACGGGTTGCTGGTCAATTCGGGCTTTTTGGACGGCCTGCCGGTGGCGGCGGCAAAACAACGCATGACCGCCTGGTTGGTCGAACATGCGCTTGGCGAAGCGACCGTCAACTACAAATTGCGCGATTGGCTCTTCTCGCGCCAGCGCTATTGGGGTGAGCCGATTCCGGTCGTGCATTGCCCGCAGTGCGGCACCGTGCCGGTGCCGGAAGACGCCTTGCCGGTGATCCTGCCGGAGGTCGAGCAGTATCAGCCGTCCGGAACGGGCGCGTCACCGCTGGCGCTGATCGAAGAATGGCTGCGCACGCCGTGCCCCGTGTGCGCCACGCCGGCGTGCCGGGAAACCAACACCATGCCGCAATGGGCCGGGTCGAGCTGGTACTATTTGCGCTACATCGATCCGCACAATGACACGCAGCTGGTCGCGCCCGACAAGGAACGGTACTGGATGCCGGTCGATGTGTATGTGGGCGGTGCGGAGCATGCCGTGCTGCATTTGCTGTATGCGCGCTTCTGGCATAAAGTCCTGTATGATCTGGGCGTGGTTTCGACACCCGAGCCGTTTATGAAACTGATCAACCAGGGCATGGTGCTGGGCGAGGACGGCGAGAAGATGAGCAAGTCGCGCGGCAACGTGGTAAACCCGGACGACATCGTACATTCGCATGGCGCGGACACGCTGCGCTTGTACGAGATGTTCATGGGACCGCTCGAAATGCCCAAGCCGTGGAACATGCACGGGGTCGAGGGGGTGCATCGCTTTCTGCAAAAAGTCTGGCGCCTGAGCCAGCGCACGTGCCTGGCGGACACGCAGCAATCCGTGGCGCTGCTGCGGCTGCGGCACAAGACGATCAAGAAGGTGACCGAAGACATTCAGCATTTTCGTTTTAATACGGCCATCAGCGCGATGATGATTTTCGTGAATGCGGCGCAGGACTGCGGCGTGACGCGCGCGGATCTCGAGGTCCTGGCGCTGCTGCTGTCGCCGTTTGCGCCGCATGTGGCCGAGGAGATCTGGCACGCCTTGCTGGGGCATGTCGCCTTTGCCTGCACGCAGCCATGGCCGACGTTTGACCCGGTACTGGTGCAGGATGAGACCATCGAAATGGTGCTGCAGATCAACGGCAAATTGCGCGCGCGCTTGCACATGCCGCGCGACTGCTCGCAGGAGGAGGTGCGCCGGGCTGCTCAGGCCGACAGTGCGCTTGACAAATGGCTCGCAGGCCGGACCATTGTGAAAGAAATCTTCGTGCCGAACAAGCTCATGAACTTTGTCGTGACGTGAGCGTAGCATCATTGCACACCGGAAATCACTGACGCCATGATTGAACATAATTCATTCAAAGAACTTGACAAACTGACATTGCGCGCCGGCGGGCGCAAGCCCGACCAGCTGCGCG
>CAYNJC010000067.1:0-9934 GCA_964397565.1 uncultured bacterium
GAAATGACGCTGCGGGAAGTGTCGTGCAGCCTGGATGTTGGCTTGTCGCGCATACACCATCTGTGCAAGGCGGGCGTGCTCGAGAAGACGCGCTGCGGATTTGTCAGCACGCGCTCGGTCTACAATTATGTGGCACGCGAGCAGGCGAAGTACGCCGACATGACGTTGCGCAGAGATTGAACAAATGCCGCTGCATCCAATTCACACTACCAACCCAGGACACACCATGCACTACGTAGCACTACAGCAACTCGCCGCCGTGCTCCCGACGGCCGCCACGGCTATCGTGAGCGATAATCCGGCCGACTCACTGGCCGCCGGCGCCACGCATTTCGTTGCCTTGCCGGAACGTCCAGCGGCCGGCGACTGGTGCATCTACCACGATGCCCAGGGCACGCCGCACACTGCGATCTACACGCCCGGCATGAAGCATGGCGCCGGCGCGCGCAAGATCGTATCATTCTTGCGCAGGCCATAACCAGGAGTAGCACTATGAACCCAAAGTACAATCGAGACCTGATAGAATTGGTCATTGATGATTTGACCATAGCAGCCGACGCGCTGACCGATGCCGTCAGACTGTGCCGCCGGCCCAGTCAGCGTGCCCGCCAGTCAGTGGAAGCGATGCGGCTGCTACAGCACGACCTGCGCCGGCATTCTCAAACGATCCTGATCAAGGCTGAGCGGATCGTCGCGCCGTTCTCATTGCCGGAAACGCCCGCGCGCCCACGTCGTGCCGGTGGCCGCGCGATTTGTCAGGGCTGAAGGCATTGCCGGCCCGTCAGTAGAGTTGCGGGTCTATGGGAAATCCCATAGACATCGAGGTGCGTGGATCAACTTCGCGCAGTTGCACCAGTGGCCCGGGCGCCGTGCGTCGCGCGCGCGCACAACCCCCCTCGAAATCAACCAGCAATCTGGTGACCCGGCCTACCCCTGCTTGATGCTGGTACGATAACGGGTACGACAACAGCCTTTTGGCATGTCAACGCAAAGCATTGCAGACAATGGAAATGCGAAACAAACAAACGAGCCGCGCACGCTCTCCGCGCCGCGGCCCGCTCGTATCTGTGTCAGGTGAGTACCACAGATCAAATGTCGTAATACAGGCAGAACTCGTACGGATGTGGCCGCAACTCAATCGCCTCACATTCGTTCTTGATCTTGTATTTGATCCAGGTCTCGATCACGTCGGGCGTGAACACGTCGCCCTTGAGCAGGAAGGCGTGATCTTTTTCAAGCGCGGCCAGGGCCTCGCGCAAGCTGCCCGGCGCCTGCGGCACCTTGGCCAATTCCTCCGCCGGCAAATCGTAGATGTCCTTGTCGAGCGGCTGGCCGGGATGAATCTTGTTCTGAATGCCGTCGAGCGCAGCCATCAACATGGCCGAAAACGCCAAGTAGGGATTGCAACTCGGATCGGGGCAGCGGAATTCGATCCGCTTCGCCTTCGGCGAGGTCGAGTACATCGGAATGCGCGCGGCCGCGCTGCGATTGCGGCTTGAATACGCCAGATTGACCGGCGCTTCATAGCCCGGCACCAAGCGCTTGTAGCTGTTGGTCGTCGGATTGCAGATCGCGCACAGCGCCGGCGCATGCTTCAACAGTCCGCCGATCGCATAGATCGCCATCTCCGACAAGCCGGCATAGCCGTCGCCGGCAAACAGATTCTTGGCGCCTTTCCACAACGACAGATGCACGTGCATGCCGCTGCCATTGTCGCCAAAGAGCGGCTTGGGCATGAAGGTCGCGGTCTTGTTGTACTTGCGCGCCGTGTTCTTGATGACATACTTGTACTTCAACAAATTGTCGGCCATCTTGACCAGCGGCGAGAAGCGCATGTCAATTTCGCACTGGCCGCCAGTCGCGACTTCGTGGTGCTGGCACTCGACGTCGATGCCGGTCTCCATCATGGTCAGGATCATCTCGCTGCGCATATCCTGCAATGTGTCGGTCGGCGGCACCGGGAAGTACCCTTCCTTGTAGCGGATCTTGTAGCCCAGATTCGGGTTCTCGACGCGGCCGCTGTTCCAGATACCTTCCACCGAATCGAGATGAAAGTAGCCCTCATGCGAGTTCTGGTCGAAGCGCACATCGTCGAACACGAAGAACTCGGCCTCGGGACCAAAATACGAGGTGTCGGCAATCCCGGTCACCTTCAGATAATTCTCGGCCTTGCGCGCAATGTTGCGTGGATCGCGGGTGTAGTCTGCGCCGGTCATTGGATCGCAAATATTACACACCATCACCAGGGTCTTGTCTTTGAAAAATGGATCAATGAATGCCGTCTCGGCCACCGGCTTGACCAACATGTCGGATTCATTGATCGCCTGCCAGCCGCGAATGCTTGAGCCGTCAAAACCGAGGCCTTCGTCAAAGGTCTTCTCCTCAATCTCGCCGACCGGCACCGAGAAGTGCTGCCACAAGCCCGGAAAATCCATGAAGCGCAAATCAACGATCTTGACGTCTTCCTTTTTCATCAGGTCGACAACATCTTTGGGTGTCTTACAGCTAATCATCGCAGTCTCTCCTCACCTGTTAAGTACATGTTGGGTGGGCACGCCGCGCCACGCTTTTATGCGCGCAGGCCTCCCGCCGCTGCCATTGTGTATGGCAAGCACAGTGCCACTATCATAATATACTGTTTTGCAGTATTTTGGATGCGTCGGGTGGTAAAACCTGGTGCGCGGACGGTGGCACAACATACATTTTGGTTTGTTTTTGCCGGGATTGCTACATAAACGTTGCTCGCGCTGCCGCCGCGGGCGCGCCCACCCACACCGCACCAATATCAGCATCCATCGACATCTGAAGCAACTGATTATGCGCGTCGCCGGAACTGGGTGCGCGCACAACTTTGACAGTGGGCCGCAAAAATGCTACAGTAGCAGTCAGTAACAATGCGGCCGGCGTCGCCGGTCGCGCTATCAGCAAGACCAAGGAGCGCAGGTATGAACGAGGTTACCCCCGATCTCAGACCGACGACGAGTGCCAATTGCGGTCTGGCCATTGCCAGTCTCATTCTTGGCATTCTCAGTTTGGTATGTTGTGGCCTCCTATCCGGCATTCCCGCCGTGATTTGCGGCCACATGGCGGTGGCCCAGATCAAAAAATCCGGCGGTGCCTTGGGCGGCAACGGATTGGCGGTGGCCGGTCTGGTCATGGGCTATATCGGCATTGTCGTGACCATCCTGTTTCTCGTTTTGGGTGGCGTGGGCGCGGTGCTGTCCGTGATGCAGCAGCAGCAGTAAACAAGCCGCTTTGCGCAATGCACTATTGGAAATGAACTGTCCGCCCATTGCACGGAATTTGGCGTTCATTTTACCACAGGAGTTGTATGACCACCGACGCATTTCCCGCACCTGTTTCGGCTGATCAGGCGGCGGCCATCAGCGCCGCCCAGCGCGTGCGCGTCCCGGCCGTCATTCAGATCGTGCTCTGGTCGCTTGCCGCGCTCAGCAGCGTCTACTCGCTGGTGCGCGCCACGATCGGTGTCGACACCGAGCGGATCATGGCGGTCATCCGCAAAGCGTCCGAGAACAATCCCGACGCCGCGCAGATGATGCAAGTAACCGAACAAGTCATCGGCATCTACAGCGCCTATGCGTTGCCCATGGCAGTCGTGAGCGCCGTGCTGGTGCTGCTCGGCCTGATTGGCTCGATCCGCATGCTGCAGATGAAGACCTATGGCTTGGCCATGGTTGCGGCGATTCTCACCCTGATTCCGTGCGTCGGGCCTTGCTGCTGCCTCGGCCTGCCCATCGGCATTTGGTCGCTGGTCGTGCTGAGCAACGCCCACGTGCGCCAGCAATTCACCTGATTAACCTGCAATAGCGGAGACCTGCCATGTCTGCCATGCTTATTCTAGTCATCATTCTCGTTGTCCTGGCGGTGATCGTCATCGGCATGTACAATGGTCTGGTGCAACTGCGCAACCGCGTGCAGAATGCCTGGGCGCAGATTGACGTGCAACTCAAGCGCCGCCATGATCTGATTCCCAATTTGGTCGAGACGGTCAAGGGCTACATGAAATACGAGCAGGAGACGCTCGAAAAAGTGATCAAGGCGCGCGGCGCGGCCATGGCGGCCCAGGGCGTGGCGGCCACGGCCCAAGCCGAGAATCAACTGACCTCGACGCTCAAGTCGCTCTTCGCCCTGGTCGAGAATTACCCCGACTTGAAGGCCAATCAGAACATGCTGCAACTGCAGGAAGAGCTGACCACGACCGAGAATCGCATCGCCTTCGCGCGCCAGCATTTCAATGATTCGGTCATGACGTACAACACGGCCTTACAGACTTTCCCACGCAATATTATCGCCGGCATGTTTGGCTTCACCGCCAGCGAATTCTTTGCGGCGGCCGAAGCCGAACGCGAACCGGTCAAAGTCCAGTTCTAATGCCCGCCACCGGCATGTATGAGCTGATCAGCGCCAACAAGCGCAACAGTTGGCTGCTGGTCATTGTGCTGTGCGTCATTCTCGTGGCGGTCGCCGGCGCGGGTGGCGCGTATTTCGGTGGCAACGATCCACTGCCCAGCATGCTGGTGTTCGGTATGATCGGCTTTGGCGTCGCCACGATCGGGGGGCTGGCCAGCTATTTCATGGGCGCCGAGATGATCATGGCGGTCAGTCGCGCGCATCCGGCCGATGAAGCGGATCAACGCCAGTTACACAATGTTCTGGAAGAGCTCTGCATTGCTTCCGGCCTGCCCAAACCAAAGCTGTACATCATCGAGGACAGCGCGCCCAACGCCTTTGCCTGCGGGCGCGATCCGCAGCACAGCGCCGTGGCCGTCACGCGCGGCCTGATGGACAAACTCTCGCGCAATGAGTTGCAGGGCGTGCTGGCGCACGAGTTGTCGCACATTCAGAATTACGACATTTTATTTGCGACCATGATCGGCATTCTGGTCGGCTCGATTGCATTGCTGTGCGACATGCTGTTGCGCTCGATGCGCTGGGGCGCAATCGGCGGGCGGCGGCGCAGCTCGAACGAGCGCAGCGGCGGTGGCCAAGCACAGGCACTGCTGCTGGTCGTTGCACTGGTGTTGATGATTCTCGCGCCGCTGTTCGCGCAGATCCTGCAACTGGCGGTGTCGCGCCAGCGCGAGTATCTGGCGGACACCAGCGGCGCGAAGATGACGCGCGACCCGGAGAGTTTGGCGCGCGCACTCGAAAAAATCGCCGCCGATCCCGAACCGCTCGAAGCCGCCAATCGCGGCACGCAGCATCTGTACATTGTCAATCCGCTCAAAGGCCTGTCGGAAACGCAGTCATGGTTTGCAACACATCCGCCGTTGCGCGAGCGCATCGCCCGCCTGCGCGCGCTGACCTGAGCGCCGCAGCGCAAAAATTGGCCACGAAGGCACAAAGACACAAAGAAGAAGGTGGACGAACTTACTGCTTGACGCAGCATATACTTTGCCACAAAAAATCACAAAGCACGCAACGAACCCGGCACAGTATAAGGGCACTTGCTCTATGAAATCGTTTGCGGCGAATGTACCTTCGTGCCTTCGTGTCTTGGTGGCAAACAGCCGCCGCTCAGGCGCGTGGCGTTGTGCGTGCGGTTACCCGCGCTATTTCTGCGCCTTGTGCTCGTAGCGTTCGAGCCGGTATTCGCCGTTCGCGGTGGTGAACTTGACCGCGAAGTAGCCCTTCTTGTCGCCCGGCCCGCCGTATTCGCCGTTGCCATTCACGTTGGCATAAATATTCGCGCCCGTGGCAGCCGCTGTCGTTGGGGAGCGCTTGGTGTAGAGGGTTGTGATGCTGTTGTTACTGCCGGCAGCCTTGTAGCCAACATCAATAACCTTCTTGTCGCAATAGACAATCGCGATGTCCGTCAGGTCCACGAATGTCTCGCCCGGCACCAGCACGCCTTTCTTGTCGAAGCGCGCGACATAGTAGTAGACGTTGGCGCCATCGTCCCTGGTATAAATGATCGCGCAACCGCCACTGCCGTCGGCCACCACTTGCCGCACACCATAGGTGGCACCCGGCGCATTCGTGCCCAAAGGCACAGACCACAGCAGCGCAGTGCGCGTCATGACACCGGCATGCACGTGCGTCACGGCCGCGGCACACAATAAGAAAAGGATCAGCATGGACTTGTGCATAGTGACTCCTGACGGTTGGCTGTTACGATGACCAGCGCACGCAAACTGTCGCATCCCGCCGCATGGCCATGAGAGCAGCGCATCAAGCCGCCTCGGCAGCTAGCACAACGACGGTCAGGGATTGACCTCCCTGCCATATGTCTGCGAGACGCCGGCGCTACATTCTTTCGCGGCGCAGCAGCAGCGCCAGCGCGCCCGCCAGCAGGCCAAATGCAACCGGTTCAGGCACGACCGTGAAGGTGACCGCGTTCACCGCCGTCGTGCGCGTGTTGGCATAGAGGTCGGCCGTAATGAACCGGAAGACAAGCTGGGTTGCGCCGCTGACAAAGGTCGGCACAAACGGCACGACCAGGTTCTTGTCGCTTTGCAGCGCGCCATAGTTGCGGACCGCGTTGGTGACGGTCAGCAGCACCGTGGTCGGGTCGGCCTGTGGCACGATGGCGATCTGGTGGACGAGGTCGCGACTGTCGGTCTCGTCGTCCCAGAAATCCTGGCGGCGGAACGTGAGCGAGGCCGGATCGCCAACGATGAACTGCGCGCCATTGGCCGGCGCCGCCAGCGGATTTTCCGCGCGGAACGGCTGGATATTGTCGGGCCCGGCCTGCAGCAGGTTGAAATCGAGAAATTGCAGTTCGTCCGGATCGAGTTCGCCGCTCGGGGTCAGCGTGTTGTGGCCAGCGAGCAAGGCCGTGCGAATGGCATTGACCGTTTCGTAGTCATAGAAGACAAACGGATGATCGATGGCGGTGTTGAACATGCGGACGGTGCCGCTGACCAGGGTGGTTTCGCCGGTAACGCCGAGCTGTTGCAGCAGGGCCGGCTCGCCGTAGCGCGGCATGCCATCCACGGTGACGAGCTTGACGTTGCGCGGGCGGGCGAACAGCAAGGACAAATATGGCTCGTTGGTGACCGCCTCGATGACGCACAGGCCGGCGTTGTAGCCGACGCGGATGCTGCCGTAACGGTTGTCAAAGCCGCAGGCCTTGGCATTGTTGACGGTGACCATCTCGACCAGTTGGCGCGCGGTGAAGTAATTGCTGAACATGGTCTGATTAAGATACCAGGCATAGCCGAGTTCTTCAAGCATGTTGTAGCCGCCGCTGGGCGTCCAATCGGGCGAAATGCCGACCGTGACGCCAAGCTGATGGGCGAGTTTGGCATTGGCCGTGGCTTCGTAGAGCTTCATGTTGGACATGGGCGCCCAGAGCAGTTTCGCGCCGACAGCGGCCATCTTGGTGAATTCGGTCGTACCGAGCGGCGTGCCGTGAATGATCGCAATCGTTTTGTTGAGCAAGCCCCAGCCCTCGATGGTATTGAACTGCGCCAGCGAGGTGGCATCGGGGCCTTCGCACAAGTGGATCAGCGAGGCATTGACCAAACCGCTAGAAATGCGCTGCATGAAGCCGGCGCGATCGGCAGCGGTCATAGTCCACGGGAAAATGTCGGACTGAATACGCGACGGATACTGCTCGATGTTATACAAGATGATATCCGGATGGTCTTGCATGATATCATAGCCGCTTTGGCCCTGGATTGTGATGCAGCCGGCCATGAGTTCGAGAATCTCGCCATACTTGGTAATGCGCGCGGTGCCAGAGTCATTGACGGCGGTGCGCACCAGCGTGCGCTTGGCCTTCCAATCGGTGTATTCCTGATCGTTGCCCCATTGGTCGCGATGGCCATAGGGGAAGTTGTTGAAGGCCAAGGTCGGAAACGAATTGTAGGACGGATGATTGTGCGCGTCAATCAAGCCGGGGAAGATGATGCCGGCGGTGTCCACGACCGGCACGCCGCTGGGCGCCACGTTGGTGACGGCGACAATGTCGTCATCCCAAATCTGGACGTACCAGTTGCTCTGCGGGCCATCCGGCGTCATGACCATGCCTTTCAGCGCGTACTGCATGACCGGCCGGCCGATGAAGTCGTCATCATCGCGCGGCTCGAGCATGAAGCTGCCGAACGAATAATAAACATGGCCGACAATCGTGGTCAATTGTTGATTGAGCCGCCAAATGTAGCGATACGGACAGCGCACGTCAACCATGCTTGACCCGCTCGTGTCCGTGACAAGCCACTGGCGGTTTGAATTGCCAATGTTGATGTCACTGACCGTGACGTTGCTGATGGCGACCAAGACGCCCTCAAACATTTCGTAGTTGATATTGCTGCACGCGGCATAGGTGATCGGAACGGGATTCGATGAGCTGAGCACGGCAAATTCCGAGACGGACATTAACTCGGTCAGGTTGAAATATTCCGTCACATAGGCTTTGATCTTGATGCGGTCGCCATATTCGGGCCGATGCTGATTGTCGTAGACATAGACGCCGCTCCACGGCCCGCCATTGGTATCCGAGATGCCATAGGCGCCGACGAGCTGCTTCTGGCTGTTGGGCTCGATATAGGTGACGACGCCGACCACCTCGACCGTCTGGCCCTTGTACGGTGAGTCGCCGGATGGGTCGGTCGTGTACTGAATGTTGGAGACGGACAGCACCGGCAGGGGCGGTCCGTAGGTCGAGCCCGCTACGGTGACGTTGTTGGTCGGATTCGAGGGATCATTGCAGATCAGTTGGAAGATGGCGCTGTGGCTGGCATTGCTGACGTTGCCGGGGATGTACACGATCGGCACATTGGTCGCGCCGCCGGGCGTGAGCGAGGCGGGCACGGCTCCGATGCTGAAATTGTTGGTGGCGCCGCTGAACGGGGTGAACGCACTGATGGTCAGTGTGTTCGACAACCCATTATTGGCCACGGCCAGCAGTTGGGTTGAGGCGGTGCCCGGTTCGATCTTGCCGAAGCCGAGTATGGATGGGACCGAGATGTTCGGATCATCGCCGCTACCGCCGCCGGTGCCGGTGACAATGACATCATCAAACGCCATATTGCCCAAACTCTTGGTATAAACGAACCGCACTTGCACGATGTTGTTGGCCACATCAAAGCCACGCGTGGTGCCACTCGTTGGCAGCGGCTGAATGGTTGCAATGGCAGACCATACGCTCCCGTTGTAGCCCTCGATCAGGAAGCTGGAATTGGCATCGGTGCCTTGCCCTTTTATCCAAATAGTCATGCCGGTTGGTCCGGCGAACACGGGGCTGACCAAGCTGTCGCCGGTACTGTCAAACTTGAGCGAAGGTGCGCTCCGCCCAAAATTGCCGGCGGTGGCGTAGGTGCCCAACCCGCTGAGTGCCCAGCCCGCAGCCGGACTATTGGTGCCGCCATCAAAGCCTTCGTCAATAATGGTTGTGCCGCAGACCGGCAACGATGTCAACGCCAGAAGTGCCAGCATGGCTACACAAAGAAACAGCTTCATTATTTTCATCCTCATTGGTTTATTCACGATGCACAAGGCAGGCGTGAATGGAAAACGGGTCTACCTTATAGTATAGCATTTTCGGAGTTGCCCGTAAAGAGAAGCTGCAAATCTCCGAAATTCCGATATAAGAAGAACATCCGCCGGGCTGGCGCAGTGCCGTTCCCGATGTGGCCAAGCCGCCCGGCTTGGTCTGCAGTACCAATTCTCTGGAAACCGCTGTGTTTTCCTGTAGCCGCGGCGCTCCGAGCCGCGTCCTCGTGGGCTCTTGGCTTGTGTGGGAATTTCAGGAAAAGGCCGTTTCCGGCGCACGCGCCCCTGGCGCATGCACGTCAACTCTAGAACGGAAACGCCATTATATGATGATCCATCCGAGATAGGGCAGGCTACCCAGCCTGCCATTTCCAGCCAGCCAGGGGTCATGCATTGACAGTTGACAAATCGCACGCACTATGATATACTCGTCGCATGGCACGACCCCTTCGCATAGAAGCGCCCGGCATGTGGT
>CAYNJC010000068.1:0-9595 GCA_964397565.1 uncultured bacterium
TCTTGTTCAGCACGTCGGCGGCCGTGTAGCCCAGCATGCGCTCGGCGCCGACGTTAAAGATCTGAATGACGCCCTGCGCATCCGTGGCGATACTCGAGAAGTTGGCGCTATTGAAAATCGCGCGTTGCAGGGCACCCGCCTTGAGCAGCGCCTCTTCCGCCTGCTTGCGCGCGGTGTTGTCGGTGCCGATCAATAAGTAACCGATGATGACGTTGTGCGCGTCGCGCAGCGCGGTGACCGACACGACCGCCGGGAAGCGGCTGCCGTCCTTGCGGATGTAGGTCAGCTCATAGATGTCCTCGATCCCGCGCGAGGCCTTGAATACCAATGCCTCGAACCCCGGCGCAATCGCGGTTTCGAGCTCGAGGCTCAATGCCGTGGCGCGCGCGATCACTTCCTGCGGATCGGAAATGTCGGCCGGCGTGATCTTGTTCAGCACGTCGGCGGCCGTGTAGCCCAGCATGCGCTCGGCGCCGACGTTGAAGATCTGAATGACGCCCTGCGCATCCGTGGCGATACTCGAGAAATTGGCGCTATTGAAAATCGCGCTTTGCAGGGCACCCGCCTTGAGCAGCGCCTCGTCCGCCTGCTTGCGCGCGGTGCTGTCGTTCACCAAGGCGCGGACCATGGTGTTCCCGTCGGCGTCCTTTGCCAAGGTCGTCTCCAGCCGTATCCAACATTGCCCGCCATCCGATTTCACGAGGCGCAGTTCGCACACTTGCGGCTCGCCCGTTGCGAAGAGCAGATTGCGCTGCCGGTAATAGATGTGCTGGTCGGCGGGGAAGATAAACAGGCTCAGCGGCTGCTTGAGCAAGGCTGCTTTCGCCATGCCCAGCAGGATGGCGAAGGCCAGATTGGCCTCCACAATCAGCCCGTGTTCGCTGAGCGTGAGATACCCGAACGGCGCAAGGTCATAGAGATCAAAATAGCGCGCACGGGATGCTTCCAGCTCTTTGTGGGTGCGGCGCAGTTCTTCGTTCTGCATCCCCAGTTCCACCTGGTGCGCGCGCAGTTCTTCTTCGATCCGCTTGCGGTCGGTGATGTCATGGAAAACACCCATGACAAAGGGGCCGTCATCTTTAGTAATAGGCACGTCGGCCGATTCCACGAAGATCGTCCGACGCTGCAGACCGACCAGCCGCTGTTCACGCAACGGCGACGCAGTTCCCGCTATCGTTGCCGCAGCACGGCGCCGGCTCTCCTCGCGGTCCTCGGGATGAACGCGTTCCAGATACGGACGCCCCAACAGTTCCGTTGGCTCTTGCGCCTGCACCATGCGGGCAAACGTATCGTTAGCGTAGGTAATCAGGCCGGCAGCATCACGCAGAACAATGCCGACCGTTGCATTCCGGACCAAATCAAAATAGGGGGTCTGACTCTCGCGCGGCACCTCATCCCGCGCTCTTCGGCGCGCGGCTTCTTTTTTCAATCCGTGGGGCACGGGACAGAGAGGGGCATGCATTGACCATTACGCCACGCGCTTTCACGTTCGTTCATCCCATCGCAGGCGGCGTCTAGTACCGCGGTTATCATATGATACCACATAGCGGGCGTTTCTATGTGCAGGGGGCGTGTCATCCCTTTAATATATCAAAATGGCTGCTGTAAATCAACTTTTGGCAGTGTGAATACAGGCGGCACCGCACGCAGACGCGTATGCGCGCGGGCGCGGCGGCAGATCAGGCCTGTGCCGCGGTTGATTCCCCGCTGTAACAAGAGTATACTACACTAACACTAAGGCGTTATGAAACACATTGCCGCACACAGCACGCCTGCGGGCGTCAACGGAGTTCCTCCTGCGGCGCAGCTGGCAGGCATGCCGCCGGATGTCTACCGCCGCCTGGCCGCTGCGGACAAGATGATGAGCCCGGGCCGGCTTGTGGCCGGCATCGCGTCGTTCCCGAGCGGGGGCACGATGGCCACCGTGCGGCTTGCGTTGCTGTCAATCTCCGCCACCACATGAACGAACGTCCATGACCACCACCAAGCATCCGGTTCTGCCGATATTCCTTGTGGACGACGAATCCGCCACGCGCGAGAGCATGGAGATCCTCCTGCACATGGCGAGTTTGGGGAATACGGTGCAGTGTGCCGACTCACGCGAAGTCATGCCGGCGCTGGCACGGCAGCGCGCCAGCCTTGTCCTGCTCGACTTGGGCATGCCGTACATCACGGGCGAAACGCTGCTGCAACAGATCACCAGCGAATATCCCGACATTCCTGTCATCGTGGTGACCGGCACCGACACGGTTGGCACGGTCGTCGTCTGCATGCGGCATGGCGCGTTCGACTATTTGGTCAAGCCCCTCGATGCCGAGCGGCTGCTGTCGTCCGTGCGGCGGGCGCTCGAACGGCAGTCGCTGGCGGAGGAGAACCTGCGGGTGCGGGCGAAGCTGTTGTCGCCGACGCTCGAACATCCCGAACACTTCCGGCACATGGTCACCTGCAGCCCGGCGTTGGCGGCAATATTCCAGTATGTTGAGGTGATCGCCGGCCTAGCCCATCCCGTGCTGATCACCGGCGAGACGGGCGTGGGCAAGGAGTTGGTTGTTCGCGCCATCCATACTGCCAGCGGACGCGAGGGCGAACTGGTGTCGGTCAACGTGGCCGGGCTTGACGACGCGATGTTTTCCGACACGCTGTTCGGCCATGTGAAAGGCGCGTTCACCAGCGCCGACAAAGCGCGCGACGGGCTGATCCTCAAGGCGCAGGGCGGCACCGTGGTGCTCGACGAGATCGGCGACTTGAGCCTGCAGTCGCAGGTGAAGTTGCTGCGCGTCCTTCAGGAAGGCGAGTTCCTGCCGGCCGGCTCGGACGTGCCGCGCAAGACCGACGCGCGCATTGTTGCCACGACCAACGCGGACCTTGATGCGCTGCAGCGTGCCGGCAAGTTCAGGAAGGACCTGTACTACCGGCTGAACGCACACCGCATCATGGTCCCGCCCTTGCGCCAGCGGCGCGAGGACATTGCTCTGCTCGCAAACCATTTCCTGGCCGAGTTTGCCAAGGAGCTAGGTCTGCCCACGCCGGCCATGCCGCGCGCGTTTACCGCGCTGCTCGAGAACCACAGTCTAGCAGGCAATGTGCGCGAGTTGCGCTCGATGATGCTGGATGCGGTCACCCGGAAGAAGATGGGCACACCGGCGTTTTCCGAGAACGGCGGCGTGGCCGCCACACCGGTGGAGCTGGACGGCAAGGCCTGCACGGGTATTCTGTTTCCACCCGCGTTGCCCACGCCGCGGCAGGCAGTTGATGCGCTTGTCGCCGAGGCGATGCGCCGGGCAAACGGCAAGCAGTCGGCGGCCGCGCGCCTGTTGGGTATCACCCAGCAGGCCATTGCCAAGCGGCTGAAAAAGTCGAACGACGCGGACGCGACCGATTCTGTGTAGCAACACCGTTGGTGTTGTTTCCCCCCCCATAAACAACCTTTGGCTGCGCGGCTACAACAACAGTTGTGCGGTTGCGCCTCCTGCCTGCCTGGCATGCGCGTTCCGGCGGGCAATTCGGTTGTGGCACAAAGCGTGCTCTTACTAAATGAAACACATGAAACAGCGTGAATACCCAGATGACGGTCGCAGAGATCAAACCAAGTAATTTGATTGAACGCTCACCACAACAGGGAAACAGGGAGAAACAAACAATGAAAAAACTACTCGCACATCTTGCAACATGGGTCGTTGCACTTCTCGTAGTAATACCGCTGGGCTGCTCGTGGTTGGCAGCACAAGATGGTGTCGCCACTGACCAACCCGCGGCGCTGGTCAATGAGCAGAGCGCGCCACCAGAGATACCAGCCCAAGAGCAGCCGGAAGTTCTGAGTCGCGGCCCGGTGCATGAGGCTTTTGCTGCACCGGTTGACCTGCAGGCGCAAGAGGGCTTGCTGGTGCCGACCCAGCCGCCGCCGAACATCGAGGAAGTCCCGCCGGAGGAGAGGCCCCAAGGCCAGCAGTACGCTTGGATCCCGGGCTACTGGTCATGGGATACGGACAGGAGCGGCTACATCTGGGTCAGCGCCTGCTGGCGCGCTGCGCCGCCGAACATGGCCTGGGTGCCTGGCTATTGGTCGCAGGTGTTCGGCGGCTTTAAGTGGGTAGCCGGTTTCTGGGCGCCGGCCGGCGTTCAGGAGATCGAGTATCTGCAAGCCCCGCCCGCGCTCAGCAATGTGGAACCGCCCGGTGCCCCGCCATCGCCGGATGCGCTCTGGGTGCCCCCCTGCATGTACTGGGTCCAAGGCCAGTATACTCTGCGCGCCGGCTACTGGATGACGGCGCAGCCGAACTGGATTTGGGAACCGTCGCACTACGTCTGGACACCGCGCGGGTACATCTTTGCCGAGGGGCACTGGGATTACTCGGTCGCGCGCCGGGGCATGTTGTTTGCGCCGGTCTATTTTCCCCCCGCCGTCTATGCCCAGCCGGCCTTCACGTATACGCCTGGTATCGTCCTTAACTTGGGCTTGTTGCAGATCAACCTGTTTGCGTATCCGCGTTACAACCACTATTATTTCGGTGATTACTACGATGATGCCTATCTGCACATCGGCATCTTCCCGTGGTTTGACAGCCGGCGGCTCCACACCTGGTACGACCCGGTTTTCGAGCATGACCGCTGGCGTCACCGGCGCACCGAACCGCGCTGGGAGCAACGTGAACGGGACGACTACAATCGCCGCCGCGCCGACGTGAACCTTCGTCCGGCCCGGACGTTCCGCGAGCAGGAATCCCGGCTGGCCAAGCTACCCGAACCGCAGCGCCGCGCCTTTCAGGTGACGCAGCCGATAGCCGTTGCCGTCACAAGAAAGACCCCGCTGAAATTCGAGCGGATCAACACCGAAGAGCGCCAGAAAATCTCCAAGCAGGCAACCGCCGTGCACACGTTCCGCGATGAACGGACCCGTTGGGAGACCACGACGGCGGCTCCCAAGACAACCAAACCGCCCAAGGAGCGCGTGGGCACAGTGAAGGTGGTGGGTCCCAAGACAGCCCAACCGCCCAAGGAGCGCGAGGGCACAGTGACGGGGCCGGGTTCCAAGACGGTCCAACCGCCCAAGGAGCGCGGGGGCACAGTGATGGCGCCGGGTGAGCGCAAGGAGGCAATCCAACTGCCCGAGAGCAGGGGCACAGTGACGGGGCCGGGTCCCAAGACCGCCGAACCGCCCAAAGAGCGCGGGGGCACAGTGATGGCGCCGGGTGAGCGCAAGGAGGCAATCCAACTGCCCGAGAGCAGGGGCACCGTGACGGGGCCGGGTCCCAAGACCGCTGAACCGCCCAAAGAGCGCGGGGGCACAGTGATGGCACCGGGTCCCAAGACCGCCCAACCGCCCAAGGAGCGCGGGGGCACGGTGACAGGGCCAGTCGCGCAGCGAACACCTGTGTCTGCTCCGGCCCGTGTAGCCACGGTGCCTAAACCGGAGCGGGTGAAAATTCCGGTCCCACCAATTAGTGGCAGATCGGATGTGCCGGGAATCATGCATAAAGGCCCGCCGGCGCGACCCGCTGACGAAAACATGGTCAAAGGAGGCGTGAGCATCCTCAACAGGGCCGCGGACAAAGATACGCGCCAGAACAAAGACAAGCGCAATTAAACTTGATGACAATAATCACAACTAAATGAAGAAGACAATGATCACGATGACACTACACGACAACCGTACGAAACAAATCCTCATGGGCCTTGCCCTTGCGGCGGCCGCGATGTTGACGCAGCCCATGATGGCAGCCAGTCCGGCGCCGATAAACCTTAATTCGTGCACCACGTTCGCGGTGCTGGCTGGCACTGCGGTTTCAACCACCGGGGGTGGCATCATCAACGGGGATGTCGGATTGTTCCCGGCAGGTTCGCAGGGCATCCCGCCGGCACAAGTGAACGGGAACATCTACAACGGCGGTGCCATCGCGCTGCAGGCCCAGACCGACTTGACCGCTGCGTATAACGACGCCCAAGGTCGCTCGGCAAATCGAATTACGTTGACCGAAGGGGAGAATATCGGCGGACAAACGCTCGCCCCTGGTCTCTATTGGTCCGCGACCTCGCTGCAGATCACCGGCGACCTCACCCTCGACGCCGGCGGCGACTCGAATGCGGTCTGGATATTCCAGATGGGATCCACGCTGACCACGGCCGCCGGTGGCGCCGGTGACCCGCATAGCCGGGTTATCCTGGCGGGCGGCGCACAGGCCAGCAACATCTATTGGCAGGTCGGCAGTTCCGCGACGCTCGGCACCTACTCCATCTTCCATGGCACCATAATGGCGCAGGCATCCATTACGATGGATACCGCTTCCCTGATGCACGGCCGAGCGCTGGCACGGGCGGGCGCGGTTACCTTCAACGGCGTGAGTGGCAGTCTGCCGCAAGATCACGCGCCGGTGGCGGTGGATGATGCGATCACCACGCCGATGAACACGCCGGTAACGATCGCGGTGCTGGCCAATGATCTAGAGTTTGACGGCGACACGCTGACGGTAACCGGGGTGACCAACCCACTGCACGGCACTGCAACGTTGAACCCGGACAGCACAGTCCTGTATGCGCCGGAGGCGGGCTACCTAGGCTTGGACACCTTCACGTACACGATCAGTGACGGGCATCTCGGCGCGGACTCCGCAACCGTTTCCATCACCGTCGGCGGTGTCACCAGCGACAGCGACATGTTCCTTGCCAAGATGCAGTGCCGCATCAAGTGGACCGGCCCCGTTGGCGTCGCCGCCGACCGGCTGTCCATCAGCGGCAAGATCAACCCGCGCGGGGCCAATCGCAACCTGAACGGCGCTATGGTAGTGCTGTGCGCCAACGGCGCGCAGTTGTTGCCTGCCGTGGCCTTGAACTCGCACGGCATCGCCGCCGGTGTGAGCAGCGGCGTCACTTACCGATTCCGCTTCGACTGGCTGCGCGGTTCCTATTTCTTTACCATGAAGGGGCTGGACCTGCGCGCGTCCATGGGCGTGTCGAATCAGACAGCCATGCTCCTGCACGAACTGCCCATGCGCCTGACGATCGAAGGCGCGGATCTGGAAATCCCACTGGTGGTTGGCACCTTCGAGTGCCCCTGCGCGACCACGGCCGGCCAAGGCTCCAAGCTCAGTTTCCGCAGCAAGTCGAACCGGACCCTCACCGGGGTCTACCAGTGCAACAAGACCGTGGCGTCGCAAAAAGGCGCCGGGCACAATCTCAAGGTGAAAGGGGTGATCGAGGCCGAGGGCGGCGCGCCAGTGGTGCCCACCGGCGACATCACCGTCAAGATCGGCGATGCGACGCTGGTGATGCCCTTCGCGCACCTGGTCGGTCGCGGTACCACCTGGTCTTACAAGAATCGCACCGCTCAAGGCATCACCGGGTTCTCGCTGGACAACCGCAAGCACACCTTCGTGTTGTCGGCGTCCAAGGTGGCGGGCACCGGCATACCGCTCAGCGGTCCGGCCGCACCGGCTGCACACCGGCTCCAGATCCAACTGCAGGTGCCAACGGCCGACGGCGTGCTGGTTTTCGACAGCATCGTTGAGATCCTGCGACGGTCCGGTGGCACGCGGGCCTGGCAGCGCTGACCAGCACGCGTCACACAAATTGCATGTTAACGACGTACCCACATTAATTACAACACAATGGAGAAAACTATGAACACGACAACACCACACAACAACCGTACGAAACAAATCATCATAGGCCTTGCCCTTGCGGCGGCCGCGATGTTGACCCAGCCCGCGATGGCAGCCAGCCCCGCGCTGATAAACCTCAATTCGTGCAACACGTTCGCGATTTTGGCCAGCAGCGCGGTTTCGACCACGGGGAGCGGCATCATCAATGGGGATGTCGGACTGTTTCCGGCAGGTTCGCAGGGCATCCCGCCGGCACAGGTGAACGGCAACATCTACAACGGCGGTCCTATCGCACAACAGGCCCAGGCCGACTTGACCATCGCGTACAACGACGCCCAGGGCCGCTCTTTAAATCGAATAACATTGACCGATGGGGAGAATATCGGCGGGCAAACGCTCGCCCCGGGCCTCTATTGGTCCGCGTCCTCGCTGGAAATAACCGGCGACCTCACCCTCGACGCCGGCGGCGACCCGAATGCGGTCTGGATATTCCAGATGGGCTCCACGCTGACCACGGCCGCCGGTGGCGCCGGTGACCCGCATAGCCGGGTTATCCTGGCGGGCAGCGCACAGGCGCGCAACATCTTTTGGCAGGTCGGCAGTTCCGCGACGCTCGGCACCTACTCCATCTTCAAGGGAACCATACTGGCGCAGGCATCCATCTCGATGGATACCGATTCCATTATGGACGGCCGGGCGTTGGCACGCGCGGGCGCGGTTACCTTCAATGGCGTGAGCGGCAGTCTGCCGGCCACTGACACGCCGTTCGTCCGCATCACCAACCAGCCGCCCCATCTGGTCTCGAATTCGGTTACCACGGTCTATCTCGCCGGCACGAACAACCTGAGCGTCGTCGGTGCCATGTACCGGCGCAACCACACCACCGGCGCTGATGGTCCGCTTACCCGCACGGCATCGAGCAACACCTGGTTCGGCACGGTCAGCGGGCTCGCCGTGGGCGCCAACCACATCCATGTTCACGGCACCAATGTCTATGGCCAGGTCGCCTTCGACGACGTCACGGTTGTCCGCCTGGATGCCGGCCCGACCCCGCCCTACATCGACATCACCAACGGCCCGGACATCTTTGTCACTTACGACTTCACCAGCGCCACGTTCGGCGGCACGAACGACAATGTCGTCGGCGTGATGTGGTGGAGCAACGTCACAACCAGCGCAGGCGGCGCAATGGCCGCAACGGACGCGTGGTCGCTGACCGTCGGCGGCTTGGCCGTCTGCGTGAACGAGTTCTACGTGTACGGCACCAATAGATACGGCGCGTTCGCATCGGAGTTCGTTGACATCGTGCGCAGGTCCACGGGCACCGGCCTGCCCTTCGTGGATGTTACTAGCACAACGCAGGTGGCCGACATCACCGTGCCGTTCGCCGCCACAGGCACCAACAACCTCCATGTGGTTGGCACTATGTGGGTCTCCAATGCGGCCAACGGGCAGCAGCTTGGCTTTGCGGCCGCCCCGGCGTGGGTTGCCGCGGCCGTCGACCTCGAATTTCTCACCAATACTATTTATGTCTTCGGCAGTAATCTGCTGGGCAATGTGACGAACGACACGATGGTGGTGATCGGCGTGCCCGAAGGCGTGAGCCTACTCGGCCTGACGGCGCTGACGATGCTGGTGGCGCGCAGAAGATTGCGCGCGTGACATTTTGCCACGCAAGATCACAATAGACCGCAAAGAAACAATGTCAGTGCTGTTGCTGTCTTCGGAGTCTTGGTGAGAGATCGTCTGCGCAGCAGGGCTGGCGACCCTCCGGCAGCAGCGTGCCCTGGAGAGCCACCAGACATCGGAACAGCCACGGCCGCAGCTGCGTGCGCATGCGCTTTTCCGGAGAGGGACGCGGGCCACCGCGTCCTTATCCGGCGGCCACGGTCTTGGACGCCCTATCCCGCCGATGGCGCGTAGTCGCAACGTCGCGCGGCAATTCCTAATGAATGCGCTTACTAGGTGTCATGCCAATTGTAGCCGCGGGCGCTGACCGC
>CAYNJC010000069.1:0-9111 GCA_964397565.1 uncultured bacterium
AACAACCACTACTTGCCGCTTGACTTTTAAGACCGTATCTACAAGGACGCTGCAACATAGAAGGCGCACTCATTAGTAAGGCGGCAGAGCTGCAGAAGTTGCCGGCGTTCCCTTCACGGTAATTTATTTTGCAACAAAATAAATTAAGGCGCAGCGTGCAGATTCTCCGCACGCAGGCGGCTCCCATCCGCGCCGCTGGCAGGACTCCAAGCGGCTGACTACCGACGCACTGCTTTCTTCGTGCCTTCGTGGCCCAATGTCTGCTTGGCGCCTTGGCCTTGCGCAGCAAAAAACGTGGGCGGCATTGCTGCCGCCCACGTGTGATGCTAGCAAAACGACGATGCCCTAAATCAGCGCCGGCGCCGCAGAAGCAACAGGCCGCACAAGGCAAGCACTGTGCATGCCGGCTCCGGTACGGCGAAGCCAAGGGCCGCCAATTGTGTTGGGAATTCGGTCTTCACATCGGTGCCATACAAGATGCTATCATAGGTATCCGTGAACAGCTTCGAACCGGATGAACCCAGGCGACCGCGATAGGCACCCACGCCTTCGGACGGGGTGATGTCTTGCAAGCCCAACTGCGGTTGGTCTGCATTGAACATGAACACACCGCGCACGTCGCCGCTGTCGTCCGTGACAACCGCAACCGCCACCAAAGTGCCACCGCCAAGTGCCGGTGATTGCGAGAGATCAACCACTTCAAGGTCAACCGGCCGCGTTTCAGAGGAGTTACCCGGCAGATCGATCAGCTTAAACGGTGTCTGCGCCACGGGGCTGCCGCCCGCTAACTGGTTGACATTGGTCACGCAATAAATCGCATTGTCCGGATTAGTTGCATTGCGGCTGAACACTGCGAAAAGGCGCCCGGCCTGACCGCCGTCGTAAATCACCGAGGAGTAGTTGTCGCTGTTGGTTGAAAGATACGTTCCCCAGACGGTGGTCACGTCATGATTGCCCCCGTTTAACGTGATTCTCTTGACTTCCAAGTCGTCGAGGGTGCTATCCGTGTAGCGGTGGATGCCGGCGTACACAAGTTCGTCCACCGAGGTGCGCTGGATGATGGCGACATTCTGGCCGCAATCCGGCCAGCCTTGCGTGCCTTTCCAGTGCACAGGTTCTTTGGGATTAACCGCAGTTGCGCCGACCGCTGGCTGCCCGGCGCTGTTGGTTGCATACCACGTATGGAAACCCCAATCTCGGTCATCTCCCGAGGTGCCGCCCCAGAAGGTGTTGTAAAACGTGTCGTTGAGTTTGACCCAGACCTCGCCGTCTTCGCCACCGCCATCATTCGGGCAAATACCGCCAAGCACGAATTCCCATGCGCCGTCCGAGCCGGCTGCGGGCGCGCTGGCAGCAATGCGCCAGATGCTCTGGGTGCGCGGGTCACCTTCCATGGCATACCCCGAAACATACACATACCCATCCTTGTCTTGGTTCTTGACATACGCCATGCGGTGCTCACCAGGCAGGACGAGCCCGGTGCCAACTTGGTCCGGAATGTCAAGCCCGTTGGTAACCGAGTACGTATCATACGCGAACAGCCCGGTGCTGCTCAACAAACTCACTGCGATAATCATGCTGCCCAAAGTCTTCATACTGACTCCTCAATTTTTCTACAGACGTTAAAAGAAGTGTGGTTGGTTGTATTGGCAAGCCACCCCCTCTGCCGTCGCCGCGCACCCTGCGCCACTTCAACCATCAGCGGTAGTTTACCAACTTTCACAACCAGCATATCAAATATGAATGCATTTGTCAAGTGGCAATAATATAATTGTATAGCATATATTTAATAACAAATGAAAAAGCAAGGGGAAAAATGATTGCTCACAAGGCATAAATAAACCATAACCAGTTGCGCAAGTTATAATTAAAGAAAAAAAGCGCTGTTAATAGAAAAATTAATGAAAGTATAGTAGTAAATTATCGCGTGGCGCGATAATCTGTAAAACGGCCAAAGGTCGCATAAGGGTGCTGCTGCGTGTGCGCGGGGGGGTGGCTGCTGCAGCAGCCCGGCGCATCGCCGAGGGGAACGCGGCACGCCCGTGCCGTCCCGCCAACGGCGTGGAGATGCGGGATGTCCATATCCCGCTCAATTCTCGTGCGGCACGACAAGTTTAAGGCTACAGAGCTGCAGAAGTTGTCGGCGGTCCCTTCACGGTAATTCCTTTTGCAACAAAACAAATTAAGGCGCAGCGTGCAGATTCGCCGCACGCAGGCGGCTCCCATCCGCGCCGATGGCGGGACTAGCCAAGCCAGCTCTCTTTCAGCACCGACGCACTGCTTTCTTCGTGCCTTCGTGGCCCAATGTCTGCCTTTCGCCTTTGCCTTGCGCAGCAAAAAACGCGGGCGGCATTGCTGCCGCCCGCGTGTGATGCTATCAAAACGACGATGCCCTGAATCAGCGCCGGCGCAACGCGAGCAGCAGGCCCGCCACGCCCAGCAGTGCCGTCGCCGGCTCCGGAACACCCATGTCCAAGCGATACATGACGCGCGCCGCTGCCGTGTCGCCACTGATCACAAACAGATAGCGCCCGGCCTTGCCAAGCTGCAGCCTGCCTGAATCCGCGCCGCTCGGCACGATATTGCTGACGCCAAACAGCGTGACCGGCCCGCTCGTCGGATTGGCCAAGTCAAATGCCAGAATGGAGCCGTTGCCGCCGCCGACGTTCGCGCTGACCACGACCAAGTCTTTGCCCAGCACGTTCTCGGTCGGCCCAAAGGCCACAATGCCACACGCGGCTGAAGTATCCCATGCATCGGCGCCCGCGCCCATGGTGGTAACCGGCACCACATTGTAGGCGTTGCTCACGCACTGCGCCAACGACACCAGATCGCTGTTGCCAACCACATTGGTGACAACCCAAATACCGTCGGCGGTCGTCGAGCTGGTCGGGCCTTTCCAGATGTAGGTGTTGCCTTTGTACGTCATGCTGCGTGACCACGCCTTGTACTGGCCGTCGGTCGCCTTGCGCGCAAGCGTATTGGCTGTGTTCCAGCCGCTGGGTGCCGTGCCGCCGACACGGCGCGCTTCAATGTTCGCAATCGAGTCGCCACTCTGGCTACCCGACGTTGACACCGCAATGTAGTTGGTCAAATAACTGAATTGTGCAAAACCGCCAGGATACGAAACGGCATACGGATGCCGGTTACCCGGCCGCCATGCATTGGCCACGCCATTGACTTGCGTGCCCGGAATGGTCGGCACGCCCATTGCATTGGTCGAATAATACGAGAACCACGACCAGTCCCAACCGCCACCTACGTCCTGCATCGCAGCGAAGTTCGGACCGATGAACGCGCCGTTGCGCTTGCACAAGGAAACGGAGCCCTCATTGTTGGCGGTATAGCGCAATATTTGCTGCCACTGCGAGTAGTAGCTGTCGACCGGCAAATTCGGCAGGACGCGGAAGACGTAGGTGTAGCCCCCAGCCCCAGTATCCGCTTGGAAAAAATCCCACGCCGTGCCGCCGGCGGCGTACCACAACTTCAGATACAAGTAGCCGTCCGGCGTCGCGTCAAAATCTGGCACGAAATCCGTATTATCAGCCCACAGCGCCGGATTCGGGCAGTTCGTGGCGACTGATGGAATGGTGGTCCACGTCGGCGCACCATACGCGAACGGGACGAGCAGACAGACAAGCGCAGCAACTCTAAGCATGGTCTTCATACGAGCTCCTCTCCTACAGATGTTAAAGAACTGGTGGTTGGTTGGATTGGCAAGCCACCCCGAGCTGTAGTCGCCGCAGACACTGCGCCACTCAGCGGTAGTTTACCAAGCGTTCACATGTAATATATCAAAAACCCCCGCGTTTGTCAATGGGCAATTACAAAATCATCACGGTCATGTATAGCTCTTGTTTAATAAAAAATGAAAAACGAAGGCGAATAATCCCATCACTCGCGAGGCAAAAAAACACAAAGTGTTTATGCCGTTATAGTTGAAAATACAATCGGTGTTAATAAGGAATTTTATATGAGTATAGTATTGCTCCGAGGCAAGGTGGGGGACTTGAACGCACACGGGTGCTGAGCAAGGAGATCGGTTTTGTGATGTGTGCGGCTCAAATGCTGCAAGCCCCCTGCAGTTGGCGTTCACGCTGCAGCCTATGTGCTACATTCTCGCGCGGCGCAAAGCATCACGAAACACCACGATGCTGAACTCAAAATTCGCTCGTGACGAACGAAGTTACTCAACTACACAAGCTGAAGCTTGTACTCCAAAATTACTTCTGCAGCAAAATAAATTAGGATGCAGTGCTGCGTTTTCTTCGTGTCTTCGTGCCTTCGTGGCCCAATGTCTGCCTTTCGCCTTTGCCTTGCGCAGCAAAAAACGCGGGCGGCATTGCTGCCGCCCGCGTGTGATGCTATCAAAACGACGATGCCCTGAATCAGCGCCGGCGCAACGCGAGCAGCAGGCCCGCCACGCCCAGCAGTGCCGTCGCCGGCTCCGGAACACCCATGTCCAAGCGATACATGACGCGCGCCGCTGCCGTGTCGCCACTGATCACAAACAGATAGCGCCCGGCCTTGCCAAGCTGCAGCCTGCCTGAATCCGCGCCGCTCGGCACGATATTGCTGACGCCAAACAGCGTGACCGGCCCGCTCGTCGGATTGGCCAAGTCAAATGCCAGAATCCTGCCATTGCCGCCACCGACGTTCGCGCTGACCACGACCAGGTCTTTGCCCAGCACATTCTCGGTCGGCCCAAAGGCCACGATGCCGCACGCGCTCGAATCATTCCATGTATCGGCGCCTGTCTCCATCGTCGTGACCGGCACCAAATTCCGCGCGTTCTCCACGCAATTCGACAATGAGATCAAATCGCTGTTGCCAACCACATTGGTAACAACCCAAATACCGTCGGCGGTCGTCGAGCTCGTCGGGCCTTTCCAAATGTAGGTGTTGCCTTTGTACGTCATGCCACGTGACCACGCCTTGTACTGGCCGTCGGTCGCCTTGCGTGCAAAGGTGTTGATGGTGGGACTCCAACCGCCGATCAGTGTCGAGCGCGCTTCAATGTTAGCGATCGAGCTGCCACTCTGGTTACCCGACGTTGACACCGCAATGTAGCTGGAATTTGAATTGAAGATGGCAAAACCACCTAGATGAGAATTTGCATACGGCCACAGGTTGCCCGGACGCCAGGCATTGGCCTTGCCATTGACCGTCACGCCCGGAATGGTCGGCACGCCGGCCGCGTTGGTCGAATAATACGAGAACCATGACCAATCGTAGCCGCCGCCCACGTCCTGCATCTCATTGAAATTCGGACCGACGAACACGCCGTTGCGTTTGCACAAGGCAACTTTTTCAGCAGCCTGATCGCTGGCGGTATAGCGCAATACTTGCTGCCACTGCGAGTAGTAGCTGTCGACCGGCAAATTCGGCAGGACGCGGAAGAGGTAAGTGTAACCGGTTTGCTGGACCGGGAAAGCAGTCGGGTTGTAATCCCACGGCGCGTTTGTGCTGTAGTACAGCTTCAAGTACAGATAGCCGTCCGGAATCGCGTCAAAATCTGGCACGAAATCCGTATAGTCGGTCCACGTTGCCGGATTCGGGCAGTTTGTGGCGACCGACGGAATGGTGGTCCACGTCGGCGCGCCATACGCGAACGGGACGAGCAAACAGACAAGCGCAACAACTTTCAGCATGGTCTTCATACGAGCTCCTCTCCTACAGATGTTAAAGAACTGGCGGTTGGTTGTATTGGCAAGCCACCCCATCTGCCGTCGCCGCGCACCCTGCGCCACTTCAACAATCAACGGTGATTTACCAACATTAACAACCACTATAGCACAAACAGACACGTTTGTCAACGGCGCGGAGTATACCAGCCCAGGGCATCGCCCTGGGAAATGAACGGGATAACCGGTGCACCCTGTCGGGGCGCAGGGAGGATGGGCGTTGCGATGCCACGCCACCTTGATTACCCCCGCCCCCGACAGGGCGGGAATGCAGCGGCTGTGTCGCTACCCAGGGCGTTGCCTTGGGCTGGTATGCCTTGCCCCCTTCGGGCATCGCTGCACCCACCCGCCCCGCGCGAAAGTCAATGCCTCTTGGGCATTTGAGGCAACAAATTATACGCACCGCCGGATCTGGATAAAACATGAAATCACCATGATCATGTATAGCTTTTGTTTGATAACAAATGAACAACGAAGGCAAAAAACACAAAATGTTTATTCCGTTATACTAATGAATGCGCTTACTTAGGTATCATGCCAATTGTGGCCGCGGGCGCCTGCTTGGAGCTGGCTTGGCTAGTCCCGCCATCGGCGTGGATCCCGCCAACGGCGCGGATGACCGCGGCTGCAGAAGCCGCCCTCACCGCGGGCGGCTACAAGGACGCTGCAAAGTAGAAAACGCATTCATTAGTAAGGTGCAGTGCTGCGCTTCTTCGTGTCTTCGTGCCTTCGTGGCAAAATGTCTGCTTTGCGTGTTGGGCATGTGCATGCGGGCGCATTCACGCCCGCCTCAGCGGCACCACGCCAGCATCAGCGTGCGCAGGCTCAGGCCGATGATCAACAGGCCGACGAACACCATCAGCGGCTTGATCGGCGCTTTCTTGCAGGTGTAGGCGGCCAAGGGCGCGGCCAGCGCGCCGCCCAGTGCCAGGCCGGCAATGATCTGCCAGTGACTAAACCCGATCGTGAACAGAAACGTGAGCGAGGCGGTCAAAGTCACAAAAAACTCCGCGGCATTGACCGATCCAACCACCGTGCGCACATGATTGCCCTGTGCGATCAGCGTCGACGCGACCACCGGGCCCCAGCCGCCGCCGCCAATGGCATCAACCAGCGCGCCCACAAAGCCGAGCGGGATGACATGCTTGGCAGTTGACAGCGGCGGCACCGACTTTGCCACGCGCAGAATGATCACGCCGCCCATGATCAACAGGTAGATCGCAATGTACGGCTTCAGCTCATCGCCCGGCAGATTCGACAAGAGATACGCGCCGGTTGCCGCGCCGATCACGCCCGGAATCAACAAGCGCCGAAACAAGGCCCGATCAATATTGTTAAAATAATGGTGTGCGAGGGCCGAGAAGCCGGTCGTGAAACATTCCGCGGCGTGCACCGTCGCGCTGGCCACCAACGGCGAAAGACCGATGGACAATAAGAAAGTTGTGGCGCTGATGCCATAGGCCATGCCCAATGTGCCGTCAATCATTTGCGCCGCGAAGCCGACCGCGACATAGAGCAGAAAGTCAGGCATGCCGAATCTCAAACACGACGTCATCGGACGCGCGCGGCGCAGCGTGGTCTTTGGAGAGGGCTTTGGGCATGGCAGGGCGGTTCGGGATTTAGTGATGAGTGATGAGTGATGAATGATGAATGTTCAGCACGCAGCATTCATAATGTTTCAGTTCATCACTCATCACTCATCATTCATCATTTTAGTACCTTCCCATCTCAAGCCCGCGTTCGAGGAAGTACCGGTAGGTTTCATACTCGACCTGGTCAGGAATGCTGTGATCGCTGTGCAAGATGTAGCCGCTGGTGCGCATCATGACCGGCAGCAGGCGCTGCAACGCGGCCGCAATGCGCGCGCGATCGTTGCTGATCAGATGGCGCACATCAAAGCCGCCCATGAAGGCGATCCGATCGCCGTAGTCGTGCTTCAGTGCGCACGGGTCCATGCCGGCTTTGACTTCCATGGCTTGCAGGCAATCCATGCCGGCCTCGATCATGCCCGGAATCAGCGGCGCGACATAGCCGCACGAATGCACGATCACCGGCAGGCCCAACGCGTGGGCGCAGCCAAACGTGCGGCGATGCGCGGGCTGGATGATCTCGCTATACATCGCCGGCGAAAAGAACGGCCGCTCTTTGAAGCCCATGTCCTCGTAATACCAGATGCCGTCCGGTTTGCCTTCTTGCGCAAACAAAATTTCCTGGAGATTGATCAGCAGCGTGCTGTAGACCGCGCACATGTCTTTGACCCAGTCCGGATCGAGCGCCATGCCGATCAGCAAGTACTCATGCCCGGCGACGGGATGCATGCATTCGAAGACATTGAGGCCGGACCAGCAGAAGAACTGTTTGCGGCGCTTGCAGGCCGCGCGCGTGCGGCGGTACATCTCGAAATCAATGCGCCGGCGATAGCTGCTTTGATCGAGCAGACGCGGCTTGGTGTGCGCTTCCCAGCCGGCGCGATCTTTGACCAGAAAGTCCACGTGTTCGGGCGTGCTGGCATGCTGCTTGTGCCAGCGCAAGACCGCGCCATTGCCATTGCGCACCAGTTTCGTTTCCTCGGTCTCCTCAAGAATCTCCTCTTTGAAATCGAGATCCGCAATGTAATTGAACGCCCACGCCGTGCGCAAATCGAGCCCAAAATGATTTTCCGGCACGGCGCGCGGGCTGAGCTGCTTCTCCGCGCGCCACTTGCGCAGGGTATCTTCCCAAAAATGCTCGAACGTGCCGATGCGATCCACCGGCTCGCGCCGCAAAATACCACGAATGCGTTCAAGACCGGTCATATGCTGCGGGTGTTAGAGGCTATATTTGATGACGATACCAACGTGCGCGCCGCCAGCCACATCGCTGATGCGGCTCTTCGGATCGTAGCTGATAATGGCCGGCCCGATTGATTTCACGCGGCTGCGCGAATCGTATTTGACCGCGTAGGCGCCCAGCTTGCTGACGCGGCTTTTCGGATCGTACGTGATCGTGTATGCGCCGATCGTGCTGACCCGCGCCCGCACATCATACGCGATCGGCAGCGCGCCGACTTGCGTGATCCGGCCGCGCGGATCATACGTGACCACGCCGCTGCAGCCGGCCAACTCGGTGAGTTCGCCATAGGTCGAAATGACGACGACGACCGCATTGGTGACCGGCACCGCAAAGGCCGTGGCTTGTGACGTGACCGCGAAGGCGCGCGACGCCAGCGTCACGACCAACCCGCAGAGCAGCAGCGTGCGCATAACCATACTCCCGCAAAAGTGAAAGGCAGCCATGCGCGTGGCGGCATGCTGCCACGCGCTTCGGCCCACAGTATAGCATTTCCCGCGTGCAGGCGGCAAACGGATGCTGCAGAACGGAGGTCAGGGTTCGGGGTTCAGGGTTCGGGGTTCAGGGTTCAGGGTTCAGGGTTCAGGGTTCAGGGTTC
>CAYNJC010000070.1:0-8372 GCA_964397565.1 uncultured bacterium
CGATGAGGATGATCCCTCCGGTGCGGAGGCTCTTCGCCAGAAGCTTGATGGCGCCGCCGACCCCCCCCCCGAAGGGATCACCCTCATCGGCGAGCCCTATTGGCTGCAGATACCGCCGACGGAAGACGTTGCCAAGGGGTGCCACGCCGGTTCGATAGCCGACTTTCTCATGCTTCCAGAACTACTCGCGTCTTTCGGCGACCTCGACTACGACGTCGTGGAAATGGTTCTGGCAGATCAAGATGGCTGGGACAGGTACGAGGCAGCCAAGTGGCTCACAATGCGCCGATGGCTCGAAGCGAATCCCGATGACAGCTTCGCGAAAGACATTCGAGCCCAACTGACCACGGAGCCCAAACGCTACGCCGCGTACACGCGTGAATACTTGGGCTGGGGGGTGTTCGCGTTGATGGCACGGTGATGAAGAGATTGCCGGGTCACGGAGAAAGTGAGCGGAATCCAATCATGCCTAACAGCAGCGTGCTCCGTACGCGCTAACGCGCGCCGGAGACGCCGGGCGTTGGGCGGAACAATGAATCAGGACCTCAGTCTGCAATGTATTATCGGCAAAGCCCCCTGGAGCGTCTGGAAAGGAGTTGGTTCATTCCTGTTGTTTGAGTTTGGTCGGAAGCGGAAGGCCCGTCCGAGCGGCGTCAAAGGCACTTATACTCTTTGGATCTACATGGCATATTGGTTTCTCCGCAGGGACGGCAGGCAGCTCGCGCATTCTGAGTCACCGGACGGCACAATCGACAAGGCCGCCAAAGCGTTTGAGCGACGAAAACTGCGTGAAGTCATCTTGAGGAGGCACGTTCGAGCAGGTCGCGCTCTCCATTCAGTTCGTATGATTTTTCATGGCGGCTATACGCTTGATGCTTATATGTATCATCCTCACAAGCCGAGTGTGATTTTCATGTTGTATTCACCTAGCCGTCTGCTGGAGTTCGATTACGAAGGCAATTTAGAAGTGAAGAAGATGAAAAAGGAAGCCGAACCAGGCGATAGACCTAACCGCTGCCCGCTTCGCGGCCAGCGTTAGGTCATCTTGAACGTTCGCCCGAGGAAAGACGAGAACCCAATGACCGAGATTGCACGCGCCGAATTGCCAGATCCGTTTCGATGCCAGGATGGCACGCGAGTATGCACGCTCGCGCAATGGCAACGCCGCAGACAGGAAGTACGCGATCTGATTGTTGCCCTCGAATACGGCGGACTCCCGCCGACGCCGACGGAAATCCGGTGGGAGGAGTTGCCTACCGGCTCAGTGGAGCACATTGGCAGTGCGCGGTTCGTGTCCGGTCGGGTGAATACCGGTCAGGACCGTCCGTTCTCTTTCCTCCTGAACCTGCTGATCCCGCCCGGTAGCGGTCCCTTCCCGGTCGTGTTGAACGGCGATGCGTGCTGGCCGTATGTGACCGAAGCGGTGGTGGCGCAGGTCCTTCGCCGCGGCAATATTCTCGCCCAGTTCAACCGCGAGGAGATCGTCCCCGACGCGCCTCGGTCGGAGCCTGCAGCGGGGCTGTATCGGGTGTTTCCGGAGACTTCGTTTGGCGCATTGGCGGCTTGGGCATGGGGCTACCACCGTTGCATCGACGTTCTCGCCGGAATGGACTTCGTGGATGTCTCCCGGATCGCCGTCGTCGGTCATTCCCGCGGCGGAAAGGCCGTCTTACTGGCAGGAGCCACCGACGAACGGATCGCACTAACCAATGCCAACAACTCGGGTGCCGGCGGAGCCGGCTGCTATCGGTGGCAGGGCGCGGGCTCCGAAACACTGGCCGATCTGATCCGTGTCTTTCCCTACTGGTTTGGCCCCCGGCTCAAGGAATGCATCAACCGCGAGAACGAACTGCCCTTCGATCAGCATTTCCTGAAGTCACTCATCGCCCCCCGCTCTTTGTTGACCACGGAGGCGCTGGGCGACCTTTGGGCGAACCCGACAGGAACGTGGCAGACGCATCTGGCCGCACGGGAAGTCTACCGCTTTCTCGGCGTGGAGGAGCGCATTGGCATCTGGTTTCGGGATGGCCAGCATGACCACGGAAACGCCGACTGGAAGGCGTTTTTCGACTTCATGGATTGGCAGTTCCGCGGGCAAGAACCGGCGGAACGATTTGACAGGAACCCGCACTCTGAGCAACGCAGCGCCTTTTCGTGGAAGGCGCCGGGCGTGGCCGCGGACATGAACGGCGAGCCAGCGGGTTCAGGCGACGCTTGATAGCACGCCTGACCCGCGACGTTCGGCTGGCTCTAGAACATAGCTGCATAATCGCTTGGGAGGCTAGATGCGCGACTTGAAGGAACTCGGTGTTTTGATGCTTGGCTTTGTGCCGTGGCTGCTCTTCCTCTTTTTTTCCGGTCACACGCTGATAAGCCTGGAGCGCGCCACCATTGCAGCGCTGCTGGCGTCGCTCACGTTCGGGTTCGGCGAACTGCGCCGCGGCTATATTCTGCAGTGGGGCACGCTGCTGTTTTTCTGCTTTTGCGTTGTTTCGGTGAATTTCCTCAAGGTGGTCTGGGTGGCAGACCACATGGACCTGTTGGCCAACACCGCGCTGGCCGGCACCATGTGGCTGACCATCGTAGTGGGGAAGCCGTTTGCGTTGCAGTATGCCCGCCGAGACGTGCCCAAGGAACGATGGAATGATTCGAAGTTCATCCAAGGGTGCCGCTTCATCACCATGGTGTGGGCGTGCCTTATGACGCTGGCGGCCGGCGTGGCGGTCGTGCGGTGCAGTGCGATGTTCAGCTTGCCGGCGTGGGTGTATTTCGACGCGAGTCTCGGCATCATTCTGACGGGCCTGACATGCACGATCCTCTTCAAGAGACAGAAGCGGCGGGAACAGGCCGGCCGGGTGCCGGGCGCGGATGTATGATGAGGCCAAGGGCCAGAATGAATGACGCATTTCAAATCCCGCCTTTGGCGGTACTCCGAGCAGCAAGGAAGGAAGAAGTTGCAGCAGCAGGAGCAACTCACTCACAAAGCCGCGAAGCCACAAAGAAGAAAAAACGGACGTGCGACCATGGCCCGCTGCCGCTGCTGCACTCAACTATGAAGTCGTTCGCCGCGAAAGACTTTTACTTGACGTGCAGCCCGGGCAGTGCTACAATCGCAACGTTGATCTGTGCTCCGGGTTCCGCCCGTGCGGCAGCCGCGGCAACATTGAGCAGGATAACAAAGATGCATTGTTATGCGCAGTATGAATAATGCCCCGAGACACAATGCTTCGCGGCGTGGCAGACATGCCGCGCCACTCAAACGGTGCGGAGACGCGACAGAAAGTCTCGAAACGCATGCCGCAACCGTGGCAAGCAGAATATTATCAGAAGGACGCATAACAACAAGTTGGGCTGCAGAAGAAATATTCAGGCAATGCTAATGTACTTACAGAAAATACCAGAAAAAATCTTTGAGGTTGCAGGATCGGTTGTTGGATTCTCCGGCTCTGTATTCATCGCTCTTCAGATTAGGGCTGAACTCGCTTCAACTGCCACGTCACTGTCTCCAGCTTTCATTTTCGGCTTCTTGCTGAACTACACATTCTGGATTCTCTATGGAATACGATTTCGTCGCCTGGCCGTTTGGCTGGTAAACGTGGTGGCGGCAGCTTCTCAGATGGCACTTCTGATAATCGTGTTGATGAAGCGTTGATCATAGCAGCGTTGCCTTCCGAGGTCATTCGTGTCTGAATCCTGAGATTCGGAGTAGAAAAGCAAAGATTAGGACGAAGCCCAACAATTCGTGGGAGCTAACGCGGCGCACGGCGCGCCGCGTAGCTCCACTCTGGCGTTGGGCTGGCTCTAGAACATGGCTGCATAATCGCTTGGGAGGCTAGATGCGCGACTTGAAGGAACTCGGTGTTTTGATGCTTGGCTTTGTGCCGTGGCTGCTCTTCCTCTTTTTTTCCGGTCACACGCTGATAAGCCTGGAGCGCGCCACCATTGCAGCGCTGCTGGCGTCGCTCACGTTCGGGTTCGGCGAACTGCGCCGCGGCTATATTCTGCAGTGGGGCACGCTGCTGTTTTTCTGCTTTTGCGTTGTTTCGGTGAATTTCCTCAAGGTGGTCTGGGTGGCAGACCACATGGACCTGTTGGCCAACACCGCGCTGGCCGGCACCATGTGGCTGACCATCGTAGTGGGGAAGCCGTTTGCGTTGCAGTATGCCCGCCGAGACGTGCCCAAGGAACGATGGAATGATTCGAAGTTCATCCAAGGGTGCCGCTTCATCACCATGGTGTGGGCGTGCCTTATGACGCTGGCGGCCGGCGTGGCGGTCGTGCGGTGCAGTGCGATGTTCAGCTTGCCGGCGTGGGTGTATTTCGACGCGAGTCTCGGCATCATTCTGACGGGCCTGACATGCACGATCCTCTTCAAGAGACAGAAGCGGCTGGAACAGGCCGGCCGGGTGCCGGGCGCGGATTTTCAACGCAAGTAGTAAATGCTCGCGTGGTGCGAGCATTGATAACGCGGCCAAGGGCCGGGATGAATGACAAATGCGGCATGCACCGCGCAGCCGGCAACATCATGGCGCAGCCGGGAATTGGTATAATGACAATATGGCGATGAAGAAACTGCGGATATATCTTGACACCTCGGTGATTAATTTCCTGTTTGCGGACGACGCGCCTGAGAAGCGCGACATCACCCGCGAATTCTTTGCGCGCCATCTGCGGAATTTTGATGCCGTGATTTCGGAGATCGTTCTGTTTGAACTCCGCAAGACGCGGGATTCTGGAAAGCGTGCGGCGTTGATACATGCGGTGGAACACCACGCCATCGCGTTGTTGGAAATTGCACAGGCAAAACGCGCGGAGATTGAGCGACTTGCAGACGCCTACCAGCACCATGGTGTATTTCCCGCGGCTAAGCGGGAAGACGCGCTGCATGTCGCCGTATGCACCATCTTTGCAGTTGATGCCTTGGTAAGTTGGAACTACCGGCACTTGGCGAATATCAGAAAGCAATTGCTGGTAAACGCAATCAACGAACAGCATGGTTATAACAAAGAATTACACTTGATCACACCCTTTGAGATGATGGATGAAAACGAGAGCTGACAAGTCTCTACTCGAGGTCTGGCAGATGAAGCGCGCCGCGTACGAAGAGACGAAGGCGTTGAAAGGCGATGCGTACTTCGACCATATTCACCGCAGCGTTACGGCGGCGTTTCCGGGTGTGGCCAAGATGAAGCGGGTGCGCTATGCGGCTGACGCAGCTCTACTGCCGGCGATACCTTGTGTGGCCGATGGTCATGGCGAGTATCGTGTGCGTGGGAAGAAAAGCAAATGACGGGAAAGTGAACGGCGTGTGAAATTGTTGGATGAAATGCGTTCGCAGAACAGTGTTTTGCGGCGTGGCGGGCATGAGGAGCCACTCAAACGGCGCGCAGACGCGACAAAAAATCTCGCTGGCTAGGACGATTATGTATGTAGCAAAAATCAAGATGGCGGTTGCGGTCCTGATGACAGCGTCCCTCGTTGCCTGCCTTGGCATGGTGCCGGAAGGCAAAGCAGAATACGATGAGTGGGCCAACAAGGCGCAGCAGAGACTGGCAGCCGAACTGCCCCGTCACAACTTGCTCGAATGGTCTGAGGAACTGGCGGCTGCAATCCCGACAGCCGACGGCCCAACGCTCTGTCTGGCCATTTCCGTCTTTCAGCGGGCGGGTCAACCGGAACGCATCGCCAAGGTCATCCCGCGACTCAAGGGATTGCTCGACGCCGAGCGCACGGACGAGGCCACAATCTACTGGCTGTGCCGACATGGCCACTACGCGCAAATTCGGCAATGGCTGGACGCCTTCCCGCAGGACATCCCTGGCGATCACGACGAGATGAAGGCATTTCTTCACTGGTTCGAGAAAAAGGACGGCGCCAAGGCCGCCGAATCCTGGCTGCGCGATAAGGCCGCCCACGAACGCCCGACGGCGCTAGACGACATATACGGGTCAAACTGGTCACGCCTTTACTGGAAGCATCTCCAGGCCGCCGGCAAGTTGCAGGCACACGTCGCCGAACTCGCTGAGACGGTGCGCAAAGAGCCAACCAGGACGGATGCGGTTCTGGAATACCTGGGAGCCCGGCGCGCTCTGGACGACGATGCCAAGAAGACCGCGCCCGTGGGCTGGCTTGCCGATGTCGTTTGTCTCGAACATGCCGTGGACAACTGGGGCGTGGGCCGCATGGTGGCGGACGAGAAGGGATACGCAGGGGCGATCCGGCTTTTCGACAAGTCGCTTGCCTGCCCCATCAGGGACTACGACCGCCAGAACTTCAACCGCGTCAGCATGTGCAGCATGTTTGTTGGCCCTGATGAGGTCGAGACGATCCTGCGGCGGTGGACGCGGAGCGCATTGGCACAGGCATGCTTTCACGCCGGCAAGTTGGATCGGGCCCAGAAGCTCGTCGAGGAACTGACCGGCAAGAAGGATGGCACGTTGTCCGATCTCGGTCCGTTCCTGTTCGCCGGCCAGGTGCAGGACGCCAGCGGGCTGCGTGTCGTCGAGGCCAGGATCAAGAAGGCCGAGGAGCAGCAGAAGGACACCGCCCTCTACTGGCTCAAGCGGGCCGACTACTACATCGGCCGAAAGGAATTCGAGCAGGCTGAGCAGGCTTATCAGTCCGCGTTGAAACTGCCGTCGGATGCCAGATACTTCGAGGTGGTGCGCGACTACGGACAGTTCCTCTTCGATCGCCAACGATACCTCGAGGCGGAGAAGCTCTTCCGAGCCGAGATCGAGCGAGTCGGGCTTGATGATCCAAACGGAATTCCTGACTTCTGGTTCAATCAACTGGTGCGCCTGGACGGCAAGGGCGACGTTCGAATCCCTTGGGACGATCCGCTGGTCTGGCAGTGGATGGACGAGGAGAAGAATAGGGGTTTCCACCAGGCGGCGCAGATCCGTATGGAATGGGCGGCCCGGAAGTCAGGCGAGACGCCGGCGGGATGGGCGGCTTTCGAGAAGAAGGCTCGTGCTCTGGCTGCCGACCCCTGCACGCCGCCGTTACGGTACTGCCTGGGCACGATTCTGCAGGGGCACGGCCAGGCCCAGGAGGGATTGCGAATGATGGCCGATGCCTACGACCACTGGCCGGTCAACGGGTACCCCTGGGCGCGTGATGTCGGCAAGACGGTGCTGGACGCGCATGTTAGCCAAGGCGATTGGAAGAATGCCGAGAAGGTGCTGGACGGGCTGCAGAACAAACACGGGTTCTCGGGGCTGGAGGGTTCGTTGGGCCGGATTGCCCTGGTCGCCGCCAAGGCCGCGGCCTTGGACGACGCCATGCGCCTGTGGCGTCGCAAAGCCGCTTTGGACCTGACGAATCAGGATGACCTGGAGGCACTGGCCGCCGCGGGGCTGGCTGACCGTCTCCGTGACTATTACGCCGGGCTAGCCAAACAGGCTCCCGGCAACGGAGCCATCGCTGCGGCCTTGAAGAAGCTGGCGGCAAAACAGGAGCGTGTGCGGCAGCGAGGCCGACTTCACTGAAATGCCGAACAATCGGTTGGTAGCGACGGGAAAGCCGCGCCACAACCATGACGTTCGGCAACCAACAGAGCCCAGCGCCACCATGCTTGCAGCAGCCAAGCCACCCACCTATAATACGGGAAAGACCGCCGTCGCGGGCCAGGTGCCTGGCGCGGATTTGAAACAATTCTCGCGCGGCGTGAGAATTTAGTTTTTGCGCCTGCGTGGCCAAGAAATCTGCCTCTGCGTCATCTACGGATACAAACACGGTTGCAGCGGCAGCATCCACGCCGGGCGGCGCGGCCACAACAGGCACTGCAAACGACAAAAAATGTCGATTGATGCGGCACACTGTCCGCACACTCGTTCATGACGAACGAATGTTTTCGCGGGCAAACCCCACAGCGGCGGGGGATTTGCGGGAAATCTGCAGGGCGCTTGCAATTTCAGAAAAAATTTGATATAGTATGGCTCGCCTTGCATGGAATAGATCATGTAACGGCCAAAAAACCTGGATGACAACGGTTTGCCGACACTGCGCATGCAGAGGCATGTGTGGTGCGGAAATAATGCGCACTTGACGCGGCGCAGAAATGCGCGCGTTGCGTAGTATGACAGTAAGAAACTGGTGACGTTGCAGAACGTTGCCGCGTAACGCTATAAGGTTTACGAAGGAGACTGCTATGGCTAAAGAAGTATTTCAGAGGACGAAACCGCACGTCAACGTGGGCACGATCGGCCACATTGACCACGGCAAATCAACCTTGACGGCAGCCCTGACGAAAGTGCTGGCGGAAAAGGGTTTTGCGAAATTCACGCCGTATTCGGAAGTCACCAAGGCCAGCACCTCGCAGGGCTTCCGTAACGACATGAAGACCGTCACGATTGCGACCTCGCATGTCG
>CAYNJC010000071.1:0-7658 GCA_964397565.1 uncultured bacterium
GCCCGCCGCCCGCCGCCCGGTGCCCGGTGCCCGTCGGCATTCTCATTGTAATGTCAGTGCCTCCCGATCCCACTTGGCCTGTTTGACAAGTTGCAGTCTCTATTGAGGATAGCCATATAGAACTGTGCTCCGTGACACCCCAGGGTAGCTGCTTTTGTCATGCACTTCGCCTTTGCATCAGCATCACCCACAATAATGGCGTAGTATAAAGCCAATCGAAACGCTGCGCTTGCATCATCGTTTGACACCACGGCTTCATTCAGAACACAGATTTGCTCGCCGGAAAGTCCAAATACCTGTGCAAGATCATTACTCTGATATACCTTGCCAATCATTTCAACATTTTCAACTGCTTCAGTTACGCCGCCAATGTATGCGGTCATCGTGAGCCACCTAAGTTGTTGGGGAACATCTCTTCTTGAAAGAATATAGTAGGCAAATAGTCGTGCAGCTGCCATCGCATCATTGCTTGTGATGGTAGCTTCGCGCATGACGCTAATTTCGTTTGTGCTCAACCAGAACTCCCGCTGCGTGCCTGTAGGTGAGTATTGAGTGTCGTACAATTCATTGGAGATGGCATAAACAATGGAGCATGGTTTTGCGAATACATCTCTGTCTTCTGGTAGCGGGAAGAATGGTAATTCTGCAGCATCCATAAAAATCGACGCACCTAGCAAAAACAGCCCAACCGCTACGCACAGTACCCATGAACACATATTTTCTCCTTGTTCTGTAATTATCGGCATTAGATATCAGCTGCTCACTTGGAAGTTGCTTGGTTGGGAACAGAGTTGTGTGTGGTAACAGCGGCATTCACAGGAGTTCGTGATATCTCCGTACTGTTCCTATAGGTAACTTCATATACAGGCTTGTTAACGTCTGGATTCGTAAGACCAGACGGACGACCTGAACTAGGACTTGGGCCTATTGTTATGGTTAGTTCAGTGAATCCTTTAACAGGATTCGGTATGTTTTTTGAAAGCTCTTGCGCGGTTCCGCCTTCCTTTCCTGCTGAGCAAGAGTTGTCCAATACCGTCTTGTCCTTACTATAGCCAGGTACAGCTGTTACCTTCTTTGCCATGTCCGCAGGACTCACTATTTTCGGCATCTTGCCACGCGTATCTGCATATTGACCCGATCCTGTGCCGTGGGCCTCTATCGTAATAGTCTTGCTTGTGGGATCTGTTTCTTCCTTTCCACCTTTCAGGTCGATGTCGGCAAGTCCAAGAGGATCCAGCCAATTTACCGCATTATTCCCACAGAACTGATAGAGATTGATGGAATCCTGATAATCAATCGGGTCGCGCTGGGTCCAGCGGCCGGCCACCGGATCGTAGACGCGATAGGCATACAAGTAAAGCTTGGCGTCGGCCAGGAATTCCTTGGTCGAGAAAGTGTAGCGCGGAGTGAACGGACCAGTCGCCGCATAGCAGTTACCGAACGCATCGTGGCGGAAGGTGCTGTTAGCCGCACCGTCGGGATTCAACACCACCAGCGTGTCGCCGCGATGGTTGCTTAAGTAGTAGTGTGGCTTGGGCGAGTCCAGCACTTCCACTTCGGCAATGACATCGCCAATGCCCTCGGCGATGCCCAGCCCGCGCACATACCAGCGCGTGATCTCGTTGTTGCTGTTGAACTCCGCCAGTGTCAACGGCCCTTGGCACGCATCATAACGCCAAACCAATGAATTGGTGCTTGGGCCGATTCCCACCGCAATCCGCTCGTTGCGCGAGTTGTACTTGAACTCGTTGACGAAATTCGTCCCGACGATCTTGACCAGTTTGTTCTGCACGTTGTAATAATAGCAATTCGTGACGTTTTTGACAATGCTGGTGGACAAGTTGCCGGCCAGATCATACCAGTAGCGCGACGAGGCCGACTGCGACCCGCGCCAGATGTTGGTCATCTTGTTGGCGATCGAGTAGCCGTAATATTCATGGATGGCTTGGCCGGTCGTGACCGCACTCACGCGATTCTGGGCATTGTCGTAGCTGTAGCTATTGGGTGGTCCCTCTTCCCAGTCATCACCACCACAGCTGAGCCATTCGGTTTCTTGGGTCAATTGGTCGCGATTGTCATACTGATACTTGAATTGTCGCTCGGTGCCGCTGATGGTCTCGTGCATCTCGCTGATCTGCTGGGCGTTGTTGTATTGGTATTCGACTATGGGACCGCCACCGATAATGGTGACCAGACGATTCTCGGTGTCATACGAGTGGAGCTGTAAGGCTATCTGGGTGCTGCTCTGGTAGTATCTCTTCCAAGCCACGTTGCCGTTGGCATTGTAGGTGTAGGAACAAGAGATGTCGAGCGCGCGCGGCCTACCCCAAACGCACGTAAGGCGATTGAGGCTATCGTAGGTGTAGGTGGTCTTGATGGGTAGATAATCCGAGACGAAGTCCTGGGTGGTGCAATTATCGGCGAGATCGTAACAATTTAACAAGGAGTAAAAGAGTGAAGGAGCAGAAGCAAACTGTGTGAACGAGAAGACTGGGCGGTTGAGGTGGTCGTAAGTGTTGGTGAGCGTGCCGGCCCAGTCGGCGAGATTGGTCAGGTTGCCCACGGTGTCGTAAGCGTAGCTGATGACCTGATTGTCGAAGCCGCCGTAGATGAGGGACCAGTTACACGTTGAAGGTGTTAGGCTGGCAGGTACAGACGTGACATCCGCAGGCATTTCGTTTTCGGTGGTGAAGGGCACGTAGGCGGAGGCGATCACGCGGTCGAGCTTGTCGTAGGCATTGGTGACGGCGACGCCACGCTCGTCAACCGCCCAGATTTGGCGATTGAAATTGTCGAAACCGGCGGCGCGCGTGCTGCCGTCGGGGAAGCGCACGCCGGTCAATTGTTCGCGGCAATAGAAGTACTCGGTCGTGTTAGCGGCGGCGTCCATGAGCTTGCTGACGAGATTGCCGGTGTACTCTTTCTTGACCCAGTCGTTGTTGGGATAATCCACGCGAACGAGGTGGCCGGCGTCGTCGTAAGTGTTGTCCGTCCAGCGCCCGGCGCGGTCACGCGCGCGGACCGGATAGCCGGCGGCGTTGTACACGTTTGAAATGTAGGTGCTGTCAGGGAAATAGGTCGCCGTGGTGCGATCCATGATGTCGTAGGCGTTTCTGGTGATGTAACGTGCGGACTCAGAATTGCCAGGGGCATTGACTTCAATCTGGCGACCGAGAGTGTCATAGCTATAGGTGGTGACGCGGTCAACGGCGTCGCGCGTGGCGACAAGAAAACCAAAGTCAGTGTCTGTTGGCTCAGCGGAGGTGTAGGAGGAAATCGTACCGGCGGTTCGATTTGTGGAGTAGAAGCTGCGAGTGATGCGGCCGAGCGGGTCGAAGGATTTTATGACCTGGCCGGCGGTGTTGTAAAGATTCGAGGCGGTGCGGCGGAGGCCGTTATAATCTTCCATGGTGACCAGCAGATTGCCGCAAGCATCGAAGATATTACTGTTGACGACGCCGCGCGGGTCTGTGACGCAAGTCTGGTCGAGCTTGTTGGCCGCGTACAAATAGGAGGTGATGTTGTCATAGGGATCGGTGGCGCTGGTCAGATTGTCGTGATCATCATAGGCGAAATGGTTGATGTCGCTTGGGCCGTTCTCGCCGGTGGGATAGCGGGTAAGCGATGTATACCGAAATCGGCTGTCCAACTCGTAGCGCCGCAGCAATTCCTCATCGAGGACATTTTCAGTTTCGCAGCCGTACCATTGCATGTTGAGCGGCTCGTAGAACAGGCCGTAATCTTTGTAGTCATATGTACCGGCCGGCGAGATGGTTTCTGTGGTGGCCGAGCCCGTACCGGTACGGCAATCATAACTATGAGCGATGCGGGTGTAGCTGTTGGTGGTGAGGCCATTGTCGGTGATGACGAGAATCGAGGATGGTTCGTACTTCGAGGATAAACTGTTCTCGTAGGTTACCAAAGTCAAGTCGGAATATTCGATGACCGTGGTGCCGGCGGGCGTGATGATCTGGGTGAGCAGGGGCAGGCTGACGCCATTTACGCTTGGGTCTAATGTGGCGGGCGAATAGATATTGGTGACAAGGTCGCCATTGGGCAGACGTACGGAGGAGAGCAGGCGCAGCGTGTATTTCGTCACTTCATTGTTTATATAGGGCCAATCCTGATAGGTGAACTGGGCGGCGCGAAGCGCCTGGCCGTTGCGCATGTGGACAAGGTTGGTGACCGTGGGCGTGGATTTGTAGATGTTGGTGCTCTGGCTAGCAATGTCTTGTGAGAAAAGCTCGGTCGCCAGCAGCAGGGCATCAGCACTGGCGACGTTCGACACGCAGGTGGGCACGCGCAACATGGTGGTGTTATAGTCCCAGCCGGATTGTATATCTACCGAGAACGCACCGACGGCCTCTATGACATTGCTATAGGTGAAATGGAGGGTGTTGCCGTTGCGGTCGATGATGCGGTTGGGCCAACTCCATTTTGAGAAACTGTTGCAGGTGTTGTTGCGAATCTCGGAGAATTCGGCTATAGGCGCGTTGGTTTCATCAATGGCGAGGCCGCTGCCCCAGAACTGGATAGTCTCGCTGGCCGAGCACGCGCTGGCTTTGGTGAGCGGCTGGGGCGTCCAAGAGAGGCTGCTCCAGTCGTTTTGTTCTATTTCAGCGGCTGGAAGGTCGGCAGCTTTGAAACTGGCCGACGGGGTCGGCCCACCATTGACGTTGAGCGTGCGCTCGTAGTAAGGAACGCCGATAATGGTCTTGAGGCTGGCGTTGCGCTCGATGCTAGGCGCAAGATTGTCGCTCCAGCAGTTGCCGAAGCTGCCGGCGTCGGCGGCAAAGCTGTAGGACGGGATTCCATATGGATCGTTGATATCAATCTGTTTTGTGATGGTGGGTGGCGAATACGTCAAGGTGGGCGCCATGTCGGCCGGACCGAGCGGGATATTCACGGCAAAGAGGGTGTGCGCGACGGCGGCGTTGAGCGCAACATTGTTGACCGCGACCTGCGGCAGGTAGGAGGGCTTGGCGCCGCTGTCGGCGTCGTCACCCTTGGGGCGCGGATCGGCGTAATTGACCCAGATGGCGGGCTTGCTTTGGCGGAAGGCCGGCCGTTTCGAAGGATCATCTACATTGGCATATGCAACCGGCGTCAGCGAAGTAATGCCGGCCAGCAGCGTGAGCGGCACATGCGCGGCAACGGTGAGCGCGCGCGCAAGTGCATCCGCCGCATGGGGCGCGCTGGTGGCAAAGCACAGGACAAGATAGCCAATAAGGATGTGGTGCAGCCGACGTATGCAGTGAGTGTTCATAGGGAAGTTCCTTAAGATACCTGTTAAGGAAGCGGGGTTATGAGTCTGGTGCGACGCTTTTGCTCAAATATGTTATTGGACAATACGCGATTGGTAATGATAACGGGATTATGTTCGGCGACCCAATCCATGGAGGGCCAGTCGTGCAGCAGCATGTCGGTCAGCGCGGCATCGTTGGTGCCGGCATCCGGGCCGGTGAGGGCGCGGCCAATGGCCTCCATGGTGTAGAGATCGAAGGGCATAGTTAGCGTGAGCTGGGCCGTAATGGCGGTGACGACGGCGGGCGAAAGCATGGCATCAAGCTCCGCGCGGAGATGCGCGACCGCAGGTGTGAAATAAGTTGCGCCGACAGTCAAGTCTTCGAGGCGCATAAGCTGACGAACCTGATTGGTCACATCGCCGGATTCGCGCGCGAGGTCGGCGCTTGCCCTAACTTTGTACAATTCGTTTTTGTGATAATCAATCGAGGGGATGCGAATGGCGTACAGCGCCAGCGCCGTATCTCGCCGGCCGCGCAGGCGGTAGAGTTCGGCGGCCTTGATGTAAGAGGCATCGGTGAAGACGAGACAGGCCGGATAGCGATGGACTTCAAGAAAATGCGGCAGGGCGGCGTTGGGTTGATGGCTAATTTCGTGCAGCAACACACCCAGCCAATAATGACTGTTGCCGAGGGTAAAGCCGTCGGGATTGGCCGGCGCGACCAGCAGTTCGAACAAGTTCTTGGCGCGGGCGAAGTCGCCCTGCGACACCATGTGACGCGCCCACCAGAAGGCAGTCATGGGCGCGCCGCGCAGGCGGAAGAGCGGCACGTACCGGTCGAGGTTTTGCAAGGGGTCGTTTGTAGTTGCGACGCGCTGTTTGAGCTCTTCGAGCAAGCGCAGCGCGGACAGCGTGGTGCGGACGGACAGCGGCGGCTGGCTGGTGGCGCTGGATTTGGTCAAGACGTCAAGCTGGCTGCCCAAAGCGGCGAGATTATGGCGTAACTGTGCATCTGCGGCGCAGGTGTCGTCAGCGCTCAAATCCCACGGCGCGGTGTCGGCGGCAATGCGGGCCTGCCAGCGCGCTGCTTGCACCAAAGCCAGTGCATAGGCGGGCGATGCCCCGTGTTCGAGCGTGTCCGCGACGCGCTCGCGCAATTCAGGGTCGAGATAGGGCAGTGTGTCGGCAAGGTACACAGTAATCTCATAGGAGCAGGTCGGCCCGCGCTGTTGTGCTGCCCAAGGCGGGGCGGGCAGCATGGCGCCATACGCCGCCGCGCCAGCCAGCATGATGCCGGCAATAAGCGCAATGCGACTCACGGGTCGCTCCGCGCAACATTGTTGGTCAGCGTGGCAAGAATCATTTCGACTTTCTGGCGCTCCGCCAGCAAGAGCGCCACCATTTCAATCGCGCGGTCATCGGCGGGCAGGCGCAGCGCCGCCGTCGCCAGCGCGTCCGCGTAGACGCGCGCGCCAGCCGGATCGTTGGCGCGCAAACTGCCGCGCCCAACCTCGATCCAGCGCTGCAATTCCTCGCACGAGCGCGGCGTGAACTCCGTCGACAAACGGATGAAATTGCTGAGTGAGTGCGTGCCCGACAAGGCCATAACGCTCGCGGCGCACGACACTTTGTCGGGTGAATCCGGCACCAGTCGCGCGTAGCGGGTCCAGGCGATTGTAATCAATGTTGGATCGGCCTTGCGCGCCAGCATGGTGTGCACATAGAGGAGCACACGCGCGCTGTCTTGGGGATCGTAGTTGATCAACGCCTCGTGCGCGGCGTACAATGCCGGCCGGTCGTCCACGGTGTGATAATAGTCAATCAAGCGATGATAGAGCATCTTGTAGGCATACCAAGATTTGCCGTGGGCGCGCGCGGCATTGTTGGAGAGCGCCTGATAACATGCCGCGGCAACATCCGCGCCGCGGCGTGCCCCGGCCCGGCTTAGATAATCGAGCCGGACGGCTTCAATCAGCAGATCAAGCGACCCATCAGCAGTGGCGACCTCGCGCAAGCTGGTTTGAACAGCGCTGTCTGAATTGGTGAGCAATCCTGCCAGAATATCTGCCGCCGCGCGCAGGCGCTGTGCCCGCGCGCAGGTTTCAGATTCCACTAGTAGATTGGAAATTGTAGGCTGCGTCACACAGGAGGAAACGATCAACGCGCCATCCTGAATCGGCACCGCGTAAAGAAGTTGCGGCACAAGTGTGACAGCTACAGCGAAGGCACAACCGGCAATGCCCGCGCGCATGAACCGCACACGCACAGCGCATTGCATTGCGGAGTAAAAAAGAAAAAGGAGGAGTGAGCGGGAAGGCTGCCGCAGCAGTGTGCGGCTACTTAGACAATTAGAGGGGCCGGACTGCCGGACTGCCGGACTGCCGGACTGCCGGACTGCCGGACTGCCGGACTG
>CAYNJC010000072.1:0-7465 GCA_964397565.1 uncultured bacterium
TTGTGGCCAATCCTGCCAATCTGCGCGGCGCCTTCCCGCTGATTCCCTACAGCAGTATGGCCGCCGGCGCCGATGGCTGGAGCACGCCGGATGCAAACCGCCCGGTCGCCATTGCTGCTCTCGCGCCGCGCGACAATTATCTCTATAAGCATCTGCTGATCGTCAGTTTCTCGGTGGGGGACGCAGATCAACGCATCTACGCATTTGATCTGGCGGCGCCAACCAATGGACCGGTGACCTTGTACGGTGCACAAAATCTGTGGCCGGCCGGGCATGACAAATGGTTTGGCCAAGTTGGCAATTCCGGCCGCTATCTCTTCATGCTCGACGGCGCATACGCCGACACGCGCCTGCTCAAACGCTTGGACTTGTGTGCGTGGGCGCCGCAGGTGGGGGTCACCAAGCCGACCATGACGGTGGATGAAACCGTTACCACCGTGCAGTTCTTTGTGACCAATAATGCCTATACGGTTGGCGCCCTGCAATGGACGAACACGTGGGCCGGGGCCGGTGGTACCGTGCCGGTTGCCGGCTTGGCAACAGTGCTGCCGAATGTCCTGGTCGTGTCGGGCACGAACACGATCATGGTCACCGGCACAAACGTGTACGGTTATCCGGCCACTTGCACCGCGCGCGTGCTGGTGGTCCCTGAATCCCATCGCAGCAGCAGTAATAGTTATCACCGTGCGTTGGCTGAGCAAAGCATAATCCAGTAAAGGAAACAATCATGAATATGCGCTATCCGATCTACTGCATTGCGTTCCTGGCGAGTTGTGGCATGGCCGCGACATGGCAGTCCATTGCATATCCGGCCAACAACATGCGCATGAACCAGCGCAACGGTTTTGTGCGCGACCAAGATGCCGACGGTAATCTCTATATGCAGGTGTTCAGCAGCGCCGGCAATACCGCCCGCACGCAACAAATCTGGCGCGTGACCGCGGACATCGCCGCTGGCGCTGCGGCGGGCGCCTGGCAATTTGTCATCGGCGGTATTAGTGCCAATGGCGATGGCGGTGAATCGCAGCAGACCTGGGTGAAAAAGAGTTTGCGCTTCTACTCGACCTATTACGGTGGTGCATTCACGGAACCCGCGGCCAATGTGCAGTGGGGCTGGCATGTCGCCTGGTTGACCAACAGCGCCGGCGCCGTGGTGGTGGACGACCCAATCAACCGCAATCGTCCGCGGCATATCAAGAGTGCGGAAGGCTGGCCGCAGTGTGGCCAGAACCTTGGTGGCATGACCTACTGGCAAGGCACCACCAACCTGGTTGCCATCGGCACCGATCGCGTGTACCCCGACAATGGCCTCAACATTCAAATACGCAAGTGGCAGGGCGCCAGCACCACCACTTTGGCGGCGCGCGACACGGATGGCACCAACACGGATTATTCCGCATCGGCGCTGGATCCCGTCGGCAACGGTTATTTCCTCAATTGCTGGAGCAAACATGTCTGGTGCGCCACAAACCTGGTGGGGGCGACGACCAATCTTGTGCGTGCATTCCCGTTGCTGCCGTTGCCCGTCCCCGGCTTGACCAATGAGGCTTTCATAACAGGCGGCCGGCCGAGCGACCTGGCCATCGTTGCCAGCCCGCGCCTCAGCGGCGGCATGATCTGTGCCGTGTCGGTGGTCACCAACAACTACAGCGAGCGCGGCGTTTTCTTGTACAATGTCACCTCGAACATGGCCGGCAACATCGTGCCGCCGCTCGACGTGACGCCGCCAGACTATTCCTTGCAATGGCGCGGCCGGCTGGCGGCCGTCGGCACGCGCGTGTTCGTGAATTACGACCCCGGCAGCGACATGCCCGGCGTCCTGCGGCTCAATCTCGAAGAGACAGACCTGAGCGCCATCGGCGTGTTTGTCACGCCAGGCTTGCCGTCGGTGGTGCTCTTTGCCACCAATGCCCTTGTGCCGTACGAAACGACCAGTGTCACACTGCAGGGCAGCAATGCCATGACCACGGTGGGCTTCATTACGTGGACCAACCAGCTCAATGGCTCAAATGGCGTGGTGGCTGCGGCGACGACGCCGGATCAACTCTGGTCGTTGGATGTGCCCTTGACGGTCGGCATCAATGCAATCGCGGTGAGCGGCACGAACTATACCGGATTTGCCGATGTCCGTAACGTGACGATCCAGCGCGATGTGCCGGCCGGTATGGGCGCCCCGGTGCTGGCGGTGCTCAACGGTGGCGTGCAATTGCCGTTCCCAACCGCAAGCTACGATCTGCAAGGCAGCGCGAACGCGCATGTGAGAGGCTTCATCACCTGGTCGAACGCGTTCAATGCCGCGCACGGCGCGCTGCCGGCCAGTATCAGCTGGAATGTCACGATACCGCTGGCCATGGGCCGCAACAGGATTACCATCAAAGGCACGAACTACCTGAATGTGACTGCCACTGAAACGGCGGATGTGATCGAAGAACACGATCTGGTGTTCGAGTTGACGGATGTGACCATGCCGGATGCGCTGGCCAACAATATTTCGGCAACCTCGTTGGGCACTGACGGCACCAATCTGTACTATTCAACCTGTACCACAATGGCGCCCTTGTACACGCTGCCACCCGGCGGCACCAATGCCAGCGATTGGACTAAAATTTCCGACTATCCCACCAGCTACACGGATGAGGGCACGACGGACGAGACCACCATGGGCGATGGCTTTGGGTACTTCAACGGCGCACTGTACGGCTGCATTCGCGCCTATACCGCGGCCTATCCGGTCATGCGCACAACCTTGCGTTACAACCTTGGCCCGGGTACTTGGGAGCATGGCGCGCTGGTCTCGAATCTCGGCGCGACGGCGGGCGCGGTGGTGGACAATGCTGGCAATATCTACTATTTCTGGAAGGCCTCGTCGAATTTCGAGCAAGTCACGAATTTCTATGCCGCCGCGCGCGGCTTCCAAACTGGGGTTGGCGTTGCCAGTGTTGCGGTGGACACGACGCGCGGACCGCAGTACATTTACCTGTTGAAATCAGAGTCGCGTGATGGCAACTACGGGCGTGTGTATCGCGTGCCGGCCAATGGCAGCGCGACCGCCAGCAGCGTGCAGCAATATCTCGACACGCCCTGGCAAGTCGGGGCCGGCTGCGCCATCGAATTTGTGCCGGCGGCGCTCGGCGTCAGCGGCCACGATGAACTGTGGGTCTTGCGCGGCGCGGGTGAAGACGCCGGCGACAATGGCGACAACGGCTATGAAACAGCTGATATTGGCGTGTACGACACCGTCGGTGATTTCTGGACGACGCGCTCACTGACCAATTTTTATTTCAACTATCCGGACGAGTACACGACCTACGATATCGGCTCGGATATGTGTCGCGTAGGCGACGTCATGTACTTCCTGCGCGGCACGGACAATCCGACGCAGCTCTCGTCAATGCTGGTCTCACCGATCATTCCGGAGCCGGCCCTGCCGACCGCGCTGGGCCTGCTGCTGTGCAGTGTAGGGTTGAAAAGTGTAAGGTTGTAGGTTGCTGCTCTGGAGAGTGGGAGCGACTTCCACGTCGCGATGACAGGTAGGGCGGGCAGACGTCCCCCTGGCGGCGTCTTCGCCGTGCCGCCATCGGCGGTAGGGTGGCCGCGCCGCGCGGCTGGGGGATTTTGCTGCCCGCCGTTGCTGCAATGTTTGCCACTAAGTTTACAATTAGGCAGCCGACCGAGACCCCCACGACCTTGCGTCGTGGGTGAATAAGATTGAGCGAAAGCTGCCGCCGCCATGCTCGCCAATCTCTGCGTCCACCGAGGCAAGCTCGGTGGGGCGCCGGTTTGGCTGCAGCGGCCCTTGGCCGTTTGATACATTCTCGCGCCGCGCGAGAATTTACCGGCTTAAGTTTAAACTACGCGCCAGGCACCCGCATGTGGTGCGTCGGTGATCGGCTGCTTGGAGTCCCGCCAGCGGCGGGATGCGGCGGTGGCAGGTGCAGAACGCCGGTGCCTTCCGCAATGCCAACGCCGCGCAGGAAAAAGGCGGTCATGGCCGTGTTTGAGACGGACGCGATGGACAGATTGCCGTCGTGCAGGTCATAGCGCCAGACGGTGTTCTGCTTGATGGCAATGCGGCGGTGCTGCGAGTCGTATCGAAACTCGGCATCGAGTCCCGTGTTATTAATCTTGACCAGTTTGTTTTGCACATTATAATAATAGCAATTCGTGACGTTTTTGACAATGCTGGTGGACAAGTTTCCGGCCAGATCATACCAGTAACGCGACGAGGCCGATTGCGACCCGCGCCAGATGTTGGTCATCTTGTTGGCGATGGTGTAGGCAACTGATCTTTTGTTGGTGAGGTTTATTTGTCAAGTGCTCACGCCTGACACAATCCGCCCCCTGCTTTGCCCCCGTGTTACAAGACTAAACTATTACTTACCAGGATTCTGCACATATTCAATGTACTTGACTTTTCTTCTAAAAGCATTAGCTTTGCTTTTGTACTTCGCTTCATGGCTCGTCTTATATAGATCCTCAGCGCAACGTGCGGCAGAGTCATAGTCGCCACTTTCGGCATACGCACAGGCTAATGTGTCTAGTGTCTCGCATATGCGTAATGCGTTGACAGCGCGTTTGGCAAGTTCTAGCCCACGCACTCCATTTCGGTGTTCTATATCACTTACATAAATCCACGCCAATGCATTAAGCGTGTAAGGATCATCAGGACGAAGGGCGAGAGCGGTTTCATAATCCCTAATGGCGCTCGTGACATTACTGATGCCGCATTCAGCCATACCGCGAATATAGTATGCCTCTGCACTATTCGTGCACGCTGATATTGCTTTGTCGGCATCGGCAATGACGCGGTTATAGTCGCCCAGAGCTATTAGACTGTATGCACGACTGACGTATGTCTCAATAGTTGTGTCACCCAAAGACAAAGCTATGTCATAGTTTGACAGTGCATTGGCATAATCGCCAATCATACTATAGGTATAAGCTATTCCGCTGTGTCCCTTATAACTCTTGGGTGCATATTTTATTGCTGATCTGAAATCAGCAATTGCGTTTGTATACTGCCGTTCTATTGAATATGAGTCGGCGAGATAAAGGTAGGCATCGGCATTTGTACAACCATGCGCGATAGCCAACGTGAGATCAGCAATAGCGGCCTTATCATCACTTAGAATTTTGTATGCGGTTATTCCTCGCACATACAATGTTCTAGCATCCAAATCAGGCTCCAACTTTCTCCATGTGTCAAAGTCTGTTTTCATGCCGGCATAATCGTGGCGTTGCATGAACAGTGCGCTACGATGCTGGTAAGCAATCGCATTGCTGGGACAGATTCCGATGGCTGCATTATAATATCGCAAGGCAATATCGCTGGGCGACTTATTAAATCCCGATTGCAATAATGATTCGGAAATCAAATTATTTTCACTGACATCCCAACGGCGCGAAAGAGAAGGCAGCAGACCCCCGTTCGGTTTGAGACACGATTTGTAGATTAGACTGTCACTCACTTGATATCCGTCACTCGCATCCCAGTTTATATAGCGATTATCAGGCATATACCATCGCACAAAGGCGTGCCCTGGCACACTCGCGTAGCGAATTGGCAATGCAAGTGATTGGCCAACAGACAAATACATGAGCGATAGAGTATGACAGTTGGCTAGATGTACCAAATGCCGCTTTTTGGTGTGGGTACCTTCTACTGTATCAATTAAGGAGCCGCTCTTGCCATGCGCATCATAGATGAAATTATGATCGCGAAGTATCCGGCATATTATAGTTAGAGCATTAGTTGCTGCCGTCCGATCAAAATGACGCGATGGTGCAATGCGCTGTCTTGCATCTTTGATTACATCATCAAGGGTATCAGCAACATAGGCGCGTTTTTCTATGTCGGCCTCGAGTCTGAGTATAATATGCCCCACCGTTACTGGCGAACGTGTTTCATGTCTTCTGCCACACTGCGCCAAAGTCATTAGCAAGAAGAGAAAGCACAGCAGACACGCCGGTCTGACACAATGCATATATATGTGCTGCATGTTCATGGTCAACCATCGTTTTCCATACGCGGCGTTCTATCTATCGTTGGTGGCTTCATTGGTGTTTTCGGTGCTGATGGATTCTTAGGTGGTTTATACGTGACAGTGCCATCATTGTTTTTAACGAGCGAGCCGTTCCCATCTCTGTTTGTCTGCATTGCCTGATTTGCAGCCTTTTGCTTGCGCTCGATACTCTCAAGAGAGGGAAGGCGAATCGGGCCTTCCTCTTTCAGTCGTTGTGCTTTAGCTCGTTCTTCGCACATATGTTCGACAGTTTCTGCAATGCTTTCTTTTTCAACTTCACTGTGGTGTGCAAGGTCTGGAGGCGGTGAAAGTTGATTGGGTGATTTGATATATGGATTGCGTATTGGTTGTTGTGATTGTCTGAATGGCGGAGCCGGTGCACTTGCGTTTATGGGTTCGCGCCCGTCGGCATCTACTTTAGTTATTGGATTATTCCCGCAGAACTGATAGAGATTGAGCGAGTCCCCATAGTCAATCGGGTCGCGCTGCGTCCATCTTCCCGCCACCGGATCGTAGACGCGATAGGCGTACAAGTACAACTTCGCGTCGGACAGGTATTCCTTGGTCGAGAACGTGTAGCGCGGGGTGAATGGTCCATTTGTCGCATAGCAGTTCCCAAAGGCGTCGTAGCGGAATGTGCTATTCGCTGCACCATCGGGATTCAACACAACCAGCGTGTCACCACGATGGTTGCTCAAATAATAGTGCGGCTTGGCCGGCGAGTCCAGCACTTCCACTTCGGCAATGACATCGCCAATGCCTTCAGCCACGCCCAGCCCGCGCACATACCAGCGCGTCATCTCGTTGTTCCCATTGAACTCCGCCAAAGTCACCGGCCCTTGACACGCATCGTAACGCCAAACCAATGAATTGGTGCTTGGGCCGATTCCCACCGCAATGCGCTCGTTGCGCGAGTTGTACTTGAACTCATTGGCGAAATTCGTGCCGACGATCTTGACCAGTTTGTTTTGCACGTTGTAATAATAGCAATTCGTGACGTTTTTGACAATGCTGGTGGCCAAGTTGCCGGCAAGATCATACCAGTAGCGCGACGAGGCCGATTGCGAGCCGCGCCAGATGTTGGTTATCTTGTTGGCGATGGTGAAGCTGTAGGCGTCGGGCGTGGCCGCGCCGGTCTTCTTCATGACGCGGTTTTGCGCCTGGTCGTAACCGAAGACGTTGCTCTCACCGGCGACGGTCTCATTGGTCAGTTGATCGCGCTGGTCGTAGGCGAAGGTGTAGGTCTGGCTGTCGCCCTCGATGGATTCGCCCAGACTGGTGATCTGCTGGGCGTCGTTGTAGGCGTAGGTCAGGGCGAGTTTCTGGACGCTGTTGTAGCTGCCGTTGACGGCCGAGATGCGCTCCTCGCTGTCATAGGTGAGCGTGCGGCTCATTTGTCAACTCTTAGTGTACATTGTACGCCTGACCCCACTCTGCCGCCC
>CAYNJC010000073.1:0-7128 GCA_964397565.1 uncultured bacterium
CGACCACCAGCATGTTTTCGACGTAGGCAAAGACCTCGCCGCGTTGCAGCGCGGCTAGGCCTGCCTGCGCCGTCGTGACCCGCACCAGCCGGATCGCGGGAAAGTCGCGCGGTAGCCAATCATTGACGGCATAGCCATCCACCACGGCTACCTTCTTGCCCGCCAACTCGCGCATGTCGGCAATGTAGGTGACATCCGCATGGGCAACGATGACAATCGGAATGCGCATGTACGGCTGGGTAAAGGCCCAGAATTCTTCGCGCTCCGGCGTCACGGCCACGGAGGTGGTCATGTCGATCTCCCCGCGCTTCAGCCGGGCATACGCCTCCTGCCAGCTCAGGTTGCGCACGCGCGCAAATTGCACGCCCAGCCGCTGTTCAACGAGCCGCAGATAGTCACCGGCCATGCCGGATGGCTCCCCGCGCTCGTTGGTGAATTCGACCGGAGGCCAGCCCGGATCCTGGGCCACGCGGATGACGGGATGATCGCGCAGCCAGTCCCGCTCCTGCTCCGTCAAGGATTGCAGGAAGACAGTGGTAGCCGGTGCTCCCGCCGCGCCGTCGGCTTGGGCGCCTTCCACCAGCGCTGCCAGCAGCAGGCTTGCCAGCGGCAGGCTCAACAGCACCGTGTGCGCCAGCGCCCACGCGCTCTGGGAGAAGTGATGCCTGATGAGCCCGCCGTTGGCGGGACGCCACGGAGATGATGAGGGATGCGTGTTCAGCACGCAGCCGTCACTCTTTTTCAGTTCATCATTCATCATTCATCATTTCTCCTGTGTGCCATACGGCGGCGGCTGGCCGAGGCGGGTGGCCAGCGCATTGACTTCGCGCTTCAACTCGCCGATGCGGCCCTCGCGCCCGAGCGTCACCGCCTGCCAGCGCCGCAGTTCGTCCAACTGCTGTTGCATCTGCTGCGCGGCATCCCGGCGCGCGGTGATATCGGTGCAAACACCCACGACCAGCCAACGGTCGGGCCCGAGCGCTTGAATCCGCGCATCCTCGGAGAGCCAGCGGATTTCCCCGTTCAGCGTCCGGCAGCGGAACTCCTGGGTATAGCCCGGTTTGCCCGCCCGCAGCGCCTGCTCACTCGTGCGGTTCATTCGTTCAATGTCTTCCCACGGCTTGTTGTTGCGCCACGCGTCGGAATACGCCTGCCCGGGCTCGCGCGCCAGCGGCAACAGGGCCTCTGCCGCGGCTTCATTCGAGAGGCGCAGTTGCCAGTCAAACCCTCCCGCAGCCCCCGCGGTGACAACCGCATGCCAGAGGATGCAACGCGCGCTCGACAGGACATGCTGCAGTTCCTCCTCCGCCTGCTTGTGCGCAGTGATGTCGCGGCCGATGCCCACCAGGCCGATCACGCCGCCGGCGGCGTCCCGGAGCGGGATCTTGGTGGTGGACATCCAGCCGAGGGAACCGTCGGCCATCCTGACCTGCTCCTCCTTGTTCAGGATGCTCACGCCGTCGCGGAGTACCCGCTGTTCATCGGCCAGATACAGGCCGGCCATGTCGGCCGGGAAGAAATCGCGGTCGGTGTGACCGAGCAGCAGCGTGGGCGCGGTTGCCCCGCTGATCCGCGCCAAAGCTTCATTGGCCACCGTGAAGCGGCTGGCCGCGTCTTTGACGTAGATCAGGTCCGGCAGGTTATCAATCAGCGTCCGCAGCTGCTGTCGCTCGACGCTCAGCGCCTCCGCGGCCCGCTTGCGTGCGGTGATGTCGCGACACAGCGACAGGATGCGCACGTCGGCCCCTGTCCCTGCCACGGTCGCATTAATCTCAATCGGAGTGATCCGCCCCTCAACTCCCGTATAGTCTATCTCCACGCCTTGGACGATCCCCTCTCGAAGACAGCGGGCTACCGCCGCGACGTTCTTCTCACGGGAATGCGCAGCGGTCCACTCGGTCACGCAACGGCCCCGGATCTCACCCAGCTCGCGATGGCCGCTCAGACGCACATACTCGGCATTCGCGTCCACGACCCGCCCCTGCCCGTCGAGAACAAGAAAACCTGTGCGCGTCGCCTCAATGAGATTGCGATATTTATCCTCGCTCTCCCTGAGCGCCTCCGCGGCCTGCTTGCGCGCGGTGATGTCGATACCGATGCCCACCAGGAACGGTCTGCCCTTGAGCGTCATTTGCCGGCCCGTCATCAGGAACCATCTGAATGCCGGCCCACCGCGCATAAGAACCCGGCCTTCCACGGCCTCCCCCGTATCGCCTCCCAATACATCTGCGATTCTCGATTGGAGGAGCGGGCGGTCGTCCGGGTGGATCGTATCTGCCGCGCTCGTGCCTGCGACCAGTTCTTCCGGCTTGCCGATGATCACATCGCGCTGATAGGTGTTCCAACGCGCGTAGCAGCCGTTTTCGTCGAGCATGTAGAAGGCGCCGGGGATGCTGTTGATGATGGCGTTGCTGAGGACTTGCTCTTGTTTCAACGCATCCTCCGCCTGCTTGCGCGCGGTGATGTCCCGCGCCGTGGATAATGCCCCGGTGACATTGCCCTGCGCGTCTTTGAGCACACGGCACCACCAGCCTAGTAGCCGCTTCTCTCCGTCCTGCCGCCGCTGCCAGCTCTCCACGTAGATGGTGTTTTCATCCCCGTAGAACAGAGGCTGCACCGTGTCATAGGTATCCTGCTCGCCCTCGAAATAATGCTTCGCCGGCCGGCCGATCACGTCCTCCCCAAAGAACCTGAATCCCGCCGGATTTGTCCACCTGATTATTTTTTCGTTGTCAACCTCTGTAATGATGTCCGGGATCGAGCCCAGGAGGGCTTGGTTGCGCGCCGCCACGCGCCTGAGCGCATCCGCCGTCCGCTTCTGGTCCTCCAAGGTGCTGAGCATCGCCCGGCGGGAACGCTCGGACCGGTCCAGCGAGGCCTTGAGCTCGGCTTCCAGCCGCCGGCGGTCAACCTTCAATCCGGCCCTGGCAAGGATGTCATCGCGGACCTTCTGGTACAAAGCCAGGGGGATCCTGTCACTCTTCATTCGTAACAGGAATACGTCAGGAGGGATGTAGTAGGGATTTTCACACACCGCTCCGTAAATGACCACTGCCGGATGGGTATGGATGACGTCAATCAGGATATCCGGCTCAAAGCGGGCCTCGCGATACTGGCAGATCGCGCTCGTTCTGCTAGTGGGTAAAAGCAAGTTCAACTTGGATTCATATTCAATCAGCTTCTCGACGCCGGGAAGCCGGGTAAAAATCCAAGTCATTTCCCCGGTCACCCTCAAGCCGGCATAGCCCTCGTGAAGGGCATCCGTTTCCGCCTGCTTCAGGGTGGCAATCATCCGGTCGGGATCAAAACGCCCCTCTTTGAGATACGCCTCTTCCTTGGTCAGCAGAGTAAACTGGCCGGAAGCGCTATGGGTGGTGAGGTCAACGCCTGCCTCGCCAAAGGCATGGAAGACATCCTCGCGGGTGCTTTCGTCAATGATGTAGATGCATTTTTCGTTGTGTTGCAGCCCGTGCATGAGATACGGAACCACGATGCCCATCTGTTCGCTGCGGTCGCGGTAAATGCAGCAAAGGTGGTCGCCTGCCCGAAGCCGGCTGATCTCGTGGTGCGCGGCGGAGGATAGTGCGGCAGTGCTCATTGCTGCTCTTCCTGGCTGGGATAGCGTGCGGTCTCGCCGATGCGCTGGCAGAGTTTGTTGACTTCGCGCTTGAGTTCCTGCACGCGATCCTCGCGGCCCAGCATGACATCCTGCCAGCGTTGCAGTTCCTCCAGTTGGCTCTTGATTTTTTCCTCGGCCCGCTTGCGATCACTGATGTCTTGGAACGCGCCCTGCACCTGCGTGACCGTTCCGGCTTCGTCGCGGACCGCCTCGCCGATGGCGCGCACCCAGATACGACGGCCCTGCGCGCTAATGATTTCCAGCTCCTCGTCATACGCGTGGCCTTCCCGGGCACACGCGCCAAACACCGCGCTGATTCTCGCCCGCCACTCGGGGGCATAGAAGTTCATCCCTTCTTCCAAGGAAGGCGAGTAGCCCACCGGCATGTCGTGGATGCTGGCCACCTCGTCCGACCAGAGCACCCGGTTATCAGCCAGTTGCACACTCCACCCACCCAGGCGCCCTATGCGACTCGCGATTTGCAGCAGGGCGTTGCCGGCGCGCAGCGCCTCTTTGGCCAGTTGCTCGTCTTGCAGGATGCTCAACAATGCTCGACGAGACTGTTCGGACGCTGCCAGCAACGATTTGACCTGCCCTTCACTTTTGGTCAACGCCTCATTGGTTCGCTGCTGTTCGGCAATATCGCGAAATTCCCAGAGCACGCAGTGCATGCCGCCCATTTCAACAAACTGTGCGGATATCATGTGGGGCAATTCCGCTGACTTCATGAGTAACCTGGCCTCAAAATCAACGACGCGTCCCTTGCTCTCGAGCTCAGCATAGCACGCCTTGCGCTCGGCCTGGTCCGCCCACAAGCCCAATTCGCATGCCACCATGCCGATAGCGTTCTCGCGCACCATTCCGGTCGCCCGTAGCCAGGCATCATTAACGTCGAGGATCCTGCCGGAGCTAAACTCGGTAAAAGCCATCCCATTGCTGGCGGCGTTAAAAATAGTGCGGTAATCCAGGCCGGCGTTTAAGGAAGTTCCTGCGGCTCGCCCGGGATCATTCCCGCTGGTGGTTTTTTGTGCGTTGCGTTTCATGATGTTCTCCCCTGAACAATCATAGGCCTTGTATCTTCAGGCGCTGCGTAATGTCGGATTCTTGAAGGCAATGAAGAGCGTCCAGAAAATGCAACTGAAAACTGCCCGGCCCGGCCGCGCGCACGGCCGCCATCTCGCCGGCAATACCCATCACGGCCATGGCATGCGCCGCCGCTTGGAACGGCGCAGGATTCACCGCGGCAAAGGCGCCCGTTATTGCGCTGGCCGTGCAGCCCATGCCGGTCACTTTGGACATCAGCGGGTGGCCGTTCGCGACCCGGGCTACCGTGCCAGCTTCGACGATCAAGTCCACCGGGCCGCTCACCGAAACCACACAGCCCGCGGACCGGGAAAGTGCCCGGGCGTCCTCCAGGACCTCCTCGGGCAGGTGCCGGCTGTCCACTCCCCTGGCGCCGGGGCCGGTGCGAAGCAGGGATCTGATCTCCGAAGCATTGCCGCGGATGACCGTGGGATGGATCTCTTGGATCAGCCGCTGCGCGCTGGTCGTACGGAACTGCGTGGTGCCGCTCCCGGCCGGGTCCAAAACGACCGGGAGCTTCCGGCGGCCGGCTTCCTTGCCCGCCCGGACCATCGCCTCGACCCAGGGCGCGCTCAAGGTCCCGATATTGATGACCAGCGCCTGGGCAAGGCCGGCCATCTCTTCGACTTCTTCAACGGCGTGAGCCATCACAGGAGACGCGCCGATGGCCAGCAGCGCATTCGCCGTGCAATTCATGACCACATAATTGGTGATATTATGCACCAGCGGCACTTGCGCGCGGATCCGTTGGAGATCCTGCCAGATCATCCCGCCTCTCCTTTGCGTTCCTTAACCAAGCCCCGTTCGAAGAATTTCAGCCGGTGCCGGGAGACCATCCGCATGTTATACGCCCAGGTTTTCATAACGCGGCGGCTGTCCCAGCTTCGCCAAAAGTTCGTTGACTTCATCTTTAAGTTCCAGCACCCGGCCCTCGCGTCCGAGCGTCACGTGGTGCCAGGAAACCAACTCCTCCATCTGTTTCTTCAATTCCTCCTCCGCCTTCTTGCGCTCGGTGATGTCATCATATACGGCAACGATCTCACCGGAGGGAAGTCGATAGACAAAGTTATCGTACCAACCCTGCACGTGTTCATCCTGGTAGAACTTGGCTGGGTAATGCTCGGGAATGCCGGTCGCCCAAACCCGCTTGAACACTTCCAGGAGTCCATATGCATTGATGCCCGGCCGGACGTGATAGATGCTCTTGCCGATGACATTCTCTTTCCGGTCGCCATCCAGCCGCTCACCCGCGCGATTGAAATCCTTGAAGATAAAATCGTTGCCGTTGTTCGTTACTTCATAGATGGCAACACCGCTGCTGATATTGTCGAACAGTTCGCGGTAACGTACCTCGCTCTCCCGTAGCGCCTGCTCCGCCTGCGTGCGTTCGGTGATGTCGCTCAGCGTGATGCGGCACACGGGCGCGCCCGCGGCATCCTGTGCAGCGGTGACTTCCAGCCGTGCCCGGAACGTCGTGCCGTCATTCTGCACCATCCGCAGTTCGCACGCCTGTGCTGCACCGGCCTCGCAGAGCTGTGTGTGGTGCCGGTAGTAGATATCCTGGTCTTCCTTGAAGATGAAGCGGGTGAGCGGCTGCGTGACCAGCGCGCCACGAGCCACACCCAGCAGCGTCGTGGCGGTCAGATTGGCTTCCAGGATCAAGCCCGGCTCGCTCACGGTGCAATAGCCCACCGGCGCCAGATCGTAGAGTTCGAAATAGCGTGCGCGCGCGGCAACCAGATCTGCCTGCGCCGTGCGCAGTTCCTCGTTCTGCATCTCGAGCTCAATCTGATGGACGCGCAGCTGGTGCAGCGTCCGCCGGATTTCCGCGGGCGACAAGGCCGCCAAGTCTTCCGGCACTTGCGCCGCTTTTGCTTCAGCCTGCTTGCGGAGTTCGGCGGCGTCACCGAGGTTCGTTTTTCTAGTAGTCATCAGGGTTCAGGGTTCAGGTCTTTACTTGGTTATTGGATATTGAGTGTTGGGCGTTGGTTATTCGATTGCGCATCGCAGCGGAATATCCAATATTGAACAAGGAATGTCCAATAGCCAAGTTCAATAATGCCTCTTCATATTCTTTCCTTCGTTATTGGATATTGAGTGTTGGGCGTTGGTTATTCGATTGCGCATCGCAGCGGAATATCCAATATTGAACAAGGAATGTCCAATAGCCAAGTTCAATAATGCCTCTTCATATTCTTTCCTTCGTTATTGGATATTGAGTGTTGGGCGTTGGTTATTCGATTGCGCATCGCAGCGGAATATCCAATATTGAACAAGGAATGTCCAATAGCCAAGTTCAATAATGCCTCTTCATATTCTTTCCTTCGTTATTGGATATTGAGTGTTGGGCGTTGGTTATTCGATTGCGCAGCGCAGCGGAATATCCAATATTGAACAAGGAATGTCCAATAGCCAAGTTCAATAAT
>CAYNJC010000074.1:0-6990 GCA_964397565.1 uncultured bacterium
ATGCTGAGACTAACACGGTCGCGGTGGGTCATAAGGTCGTGTACGGGTGGCATGGGTTACCGTGGGCGCAGCATAACAGGTTGACCATCAATCCTGCCGTGCTGATGAAACGGCACTATGTTAGCATTTTCGCGTGGATGTTTCAATGCGTGCGGGAAACCCAGATCCGGCGATGCATCTCCCTGCTGGATATTCGCACGGCGCAGCTTCTGAATGCGGGGGTCTCTGCATGCAAAGAATGTGGGAGCCGCCTCCGTGCGGCGAATGCTGCGCATGTGTTTCAAGTTTAAAGTGTAAGGTGTAAGGTGTAAGGTGTCAGGTGTAAGGTTTCAGGTCCCTGTGCGGAAGGGGTTCAAAGCTGAAAGTTTAACGCTCAAAGTTGAAAAACGGACCTCGTCCCCGGGCCTCTGGCCTTGGATATTGGACATTGAGTGTTCGATATTGGATATTCAGCCCGCGCGGTCGGGTCCAGGGTTAAGGTCTCAGCGTTCAGCGTTCAGGAGAGAAGTTTGGAGTCATAACGCTGAACGATGAAGTCAGCGCAGATTCCGCGTTTTTCACTTTTGCGTTCAGCGTTCAGCGTTCAGCGTTTCAGCGTTCAGGGAATCGTGAAGCGTGCGTAGTCAAGTGGTGAGTCGTTGAACCGGACCTCGTCCTCGGTCCTCGGATCTCGTCCCCCCACTGATCACTGATCATCCCGCCGATGGCGGGACTCCAAGCAGCTGATTACTGATCACTGAGCACGGCCGCGGGCGCCTGCTTGGAGCTGCTTGGAGCTTAAGGCACCAGCCTAGTCCCGTCAAAGGCGGGGATCCCGCCAACGGCGTGGATCCCGCCAACGGCGCGGATGACCGCGGCTGCAGAAGCCGCCCTCACCGCGGGCGGCTACAAAGACGCTGCAAACTAGAACGCGCTCTCATTAGTAACTCGATCTCATTCACCCCAGCGATCCACGCCGTTGGCGGGATGGTGGACGCAGAGATTACAGAGCCGGGCGCCGTCGGCACCAGGCCAACGCTGCCAGCAGCATGGCCCCGGCCGGTTCGGGCATGACCGTGATATAGTCCAGCCGGGTTGCGTGCGCGGCTTCACCCAGCGCATTGCTGACCGTCAACGCAACACTGTACTGGCCGGCCTCCGCATAGCCCCACATCGGCGCATTGGAGCCGGGGCCCTGCACTTCGATGGTGCCATCATGGTTGAGATCCCAGAGATAATACAGGCCGAGCGTGTTGGTCCCCCACACTTCGCCGGTGAAGTGCACGGCGTCATCCACCAGCGTCTGGGTCGGCCACGCGCTGAAATCACACCACAGGCCGGCGAGAAACTCGAATGCACCGCGCTCAACAATGCTTTCCAACACGCGCGGCTTGCCCTCGAGATCGCGCGCCGCCGCCATCCAGCCGTGGTTCATGCCCGTATTGCGGCACGGCGAATCCGCGCGCAGATTGAAATTGCCCGCTGCGGCGTCCACAAAAAGCGGTGGCAAGATAATGTTGTTCTCGCCCGGCAGCGCGACCGGCGCGCAGTTGTAGGCCTGCACACAATTGGTGTTGTCGATGAAGACATCGTTGGTCAGCGGATCGTTGTTGGCATAGATGATGTTGTTGAAGAGATAGCCCGTCGCGGTGCCGCGCAGCCACAGGCCGCCACCCTTGACCGCCGCACTGTTGCTGACGATCGTGCAATTTTCAAACATGGCGGTCACGCCCACGTAAAACATGCCGCCCTCAAACACGACCCCGCCGCCGGTGTCGGGCGTCTGGTTGCAGGCAAACAGGCAACTGCGCGTGCTGCCGCGGATGATCCACGCCCCGCCGGCCCATTTGAATTTCGGGCCGGTCGCGCGATTGCATATAATCTGGCAGCGCTCAAGCGTCGCGTCCAGCGCACTGACACCGGCGGCATAATCAGCAACATTATTGCTGACAATGCAGCGCCGCATGGTTGCGGCGGACATATCCACGCCCGCGCCGTGGCCGTAATCGTTCTCCGCGCGATTGTCGGCAATCAACGCATCCTGCAGCGTCCCGTCCGTGTGAAACACACCCGCGCCCCGGCCATAATCCCACGTGCGGTTGTTCGTAATGACGCAGTGGGTGACCAGCGAACCGCCATAGTGCGCGCCGATGTAGGTCACCACCCCGCCGCCATTCGCGCTGCCGCCATTGCCCGTCACCACACAATTGCTGAGGATGCCGCCTTTCATATAGGCCCCGCCGCCGCTTTCCGCCGTGTTTTGCGCCACCAGCGTGTTGCACACCAGCCCGCCATCTTCGGCAAATACCCCGCCGCCCTGGCCGGCATAGGTCATGAAATTGCCCGTCACCACGCAATCAACCATCGTGCCGATCTTGTAGATATAGGCGCCCGCGCCGGATGCCGAACGGCCGCGATTGCCGCGCAGCACGCAATTGCTGATCGTGCCGCCCAGGCGGATATGCACCGCGCCGCCCTTGGGATCCTCACTGGGGGCATGGCTGTTTTCAATCGTCATGCCGTCGAGCTGCGCCGCCGGATGTTGCAGGTAAAAACAGCGGTTGGTGCTGGCCGGAAAAGCACTGCGCACCAGCGTAGCACCCACGCCACCGACCCCTTTCACCATCACACCGTGCGTGACCGTCACCTGATTCGTCAGCACATGCGTGGTATTACTCAACCACACCACCGTGCCGGCCACGCCGAGATCAACGGCCGGTTGCGGACTGCGCGCCGCGCTCGCCCAGCTCAGATAGGGCGCAGTATCACCGCCGTCCGGCGCAACGTACATGATCGGCGGCCCGATCCGCACATAGGCTGGCCGCACCAATAGTGCCGCTTGGCCTAGTGCATTGCTGACCAGCAGGCGCACTGAATAGGTGCCCAGGACGCTGTAACTTGTTGTGACCACGCCCAGCCCGGCCCCCTGTCGGTCGAACACGCCATTGTTGTCAAAATCCCAGCCAAAGAAGGTGACCGTGCGGTTCGCGCCCCCGATCGTCGTGGTAAATACCACATCCTGCGTGACAAACGCCTCGCGCTGCGCCGTGCCGAAATTGCAGGCAAACGCCAGCGGCTGCACCTCGTACGCGCCGAGATCAACAATGCTGTTGAGAATGCGATTCGTGCCATCCAGATCGGTTACGCCGTTCATCCAGGCGGCATTGACGCCCTGGTCAATGCACGATGAACCCGGCAACAGCCGGACATTGGCGTTACTGAGGCCGGCAAATTGTGGGTCGGCCACGATCTGGTTCACCCAATTGGTGAGCGGCGACTGCGGCGTGCTGCAACAATTAACGCAGCGCCACGGCTGGCCGAGTGAGGTATCATAGTTGTCATAATCCGCGGCGCTGTTCTCATAGATAATCGTGTTTTCCATCAGCATGCTGCCGGTAATACGCACGCCGCCGGCGGACACGGCCGCGCGGTTGCCGGCAATGGTGCAGTTCTGGACCACGCCGGCATCGTAACAGTCAATCCCGCCGCCGTCGCGCGCACTGTTGAACAGCATGGTGCAATTGCGCGCCAGGCCGCCGCGATCCAAATAGAGGCCGCCGCCACCACCGCCGCCAAATGTCGCATTGCGTTCGATGCGGCACCACAGCGCCGTGCCGCCGTAATAGCAGTGTATGCCCGCGCCGCTGCCGGCGGAACCATTGTCCGCCACCACGCAGTTGCTGACGATGCCGCCGCCGTAACACTGCACGCCGCCGCCAAAGGCATAGAAGCCGCTGCCGTCGGCCGTGTTGCTGACAATCACGCAGTTTTGGAAGGTGCCGCTCCTGTAGATATAAATGCCGCCGCCGCGCACATTGCTGGTGCGTCCACGTATGATTGTGAAGCCGTCAATGGTCGGGCCGGAATCCACCCAAAAGCAGCGATTGCTGTCTTGCGCGTCAATGACGGTCGCCGCCGCGCCGCTCAGACTTTTCAGAGTAATGCGCTTTTGAATCAGCACCATGTTGACGCCCGACGTGCCGGCGCGATACCAGCCATTGCTGACCAATACCAGGTCGTCCGCCACCGCCGCAGTAACCGCGCTTTGCAGGTCGCGCGCGGCCGTCGCCCAGCTGGTGAACGGCGCGACATGCGCGCCATCCAAGGCCACATAGCGCGTCGTCGCCCAACACGCGCCGCTGGCCACCACACACAACCATTGCAGGTGTCGTGCGCTCTTCATATCCCCACCGAGTATGATTACTATGCAACCACCGCTGCGGGCGCCTCGCTTTCGATCACGCGCCACTGCGCGCCGAATTGTTCGAGGAAACACAGCGCGTAGCAGCGCCAGAACACGATCAGCGGCAGCAACAGCACCGTGCCCAGATAGGGAATCGCCATCAGGCAGCAGCCGATGCAGCAGGTGCAGACACCCACTAACAAAATCAGCAGGACGGCCGCCATGCCCAGCACAAAGCACATCAGCAGAAACTTGACAAAAGCCCAGACGTGCCCCACCAGCAACTCGTTGCCAAACACGCGCAGCGCAGCCAGCACCGGCAGATTGCGCAGGTACATCACCGGCACGACAAAGTGCCGCACCACGCTTTTGATGATCGACGCGACAATGACAATCAGCAGCAACCCCAGCACCATTTCAATGACCGCGCCCAGTGCCGCAGTGCGGAAAACGCGATCAACAATGTCGTGCCAGGCGATCGCCACCGCGCCCGCCAGCGCCAGCAGCATCAACAGAAGTACCGCCACGGCCAGCCCAAATTCAAAGACAAACAAGCTGTTGCCCAAAGCCCGAAAATACTTCCACGGGGCCACCACCTCGGCGCGATTGTGCGCGACATTGTCCAGAAACATAAACTTGCCGCGACTGCTGAGCCAGAGCAACACTGCCGACAACGCCAGCACCAGCACAATCACCGCGGCCGCAATGCCACCGATCAACACAATGTGATCGGCAATAAAGGCGATGATCTGATCGCCGTTGATCGTGTTGTTGCGCCCGGCGCCGGTGGGCACATGGAAGCCGCCGCCCCCGCCGCCCCCGCCGTCACCGAGCGTGGCGATAAAGGCGGTGAAGCCCAGCACAAACCACTTGCCGAGATCAAACGGCTGGAACAGGATGCGTTTCGTGTGCGCCAGCGCGCGAGAGATTGGGTCAATGACGGAAATGTTCATGGGTCCTCGTTGGGCTGCATGCTCTTATCTGGCTGCAATTCAAGAAGGCAAACAAAGGCGCCGCGCATTTGTTTTTACAAAACGGTTTGCCGCAAATCGTTTTCATCCACCCGCGGTGAAACTCATCGGCGGCGCGCGCATCTGGCTTAGGCGGCCGGTTGCGTCGGCAGCACCGGCTTCTCATTGCGGAAGATTGCGAGATAGCTGACCGTCATCGCCAGGTACCCGATCGGCATGGTGAAAATGCAGCACAGATTGGAAATCAGATTCGCCACAAACACCCAGATGACAACCATGACCAACGCCGGCTTGATCGTGGCCCAGACGCCCTGCGCCATGCCCTGCAATTGGCCCACGGCAACCGGGGCTGTGGCTTCGGCCAGACCAAACAGGACATAGTAACACACCGGCGCGGCAATCACCGACCAGGCCAAGGCCAGCAGCGCGCCGAGAATCGGAATACTGGACAAAATAATCATCGGCACATACAGGGCCAGCAGCACCAGCAAGGCCGGTACAAACTGGGTCTTGATGCCGTCAAACAGCTCGCCATATTCGTAATCCTGCCCACGCGCTTTCTTCAGAAGACACTTCATAAAGCCAACCGTCATTGGACCAGCCAGGATAAAACAACTGACCAGAGACAGCAGCAGCACAATCAGAGATGCAATGATGTTTTTAACGGGATCCGCCACAAACAATTGCCAGCCAGCTTTGAGCCAGCCGCCGATGTCAGCATTGATTGGTGTGGTGGGGGCCGTCGGCTCGGGTGTGATTTGGTCGTTCATCGTCATCTCCGTAGATCAAGGTTAACGCAGAGTGTGCTTTCATTATACACTAAGTGCCGGGAAAATAGCAAAACTACGCGCAGGCGTCGGCGCGGCCGCCGCGGCGAAGGGAACGCCGATCTCCCGATCGGCTGAAGGTAGCTGCGATCGCCCGATCGCAGCTTCTGGCGGAAACCCCGCGCACGGAACCGCTGACAACTCGTGTGCCTCTGCAACCTTAAATTATCGTGTTGCACGAGAATTTAGCGGGATATGGAAATCCCGCCTATCCACGCCGCTGGCGGGACGGCACGGGCGTGCCGCGTGCCCCTCGGCGCTGCGCGCAGCGAAGGGAACGCCGATCGTCCCGCCGTTGACGGGACTCCAAGCAGCCCGATCGGCTGAAGGTAGCTGCGATCTCCCGATCGCAGCTTCTGGTGGAAGCCGCCGCGCACGGAACCGCTGACAACTCGTGTGCCTCTGCAATCTCAAATTATCGTGTTGCACGAGAATTTAGCGGGATATGGAAATCCCGCATCCCTTCAGCGGCACGGGCGTGCCGCGTTCCCCTCGGCGCTGCACGCAGCGAAGGGAACGCCGATCGTCCCGCCGTTGACGGGACTCCAAGCAGCCCGATCGGCTGAAGGTAGCTGCGATCTCCCGATCGCAGCCTTGCTAGCGGGATATGGAAATCCCGCATCCCTTCAGCGGCACGGGCGTGCCGCGTGCCCCTCGGCGCTGCGCGCAGCGAAGGGAACGCCGATCGTCCCGATCGGCTGAAGGTAGCTGCGATCTCTCGATCGCAGCCTTGCTGGCGGGACGGCACCGGCGTGCCGGTTCCGGGTTTTGCAGGCCACTTGCCGCGCGCAGCGTGTTCTAGTACAATAGCCGCATGCAACAATCCTATGTAGTAATGAGTGCGCGTTCTACTTTGCAGCATCCTTGTAGCCGCCCGCGGCGAGGGCGGCTTCTGCAGCCGCGGTCAGCGCCCGCGGCCACAATTGAAATGCCAACAAGCAAGCGCACTCATTAGTAATTTACAATTTACAATTTACGATGAACGATGAACGATGAACGATGAACGATGAACGATGAACGATGAACGATG
>CAYNJC010000075.1:0-6508 GCA_964397565.1 uncultured bacterium
GCCGGACTGCCGGACTGCCGGACTGCCGGACTGCCGGACTGCCGGACTGAATTATGCTACTGTTTCTGATTACAGCGTTCATAAAGCCAGTAAATAATGCTGCGACATTTATAGCACAAAAGCAGGAGAAAGTCAAGTGATACGCGATACCTGTTGCAAGTCAATAGAAATGTCCGCTTTGCAGTCTCTTCACTCCGCAGACTGCGCCGTGAGCCGTGCCGCCATCGGCGGGATGACGAGCTCGCAGCGCACGCCGTCGCGGCTCGTTTCTCCCGCTGCGCAGAATATTCACCACGAAGGCAGAGCTGGTGATCAGGGTTCAGGGCAGAAAGAGAGTGGGAGCCGCCTCCGTGCGGCGAATCTGCTGCATCTCCTCTTCCACCGAACACATACCGGCTGTCCCTACGCCACGCGCTCCGCGCGCGGCATGCAGTTCCAGAGTGGGAGCGGCCCCCGTGCCGCGATTCTGCCGCAAATGCTGCGGCAGCAATTGTATCCGCACATGACGCAGATGACGCAGATTGGCAGCGCTGCACCATAATTTGTTTCGTCGCGAAAGAGATTTAGGAAGAAGATCAGCGCTGCACTAAAAAACTTTCGTTGCGAAGGTTTTTCCTCCAGCATTCCCTGAACCCTGTTTGCATCCCGGCGCGGCAGCAGCTATAATTACTTGTTATGAAGCATATCTTTGGACCTGTCGCTTCACGCCGGCTCGGCCGCTCGCTTGGCATAGACCTCGTACCGTTCAAGACCTGCACGTGGGACTGCATGTATTGTGAATGTGGCCGCACGACCCAGCACACCGTGACGCGCGCCGAATTTGTGCCGCTGGCAGACCTTGTGCGCGAGTTCGAGGAATGGTGCGCGGCGGGCGGCACGGCCGATGTCATCACCTTGGCCGGCTCGGGCGAGCCGACCTTGTACGCACGCATTGGTGAACTGATTGACGCCATTAAGGCTTGCTGCGCAATACCCGTGTGCGTCCTGACCAATGGCACGCTGCTGTGGTGCGCGGATGTCCGCCGCGATCTGCTGCACGCCGACATTGTCATTCCGACCTTTGACGCGCCCGATGACGCCACGTTTCAACGCATTCACCGGCCGTGCCGCGAACTCGATTATGCTCGCTATGTTGACGGCTTGCGCACGTTTGCGCGCGCGTATACCGGCCAGTTGTGGCTCGAAGTCTTCCTCGTGCCGGGCATCAATGACAGCGACGCAATGGTGCGCCGCATTGCGACCGTGGCGGCCGAACTGCACCCGGCCAAAGTGCAACTCAATACGGCCGTGCGCCCGGGCACCGAGCCGGACGTGCGTCCGCTCGCGAGCGAGCGCATGCGCGAACTGGCTGCGCTCTTCACGCCGCCGGCCGAGGTGATCGGCACCCACAATCCCAATGCCGCCGCCTACACTGCCATTACGGATGCGCAAGTGCTCGAGACGGTGCGGCGCCGACCCTGCACGTTGGCCGACCTGGCCGCCGGCCTTGGCATTCCGCTAAGTGCGGCGGCAAAGTGCGTCGACGCCTTGCGCGCCAAGGGTATGATCAGGGTTGACACCCACAACGGCCTGACCTTCTTTTCCGCGGAGCGGTAGGGCGGGTTGTTGACTGTAGTGGTACCCGCCAGTGACGTTGCATGTAACGTGCCGCGGCTACAGGTGGCTGACTGTAGGAACGCCCCTCGGGGACGTTGAAAAGACGCGGCGCGGAGCGCCGCGACCACAGGCAAGCGCGACTGTATCTGGCTGTGGGAACGTCCCGCGGGGACGTCGTTTGCGCCGCGGCTCCATCTGCTGTTGTGTCCAGAAATTGTTTTTTGCCCGCCGAGTTGCTATTATTAATGCGTGACTCGGAAATGCTGGTCGCTGCAATGCGCAATGACCATAGAATGCGTTGGAGCAAGGTATGAGTGATCACCTAAGCTGGTTGGCGACCCAACTCGATGAATGGGTCGCACAACGCCTGTTGTCGCGCGAACAAGCGCTGGCCATTCGCAAGCACTATCCTGAACCCAAAGCCGCCGCACCCTGGGGCATGATCATCTTCACCGGCATTGGCGCGGTCGTGATCGGCCTGGGTGTGATTTTGCTGTTTGCCTACAACTGGGCCGATATGCCCAAGGCAGCCAAACTAGCGGTGGCGTTTGGCGCACTGGCGGCAGCGCACACGGCCGGCATCGTCTTATTTCGCGGTGCAGACTGGCGACGCACGCTGGGCGACACGCTCTGCCTGCTGGGCACCATGTTGTTCGGCGCGGGTATTTGGCTGGTCGCGGAAATCTATCATGTTGACGAACATTATCCAAACGCATTTCTGGTCTGGTGCTTGGGCGCCTTGGCGATGGCGTGGGTGATGCCATCGGCAATGCAGGGCATGTTGGCCGCCGTGTTGGCGTCTGTCTGGATGTGCTGTGAGACCTGGGGCTTTGAACATGCGCTTACCTGGGCGCCACCGCTGATCACCCTTGCGCTGGGCACCCTGGCGTGGCGGTTACGTTCGCGCGTGTTGCTGTTCTTCACGCTGGCGAGTCTCATGGTCGCGGCCGCCGCCATCACCGACACGATGGACGGAAGTGCAGTGTTGTTGCTGCTGACCGTTGCGGCCGGTTGCATCGCCCTGGGAACGCTGGCGACGGACTACGCCGTCTTTGCCGAGAGCGCACCGGTGTGGGGCTTTATTGGCTGGAGTGTCTTGCTTGTCTGCTGCTATACCCTCAGCTTCTCCGGTAATATCCGGCACCTGCTGTACTGGACTGCAACGGTTCAACCGCTGGCGTGCGCGCTGTACACCTGGATTCCATTTGCGTTGACGTTGGGATTGTGGGGCATACTGGCATGGGCACGCGCCACCCGCGTGCGGCCGCGCGCGCCGGACGAGCACGCCCTCGAACTTGTGCTGGTGCCGCTCGCCGTCATTGCGTGCCAATATGTGACATTGAGCGGCGCACGCCAGTTCGAGACGATGGCCGCGGGCATGTTTAATCTGGTGCTGCTGGCGCTGGCGTTGGCCTGGATGGTGCGCGGATGTCGGCGCGGCTTGCTGCCACGGACCATTATGGGTTCGGCCATCTTGGCCGCGTTGGTCGCCGGCAGATATTTCGATTTGTTTGAGAGTTTGGCTGCGCGCGGCCTTGCGTTTGTCCTTGTCGGCGGCATATTGTTTGCCGAGGGCATTTTGTTCATGCGCGCACGCCGGCGCATGCGTACCACGGAGGTGGCATCATGAAATGCGTCGCTTTGGCCGTCGTTGCGCTGCTGCAGCTTGCCGTGTTGGCGTTTATGGCCGGCGAACGCGAGTGGGTGCTGCGTACCGGGCGCACGGTCTACTTGCGCACTGCACCGGTTGATCCGCGCGACCCGATGCGCAACTATGTGGCACTGAACTATGACATCGCGCACGTGCCGCCGGCGCGGTGCACGGGCGGTCTTGCTGCGACGCTTGCCCACACCAATGTTATAGCACGTGGCACGCCAGTGTATGCCGTGTTAGACACCAATGGCGCCGTGGCGCAGCTTGTGACGCTGACCGATGAACACCCGACCGATGCTGTCTACATCCGTGGCCGCGTTGACAGCCACTATGGGCAGCCAAGCATTGATGTGCGCTATGGCATCGAAGCCTATTTCATGCAGCAGGACAAGGCGCTGGCGCTGGAGCGCGAGCGGGTGCGCGACGGCATCCAAGTGCCGCTAGAAATGGCAGTGGCGCTCAGTCCGCGCGGCATGGCCGTGATCAAGGGTCAGCGTTGGGCGCAGCTCGGCATTGGCCTCGACGTGGTGCCCGATCCTGCGCAGACAAATCGGCAGTCTGATCGCCGCTTCGTGGCGGTAACCATGCGCCTGATGAACGCCGGCACTACGGATGTCGCGCTGGTTGATCTGCCCGCCGGCCGCTCTTTCTCACTGGTGCCGGTCAACCGATGGAGGCGTGGCAATGACTGGCGCTGGGCAGGTGAAAAAGACCCAACGCCGGCGCCGCAGCCGGCCGATGTGGTGCTACTCACGCCCGGGCAGGTGCTCACAAATCGATTTGAGTTCAGCAATCCATACTGGTTTGTGGTTGAAGACACGACCAACAAAGTGGATGCCGTCGCCACGCCGCTGAGCCACGCCGATCTTGATTGGCGTGCGATGTTCCGTTTGGAGTATCGCGCGCCGGAACCGGCCGTCTGTACCGCGCTGCCGCACGGCGATGTGATCTGGCACGGCCGGCTGGCCTCGCGTGCATTCTCGGGCGACGGCCGCGTGGATTGATCTTTGTACAAAACGGTTTGCCGCAAACCGTTTTTATCCATACCTGTAACCAGTCACCTAGGAGATGCCATGAACACGCGTAGACTCATCTTATCAGCAGTGGTGCTGTGTCTGTGGGCACTGTACGATGTACATGCCATTGACATCGGCGGCATTGTCACGCGTGCAGCAAGCGCGACGAAGACCGTCGCCGACCAAGTCGACAAGACTGCGTCCGCCAGCACTGACGCGCTGGTCAAGCGCGCCGACACGGAATTGCGCGCGGCCGAGCGCAAGATGTATGGCGGCGACAAAGCGGGCGCGCAACAACTGCTGACCAGCTCCGGCGCAGTGATCGCGCAGGTCGAGACGACGGACGCCACGCGCAAAGAACTGCCCACACTGAAACAGAAACACGCCCGGCTTCAGGCTGAACTCGATCGCCGCATGGGCCAGACCGCCCCGGCACGCCCGCCTGCGGTTTCCGCACAGCCTGCCGCGTCCGCCGCCTCTGCGCCGGCACGCGCCATATCCGCCGTACGGGTGCCTGTCGCTGCACCACCTACGCCGCCGGCAACCACTGCCAAACTGCCGTATGCTGCCCGCGAATCCCTCAGAAACTTTGACAACCTGTACCGCTCCGTCGAGAACAAGTTTGGCAAGATGGAGGAAGCCAAGAAGGGCGACACCACCACGCCGCCGGAAACGTATGCCAAGGAGATCAAGGCACTGCAAGTCGATCTGCAGAAGCACTTGGCAGATGCCAGGTCCGCTGCAACCAGCGCCGGCATCGCGTCCCATCCCGATCTGGACGCAGCGCAAGCCAAACTCGACGCCATTCCCGGCCGGCTGCAGCAGACCAGCAGCAGTGTCGCCGCGGCGCAAACCGCGCGCAAAGCCACATCCGAGGGCATCGCCGCGGATGCCGAACAGCTCGCCAATGCGTACAATCGCCTGCGCGAGACAACGTTCGACAAGGCCGGCGGCGCGGCGATCTATTACAACGATCTCGATCCCGCGACCAATCTGCTCGTTGTCATTGCTGAGTTTGAAAACAATGACTTGGAAAAGACGCAGAAAATGCTGGCGGAGTTCCATGCCAAGTACGGCGCAACGGAAGAGGAAATCCGCGCCAGTACGGACGATAACGACGCCGCGCGCGCCTGCCGCAACCTCGAGGAGGGGATTGCCAATGTGGCCAAGACGCGCACCGCCATGGCCGAGGATCTGGCCGAGCGGATCAACCAACGCATCGCCGGGCTTGCCGGCTCGCATGACTTCTTCCGGCTGGCGCGGCACGACGAAGTGCGCGCCTGGCACGCCGTGGCGCAGCAATTTGATAAGGACAACGCGAAAGTCGTCGAGCTGACGCAGCGCTGCGACCAGGCCCTGGCCGATGACATGCAGAAGTTCAAGGAGAAAATCGCTGCACGCAAATGGCCGGCGCACGCCGCCACCGCGCCGGCAGATGCCAAGAAACTGGCCGCGACCGCACTCGCGTGGTTCAAAAACAGCACTGACTGGGGCAAACGCGAACAGAATGCCCAAGCCACCGACAAAGCGCCGCGCGTGCCGCTCGCCGTCGCCGTCACCGGCCCGTGGTCCATTCAGGAACGCAACATTCTCGGTGAGCCAACCATGTATGGCTTGCCCATTCTCTTGGCCGTGCAGTTGCCGGCCGACAGCAAAGACGGGTTGGCGCGTGTGTTTGTGCTGACCATGCGCACGGCGGAATTCAAAGGGGTCAAAATGGAGCCACCCTTCGACTCGGTCACGGTCGGCGACAGTTATTTCATCAATGCAGATGCCGTGCAGCCGTGATGAACACGGCCTTGTGAGCAACGTGGGATTGACTTTGATGTGGGAGCGACTTCAGGTCGCGATGCTGCCAAGTTCACAGTTAAGATCGCCAGCTGAACTGGCTCCCACCTTGCTGAACTGACTCCCACTTTGGCTGGCAAGTGGGATTGCAGTGTGGGAGCGACTTCAGCCCGCGATGCTGCCAGGATCACGGGTAAGATCGCCAGCTGAACTGGCTCCCACCTTGCAGAACTGACTCCCACTTTGGCTGGCAAGTGCGATTGCAGTGTGGGAGCGACTTTAGGTCGCGATGCTGCCAGGATCACGGGTAAGATCGCCAGCTGAACTGGCTCCCACCTTGCAGAACTGACTCCCACTTTGGCTGGCAAGTGGGATTGCAGTGTGGGAGCGACTTCAGCCCGCGATGCTGCCAGGATCACGGGTAAGATCGCCAGCTGAACTGGCTCCCACCTTG
>CAYNJC010000076.1:0-6360 GCA_964397565.1 uncultured bacterium
TGACGGGGTGTGGCCTGGTGCTGCTGCGCCGCTGGTGGTGGACGTGCATCGGCATGCTGGGCGCGGGTTTGATGTTGAGCACGTGCATTACCTTGACGGTGCATTCCGGCTCGCGGACGGCTGTGCTGGGTTTGTTGGTGGCGGGCATTGTCAGTGTTTTTTTTGGGTTGGCGGCGCTGGTGCAGCGCTTGCGTGGGCGTGTCCGGCCGCGGGTGCTGGGCTACATTACGAGTGTGCTGTTGCTGGGCTATTGCGGTGCGGGCTTGTGGTTTTTCTATGTGGGCGCGCCCCAACTGCGCACGGCGATCATGCAGTGTGTGCCGTTGCAGCGCCTGCCCTTGGTGAAGCGTTTGTCACAACTACCGCTGGGCTCGTTTCGGAGTTTGTACCGGCAGATCATGATTGACCGCGGGCCGTATGCGCGGGTGGCGTTGTACATGATGCGCGACATGCCGCTGACGGGTGTGGGCTTGGGCTGCTTTACGGCTGAACTGCCCAACTGGAAGAAAGAAAGCGGCGAGGTGATTTATGTGCCGGACACAGCCTGCAATTACTACTTGCAGATCGCGGCGGAGCAGGGCGTGCCGGCCTTGTTGGTCATGCTGGCGGTCTTTGGGTTGTGGTGGCGCGGCTGGTGGCTGCAATGGCAAGACGGCCGGTTGCGCTGGTATTGGAGTGGGATTGGGGCGGGCATGGCGGGCATGCTAGTGATGTTTATTTTCGGGATGCACACGCTGGCGCATGAAGTGCAATGCCTGTTCTGGCTGTTTGCGGCGCAGCCGTTGTGCGCGCCGGCGGTGCAGCCGCCCGTGGCGCATGCGCCGACCCGCTATGTCTGGCTGCTGCTGGTGCTGGTCTGCGGGTTGTATGTGGCGGAGACGGCCACGCATTTGACCTTGGCCGGCCAGCGTGACCGGTTTGGTTGGGAGAAGCGCGAGGGCTTTTATGCGATGGAGCAATGGAACGCCGAGGGGCAGCAACTGCGGATTCGGCACACCCGCGCATATGCGGAAGAGCCGCTGACGTGTGAGGGGCTGGTGGCGCGCCTGCACTGGGCGTGCCTGCATCCGGATGTGACGACGCGGCCGGTGCGGGTGACGATCAGCATGGGCGCGCACCGCACCAATCTGTTGGCGACGACGCGCGCATGGCAGACGCTCGAGCTGGCGTTTCCGTCCACGGCGCTGCGCACGCGCATGTTGTTCCAGATTACGGCCGAGCGCACGTGGTCCGGGGTGCAGACGGGGGTCAGTGATGATCGGCGCGTTATCGGCGTGACCGTGCGCGACATCGAGTGGTTGCAGCAGGAAGGCCTGTATGCGTTCGAAACCTGGCCGGAGGACGGCGGGCCGATGGCGGGCAAGCAATATCAATGGAGCGCGCAGCGCGCGCGTTTTCTGGCGCCGTGCAACCGGCATTTCCTGCGCGTGCCGTTGCTGATCTCGCATCCGGATGTCACCACGCAACCGGTGCGGGTGGCGGTCCGCGTCAACGAAACGCCCTGGTCGAGCGTGACGTGGACGACGCCGGGCTGGACCTCCGTGTGGATTTTGCGCGACGCGTTGTTCCGCACCAATGCCGCAGACGATATGCTGTGCGTCGCGCTGGACGTGGCGCGCCCGTGGCGGCCGGCTCAGTATGGTCTTGACGACCAACGCGCGCTGGGCGTCGCGGTCGGGCAAGCGGACGCGCTGGACAGTCTGGGATTGTATACCGTGGAGCGCTGGCAGGATGCGTTCGACTACCGCTGGGCCGGCCAATCCGCGCGCTGGGCCCAACGCGCCGACAGCAACGGGATGGTCCGCGTGTACTATCTGCTGGGGCATCCGAATTTGGCGCAGCGGCCGGTGCGCTGGTCGTTGCGGCTGGATGGCGTGCCCGTCGCATCTGTCATGGTGACCAACGCAAACTGGCAGGTGGTTGAAGCCGCCGCACCACCTGGCAGCTGGCATGACTGTGAAGCCGACGTGAGCCGCACATGGCAGCCGCGCGCGCACGGCGGCAATGATGACCGCACCCTCGGCTTTGCCGTGCGGTGCGATACGGATCTATGGTAACCCACACGACACGATTGACAATGGACGAGGCACACATGGACATCAGCGGGACGGCGGGTCACTGGGGCTGGCGCTTGGTCCATGTGTTGCTGTTGCTGACTGTGGTGGTTGGGACGGCGGTGTTGTGGTATTTTTTTGCGCCGGGTGACGGGCCGGGCGGGCCGCAATTGCGGTGGGCGTGTTGTATTGCCGGCGGCGGGCTGTTGGTGATCACGGCCCTGACGCCTTATGTGGGGCTGCTGGTGTTGGCGTTCAGTGCGCCGCTGCTGAGCGCCGTGCCGCTCTATCTGACGGATGGCAGCACGTATCCGCTGGTGGTATTTGCGGCGCTGGGGTTTTGCGTCGGCTGGTTGGCGCGCGAAACGGCGCAGCCGCACGTGGCCGCGCCGTTTCCCGGGCAACGCTGGTTGTGGCTGTGGGCAACCTTGGCGGTGTACAGTGCGGTGGCAACGTGGTTGCGCTATCTGCCGCCCTGGATGTGGCAGACACCGGATTTTTTGCGGCAGATCATCAACACCAAAGATATGACCCGCTTGGATGCCGTGCGCTACCTTGGCTTTGTCATGGCCAATGGCGCGGTCGGGATCATGGTCATCTGCGCCGTGCAGGCGATTGTGCGGCTGCGCACCCGCGCGGCGCCGCGCGCAGGCGTGCTGATTATCTGGGCCTTGCTGCTGGGCTGCGTCTGCGCCGCCGGCGTGGCGCTCTACCAGGCTCAGTCGCCCGCCGCCATCACGTTTTGCGCGAACAAGTCGTATTACTGGATGCGCCTGCAGCGGGTCAACGGCACCTGCGCGGATCCGAATGCGCTCGGCACCCTGCTGGCGCTGGCCGTCGCGCTGGCCGGCGTGCGGGTGTTGTTCAGCGGCTCCCTGCGCTCCCTTGCCGCCTGGGTCGAGCGCGGGATGGCCTTGGGCGCGCTGGTGCTGTTTTTCATGGCGATCCGGTATTCCGGCTCGCGCAGCGGGCTGCTGGCGGGCATGCTGGCCTGCGTCTGCGCCGGGTTGCTGGCGGTGATTTGGTACGGCGATGCGCTGTTGCGCGCGCGGCGCGCGGCGGGCTCTGTGCGGCTAGTGTATGTCGCGCTGGTGCTGCTGGTGTGCGCCGGCGCTTGGCTGCAATTGCCGCGCATCATTGATACGCTCGACAACAAGATTCAGATGGGCACCGGCACGCGCGCGCTCGACCGCCGCCTCAAACGCGATTTCCGCTTGTTTCATCAGCAGCGCCGCCTGTTTGACATGATGAATGACCAAATGCGCCTGATCTACTGGCGCTTTGCCAAAAAAATGGCGTACACGTATCCGTGGTCCGGCGTCGGCTTGGGCGCCTACGTGATCGAATTGCCGAATGAGGCGGCGCTCAGCGGCGATCGTTTGTACCGCACCGACAACGCCTGCAATTATTACCTGCATTATGCCGCCGAGTTGGGCGGGCCGGGTATTCTGGCCTTGAGCTTGTTCTACGGCACGCTGCTGCTCTGGTTCCCGGCCAGTCTGCGGCGTTGGTGGGCGCTACCGCTGGAGGCGCAGTCCTATCGCATGACCTTGGCGGTCTGCCTCGGCATTTTTATGATCGTCCTGATTTTTGGTGTGCACACGCTGGCCGATGAAGTCAACGTCGCCTTTGCCATTCTGCTGGGCTTGATCGGCGCGGATCATGCCCGGGTCATGCCGCGCACGCCGCTGCCGTTGGTCTGGCGCTGGGCTGTGCGGCTGGCGCTGGTGCTGCTGCTGGCCACTTTTGTCTGGCAGACCCAGACAGTCAACCGCGGCGCGTTGAACACCCAGCGGCGCCTGGCGGTCTGCGGCTTGGCATCCGAGACGGGCTGGTATGCCTGGGAAACCATACCGGGCCAGCCTTTTCGCGCACGCTGGTTCGGCGCGCAGGCGCTGAGCGTCATTCCGCGCGAAAATCTGCTGCTAGGCATTCCGGTGCTGAGCCCGCCGATCACGTCCGCCGCACAGCCCGTACGCGTGCGCTGCTATATCAACGGCACGCTGATGCGCGAACATACCTTTACCACGCCGGGTGAATGGGCGCTGCTGACCATGCCGGTGCCGTATGCGGATGCCTTTGCACATACCTTTGCGCCGCACACGGCCGTGCGCATCGAGACCGACCGCACCTGGGTGCCGCACACCGCGACCGGCGCGGATGATGTGCGCACGCTGGGTGTCATGGTCGGCCAACTGCGCTGGCTTGAACCGGCGGGCACGGATGGCGGCTGGTTCAACCGCGAAGTGTGGGATGGCGTCACGCCGTTCCGCTGGGCCGGCGGCTATGCCTGGCAAAAATGCGCGGTGTCAACCAACACGCATATGCAAATCCCGATGTATGCTTCGAATATTCAATTGCGGCGATGGCCGCTCCAAGTGGCCATCTATCTCAATCGGCAGTATCTTGATACGATTACTATGCGTGACAAGCGCTGGAAATCGTACACCTATCCGCTGCCGGCCGGCATACCGGCCGGCTCGACTGCACTGGTCGAGGTGATCAGCGCGCGCACCTGGGTGCCGAAGCATTATGGTTTTGCGGACCCGCGCGCGCTGGGCGTGGCCGTGGGCGACATTACCTTTGAGTAACCGGCCATGACCCGCGCCCGCCCGATCCCGGCCGCCCGCAGCACCGCCCAGCTTGTCCGCGCCCTGGCGCACGCCTTGCCGGCGCGCCATGCGACCGTGGCCGTGGCGGAGTCCTGCACGGCCGGCTTGCTGGGCGCGGCCCTGACTTCGGTCAGCGGCAGCTCGGTGTATTTCAGCGGCGGGGTGATCGTCTATGCCAACGCGGCCAAAACGCGCCTGCTGGCAATTGCGCCGGCACTGCTGGCACGGCATGGCGCGGTCAGCGCGCCGGTCGCGCGGCAGATGGCGTGCGCGGTGCGCCGGCGGCTGGCAGCCACGTTTGGCATCGCCATCACCGGTATTGCCGGCCCGACCGGCGGCACGCCACACAAACCGGTCGGTACTGTCTGGCTGGGCTTGGCCGGCCCGCGCGTGGAGTGCGCGCGCCGCGTGCAGTTGATCGGCACCCGCGCGCAAATTCGCGCCCGGGCCGTGCGCGCCGCCCTGGCGTTGCTTGAAGAATATTTGGTACAATAAGATCAATTAATCAAAGGAGTACGCACCATGAGCACCGACAACAACGAACGCAAAAAAGCGCTGGAGAGCGCCCTCGGCCAAATCGAGAAACAATTCGGGCAGGGCTCGATCATGAAACTGGGCAGTCACAGTGTCGTCAGAATCCCGGTGATTTCGACTGGCGCGCTGACCCTGGATGTGGCACTCGGCGTGGGCGGCCTGCCGTGCGGGCGCGTCACCGAGATTTACGGACCCGAGTCATCCGGCAAGACAACGCTGGCCTTGAGCGTGGTGGCGCACGCCCAGAAAGCCGGCGGCGTCGCGGCCTACATTGATGCCGAACATGCAATTGACCCGGGCTATGCGCGCCGGCTGGGCGTCAACATCGAGGAGATGCTGATATCGCAGCCGGATTGCGGCGAGGACGCGCTCAGCATCGCCGAGATGCTGGTGCGCTCGAACGCCGTCGATGTGGTCGTGATTGACTCGGTCGCCGCCCTGGTGCCGAAGGCCGAGATCGAGGGCGAAATGGGCGATTCGTTTGTCGGACTGCAGGCGCGCCTGATGTCGCAGGCCTTGCGCAAGCTGACCGGCGCGATTGGTCGCTCGCCGTGCGCCTGCGTCTTCATCAACCAGATTCGCGAGAAAATTGGCGTCATGTTCGGCAATCCCGAGACGACGACGGGCGGGCGCGCGCTGAAGTTTTATTCGTCGGTGCGCCTCGATATTCGCCGCATCGCCACGCTGAAAGATAGTCAGGGCGTTAGTTTCGGCATTCGTGCCAAGGTCAATGTCGTCAAGAATAAGGTAGCGCCGCCGTTCAAAATCGGCGAGTTTGACATTCTCTATGATGAGGGCATTTCCTACGAGGGCAGCTTGGTGGACCTGGGCGTGGATTGCGGCGTGATTCAGAAAAAGGGGTCGTGGCTGAGCTGGGGCGAGACGCGCCTGGGCCAAGGCCGCGACGCGGTCAAGGAAATATTGAAGAACGACCCGGAGATGACGAAAAAACTGGATGCCGCCGTCAAACTGGCCGCGGGCTTGACCACCGCAGAAGAACCGGCTGCCAAGCCCGCCGAAGAACCTCCCGCCAAGAAGCGTGCTAAGGATGAATAGGCCGGCAATGAACGCTGAACGCTGAACGCTGAACAGTGAACAGTGAACCTACTAATGAGAGCGCTTTCTACGTTGCAGTGTACTTGTAGCCGCCCGCGGTGAGG
>CAYNJC010000077.1:0-6332 GCA_964397565.1 uncultured bacterium
GGCCAGGTCCGCCGCTTCCTCCTGAAGGAGGAAGTCATGCGCGGCTTCTACTGCTTTGGCAATACTGCCTTTACCAATGACCCGTATCTCGCGCCATTTCTGCTGGATGGCCCGGCGCAAACCGTGGTGAAGGGCGCGTTTTTCACCAGCAATACCGTCTACGCCCTCAACACCAATGTCTATCCGGTGCAGAACCCCGCGGTCGACAACGGCAGCGCGCCCAGCATTGCCGGCAATCTGGCTGATTTCATCAGCGCCGCGAATCTGCGCAAGCAGGAGCTGAACATGCCGTTGTACCCCGGCACGAACCAATTTACCCTGCTGGCTGGCGCGGCCGGCGAGATTGGCACCGAAGGCATGCTCGGCCTGTTTGTCTACGGCAGCAACGAGACGCCCGATTTTGCGGAAGGCCAATTGCCCGGCTTGGCCGCCGTTGATGACGGCACCGGCAATATTGAGGCCGAAGGCTTCAACTCCTGCGGGTATCACGGCGCGGATGTCACCTATTTTCAGAAAGCAACCGAGGTCTTGACCGGCACAACCTTGTCCAAGGAAATCAACGGCCATGTTGTCCGCATCACCTACTTCAATGTGATCGGCCGCAATGACGTGGCGGTGAACCCGTATGGCATGACTCCGCCCGGCTGCGTCGGCCATGTCTGCCCTTACTTCTACGATCAATGGGCCATCCGCGGCGGCGGCGACCATGCCGTTGCCTATCTCGAGATTGTCGTCAGCCAGCCGCCACCCGTCCCGGCTGCGCCAGTCAGCAACATCGTGGTGGGCGTTTGGGAAACCAGCGGTGTGGCGCGCGTGTACAACAACGGCACCAGCAATTTTAGTTACACCGCCAGCGTGGATGTGGCGTGGCTCAGTGTTGCCGCCGGCTTCCAGACCGGAGTCGTCACCCAATATCGTGACATTCCCTTGCGCATCAATCGCACCGGCCTCAGCAATGGCTTCTACACCGGCCACCTGACGCTCGATTGCGGCCCGTTGGATCCGCCACAACTCGTCTATAATGTGCGCGCCCGTGTCGGCACGCCCGGGGTGTTGAACGTCTATGGCTTGCATGTCACCGAGATCGCCCCGGATGCCAACTACAACAAGCTGTATGAAGACACGATGTTTGGCGAGCTGACGCCGATCGCGGCCTTTAATGCCAATGTTGACGTCGGCCTGTTGGCCGGCACGTGGGGCTTTGGCAATTATGAGCTGACGAATCAGGCCCCGTGGCTCACCGGGCTGCTGATCGACGGGCCGGCCCAGTACGTCGCCAAAGGCTCGTTCCAGCCCGCCAGCACCAATGTGCCCAACGCCGTCAACGCGCTGGACTTGGGCGTCTATCCGATCCTGAATCCGGTGACGGATAATGCCACGGCGCCGGTCATCTCCGGCAGCTTGGCGGACTACATCAACGCCCGCCAGTTGACCAAGAACCAGCTCTACATGCCGCTCCAAGAAGGCGTGAATCGCTTCACCATCATGCTCGGGCCGCTGGGCGAGATTCAGGATCAAGGGCTGCTCGGCCTGTTCATCGGCACGCCCCAACTGGGACCAAACTTTGCCCCCGGTTCGCTGCCGACCTTGGCCGGCATTGACGAAAACGGTGGCGGCGTGGTGGATGCCGACGGCTTCGAAAGCTGCGGCTACATCGCCGGCGATGCGGGCTACACCCAGAAAGCAACCAATTATTTTACCACCGGCACGCTCACCAACCAAGTCGGCGATTATTTGGTGATGCTTACCCAATTCGACCTGGTCGGACCGGATGCGGTCAATCAGCCCTTTGGTCTCACCGGTCCAGATTGCGTGGGCAATGTCTGCGAATACCTCGAACCGGATTTCAACAGCCAATGGGCGATTCGCCCGGCCGGCGGCCAGTATCTGGGCTATGTCGAGTTGCAGGTCGAGTTGATTCCCGAGCCGGCCGCGTTGGGCATCGTCGCCCTTGCCGTGCTGGCCCTGCGGCGCCGGCGCTAAGCTGCGTCTGCTCTTTTGCGTACCCAGAGCGCGGGCACATTGCCCGCGCTCTCTTTTTTGCCAATCCCTGCGCGGCACGCAGCAATCAACAAAGAGTAAAGGAGTAAAAGAGCGGCATTGGGCCACAATCAACAGTTTCTGTCGTTTGCAGACACCCAGAGATTTCGGCCTGCTCCGTACCTCTTTCACTCTTTGTTATACTGTTGCTCTGTCGCTGCGTCCCGCCGTATTGCCGGCAGTTGACAAATCACACTCATATATAGTATACTGTGGTTAAACAACACGGCGTTGTCCTTTGTGCAGTTCGTCACCGCGCGTGACCTAACGTTCATCGAGAGAATATCATGCTTGCGCGTCTTACCGGCTCCCTCTGCTGTAGTCTGTGCTTTTCTGCGTTGCTGACCTGCGGCGCTTATTGGACCGAAAAAACTTCGAATCCGGCCCGCTTCCCCTATGAAGTCGGCTCGGCCAGTACGCTCCAAATGGACCTGCCGATCCCGGTCGCGACCAATCGCGCCTTTGTCGCCTACCAAAACGGTGGCGGCGGAGAAGTTCTCGGTCCGGTCTATCAAACCAACATGATCATCTGGTCGACGGTTGATCCGCGCTACGGCGAGGAGGGCTACTGGCCCACCTATCACAGTGCCTCGGTCTTTGCCAATGGCAAGTATTACATTTGCGGCGGGGCCGGACCCAATGTGAATTTGGCAAGTATTTACGGCAGGTCGGGCGCGGATGGCATGTCAATCTCGATGGGCTATATGTGGCCGAGTAATACCTGGCCGAATGGCGATGGCTATAGCTATAATCGCCAGTCTGGCTTCTCTGTTTACGACCCGGCCGCCGACACCTGGCAGAGTGCCTCGTGGCAACCGGCCGAGCTCAACGGCTACTGCATTGATGGCGTGAGTGACCCGCCCTATGGCACGTATGTCAGCCGCAAACCAACGCGCGGCCTAGGCACGTTGATCGGCGCCAATCAGGCCTTCGCCTATGACTGGGATGGTGATGGCGTCGAGGAGATCTTCATGCACGGCGGCTATCCGCATTGGGATGGCTACTGCGCCGTCTTCGATCCGAATCGCGGCACCGATGGCGAATGGACCACGACCGCCGCCGCCAACACGTTCAGCAGCGGCGACCAAGCCCAGAGGTATGGTGGCGCCGTGCGCGTCGGCAATAAAATTTATTGCATTGGTGGTCAGTTTTGGGGGCCCGCGGGCGCCACCCACCTGCAAGTGTACGACCCGGCCTCCAACACCTGGCAGACCTTTGAATACGTCTACGACAAAGAATTGCGTTCGTTTGGTATCGCCGCCGTCGGCACAAAAATTTACCTGTTCTCCGGCGTGGAAATTCCCACTACCAATTATTCGCCGCATGTCTACATGATTGATGTGGCCAGTGACGACAGCATCACCAGCGGTGTGCGCGTGGTCGGGGATGTGGTCATTCCCGTGCTGTACTCCTCGATGGCCTCGTGGAAAGGCAAGTTATACATTGTTGGCGGTGACACGCCACGCGGCCCGACCAACGTCTTTCAGGTATTCAATCCGGCGACCGAGGCGACCATTCTGAGCGCGGAAACCCTGCCGGTCAATGCCTACGCGGCCTCGTGTTCGGTTAGTCCGTCGGGCACGTTCTACTTTGGCGGCGCGCTGCGTATGACCGACCCGGTGAGCGGCTGGCTGGTCAATTCAAGCCGCATGTGGTCCGGGCCGATGCCGGAGCAGGACATGTTCATCGCCCCGAATGTGCTCTCGTTCTGGCAAGTGACCAATGACTTGGTCCTACGCTTCGATAATGCCACGGGCTTGCCGATTGCCTGCACCAACACGCCGACGCAAGGCTGGGTTTCAGTGGCACCCGGCGTCATGACGGTGCCGGGCGGCGCCACCACCTATTGCACGGTGACGGTCAATCGCACCCTGATCAACGGCCCGACCAATGCAGGCGTGCAGGTCACCTGGGGTAGCGGCAACTTCTTCGTGCCCGTGCTGGCCGACACGCCGCGCCCGGTTGCGGTGTTGACACCCACTTCCACCATCACGATGCAGCCGCGCACCAAGTCATTTGCCGTGGCAAACGTCGGGGCAACCCCGATGTACTTCACCAACACTAGCGCGGACGCGTTTGTGACGGCGATCACGCCGAGCGTCGGCGTGCTGGCGCCCGACACACAGACCAGCATCAGCTTTACCATCACCGCCGCCGCGCCGCGCCCCAGCGTCGGCACCATTCAGGTGGCGTACAACGCCTACAATGGCGCGCCCGAGGTCTTTACCATCAGTAATTATCCGCTGGAATTTTATGTGGCGGTCGCTGGCGACAACGCCAATAATGGCTTGAGTTGGGCGACGGCCTGGCGCACGATTGCGTACGGCCTCAGCAATGTGCCCAACGGCAGCGCGGATGAAGGCGTGATGACCTTGCATGTCGGCGCCGGCACGTATGCCAATGAATGCTCAATTCCCGGCACTAATCTGTGGTCGCTGCACCTGATCAATCGCAGTTACTTGCGCGTGCTCGGCGCTGGCGCGCAACAGAGCATCATTGTCCCCGGCACCAATATCTGGCCGCTGGTGCGCTATGAGAGCGACCGGGTGCCGTCGCGCTGTCCGCTCGAACTGCGCAACTGCGTCAATGTCGAAGTCGGCGGCTTCACGATCGTGGCAACCAATCCGCCAGCGCAAGCGCTTTCCAATGTCTGGGATAGCTTCTGCGCCATCGTCGGCATTCAGAGCGTCAACGGGCTGTACCTGCACCACCTGAATATTGACGGCAGCTACATCGGCGATGTCTATCTGGCCGACGAGGGCGTCTGGACCAACTCATGGTACAACTGGGTCTATTACGGCATCGCCTATTATGGCGTGACGGGTCCAAACGGGGCGCGCTTCGAAAACATACTCCTACGCGGTAGCCAGCGCGCCTTCTCGCAAAACAATTACGGCTATACCGATGACCCGGGCAATACCGGCCCAATCCGGATTACGCACTGCACCTTCGTCGAGCAGTGCAACCCGGGCGCCAGCGTATACGGCATCACCGTCTACAATCCCGGTATGCACTACGCGCCCGCCTACCTCGTTGAATATAACATTCTCGGCGACATGCCCAATGCGCTGCGGCCGGAAGCCGCGGATGCCATCGGGCTGTCGTCCGATCAAATCGAAACTGGCACGCTCCAGTTCCAGATGCAGGCCCATTCGAATCAATTCTGGTCGATTGGCGTGCCGGTCCCCGGCGAGAATTGGTGGAATGCCAATGTCATTGCCGAAGACGACGAGGGCAACATCCTGAATTTCACCAACGAAGTGCCGACGTTCGAGACCGTCGGCGGCCTGCCGTACTCGACCCAACTCGAGACGTCTTATGGCACGCGTGACGTCGGCTGGAACGTAATCCCCGAGCCAGCCGCGCTGGGCATCGTCGCCTTTGCCGTGCTGGCCCTGCGGCGCCGACGCTGAACGGCGTCTGCTCTTTTGCATACCCAGAGCGCGGGCATGTTGCCCGCGCTCTTTTTTAATTCTTTCGCGACGAAAGAATTACAATGCTGCTCTGCCGCGGCGGCCCGCCGTCCGTATGTAGTCATAGAGCGGCGTTCCGCGCTTGACACATCCACCCACTATATGATATACTACAAGTGAACAGTGCTTACGGATACGTATCACTGAATCCGGTCACCTTGCGTGACCTAACGTCTACTGAGAGAATTTCATGAATGCTCGTCTTGCCGCCTCCCTCTGCTTTACCCTGTGTTTTACTGCGTTGCTGACCTTCGGCGCCTATTGGACCGAAAAGAATTCGAATCCGGCCCGCTTCCCCTATGAAGTCGGCAGCGCCACCTCGCGGCAGATGGACTTGCCGATCCCGGTCGCGACCAATCGCACCTTTGTTGCCTACCAAAACAGTGGCGGCGGGCAAGTCCCCGGTCCGGCCTATCAAACCAACATGATCATCTGGTCGTCGGCCGACCCGCGCTATGGCGAAGAGGGCTATTGGCCCACCTATCACAGCGCCTCGGTCTTTGCCAATGGCAAGTATTACATTTCCGCCGGAGTCGGCCCAAATGCAAATTTGGCAAGTATCTACGGCATGTCGGGCGCCGATGGCAAATCCATCTCAATGGGTTATATGTGGCCGAGTAATACCTGGCCGAATGGCGACGGCTATAGCTACAATCGCCAGTCTGGCTTCTCTGTTTACGACCCGGCCGCCGACACCTGGCAGAGCGCCTCGTGGCAACTGGCCGACCTCAATGGCTACTGCATTGAAAGCGGCAGTGACCCGGCGCCGGGCACCTATGTCAACCGCAAACCCATGCGCGGCCAAGGCACCTGGATCGG
>CAYNJC010000078.1:0-6168 GCA_964397565.1 uncultured bacterium
CCCCCGCCGCATGCGTGCGTTTCTGCCCGTAGCCGCCGCACGGCGTGCGGCGTATTCAAGGAAGCACAACTCGCGAAACGCCGTTCCGCGCCTACATCCGCGCAGCGAGCCCCCGCCGCATGCGTGCGTTTCTGCCCGTAGCCGCCGCACGGCGTGCGGCGTATGCAAAGGAAGCACAACTCGCGGAACGCCGTTCCGCGACTACATCTGCGCAGAGACCCCCACGGCCTCGCGCCGTGGGTGAATGAGATTAAGTGAAAACACGCCGGTTCTCCTCCCAAATCTTTCCTTCCACCGGCGCAAGGCCGGTGGGGAGGCTTACACCTGTGCTCGTATGGCCGCAACCAGGCAGTCAACCGTGCTCAGCAACTTTGCAGCAGCAGCATGGCGTCGCCGTAGGAATAAAAGCGGTAGCGCTGGCGGATAGCTTCGGCGTAGAGATCGCGCCAGACGTCCGGGCCGAGCCAGGCGGCGAGCAGCATCAGCAAGGTCGAGCGCGGCAGATGGAAATTGGTGAGCAGGCCGTCAATGGCGCGGATGCGCAGCGGCGGATGAATAAAAATATCAGTCGGGCCATTGAAGGGCTGAAACTGGCCGTGCGGGTCGAGACAGGCCTCGAGCGTGCGCAACGCGGTCGTGCCGACAGCAATGATGCGGTGGCCGGCGGCGCGCGCGGCATTGAGCGCGGCTGCAGTGTCAGCGGTGATGCAACACTGTTCGCAGTGCATCTGATGCCGGCGCAGGTCGTCCACCGCCACCGGCTGGAACGTGCCGATCCCGACGTCCAGCGTGACCGCCAGAATTTGACAGCCGTGGGCGCGCAGGGTGTCGAGCAACTCCGTGGTAAAATGCAGGCCGGCGGTCGGCGCGGCGATGGCGCAACCGGCGCGGGCATAGACCGTCTGATACCGCTCGCGGTCGGCAGGGGACGACGGCGCGCGCGGGCGTTTGATATAGGGCGGCAACGGCACGACCCCGGCGCGCTGTAGCAACGCCTCGAATTCGGCCGGCGTGCAGGCAAAAGCCAGCACGCGCTGGCCATCGGGCAAACATGCGCACACCTGGGCGCTGACGCCGGCAATCTCCAGCCGCGCGCCCGGCTTGCACGCCCGACCGGGCCGGACCATGGCGTGCCAGGTGGTGGCGTCCACGCGCGCGGTCAACAGAATTTCAACGGCGCCGCCGGAACCGGCGCGCGTGCCAAAGAGCCGCGCCGGCATGACGCGACAATCGTTGACGACCAGCACATCGTCGGGCCGCAACAGACTGGGCAGTTCGGCAAAATGGCGATGATCGAGTGCGGCGCGGCGCATGTCATAGACCAGCAAGCGACTGGCATCGCGCTGCGCGGCCGGCTCTTGCGCGATCAGTTCGGGCGGCAGGTCGTAATCATAGGCCGTGATGTCCCACCACGGGGCGGGCGTGGCAGATGCTGCAGGCATGGCTGGCGCGGGCTTCATAGAGTGAACGATAGCAGGTCGGGAAGAAAAAGTCAACCACAAAAATCCTGCGCCGCGCAGGATTTTATAAACGAGCCAGGGCTCGTCCGGGTTGTTCTCCGCGCAGCTGAAATGGGCGCGCGCTCGAAATGACGCGATAAGAGAACCACCCGCCGCCGTGGGACTTGAAAAAAATCCACAAACCTGCTATTATGTTACCGGTAACATTAAAACTGATGGCCCACCACCAACCACCCAGGAGCCTGCATGAAGACCCCGGCCTGCCGTCGGCAGCAGTGTTTGTTGAGCGGCATTATTGCGGTGATGCTTGTGACCACCGTGCGTGCCAACGAACTGCGCAATCCTAGTTTTGAAGAAGGCTTCCCTTATTGGTGGAGCTATAATAATGTCCAAGTTGAAGCGTGGCGGGCATATGATGGCACCAATAGTGCCGTGCTGCCCAGTTGGATCCCCGACGGCTACGGCGGCACCGGCCAGGATGTCGGCATGCCGGCCCGCCCGGGTGATATTGTGACCTACAGTGTTTATGGTTACGCTGAGCAGAATTATATTTCGACCACCGCCGACACGTTCCTGCAAGTGGAGTTCTGGATCAACGGCGCGAGTTCTGCCAGTCAGGTAAACAAAGCACTTGTCTATACACAATTGGATGCCAATCGCCAGGCGTGGATCCTGCTGACCATGACAGTGACCAACACGCTCAACAATGTCACGATGGTCAAGGGCTTGTTCGGTGGCGGCGGCTGGACCAACGCGGGCGGCAATATGGCCTGCTTCATGGACAATGCGGCGCTGACGCCCAGCACGCGCAACCTGCTCGTTGATCCGGGTTTTGAAAACGGCAGCGGGTGGTGGACGTACAGTGACGCCGGCCGCGAATGGTGGGCGGCGCAATCGGGCCGCACGGGCGTGGCATTCTACGCCTGGAACGAAGGCGCCTACGGCGGCATTGGCCAGGATGTCGAGGTGAACCAGAACAATGGGCACATCTACGAATTCTCGATCTGGGGCCTGGCGGAAGCAAACTACTCATCGCTATCCCACGAGACCTGGCTGAAGCTTGAACTGTATGATGGCGCCACGCTAAAACAGACCGTGCAGAAAGACATCTATGCCGCCTTGACGGGCACTCTCAACACATGGCAGTTGTTCACGTTGACCGTCACCAACACGACCGACACGATCACCAAGATCACGCCGATGGTGGGCGGCGCGTTTTGGAACAACACCGGGGGGAACCAATCGGCCAAGTGGGACAACGGCTATTTGCGGCAGATTAATGATGGCGTTGTCAATCCCAGTGACGCGGAGGGTTTCGCCGGCAATAATGAGATTGATCTTGTTTGGGCCAACAACGCCAATGGCGACAATGTCATGGTGGCCTACAGCACGGACGGCACTTTCGGCACACCCGGTAACGACACCAGCTACAATGCCGGTGCCGCAATAGCCGGCGGCGGCACGGTTATCTACAACAGCGCTGCGACAATGTACGATCATACAGGTCTAAATCCCAATACGGACTATTACTACAAGTTCTGGTCGGTTGATGGCAACAACTATTATTCGCCCGGCATTAGTATCGGGCCGATCACCACGACGCCGGAGCCGGGCATGATGGCGCTGGCGGGATTGGCGCTGGTGGCGTTGCGCCGCAAGAGCAAAAGTGGGGTCGGAAATTGACTAGTGACTTTGTCGGCGTGCTTTTACTGCCGGGGGCAGAATGGGGTCAGGGCAGAATGGGGTCAGGCATGGAGTTTGCAGTTTTCGTTCTGGGTTTGGTTCTTTAGAGATTTCGGTGGAAAAAAGCAGTGGGTGGGGCAGCGCAATTGGTAAACACATCATCGCTGTTAGCGGCCCCTGCCCGCTTTCTGCTAATGAGAACGCTTTCTACTTTGCAGTGTCCTTGTAGCCGCCCGCGGTGAGGGCGGCTTCTGCAGCCGCGGTCATCCGCGCCATTGACGGGATCCGCACCAGCAGCGCAGAAGGTGCGCGTATAGCCAGTCACGCCTGCCGACCCCCTGGCGGCGTCTCCGCCGTGCCGCCAACGGCGGCAGGGTTGGGGGATTTTTTGCCGTTGCTCTTCCTCCACCGAATACCGAATACTGAATACCGAACACTGCTGGAATAGCCCCCGCACCGCTGCCGTCCGGCCCCCGGCCGCGTTATAAATTCGTTCGCCGCGAACGAATTTTCTCCGCCAACCGCAAACTGAAAACTGAAAACCGAAAACCAGCCCTTGACAAGCCATGCACCATTATGCTACACTATGATACACAAACAACACTAGGTGAGACAATGAGCACACAACCAATGCTGGACTGTGCCGGCGCACAACGGCAGCTCGGCGTGTCGCGCGCGACCTTGGTGCGCTGGCTGCGCGACGGCCGGATTACGGGCTACAAAGCCGGGAAACAGTGGCGCTTTCGCAGTGAGGATTTGAACCTGATCCTGCGCGATGGCCAGTTGGCGTACGGCACCCAGACCGGCGTCGAGAGCACGCGCGCGCTGGTTGCCGCCGGCCTGCCGCTGGCGCGCGGCGCCGGCCTGACGGCCCACACATGGCTGGCATGGCAGGACGCGCAGCAATGGTTGTGGATCAGCCTCAGTCTGCATGGTGACGAGGCCTGGCTGCGCGCCGCGCGCGAAGACGCGCCGGCCCAGGCATGGCGGCTGTCCGTATCCACGGCACGTGTGGTGCTGCAATCCTGGCAAGTCTGGCGCGCCGGCGCGGGCATGGCCGCGCCGCGCCCCGGCGTGTTGACGGAAGTGCGCGGCGCCAATGGCGAACTGCGCGCCGTCTTGTGTTTGCCAACCCACCTTGATTGTCTGCCGCGCACGCGGGCCGCCGACCGCACGCCGGCAAAACAAGCCCGGGCGCGCGCCGCGCCAGGTCACGCGGAGGCATGGCAGGTGCGCGGGCCGGCCTGCCGCGCAACGGTCGCCGCTGCGTTTAACCTGGCGCGCACACTCGCCGCCCAGCGCCGCATCAGCCCGGCCGAGATCGTGATTACGGAAGCCGAACCAACCTATTTCTGGCCCGGCGCGCTGCATGTGTATGGCGATGCCCGCGCCGGCGCGCCGGCCTTGCCCGCCCAACTGCGTATCACGCACGCGGACATGCCCGGCCCGCCGCAGCACCTGACGCTGCGCACACCCGCCGTGTCCGTTGCCTATCACTTCGAGACAAATCATGCGCGCACCATCCGTGTTCTATGCGACGGGCGGCGCCACCACAGCGTGGCTTTGCCTCGCTGACGTGCTGACGCACCCGACCGGGCGGCGCGGCCGAGCCCTAACGTCGCGCGCTGCTTGGCAGCGGCTGACGGTGGCGCTTGCGCCAACCGCGCGCGCGCAGGCCGACGTCTGGCTGCTTGAATGGCACTGGCTGCGGGCTGCAGCACCGCGCTGGCTGCCCGCATGGCCGGCCGATACCCGTTTGCGCCTGCGCTATTTGACGGCCTGTGCGCAGATGCGCCGGCTGCCGCCCCGCTGTGCGTGGGCCTGGCTGGCGGGCATGCCGCCGGCGGGTGCCGCACCAGCGCGCACGGCGTGGTCAATCCTGTGGCGCGACTTCATCACCGGCGCGGCCTCGTTTGCGCGCACGGCGCCATTATGTCTGCTGGCCGGCACGCCCATGGCGGCCGTGCGTCCCAGCACGCTGATTGACTGGCGCGGCCCGGCCGTTCGCGCCTATTTTCGCAATGGCTGGGCGCAGGTACAGCGCAACGGGCGCGAACCAAGTTCACGGATTGAGGAGCGCTGGTGGCGGCGCGTGCGCGCGGCGTTTCCCGCGCAGACGCCGCAACGTCATGTGCCCTTGCCCGGCTGCGGCATGCATCTGGACGTGTACTGGCGCGCGCCGCAGGTCGCGCTGGAAATTCAAGGGCAGCCGCACTGGCAGTCATGCGCCTATTACGGCGGCGCGCCGGCGTTCGCGCGCCGGCAGGAACGCGATGCGCGCAAACGCGCACTGTGCAACGCGCTTGGCATCACGCTGCTCGAAGTCACGCCCGACACGCCCGTGTTGCCGATGCTGCAACGCCTGGCCGCGCTGCTGCGGGCGTAGGGCGGCGGCGGCCGAGTGTAAGGTTATAGACGCGGCGGCAGCGCGGTTCAAAGTTGAAAGGTTTTAGGGTGCAGGGTGCACGTACCTGTTACTAATGAGAACGCTTTCTACGTTGCAGCGTCCTTGTAGCCGCCCGCGGTGAGGGCGGCTTCTGCAGCCGCGGTCATCCGCGCCGTTGACGGGATCGCCGCCGCTGGCGGGATCCGCGCTCCACGCCTTCGGCGGGACGGGACTAGCCAGGCCAGCTCCAAGCGGCTCCCAAGCCAGCTCCACGCCTGCGCCCGCGGCCACAATTGGCATGACACCAAGCAAGCGCATTCATTAGTACTTCTCACTTGTTCCTCGCAGCCAGTTTTAGGTTGCAGGCTGCGACTGATCACCGCCGCACCGACCACCGCCGCACCTCGGCACTGATCACGGATAAGCCAATACCGTAGCTTTTCAACATCTTCGCCGCGCGCGGAGCGCGTGGCGTACGTCTCTGCGTCTAAAACCGAATACCGATCACCGAATATGCCGCCGGCGGCGGCACTCCAAGCAGCCGAATACCGTTGCTTCTTCGTGTCTTCGTGCCTTCGTGGCCATAGTATCTCAAATCTCTTTCGCCGCGAAAGGATTGTTCGCAACGTTACGAACGCT
>CAYNJC010000079.1:0-5336 GCA_964397565.1 uncultured bacterium
CGGCACATTGACCGTGCCATCCGGCAGCGCCGCGGTGACAATCTCAAGCCGGTCGGTGCGCTGCGTAACAATGATAACGGCGGTGGCGCTGGCCGTCAACAGATCGTTGTCCGTCGCGACAAATTCAATAACATGCCGGCCAACATCACTGGCGCCGGGCGTCCACGTGAGACTGGTCTTGTTAGAGTTGACGACTGCGGCGGCAGGCGCACCATTGATGGTGAGCTCAGCCGTGCCGTCGTTGTCGCCATAGGCAATGGCGAGCGTGGCCACTTGGCCGGCACAGACCACCTGCTGGGTCGGCGCAACCGTGACGAACGGCGGTTGCGGGCGATGTGCTTCGCGGGCAATTTCATCCGGTGTCAGGGTGCGCCCCCACAGTTTCACTTCATCCAGCCAGCCCTTCATCCACGCCCAGCCCCACGAAGGGAATCCGCCCATGCACAGCGGCTGACTGGTCGGCAACAACGCTTCCACACTCAGATTCGTCTGCGCGCAGGCCAGGCCATTCGTGTAGAGTGTGCATGACAAAGGCGTCATGACAAACGTTATATGGGTCCACTGCGTGCGCCCCACATGTTCCACATTCAGCACATGCTCGTGCGCAGCGTTGCCATAGGCCATTGCCGCGAAGACGCCGCCGTTCGGCAACATGTGTCCGAACCAGCCGCGCCAGCGCTCATCCCATTTTCCCAGAATGCGACTTTGCCCCGACGGCGATGCATCCGTCGGTGTCTTAATCCAGAAGCCCACGGTCAGATTCGTCACGTTGAAATCTGCGTGATGGGGCACGCTGATGTACTGTCCATAGCCGTCGAAGTAAACACAGCCGTTCAGTGCGCCGCCCGCCGCGCCAACTGCGCCGTAGTTCGCGCCGTCATGGGCGTTGCCGCTTTCGTCCTTACCTAAGTTGTTGGCATCATCGAAGCTGTACCATGCCAGCAAGTTTGTCTTGGTGCCATAGCGGACGGAGATGTTGCAGCTGAGTTCCTTGGCGGTTGTACTGGACAGCGCATCATGCACACTGGCTGTAAACGGATAGGTTCCAACGCGCGCGGGTATCCCCGTCAACGCACCTGCCGGGGTAAGCGCGACTCCCAATGGCAGACTGCCAGCCAAGATGCTCCACATGTAGGGCGGTGTGCCGCCTGTTGCAGTCAGTGCCGCCAGGTAAGGTTCGCCATCAATACCATCTGGCAGCGCCGTAGTTGTGATGATGAGGCCAGAACTGGTGAGTTCATAGGCACCCATGTCCACGCGGCCACCGACAACGCGCGGCTGGCCGTCAAGATCAACGGCACCAGTCATTCATGGTTGATTGAGGCCCGCATTCACGCAGGGAGAATCACTGCGCAAACGATAATTGCCGCTGGTTGCGTCAGCAAACAAAGGGGCCGCCGTGATATTGCCCGTGCCTGCCACGCTTGGCACGATGCACGTGTAGCTGAACGTGGGAGCATTACCGCTGATATGAAGGTAGTTCTGCGGCGCGTTGAGAGAGATGATGGAATTAAGCACAATCGATGGCGGGCCACCGCCGTTGCTCGACAGCAGCCCCGCATCCGCGCCGCTTGAGGTATTGCTGACGACGGTGCAGTTTTCCATAGTGCCACCGTCCCTGAGGCGGACGCCTGCACCATAGTTAGTTGCACGATTTCTGAAGATGAGACAGTTGCGTAACTTCCCATAGCCGTTGCATTCAACGCCGCCGCTATAGGTGCTGACATTGTCGCGCACAATACAATTTTCAACCACGCCGCCAAGGAAAGCGATGTTCACACCGGCACCGGCGCCGGCGCCATCAACAAAGCCATTGCAGATGGTAAAACCGGTCAGCGTGCCATTGGTTATGGACAGGCATCTAGTACGTTGCATGCCATCAATGGCCGTTTCGTACGGACCAGCGGCACTGGCAACGCGGATGTTTTTCAGCACACTGAGCTCTGTCGAAAGTCCGTAGACACCATTGCTCACGATAACAGTATCTCCATCAACGCACGCGTCCACCGCGGTCTGGATGCTTGTGGCTGCGCCGCACCAGTTGGTGTAGGGCGCCACATTGCCGCCATCCAGCGCGACATAGCGCGTCGCGCCATAGGAGATGATGGTGGCATTTGTGAGTTCATAGGCACCCATGTCCACACGGCCACCGACAACGCGCGGCTGGCCGTCAAGATCAACGGCACCAGTCATCCATGGCTGATTGAGGCCCGCATTCACGCAGGGAGAATCACTGCGCAAACGATAATTGCCGCTGGTTGCGTCAGCAAACAAAGGGGCCGCCGTGATATTGCCCGTGCCTGCCACGCTTGGCACGATGCACGTGTAGCTGAACGTGGGAGCATTACCGCTGATATGAAGGTAGTTCTGCGGCGCGTTGAGAGAGATGATGGAATTAAGCACAATCGATGGCGGGCCACCGCCGTTGCTCGACAGCAGCCCCGCATCCGCGCCGCTTGAGGTATTGCTGACGACGGTGCAGTTTTCCATAGTGCCACCGTCCCTGAGGCGGACGCCTGCACCATAGTTAGTTGCACGATTTCTGAAGATGAGACAGTTGCGTAACTTCCCATAGCCGTTGCATTCAACGCCGCCGCTATAGGTGCTGACATTGTCGCGCACAATACAATTTTCAACCACGCCGCCAAGGAAAGCGATGTTCACACCGGCACCGGCGCCGGCGCCATCAACAAAGCCATTGCAGATGGTAAAACCGGTCAGCGTGCCATTGGTTATGGACAGGCATCTAGTACGTTGCATGCCATCAATGGCCGTTTCGTACGGACCAGCGGCACTGGCAACGCGGATGTTTTTCAGCACACTGAGCTCTGTCGAAAGTCCGTAGACACCATTGCTCACGATAACAGTATCTCCATCAACGCACGCGTCCACCGCGGTCTGGATGCTTGTGGCTGCGCCGCACCAGTTGGTGTAGGGCGCCACATTGCCGCCATCCAGCGCGACATAGCGCGTCGCGCCATAGGAACTGGCCACACACAACGCCATGAACAGAACCAGTGTTTTCATCAGCATCTCTCCTGTAGTCTTGTAGCTTTCAGTCTGCACAAAATCAATTGCCGGTCGGCTGTTGCAGATACACGCCCGGTTTGGTCGGTATCGCGCCGGCAAACTTGAAGACCAATTTCGTCTTGTACGTGTCCTTGCGCTTGTTATGATTTTCAGTGTAAGTAATCGTCGCGGTCGGGCTCTTGTACGTGTACTTTTTACCGTTCTTGGTCACCAGCTCGAACGGGCCGCTGACCAGGTCGTGCGTGAAGACGTTGATGATGCCAATCCCCCAGCCGGCATTGAGCAGTGCGCTCCATGGCCCGGGCAGTTGCTTGCAGATCAGCGTGTCCATTTTCTTGGTGTCGCGCATCGCCCATGTTTTCCTGTCGGCGAAATTGGCCGCCAACAGGGCATAGCCGGGCGCTGCACCACACCATGCGCCGGCCGCAACCGCGCTTTCCGCCCGCACCCAGTAATAGCAAACGATGCCGGGCACGGCTGTGCCATCCGTGCAGTTTGTGTCCGTGACGTCCGCAGCAATGACGCCAGCCAGATTGGTCAGCGGACTGTCGGCGCGATAGACGCGGTACTTCGTCGCGCCTTGCACGGCTGCCCAAGAAACATCAACTGCATTGGTGTGGGCACCAAGCGTGGCAGCAATATTGGCCGACGCCTGCAATTGACGGTAGCCGCTGTCGGACGCGCTGGCGTCGCTTTCAACGCCGTTCTGTTGCGCGACAAGCCAATAATAGTAAAGCAAGCCAGGAGTGGCGCTCATATCATCATAGACCGTGTTTGAGACAGCATTGGCGATAGTCGCTGCCGCGGCACTGTCATTAGTCACGGCGCGCAAAACGCGATAGGATGTTGCGCCGGGCGTGGCCAGCCAGGCCAGCGCGACTTTGTTGGTGAAGGCGCCGTCCGAGACAGCCAGACCGGTCGGTGTGGCCGCTTTGCGTGTGATGGTGGTTGTGTCGGACGCGACCGTACCGACGGTGTCGGTGCCGTAGACGGCGATGGCGTTAGCGCCAACTTCAAGTGCGATCTCTGGCGTGGTCCAGTCTGGTGCAGCCGGAAATGCGTAGACCAAGCCGTTGACTGCATTCGATGCCCACAGCTGCCCAATAATTCCAGGGCTGTTTGTACCAGCAACGTTATAACTTAAAACATTATGGGCAACAACGGCTGGCTCGGACGTAATCGCAACAACAAAATTCACAAGCTTGCTATACCAGACATCCTGCCCGGCACCCACAATCCACAGCGCATTATTATAGTAAGCCGCGCCATAACTTCTTCGATCGCCCCACGGTGCCGCAGCCGTCGCCAAATGCCACGTCGCGCCATCTTCGCTGAACCAGACATCGTGAGGTGACCCGCCGTTATAGCCACCCATCACCCAAATTTCATTTCCGTCACTCAGGGTGGTAAACTGACCACGATTGCCCCACGGCGCGTGTGCAATGGCCTGCACCCAGTTTGTTCCGTCTGTGCTTGACCAGACATCATCGCGCATGGTGCCACCGTATTCACAACCCAGCACCCACATTTTCCCATGATGTACAACGCTTTGAAACCGGGCACGATTGCCCCACGGCGCTGCCCCCGTGACTCTAGTCCACACCACGCCATCGGCACTTGACCATACATCCCGTGGATTATTAGCATATCCGCCCATAATCCACATTTTGTTGCTGTAGACCACGGCACCAAAGCCTTCTCTTCCACCCCACGGAGCATGGTTCAAAACAGTCGTCCAATTGGTTCCATCACTGCTGTTCCAGACGAAGTCTTTATATTCGCTATCGCTAGTGCCACCCAGCAGCCAGAGCATGTTGCTGTGAACCAATACGTGGTGGCCACTTAATCCACCCCAGGGTGCGTTTGCCGTCACGCAGGCCCAATTTGACCCATCAACAGAAGACCAAACATCGGCCCGCCGCGGGCCTGACCCGGCACCGCCAAACAACCACATTTTGTTCTGGTAAACAGTGCAATCTAACAAGGTCCTTGAACTCCAAGGCGCCAAGCTGGTTGCACACGTCCAATTGGAGCCAATTGAAGGATCCGCATGAACTGTCATGGAAATGACGGTCACCAATATACCCAATGCCGTCAAACTAATAAAACGTTGTGTCATTACAAAGACCTCCTTTGGAGATAAATAGAGCAGCAAGTCGCACTTACAGCTTGCTGCTCATAGTCAGATATTCTCTCTATTCGGCACTATCTGATCGGGTATTTGCCTTTACCCTTGCGGTTCTTCTTGGCGTCGTAGCGCATTTCGATCGAGCCGCAGCCCTCGTACGCGCCAATCAAGAGCTGGA
>CAYNJC010000080.1:0-5236 GCA_964397565.1 uncultured bacterium
ACCGTTTTTCAACTTTGAGCCTTAAAATTTCAGCTTTGAACCCCTTCCGCACAGGAACCTGAACCCTGAATCCCGCCGCTGGCGGGACTCCAAGCAGCCCTGAATCCTGAACAGCCGGCGCGGGCTGGTTGAGAATTGCGCGGGGTTTTGCTATAATAGCCGGTCATGAACGTCGAGTTGATCTGGGTTATGATGCACTACCGCCTCACGCTGGACTAGATTGACGGCGCGCGGCATGTCGGCGCGCGGTCGCGTTGCTATGTGGGATTCACACATCACCAAGTTGTACATTCGCCGGCTGGCGTGGTATCGCACCCTGCAGGTGCTGACGGCCATTCCGCTCAATCTCTTTCTGGTCATCACGCTCAAGGACCCGCACGGGCTGTTTGGGGCGCGCAACATATTGTCGGATAGCGGCCTGATGGTGTGGGCCGTCTTTGGCGTGCTGGCGCTGCTGGCGGTGTGGCTGTTGCGCCGGCACCGGCGGGCCGGCTTCTGGCTGTGTGGCGTGGCGTATCTATGGCTGCTGCCGTGGTATTTGGGCACGCTGCCGGCTGATTGGCTGGTGAGCGTGATTGGGCTGCTGTTCAACGGGGTCTTGGCCCTGCGGGTGCTGCACCAAACGGCGCGCACCCTCACGCGTGAGCCAAGCATGCGCGCATTGCGCATGGATCAATATGGCGTCTGGGGCGGCGGCATTTTGTGGCTGAATGCCATCGCGATTGTCGTCAGTGTGATGGAAGCCGGCTATCGGGTCGTCTCGTCGCCGATCGGGATCAGCGCGGCGGCCAGCATTGTCCTGGCCGCACTGGTGGTCTCGATCTGGCTGGAGCTCAAGCACCATCGGCCGAGTCTGCGGCATGGCCCGCATCTCGAATGGTTGTTGCTGCTGCTGGCGCTGGCGACGATTCCATTCTACTGGCACGATGTGCGCGTGACTATGGCCGTCATCGCCGTGCGCCAGGCGGTGGTTTATGTGCGCTATTTTTTGCGCACCGACCGGGCCGCGCGCGTGAGTCGCTATTTTTTTCAACGGCCGGCGCAATTAATCGTCTTGAGCTTTCTCGCCACGATTCTGGTGGGCTCGGTGCTGCTGTCCTTTCCGTATGCCTCGATCGGCGAGGAATCCATTCGTTACATTGATGCACTCTTCACCGCGACCAGCGCGGTTGCGGTCACCGGCCTGACGGTCCTGGATACCCCGCATGATTTCACGCTGCTGGGGCAGTTTACCATTATGATCCTGATCCAATGCGGCGGCTTGGGCATCATGACACTATCCACGTTCGCGGCCATCATGCTCGGGCGCAACATCGGCTTGGGGCATGAATATTCGCTGGCGCAGATGGTCGGCGCGACCGGGTTGCACCAGATCCTGCGCCTGGTGAAATTCATTGGCGCGGCCACCATCGCGACCGAGGCATTCGGCGCCACATTGCTGACCTTCCAATTTCTGAATCTGGGCATGCCGTTCAAGGTCAGTGTCTGGAAGGGTGTGTTTCATGCCGTCAGCGCCTTCAACAACGCGGGCTTCGCGTTGCAGACGGACAATTTTGTGCCGTATGCAACCCAGCCCGGCATTTTGGTGACGATCTCTTTGCTGGTCATTGTGGGCGGGCTTGGCTTTGGCGTCTTGTACTGGCTGTGGGAGTGGCCGCAAGGCTGCGCCGGCAAAATGAGTTTTCAGGTGAAGACCGTGCTGCTGGGCACCGCGGTGCTGTTGCTGGGCGCCACCCTGTTGTTTCTGGCGAGCGAGTCGCTGCATGCGTTTCAGTCATTTTCCTGGCGTGATCGGGTGGTCAATGCCTGGTTCTGCGCGGTGACGCCCCGCACGGCCGGCTTCAATACGGTTGCGATCGAGGCGCTGCGGCCGATCAACCGCTTTATCACGATGCTGTTGATGTTTATTGGCGTCGCGCCCGGCTCGACCGGCGGCGGCGTCAAGATCACGACCGTGACGGTGCTGCTGCTGACGGTGCGCGCGCTGATTCGCGGCAAACAAGAAGTCAACGGCTTTGGCTATGCGCTGGATGCCGTCACGGTGTATCGGGCCGGGGCCGTGCTCACCTTGTGTTTGCTGAGCTGCGCGGCCTGTCTGGTCGTGCTGCTGGCGACCCAGCCGATGGACATGGAACGCCTGGCCTTTGAAGCCATTTCGGCCTTTGGCACGGTCGGGCTCAGTATGAATGTGACCCCGCATTTGACCGCCCTCGGCAAGCTGGCGGTGTTGATCTTGATGTATGTGGGCCGGGTTGGCCCGTTGACGCTGATGCTCTCGCTGAGCCCGCTGGCGCAGGCGCGCATCAGATATCCCAAAGCCGATGTGATGATCGGCTAACATGACGCGCGGCGCAGACAGCGCGGCGCAGGAGACACCACGATGACCTTTGGATGCACGGTGATTGGCTTGGGCCGCTTCGGCATGGAAGTCGCCATCAGCTTGGCGAAACGCCACTTCTCGGTCTTGGCCATTGACAAGAATCGCAAGTTTGTGGATGAAATCAGTGAGCATGTCGAGCAGGCCATCAGCTTGGACGCGACCGACGAAGACGCCCTGCGCGAGGCGCACATCAATGAAATGGCCGTCGCGGTCGTGGCGATTGGCGACAAGAACATCGAGAACAGCATTCTGACCACGGCGCTACTGCGCCAGCTCGGCACGCCGCGCATCATTGCGCGCGCCGCGACCGACTTGCACGCCCGAATTCTGCGCCTGGTCGGCGCCACCGAGGTGATCAATCCTGAAAAGGAAATGGGCGCGCGCACCGCCCAGCGCATCTCCGCGCCCGGCCTGAACGAGCTGATCCCGCTGGCGGAGAACGCGGCGCTGGCGGAATTGAACGTGCCCAGCAGCTTTATCGGCCGCACCATCCTGGAGATGCGCGTGCGCAGCCGCTACGGCGTCAATATCATTGCGCTGCGACGGCTGAATATCAGCACGGAAGTGGCCGAGGAGGCGCGCCCGTCCCAGGAAATGCGGCGCGCCTTCATTCTGAATCCGGATCCCGAAGAGCACTTTCGCGCCGGTGATATCTTGGTGGTGGCGGGCACGGAAGAGGATGTGCGCCGCGTGGCCGCGCTGAGCTGAACGCGGTTTTGAATGATGAGTGATGATCCCGCCGCGGGGCGACTGCGCGGGCTGAATATCCAATATTCAACACTCAATGTCCAATATCCAAGGCCCGAGGACCGGTGCAGAACGAAGTTGTGAAGCTGAGAGGTTGGGAAGATAGGGGTTGCGGAACGCGGTCCGAGATCCGGTGCAGAACGAAGTTGTGAAGCTGAGAGGTTGGGAAGATGGGGGGGGCGGAACGAGGGACGAGGTCCGGTGCGGAACGAAGTTGTGAAGCTGAGAGGTTGGGAAGATGGGCGGTGCGGAACGCGGTCCGAGATCCGGTGCGGAACGAAGTTGCGAAGCTGAGAGGTTGGGAAGATGGGGGGGGCGGAACGAGGGACGAGGTCCGGTGCAGAACGAAGTTGCGAAGCTGGGAGGTTGGGAAGATGGGCGGTGCGGAACGAGGGACGAAGGACGAGGACCGAGGTCCGAGATCCGATTCAACGATGCACTACTTGACTACGCACGCTTCACGACTTCCTGAAACCTGAAACCTGAAACCTGAATCCCGCCGCTGGCGGGATCCACGCCGCTGGCGGGACTAGCCAAGCCAGCTCCAAGCAGCCCTAAGACCTAAAACCCTGCAGCAGAGCGCAGCAGCGCAGCTTGATATACGGCCAGATACTGTTGTGCGCGCGCCGGCCATGAGAAATCCTGGCACATCGCGCGGCGGCGCAGCGCCCGCCAGGTCACGCGATCGTCGTGGTACAGCGCCAGGGCGCGGTGCACGGCATGCAGCAATGCTTCGGCGGTCGGCGTGTCAAACACAAAACCCGTGGCCGTCTGATTCTCAAGAGTTAGTAAGGTCGTGTCCACCACGGTGTCGGCCAAGCCGCCGGTGCGGTGCACGACCGGCAACGTGCCGTACGTCAAGCTGTACAATTGGCTCAAGCCGCAGGGTTCGAAGCGCGACGGCATCAGGAACAAATCCGCGCCGGCTTCAATCCAATGCGAGAGCTCCTCGTCGAAGGCGGCGGTGAACGAGACCGCGCCGGCGTGCCAGGCGGCCTTGTCGCGCAGGGCCTGTTCATACTGTGGATTACCGGTGCCGAGCACGGCGACCTGCACGCCGGCAGCGACTATGCTATCGAGCGCGGCCAGCAGCAAGTCCACGCCTTTCTGTTCGGTCAAGCGGGCGACGAAGCCGCACAGCGGCGTAGTGGCACGTGGCTCGAGGCCCAGGCGCGCGCGCAGCATTTTCTTGCAGTAGGCCTTGGCGCGGATGTTGGCCGCGGTGTAGTTGGCCGGAATGCGGGTATCCGTGGCCGGGTTCCACACGGCTGGGTCAATCCCGTTGAGGATGCCGGTCAGGTCGGCGTGGCGTTCGCGCAGCAGGCCGTCAAAGCCGCAGCCACCGTCGGCTGTCTGAATTTCTTGCGCGTAGGTGGGCGAGACGGTGGTCAACAGGTCGGCATGCGCCAGCGCGCATTTCATGCAATTGCCGCCGCCGAAATGTTCGAACCACGCCGGGCTGGCATACTCTTCCGACAGATTGAGCAGGCTGAATTCGCGCGCGGCAAAGACGCCCTGGTAGGCCAGGTTGTGAATAGTAAAGACCGTGCGAATCGCGGCGTAGCGCGCGTCGCGCGCCGCATACGCCGGCAGATACGCCGGCAGCGCGGCCGTGTGCCAATCGTTGAGATGCAGCACGTCCGGAAACCAGTTGTCAATTGGCAGGGCTTCGAGGACGGCTTGCTGAAACACGGCAAAGCGCAACAGGTTATCGGGATAGTCCGTGTCGCCGCTGCCATACACGCTGGCGCGCCCGAACAGTTCATCATAGCGAATGAAGAAAATGTCGAGCCCGTCCGCGGTGACATGATGGTACAAGCCACAGTGATAGACGGTGTCGCGATATGTCACCGCGACGAAGTGCTGGGTGTCCCAGGCCTGTGCCAGGTCGCGCGCGGCCTGCGTGTAATAGGGGAGATACACGCGCACGTCATGGCCGGCGGCGCGCAGCGTGGCCGGCAGCGCATTGGCGACATCGGCCAAGCCGCCAATCTTGACGAAGGCAGCGTATTCTGCAGTGACAAAGGCGATTTTCATGACAGGGTGTTCAGAGCTCATCGTTCATCGTTCATCGTTCATCGTTCATCGTTCATCGTTCATCGTTCATCG
>CAYNJC010000081.1:0-4451 GCA_964397565.1 uncultured bacterium
TCGTCCTCGACGGCCGCAGCGACATGGGCAGCAACCCGCTCCTTGGCCCGCGCATGATGGTCTTCCGCCCGCCCTTCTCGAACGGCATGTGCGCCAACCGCACGTTCAGCCATACGAACCAATTCGGCACCAACCTGCTCTTTTGGTCGCGTGGTTTCTGCCTTGATCCGTGTGACGCGAACATCGTCTGGGTCGCCGACGGCGCGAACAATCGCATCATCAAATTCAACCATGTCACCGGCCAACCGTTTGATTGCATCGGCCAACAGAATCTGACAACGTTTCTGGGCATCGGCAAGTATGTGCGCCCGGACGGCGCCGTGGCCGACTTCGGGCAACCCAACGGCGGTATCAGCATCGACGCCCAAACTAATCTCTATTTCACCGGTTGTGGTGACCTCAGCAAAGTCATCCGCGTTCCCCTGCCGATCACGAGCAATGCCCAAGGCTATGTCTGGTCCAACGGCGAAATGATGAAATGCGGCCTGAATGCAACCAGCGGCCGCACGTCGTGGGACAACTACGGCATGGCGCGCTGGAACAATCAACTTTTCGTGCACGACCGCTATCGCATCCTGGTCTGGACCAACTATCCCACCGCAGTCAACTTTCAGTCGGCTGATTTTGTCATTGGCCAATCGGCCATGGATCAGAACGACCCCGGCGGCACTTTTGAAGGCTGCTATCCCAACATAGTACATGCCAGCAGTAATGTCCTGTTCGTGGTCGCCGGCGGAAAATTGTTCATGTTTCACTTGCCGATTACCGGTGGCGGGCGCAATTACGCCCCCTTCAGAACGATTGACGGCAACCAGGCCAACCAACTCAAGTGGGCGGATGACAACAGCGATTGCGCGCCGATGCCCTTCGGCAACGTGTGCTATGATCCGGTCAGCAATGTGCTGTGGAACGCGCAAAGTCATGCCGGCAACAATAATCCCGGCTCGCGCGTCCTGCGCATCCGCGATCCGTTTGCCGCCCTCCCGCAGGTGGATCTCGTGCTCGGCCAGACCAACAAGACCGGCGGCCTGAGAAATAAGGGTAAGTGGATCGCGGACCAATGGATTTACACCGTGGATGCCACCGACATGGCGGATCCGACGCAGGTCTATCTCGACAACTACCGCAACCTGTATGTCGTCGATTCCGGCTATGAGGGTGGCGGCAATTGCCGCGTTGTGCGCTTTAACGAAGCCAAGACGTACCCCATCGGCGGCACTATCTTCCCCAACACAGCGGCCGACGCGGTGTTCTGCAAGCCGAATCTCACCGCTGCCCGCGACAGCGCAGGCGAAGCCAATCGGCCCGGCACGCCGATTACCCTGGCCTTCAACAGCGCCAACGAAATGGTATTGACCGGCGACACCTACGATACCCCCCAGGGCATGCACCTGTTTTTGTACCCCACGCCGCAGACTGGTGCCCATCCGCAGCCCACGCATATCATCAACACGTATCTGGGCCAGCCCGCATTTTGTTTCTTCGACGGCCCGATGTTTGTGCTGCAGGATCACACCTGGAATCGCATCATTTTCCACGTGCCACGGGCGACCGCGCCATTGGTTGATGTCACCAACACCATCAGCAGCACCATTGACGCAACGACTGCCATCGGCGGCACTAATGTGAATTTGGTTGGCACGATGCAGTGGACCAACGAGCGCGGCGGCAACGGCGCGTTTCCCGCCACGTCGCCCTGGCAGGTGACCGGCATTCCGCTCCAGTTCGGTGGCAATCTGCTGACCGTCAGCGGTACCAATACCAGCGGCATGGTCGGCAGCGATTCCGTCACCATCACCCGCGATGTTGCGCCCGGCGATGGCACGTCAACGATCAGCAGCACTCCCTTGCCGGCACTTGATTTTGCCATCAGCAAATGCCTCGGCACGACGCGCCAGGAGGAAATCATATTAAATCGGATTGTGCCGTATGCGGGCGCGCACATCGGCGGCGTCCACGTGGATACCAGCAAGAATCCCGCGCGCATTTATCTGTTTGACTCGGCCAACAATCGCATTCTTGGTTTCAAGGGCTGGCAGCCGGCAACGCTGCCCAACGGCCCGTATCCGTGCGCGGACATCGTCATCGGCCAGCCGGGCTTATGGGACGCCGGCTCTGCCAACGGCAATAGCACCCAGTTTCTGCCGCCGACCGCCGCAACGCTCGCGCTGATGTCGTTTCCGTTTGTCAGCAGCTCCGGCGAATCGCCGCGCTCCAGCATGATGGCCACGGACGCCGCCGGCAATTTCTACCTGGTGGACTTGTGCAACAACCGCGTGCTCAGGTATGACGATCCGTTCGAGACCGATCAAATCGCCGACCACGTGTGGGGGCAACGCACTTTCACTAACCGCTCGCCCAACAACACGCGCACGACCTCGGCCACCGGTACTGACACACTGCACACCCAGAGTTCGCCCAACAGCACGCGCACGCCGCCAACTATCAGTGCCGACGCATTGAACACCCAGGGCGCTTACACCTCTGGCGTGGAGGTGGATGCGGCCGGCAACCTTTGGGTCGCCGACACGGGCAACAATCGCGTGATCTGTTTTACCAACGGCGCCACGACCGCCACGCTGGTGCTTGGCCAAGCCACCTTCGCTGCCAATGGCGCCGGCACGGCGTTGAACCAAATGTATCACCCGAGCGGTGTGCGCGTGCACCCGCAGACGCGCGAGGTGTTCGTCCTCGACGGCCGCAGTGACCGGTGGCCCGGCCCGCGCGTCATGGTCTTCCGCCCGCCGTTCTCAAACGGCATGCGCGCCCAGCGCGTCTTCGGCACCAACCAGCTCAATTGGGCGCGTGGCTTCTGCCTTGATCCGTTCGACGCGAACATTGTCTGGGTCGCCGACGGCGCCAACAATCGCATTATCCAGTTCAACCATCGCACCGGCCAGGCGCTCGACTGCATCGGCCAGCCGAATCTGACAACCTTTATTGGCATCGGCAAGTATGTGCGCCCGGACGGCGCCGTGGCCGACTTTGGGCAACCCGACGGCAGCATCAGCATTGACGCCCACACCAATCTCTATTTCACCAGTTTTCACGACTTCAACAAGGTCATCCGCATTCCCCTGCCGATCACGCGCAATGCCGAGGGCCACGTCTGGTCCAACGGCGAAATGATGAAGCAAGGCGTAAACGAAAACAGCGGGCGCACGATGTGGGGTAACTACGGCATGGCGCGCTGGCATGGCCAACTGTTCGTGCGCGATCGCTATCGTATCATGGTCTGGACCAACTATCCCACGGCGGTCAACTTTCAATCGGCTGATTTTGTCATTGGCCAATCGGCCATGGATCAGAACAAACCCGGCGGCACTTTCGAGGGCCGCGAGATCGGCATGCTGCATGCCAGTAGCAATGTCCTTTTCGTAACCAGCGACGCGACGCTGTTCATGTTTCACCTGCCGCTTACCAACGGCGGGCGCGATTACGCCCCCTTCAAAACGATTGACGGCGGGCAGGCCACCGAACTCAAGTGGGCGGATGACCGCAGCGCTTGTACGGTGCTTTTCGGCGGCGTCTGCTATGATCCGCTGAGCAATGTGTTGTGGGTCGCGCACAATCATTCCGGCGACCGCTATCCCGGCGCGCGCGTCCTGCGCATCCGCGATCCGTTTGCCATCACTCCGCTGGTTGATCTCGTGCTTGGCCAGACCAACAAGACCGGCGGCTTGAAAAATAAGGGCAAGTATAGCGAAGAGCAAGAGTCGTTCACCGTCGATGCCACCGACATGGCCAATCCGGCCCATGTCTTCCTCGACAACTACCGCAACTTGTACGTCGTTGACTCCGGCTACGAGGGCCGCATCGACAATGCCGGCAATCGTCGCGTCGTGCGCTTTGACGAAGCCCATACCTATCCGGTTGGTGGCACGATCTTCCCGAACACGCCGGCCGATGCGGTCTTCTGCAAGCCAACGCTCACCACCACCCGCGATTACGTCAACGCCAATCGGCCCAACACGCCGATCACCCTGACGTTCAACAGCGCCAACGCAATGGTGTTGACCGACGACACCTACGACACCCCCCAGGGCATGCACCTGTTTTATTATCCCGCGCCGCAAACCGGCGCCCATCCGCAACCGACGCAAATCATCAACACCTATCTTGGCCAGCCTGCATTTTGTTTCTTCGACGGCCCGCTGTTTGTGCTGCAGGATCACACGTGGAATCGCATCCTTTTCCATGTGCCGCGAGCAACCGTGCCGCTAGTTGATGTGACCAATTCGATCAGCACGGTAACCAGTGCCAGCACGGCGGTGGGCGGTACCACGCTGAACGTGGTCGGCACGATGCAATGGATCAACGAGCGCGGCGGCGCCGGCTCATTTCCCGCCACGTCGCCCTGGCAGGTGACCGGCATTGCGCTGCAGTTCGGCGGCAATCTAGTGTAGTGTTACAGTAATAACTTGACAATGCAAGCTTGTTATGCTATAGTT
>CAYNJC010000082.1:0-4343 GCA_964397565.1 uncultured bacterium
AGTTCAAGGCCAAGAAAGACGCGACCGTGAATTATACGGTGCGCAAGCATGTCTTTAAAGCCACGGTCTGGACGAATCTGCCGCCGACGTGGGTCATCTACGCCCGGCCGTGAGTGGCGCGGGGCGGGCGCGGTAGCTGGTTTTCGGTTTTCAGTGTTCGGTGCTCGGTGCAGAGGCAGCGCTAGCCATCACCACGCACGCATTCTCTCCGCGGCATCATCGGCGGATATGTAATCCATGTTTTTTGTATAATAGCAACGAATGGATTTGACGTTTTGAATTCGAGCCCCAGACTACTATCATGATCTCCAAGAAAGAACACGCCCTCACCAAAGAAATTCTGAAACGCCTGAACGGCCCACCACGCGCCGTGGCAGAGTGGCTGCTGAATGATGCCGAAGTGAAGCAGTTGCAGGATTACGCCAACATTGTTTCGATCAAACGTCTGGGATTTAACGATCACGGCCCGGTGCACATGCGGGTCGTGGCGATCAACGCCTTGACGATTGTGACGCTGTTGCGCAACGCCGGCGTGCCACTCACGTTGGAAGCGGAAGGCGCGGGCACGGCCGAGGACAGCACGGTGGCGATCTTGATTGCCGCCTTGCTGCACGACATCGGCATGTCGGTCGGGCGCGAGCATCACGAGCGCAACGCGGTCACCCTGGCGCGGCCGATCATGGATCGCCTGCTTGCGGAAATCTATCCGGGGCGGCTGGCGACGCGGGTGGTCATCCGCTCGCTGGCGATGGAGTGCATGCTGGGCCACATGGCCACCCAGCGCATTCATTCGCTCGAAGCGGGGGTGGTGCTGATCGCCGACGGCTGCGACATGGAAAAGGGCCGCGCGCGCATCCCGATGCTGCTCAGCACCGAGTCGCGCGTCGGCGACATCCACAAATATTCGTCGGCCGCGATTCAGGATGTGACGATCGACAAGGGCGAAAAACGCCCGGTGCGCATCACGATCACGATGAGCGACATGGTCGGTTTTTTCCAGATTGAGGAAGTCCTTTTCAAGAAAATCAACTACAGCACAGTCAAGCCCTACATCGAATTGTTCGCCGGCGTTTCCGTTGCCGATATGAAATGCTATCTGTGACGTTTCAGATTGCTACTTCGGCGGAAGCGCTGGCCAAGGCCCTGGCCGTGCGCGAGATTGTCTTCTGCGGTGAACAAGGGATTGCCTACGCCATCGAGCATGACGACCATGATGCGGACAGTCTGCACGTGCTGGGCGAGCAAGCCGGCGCGCCGATCGCCGCCGGGCGCATCCGTTTTGTTGACGACTACGCCAAGCTTGAGCGCATCGCCGTGCTCAAAGAGCAGCGTGGCAAAGGCGTTGGCCGGGCCCTGACGGAGTTCATGCTCGCGCTCGCGCACCAGCGCGGCTTCACGCGCTGCCGCCTGAACGCGCAGGCGCATCTGGTGCACTTCTATGCCGCCCACGGCTTCCGCCCGTGCGGCCCGCATTTTCTTGAAGCCGACATTGATCATTGCCCGATGCTGCGCGACGATACGGCGCGTTAAGCAACCTGTAATGTCGTTTGACGCCGGCGCCACACCCGCAACGGCGGGCAGGGCTTGATCGCCGCTGATGCGGGTGATGGGGATTTCAGGCAGCGCAGCCTTGAAATTCCGATATATGCCAAAGCCGCACTGAGACGCGGCTCTGAGCGCCGCGACCACAGGAAAGCGCGGCACATGTCCTTATATCGAAATTTCAGAGCGCAGCCGGGTGGCCTTGACAGCGAGCGCGTCTTTTATTTACACTAGTGATACCAATGAATGCGCTTACTTGGTGCCATGCCAATTGTGGCCGCGGGCGCCTGCCGCGGCTGCAGAAGCCGCCCTCACCGCGGGCGGCTATAAGGACGCTGCAACGTAGAACGCGCTCTCATTAGTAACACCTGGCAATGTTAACGCTTAGCCACGGAGCCGCGATGAACACCACAACCCGTCTGATCAATCTCACCGGCTGCCTGCTCCTGCTGGTCACTCCTGCGCTGCAGGCTGCCTGGCAGGTGATTGACGATTTCGAAGGCGTGACCTATGGGGCGCTGAACGGCAAGAACGGCTGGGTCGCCAGCGGCGAAGTGGTCGTGCAAAGCGATGGCACGGCCAATGCCGTTGCGGCGTACAAGAACAGCGGGCCGGTCGGCTCTTACGAGCGGCTTTACAAATCCGGCACGATGGTCAACAACGCGACGACCGGCACCATCTTCTTCATGTTCTACGCCACGGGCGACATCCTGCGCCACTATGTCGGCATGACGGACAAGGGGTCGCCGGCCACTGATGGCGTGCTGGCTGCCATGGTCCGGCTCGACAAAGGTGGCGAACCGGCCGGGAAATTCGAGTTCAGGGTCTCCGATGGCGGCGGCTTTGATGGCTACCGCCAACTCAGTTCCGCCACGTGGTACAGCGTCTGGATGGTGCTGCGCAATGGCACGGCCAGCGCCACGGAACGCTACGATGTCTATCTCACGACCGGTTTCAGCCCGGCCCTGCCCGGCGATCTTGTGTTGGCCAACGCCACCTTTCCGTTTGTGTGCGGCAACCTCTCCAACTTCTGCGGGCTGGCCGAATCGCGTGCGCCGTATACCTCGGTCACCAACGTCTGGCTTGACTACATTTATCTGGACAAGGCCGGCGTCAACCTGACGCATCCCGTGCCGGAACCGGGTTTGCTGCTGATCTTCGCTGGGCTGGCCGCCTTGCTGGGTCTGGCCCGCACGCACTAGGCTACTCTTTCTTTGCGCAGCGGCGGCGTTGCGTGTCAATCGACATTTTATGTCGTTTGACGCCGTTTGCTGAGGTTGTCACATTGTGTGGTATAATAGAATACAAGGTTGAATAACCATCGCCGAGGATTTCAATGACAACCAACCGCACGATCGTCGTTGGCGCATTCGCTCTCGCACTGGCAAGCATGGAGATCATGGCCGCGCCGATGGCGCCGGCGCCGTACAGCGATGCGGCCGTGCGCGCAGCAGCGGTGCATGCATTTGCCGAGCGCAGCAGCAACAACAAAGTCAATGCCGTCGCCTGGGCGCACCAGTACGGGATGCCGGTGCGCTATGAAGTCAACGGCGTGACGCGCGAGCTGATGGCGCTGGATGCCGGGGGCCGGCCGTTGTACTATTCGACCGCGAATGTCAACGCGGCGATTTCAACCGGCGCCAATATCCTGCGCGACAGCAGCAGTTATTTGTTGCCGGGCAACAGCGTGACGGTGGGCGTGTGGGACGCCGGCTCGGTCTTGTCCACGCACCAGGAATTCGGCGGGCGGGTGCGCGTGATGGACGGCGCGGCGTCGCACTGGCACTCGACCCACGTGGGCGGCACGATCGCCGCGTCCGGCGTGGATGCCAACGCGCGCGGTATGGCGCCCAGCAGTCGCATTCACAGTTATGACTGGAACACCGACACGGCCGAGATGGCGGCGCGCGGCGCCAGCGCGCCCGGCCAAGGCAGCAAAATCTATATGTCCAACCATTCCTACGGCGTGGATGCCGGCTGGTTCAACGACGCCGGCTGGCATTGGCGTTTTCCTCTTGCCACGATGCAGGACCCATTGTTCGGGCAATATGGCGCCGAAGCGCGCGATGTGGACACGCTGGCCTACGGCGCGCCCTATTACTTGCCCATGTTCTGTGGTATGAACAGTCGCAACGACGGGCCGGCCAATGGCGACACCTTCTATTATTGGAATGGCGGTGGCTACAGCGCGGCCACCTATAATGCCGCCACGCATCCACTCGGCGATGGCGTCTACAAGGGTGGTTATGACACGCTGGCGTGGCAAGCACTGGCGAAGAACTGCTTGACCGTCGGCGCGGTCAACGACGCGGTCTTTTTCATTTACGGCATTCCGTTTCGTTCGCCGGCGGCCGGCACGATGTCAGATTTCAGCAATTGGGGGCCGACCGATGATGGCCGGATCAAGCCCGATGTCGTCGGCAACGGCGTGAGCCTTTATTCAACCCACAACGGCGGCAATGCGGCCTATACCACGGCCAGCGGCACGAGCATGGCCACACCGAATGTCTGCGGCACGGCCGCGCAGTTGCTCGAGTACTTCCGCCGCTTCGGTAATGAGCCGCGCGCCAGCACCATGAAAGCGCTCTTGATTCATACCGCCGACGACCTGGGCACGGTCGGGCCGGACTATGCCTTTGGCTGGGGCCTGGTCAATGGCGTGGCGGCCGCCGATCTCATTGCTGGCGATCATCGCGGCATGGGCGTGACGCACATTCGCGAGGTGCTGCGCAACGCGGCCGACCCGACCTTTGAATACACGTATACCTCCGCCGGCAGCGCGCCCTTCAAGGCCACGCTGT
>CAYNJC010000083.1:0-4142 GCA_964397565.1 uncultured bacterium
GCCAACGAACAGCGCGTTGACAATTTGCAGCGTGAGCAGGCGGTCAACGTCCGGCGCGCCAAAGGCGGCCTTCTTCAACTGCACGTTATTGAGCAGGTAGCTCAACACGGCCGGCGGCGCCAGCGCCACTTGCGGGCGGAACCCGTTGTGGCTCAGGAACGTCTCGGTTTCCTCTTTCAGTTGATTGAGGACCGGCGTGGCCGTGTCGCTCCACAGCGCGCCCAACGTCTTGAAACGGTTGGTGGGCACACCATAGTCAAAATCCGCGACGATGCCACGCTTGCTGCCGACGCTCGGCTCGGCCAGCGACACCTTGCCCAACTGCAGCGCCAGGATGAAGCTGCGTTCCTCGCGGGCGACGATGGCCGCCAAGGCCGTCGCGCGGTCGCGGTAGATGCTCGACAGCGCCATCTCCTGGCTGCGCAGTGACCCGCTGATCAGCAGCCGCACCATGTCGTCCGGCATGATGTCGATGCCGATCTTCGTGGCCGGGATCCGGCCGTTGCCGATCTGCACTGCTTTGCGGCCCTTGCGGGGAGCAGCGGCAGTGTAATCGGTGAACGACGCGACCACCGGGCGATCTGCCGCGCCCTTGATCAGGTCAATGCGGATCGTGTCCTTTTCCTCGATCGGAGCCGCCGTCCGGTAGAGGTAACCCGCCTGATCGGCGCGCTCGTCAATCTGCTTGATCTCCTTCAGCGTGTTTGCCACGCTGAACAGATTCAGCAGGTCTTTCATCGAAAGTGCTCCCTTCATTTTTTCTCCTGTGAAAGGGATGATTGGTAATGCGACCGTTACGCAGCCTCGACAGTCAGCGTGCAGTCAGTGAGCGCCAGCAACGCGGTCACAACCGCAGCGGGCAACGTCTTGTTCTTGCCGGTCAAGGCGTAGGGCATGCCGACCTCGTTCAGATCGGCGCGCTTGGCCAGCGTCGCGGCACCGTCGCCCAGCGTCACGTCAACCGAGTTGATGATGACGCCAATCGGAGTGCCGCCGCCGTCGCTGGTCTTGGCCTGATCCCCAACTGCCAGCGCAACACCCAGCGAGGTCGCGACGGTTACCTTGTCGCCGTCGGCGGTGTCGTACTCGATTGCGGTGATCGCCTTGGCCGTGGCAAACGTGCTGCCGGCATCCGCGCTGGCGGTGAACAGATCTCCGATGACCAACGCTTTCGCGTTGTCAACGTAGTAGTCCACCGCGGCGTCCGTGGCCGCCTTGGTCAGCACCGTTGCCGTGCACTCGCGGTACAAACCGCTGGCCGTGATGCAGCCAACAATGCAGCCCGCCTGCACGATCTTGTTGCTGTTGCTGTCCGCCGGCGTTTTGGCGTCATCAATCGTCACTTCCCGCCCGGGCACCAAAGTGTCCGCGCGGAACAGAAACGGGTTGCTGCCGCCGACCGATTTCCATTTCAGTCCAGGAGTGTCCATGTTCGTTCCTTGCTTGTTCGTTAATTGGCTACTGTTATGCCTGTTTGGCCTTACCAAGCACGGATGTCGCTGCGCGGTCTGTCAATTTCTTGTGCAGATTCGCAACCTCGTCACCCGCGCCATTTTCGTTCGCCCCGCCGCCCTCAGCAGGCTTGGGACTCACGATGTCGACACCCTGCTTGAATACGCTCGGCATCTCCTTGTGCAGACGCTGAATCTCCTCGTCGGGGATTGTCACGCCTGAGATCGCCTCGCCGTCCTTCGCAAACGTCAGCTTGTCGCGCTTCAGTGCTTTCAGCACCACCGGCACGAGGTCGGCATTGAAGATGCCGCGCTTCTGCAGTTCGAGCGTGATGTAGCTGTCCTGCACCGGCGCCATCACCTTGGCCTGCGCCTCGGCTGCGGCCCGTGCCTGTGCCGCCGCATCATCGCCGACGCCGCCTTCGTCGTCCTTACCGGTCTTTCCGGACTTGCCGTCGCCAGGTTTTGTGCCACGCGCACCCTTCAGCTTCACGCCGATCTCGACTGCCAGCGCGGACAAGGCTTCGTCGTCACCCTTGAGCTCGCTCCAGTCAATTTCAAGCCCGGCGTGTTTGGCAATTGCCTTAAGCACGCGTGTTTTTCCCTCGACGCGTGCGCCGGCATGTTCACCGCCGGCAGTGCGCCGCAGTTCTTCAACGCCTGCCACGATCATGTCGTCCGTCGCGTCATCCTTCAGTCCAAGCAGTTTCAGCAGTTTGTCTTTCATCGTCGTATCCTATACTCGCCGGCCTTCCGGCGGATTATGGTCGTTGACCCTCTGTCTCACAATCCAGTGCACGCCCGAGACAGGTAGAGGCGTGCACACGAAGTTTGCCGATCAGCATCACAGTCAGCGCGTGAGCGTGATGTTGTACGGATTGGTAACAGCTGCGGCATTCGTGGACATGATGTAAAGCTCGTCGTGCCCTTCCAGTAGATAGGAAACGGTGTTGCTTTGAACCACGACCGCGAATGGGCCGTTCGTCGTCGCGACGCTGCCGAGTTTGATGATGCGCTCGGCTTTCGTCTGGCCGACAAACACGTTGCGCAGGCCCGGCGTGATGTACACGGTCGTCGGTGAAAACGCCAGCGACCACGAGATCTTGTTCGTGGCACCGCCGACGACGCTGCCGGCGACGCTGTACGTGGTGAGTGAGTTGGTGGCCGCCTGGACCTGCTGCTCGCCCGCTGCGAACAGCAATAAGGTCACGAGCAGCAGCCCTGCAAGTGCGATGTTTTTCATCTGTTTTCCTTGTCGTTACGTTAGTGCTATGCTTCCGCGCTGATCCCTGCGCAATAGTCACCCGGTTACTTGCCCGCCGGCCAGTTGTTCAGCAGCCATTCAACCGCGTTGCTGGCGGCAACATTGGCAATTTCTGCCTGGCGTTGGCTGATATAACCCTCGCGAGTTTTTGTGGCGGTGTACGTCGCCAACGCAGCCAATGCGGCGCCCAGGGCAAACACCACAATCCGTTTTTTGATCCATTCGCTCATGATTGTTCTCCATCTGTGCTATTGTGCACGTTGCGCACCTCAGACCATCTGTGGCTGCAATTCGTGCACTTAAACTTGACTGTCACCTTGACGACCCGCCCCCTCGCGTCCTTGTACGGCTCCGCGCCACATGGACGCGTGGGCGTCCTGCATACCGAGCAGGGGGCGGTGTATACTCCATTGGTCATGCTGTCACCTTGTTTTTCCGAACAGCGCGCTCGGCGATCCACTCGCACACGGCCGCGCCTGCGCCAGCGGTAAACCACCACGGGCACGCGCCCCAGCCGCATGTCTCGATCAGCGCGCACGCGCACAACGTCACCGCCAGCAAGATGACGGCGACTGGCCGGGCCGCCCCGCGAATCAAGTCAGTATATTCGTGCGCCCACATGGTCAGTCTCCCGTATGTCCAATGCCGGTGCGCCGGTGTTCTTCGTTACGCGCAGTGTTGCGGTCCGTCAGGCGCACAAAGGCGAAAAAGACAAGCGGCACGCACAGCGTGATCAGCACGACGATCAGCAGCGGCCAGTTCATTTCGTATCCTTATCCGGCGCAGGCGCGTCAACCGGCGTCGGATAGTCGCCCAGCGGGTCGCGGTTGGCCTTCCGCTCCTTTGCTGCGCGCAGGTGTTGGTAACTGTCAACCGGAATCAGTAGCGTCTCGGTTACCGCCGTTGCGGGAAGGTCTGCAATGATGAACGGCGCACAGTACCACGGTGGAGACGGAATGTGGTATCCAATGTCAGAGCCGGTTATAGTTGCGTATGTCAGCATTGTTTCCATGCACGTCACTGTGTAGAATGGCGTTGTGTCATCCTCGACCCGCATATTCACCGCCATATAGCCACCGCATCCGGCGAGTGCGACACATAGGAGTAAGCAAAGGATTGTTTTCATGGTTTTGCTCCAGAAGCGGCGTTCATGCCGCCATAGTTGATCTCGACTGAGAAACGGTGTTGGCAACGAGAACACATGTACTTGAATCTGACCTTTTCGATTTTGCCGCCAACGGCCCTCGTGATTTAGGAGCCGTAGGGCGCATAACTCGTTTTGCACAACGGGCAATCTGCTCTGTTTTCACTCATGGCGCCGCCCCGGCCGCAGCAGATATTCCAGTTCGCACCAGTTCGTAGCCGCCCTGCACGCCACTCCAGATCGTTTGCCAGAGCGATTTGACAACGCTGGTGTTGTCAGTCTT
>CAYNJC010000084.1:0-3928 GCA_964397565.1 uncultured bacterium
CAGGGGTCAGGGCAGAAAGAGTGCTGCATGCGGCGGCGGTGCGGCGGCAGCGTGGCGGCAGCACCAAGGGGAACGCGGCACGCCTGTGCCGCTGAAGGAATGCGGGATTTCCATATCCCGCACCATTATCGTGCGGCTCGACCATTGCAACCGGGCAATTTGACAGGCCAGCAACCAACTGGTATAATTCTGCGGATGGATGAATGATTATGATGAATGATGAGTGATGAGTGATGAATGATGAATCCTGAAACCTGAATCGCGCCGTTGGCGGAACTCCAAGCAGCCCTGAAACCCGAATTATGAAGGAGAAGATTGGCATCATGGAGCGAACCAAGGTGTTTGCTTTGCGGATTGTGCACCTGTATGCATCGTTGCCGCACACCACCGTGGCGCAGGTGCTCGGCAAACAGGTTTTACGGTGCGGAGCATCGGTCGGTGCGCATGTCCGGGAAGGCAAGCGCAGTCGTTCGGATGCGGAGATGATTAGCAAGTCCGAAGGCGCATTGCAGGAACTGGAAGAAACCAGGTGCTGGCTCGAACTCCTCGCGGATTCAGGCATTGTCAAAACCGAACGGTTAGCGGACCTGATCAAGGAAGCCGACGAACTGACCGCCATATTAGTCACCAGCGTAAAAACCATAAAATCACGCCGACCCAAATGACTCTGTCTTCATTCATCATTCATCACTCATCACTCATCATTGGATATTCCGCTGTTATAAAAATGAATTGCGGCAATTCATTTTGTACAAAATGGTTTTGCGGCAAAACCATTTTTCTCTGAACCCGGCACGCGTATGAAACCAAGCAAGAAAATCAAAGCAAAAACCGTCGCGGCACAAGCGCCGGTCGCGCACGCAGCAGATGGCTTCCCGGTCGTCGGCATCGGCGCATCCGCTGGTGGTCTGGCGGCGTTCGAGGCCTTCTTTGCCGGCATGCCCGCCGACACCGAACCCGGCATGGCCTTTGTCTTGGTGCAACACTTGGATCCGAATCACAAGAGTATCCTGACCGACCTGATCCGGCGCTATACCCGCATGCAGGTCTTCGAAGTCGAGGACGGCATGGTGGTGCAGCCCAACTGCGCCTACATCATTCCGCCCAACCGCGACATGGCCTTTCTGAACGGCGCGCTGCAATTGATGGAGCCCGCCGCGCCGCGTGGCCAGCGTCTGCCGATTGATTTCTTCTTTCGGTCGCTGGCCCAGGATCAGCACGAGCGCGCCATCTGCATCGTCCTTTCGGGCACCGGCAGCGACGGCACCCAGGGCGTGCGCGCCATCAAGGGCGAGGGCGGCATGGTCATGGCCCAGAACCCCGCCTCCACCGAGTACGATGGCATGCCGAACAGCGCCATCGCCACCGGCCTGGTGGACTACGAGCTGCCGCCGGCCGAAATGCCCGCTCAGCTCATCGCCTATGTTGCCCATACTTTCGGCCGTCCCCCCCGGCTCGCCACCGTGCCGCCACGCAAGGCCGAGAACGCGCTGAAGAAAATCTTCATCCTGCTGCGCGCCCAGACCAGCCACGACTTCTCGCAGTACAAGCCGAGTACGATCCATCGGCGCATCGAACGCCGCATGGCCGTCCACCAGATCGCAACGATGGATGGCTACATCAAGCATCTGCAGCAGACGCCGGCCGAGGTGGACGCGCTCTTCCGCGACCTGCTGATCGGCGTCACCAGTTTCTTCCGTGACGCGGAGGCCTTCAAGGTACTCGAGCAACAGATCATCCCCAAGCTGCTTTCCGGCAAGCGGGCGGACGGCGTGATCCGCGTCTGGTCGCCGGGCTGCTCCACCGGCGAGGAAGCCTATTCGCTCGCCATCCTGCTGGCGGAGCGGCAGGAGGCCATGAAGCAGAGTTTCAAGGTGCAGGTCTTTGCCACCGACATTGACAGCCAGGCGATTGCCACGGCGCGGATCGGCCTGTATCCGGCCAGCATCGCGGCCGATATCTCGCCCGAGCGGCTGGCGCACTATTTTGCGGCCGAGCCCGACGGCAACGCCTACCGCATCCACAAAGGCATTCGCGACATGCTGGTCTTTTCCGAGCAGAATGTGATCAAAGACCCGCCCTTCTCCAAACTCGACCTGATCAGTTGCCGCAACCTCCTGATCTATATGGGCGCCGACTTGCAGAAGAAGCTCATTCCCCTCTTCCACTACGCCCTGAACCCGGACGGTTTTCTTTTTCTGGGCACCTCGGAGACCGTCGGCGAGTTTGACGATCTGTTTGCCATGCTGGACCGCAAGCTGAAGCTGTATCAGCGCCGGGATGATCTGCACAGCACGCCGCGCGCGGCCCTGGACCGCTATCTGCCGCCCATGTCGGCGATAAATGTGGCGCTCCCGCGCGCCGCCAGAAAAGCGGCTGACGTCGCGAAATTGCCGCTGCGCGAACTAACCGAACAGGCGCTCTTGCAGCAGGTCGTTCCGGCCGGCGCGCTGGTCAACGGCCAAGGCGACATTCTGTATTTGCACGGGCGCACCGGGATGTACCTCGAGCCGGCCCCAGGCGAGGCCGGCGTCAGCAACATTTTGCAGATGGCGCGTGAAGGCTTGCGGTTCGACCTGACCACGGCCCTGCACAAAGCCGTGGCGGGCAAAGAAACCGTGCGCCAGCCGGGCCTGCGTGTCAAAACCAATGGCGCCTTCACCACGGTCAACCTGACCATCCGCCCCGTGACCGTCGGCCATGCCGCGACATCCGCGGCGCCCCTGTACCTGATTATTCTGGAAGAAGTCACCAGTGACCAGTTGCCAGTCACCAGTGATCAGTCATCAGTTATCAGTGAAACGGCAACAGATGCCGATGCGCGCGTTGCGGCGCTCAAGCAGGAGTTGCGGGCCAAGGACGAGTATCTCCAAAGCGCCAACGAGGAATTGGAGACCGCCAACGAAGAGCTCAAGTCCTCGAACGAGGAGATGCAGTCCGTCAACGAAGAACTGCAATCTACCAACGAAGAGCTCGAGACCTCCAAGGAGGAACTGCAATCGGCCAACGAAGAGCTGGCCACGGTCAACACCGAGCTGCAGACCAAGGTGACGGACCTGTTGCGGGCCAACAACGATATGAACAACCTGCTGGCCGGCACCGGCATCGCCACGGTCTTTGTGGATCATCAACTGCGCATCCTGCGCTTCACCCCCGCCGCCACCCAGATCATCAACTTGATTCACAGCGATGTGGGGCGGCCGGTGGGCCACATCGTCTCCAACCTGGTCGGCTACGACCGCCTGTCGATGGACATGAGAGCGATGCTGGACACCTTGGCGCCCGTCGATGTAGAAGTGCAGACCACGGAGGGCACGTGGTACATGATGCGTATCCGGCCCTACCGCACCCTCGACAACGTGATCGAGGGCGCGGTGATCACCTTTGTGGACATCAGTGAGACGAAGGCGGCGCGCGCGGCGCTGCAGCAAGCCAATGATCTGCAGCGCCTGGCCGTGGTGGTGCGCGATGCGCACGATGCCATCACGGTGCAGGACTTGGATGGCCGCATCACCGCCTGGAATCCGGGCGCGGTGCGGATGTATGGCTGGAGCGAAGCCGAGGCGCTGCTGCTGAACGCGCGCGACCGGATTCCGAAGGGGTTGCAGAAGGACGCGTTGGCCATCGTGCATCAGCTGAGCCAAGCTGAAGTTCTGGCGCCGTATCGCACCCAACGGCTCGCCAAAGATGGGACGGTCGTGGAGATCTCGATGACCTCAACCGCGTTGGTGAATGAGGCCGGGCAGATATATGCGATCGCGACGACGGAGCGGCAGAGCACTTCAGCAAATTCACCGCAAAAGAACGCATAGACCACATAGAAAAACACTAGCATGAACAATATACAGCAATGCGGATTGAATGGTTGGCTGCTCTTTCGCGCTCTTTGCGATCTTTCGCGGAAAATGCCGCTGCATGATTCACCGCA
>CAYNJC010000085.1:0-3794 GCA_964397565.1 uncultured bacterium
CGCGCGGTGCGAGTGCTGGGCATTGATGGTCGTGGTCGTGCGTTGCGCGCGATCACGGCCATGAATGCGGACGGCTGGAGTGCAAGCGGATTTGGGCAGTCCGCAGAAGTCGGGCTGCACAAGTCCGCGCGATTGGTCTTCGCGCCGCACGGCACGGGCCGAATGGGTGGGCGGGCAAAGGTGCGCGTACGCGCCCGTATGCGTGTGAGGATGGCAAACGAGCTCTGGCGGGGGGATGCGGCTTGGCATCGACAATGAAGGTGACAGGTAGCAAGGTGCGAAGGTAGCAAGGTAAGGATAGGGAGCAGCGGCGGGATGGAGTATTGGAGCAGCGGTGGGATGGTGAACTGGAGCGGTGGCGGGATGACGCAGGAGAGCGCGAGGATGCGCAGATCGTCCTCGTGCGGGGGTTCGCCGGCAGAAGCGAAGCCGGGAGCCGGATGCGCGGTAAGCCGACCGACCATAAGAGCGAAGTGCGCAAAGCGCTCTGAGCGAGGGCGGGCGGCGGCGCGCTGCCGGCGGACGGCGAGCGGGAATGCGTCTTGGGGAGATGCGTGGGAGAGCATGCCAAAAAGCCCGATGGCGAAAGCGACGAACGGCGCGACGCGGCCCGGATAGCAAGGCCAGCGTCCCCGCGACGCCGAAGGGACTAGAGCGATGCCGTCAAGCGCAGCGGGCGGCGTGAGCGGCAGGCACAAGGCGGCGTGGGGTCGCGTGAAGGCCGCAGCCCGGGCGGCGGCGCAGAGAGAGGAGCGGCGTGCTGGCGGTGGCGAGCGGAACGTTGGTATTCGTGGGAGCGCACACAGAAGCGACGCCGGCACCGCTGCCGCGGCTGCGCGGCAGATGGAGCGCCGGCGCGCTGGGCGGTCGGCGCGACACAGGTAGCGGCGGCGCGGCTTGCGGACTTATGTGTTGACGTGGGGGCGCGAGCGTGGTGTTAGCATCAGTGATGTCCGTGAGCGGGCTGCGTTTGATCTTCAGTTTTCAGCTTTTGGTTGAAGAAGGGCAAGCAGTGGGCAGCGGTCGTGCAGATCGCACAAACGACACTGAATGCCGTCTGCAATCGTCATGCGGTGTTGATTGTGCAGTGAGGGAGCGACAGGCGACAAGTGGGCTGACCGACATCCGGCATTGGTCGTCGTCCGCAATCGTCACTGAGTGATGATTGTTATGCGCAGGAAAGGATATGGATAGAGAGCGGCGCGGACATCGTTGATCGGCTGCTTGGAGTTCCGTGATGGGCAGCACAAACAACACTGAATGTTGTCTGCAATCAGCACGTGGCGTTGATTGTGAGTGTGGCCGCGCGGGATGGGATATGGGTGTTCAATGTGTGCTGTGTTGCATATATCCGACAATGGGCATTGCGTGTCATCAGCAATCGGCATTGGATGGTGTTTGCAGGGCGTGTCTGGCAGGTGTGGTATGATCACGGCATGATGGCGGTGTGTTGACGGCATCATGCATGTGTGTTTGGTGTGTGATGTGCATGTGTCATGCGTGTGATGTGCATGGTGCGTGGCATCTGGCTAGAAAAAGGATATGAATGGTTAAAAACCAGGCAAACCCCAAGGGGGTTTCGATACAAAGGCAAACCGGCGCCCAGATGGACGCCGGTTGTGACTGAGCAGCCGAGAGGAACGCTGCGCCAGTATTTCTTGGTGAATCCTCCGGAGATTACGGAATAACGTCGGAGGCGAGCTGACTCACGACATGGGCCACGGGCATGCGCACGCCGCTGGCCTTGTGCTGGGCCCAGATGCTGACCAGCGAGAGGACAGGCAGCGAGTCATCAGGCACGGCCGTGAGATCAAGGACCAGGCTCTGACCCTGCAATGTCGGCGTGAACATCCGAATGCCAACGAGATTGATGGGCACATCGGTCTCGTTGATAACATTGTCGCGCAAACACTGGAAGGCAGCCGCACGGTGATCCTCGTAGTCGCTGACGATGAACTCATTGAACGCGACCGTAAGGCGCGTGTTGAAGTTCGAGCCAGCAACCTGGCCTATGACGGTGATGGAAGCGATGGCCGGGCGGATGATGTCCTCGCCAAAATCGCCGGGGAGATTTTCGAGGCGATCCGGCAAGATGCCTTTCATAACTTGCGCGGCAGCCGAGAGATTGGCAGCCGTGCCGGTAAGGAAGGCATACACGCCAGCGGTGGCGGCCGTGAGGACACTGACGCCATTGTAGACACCGGGGCTGTTCTGGACCAGGTTCTTGAACTCGGTCGAGCCGTAGGGCCAGGACTGAGCCAGGAGCGAGAACAGGCGCTTGAAGGCTGCGGGTGTGCGATTGGCGCCGGGGTTGGAGACGCGGACGTTCCCATTCTTTGCGTAGATGAGACCGCCGACTTTGCCCTGCAGCTTGCAGGTCATTGGGATTTGTTTAGCCATTGAGATACCTCATGGTTAAATTGCTTCACACGATCATCAAAGCAATCATAGCATGAATAATGCCTGAAAGTCAATGCTTTGGACAAGTGATGCCAAGTGTACTGCGGCTGTCATGGTTGACATGGTTGTCATGGTGTTTCAACGCCTAGTGAAAAGTGGGGTTTGTCATAGAGAGATATGGAAAAGGATGTCAAGCATCACAAGCATTACCGGATTGATCTTCTTCGCGCTTGACAATGTAACGCCGGTTGCGGCCTTTGCCGTCGACAAGAAAGCGGATACGGCCGGTGAAGATGCGGCGATCGTATTTGATGAGAAGGTGAGCAAAGCGTGCTTTGTCTCTGCGGTCGAGATCGGCGGGTGCGGTAAGGATCCAGTCAAACAAGCCACGCTCGCGCGCGAGGTCGGCGATCTGGTCGAAGGTGGCGTGGGCGACAGGATTGTCAGCGAGGATGGCGGCTGCAAGGTTACGCATGTCGTCCAGTTCCCTATCGCCCGCGTTGGCCAGGTGGGGTTCGGCAAGAGGGCTGGGATAACCTGCGGCATCGACCATGCCGGCGATTGTATCAGCCCATGCACGAAAGGAGTTGTGCGACTGGAGGGGCCGAGGGCGGCCGTGGGCATCCCAGTTGCGGAGAAACGCCCAGCAAGCGGACAGAAGTTGGGAGCGCAAGGCGAGCAGCCCGGTGTCGTCCAGATAGCGTTTGATTGGTCGCTCTTCTGGACGTTCGTACTCGCAGAAGAGTTCGACAAAAAGAGAGCGGCGGCGCATGTCGGGCGAGACAGTCAGAGCATTGCCGGTGATGAAGACATGACAGGTCAGGTCTGGCGACGCTTCGTGATTGGTGCCCATGAGCCGGCCGCTGATCTTGGATGACGTCAAGAACGATTCGAGTGGGGCGCTGCTGAGGTGTGCCTTGAGGTTGTCGAGCAGAATGTAGGGACGGCGTTCGAGAGCGCTGGTAAAAAGCTCCTTGCGCATTTCGGTGGTGTCGTCGGCGCAGGATTTGACTTCAGGGATGCCGTGAACAGGTGATAGGATGAGCTTGGCCAAGAGGGTTTTGCCTGTGCCCTCGCAGTTGGCAATAAAGATGAAGGCAGGCCGTTGGAGGCCGGCCGGGAACAGATTGTTGCAGAATACCGAAAGCATGGCGGCAATGGCGACGGATTTGGAGCGCAGGTCTTGAAAGGGAAATTCTGACAATGCGTCGTCAATCGCCGCGCGGGCTTGATCGAGCGTGACGCATTCGTCGCATTCGATATTTGGCGCGGTGAAGACGCGCGAAGCGGGATCGTAGCCGGGCGGCAGAAGCTCGATAGAGCCGTCCGCGCGCATAACCGGCAGGCGCGTCTGATTGATGGCGACGATCTCCGGCAATGCTTGCAGGAATTGC
>CAYNJC010000086.1:0-3422 GCA_964397565.1 uncultured bacterium
AAAGCAAACTGCTCGAACAAACGCATGCTGGCATGACCGTCAGTCATGTCGCGACGACAAACAAGTCGCCCCTGATTGCCGCAGAGAAAAAACAGGGGTATGGAAGCCGCAAAGTCACCAAGTCATGAAACGAGAATACTTGGTGCTTGGTCAATAGTGGTTGAATCGTCGAGTGGTGAGTTGTGAATGGGTGCTGCGCGCCCGTATTCCGCGATCCGCGATCCGAGGTACGTCTTCGCTGCGATTTTCAGTTAATGACGCGTTTGAGGGTTTTAAATCCCTACAAACCGCCTCCGGTTAAATGTTGTGACGTCCAGAACAGTTTACGCTTTTGATGCTGCAAAGTCAATTGTGCTTTTCGTTGCGCGAGAATGCCGGGTGCGCGGCCTTGGTGTTTGTCGACGGGATGGACATACCCGATGCGTGAATGATAATGGTCGTTGTTGTACCACGCGAAAAACCGTGTGGTGTAGTCGGTGACCGATTTGGGATCGAGCGCGGGAAAGCGGCCGGGATACTCCGGCGCAGTCTTGACGGTGCTAAAGAGTGATTCAATAAAAGGATTGTCGTTGGGCGTATGCGGGCGCGCGAAAGTTTGCACAATACCGAGATCCTTGAACATTTGCTGCACCGGCTTGGCCTTCATTTGGCTCCCACGATCATTGACGACCACCGGCCAGCCAGCCGACGGGTCAGCGAGCAGCCCCTCGGCCACGACGGCTTCGTGACACAAACCCCGGGCTTCGTCAGCAGCCAGCGACGGGGTCACGCGCCAGGCGACCACTTTGCGGGACCATTCGTCCAGCATGACGTAGAGGAACCAGAACCAGCGCGGGAGGTCCGTGGCAAGATAGCTTATATCCCAGCACCAGCATTGATTGGGACCGTCAAGATCGGCGGGCCGCGCGGGCTTGACACGGCTGCCGTGCCGGCGCACCAGCGCACGGCGATCAGACAGCACGTGTGCGTCGGCCATAATCGTGCGCACCGACGAGGCGGAGACAAAGAACAGTCCTGTTCTTTGGAGCCTTCGATCACCGTGACCATCTCGGTCTTGATTTCCTCGGGAAGGCGGCCGGCGGGGAATGGCCCGCTCACTCCAAGTTCACTTTTTTTTTGAGAGCCGTGAACATAACCATCATCTCGGCCAGTGCATGTTCCTTCTCGGCCAATTCCCGGCGGAGCAAGTCATGTTCTTCCTTCGCCACCGTGCTGACCCTTTTTCTGCCCGGCTGGCTGAGCCTGAGTGCCTCCTGGGCGCCTGCTTCGACGGTATGCCGGATGGTTTGCAGTTCGGATGCGTACATGGCATGCGCACGAAGAATCTCGCCGATTTTTGCGCCCGGGGCCTGGCATTCATTATAAATCTGCCATTTCTCTTCCGCGGTGCGGCGTCTGCGTTTCGGTGTTGCGGCGGGTTGCTCGGTCATTGTTGGGTCTCCCGTGAAGGAGGCAGTTGGTGGTAGCATGTCGCGGCCGCGCCGCCCTGCGATGTTTGCCTCCCCCCCGCGAACATCGCAGGGCGGCGCGTGCATCCTCTCTCAGTCTACCATATTGTAGGCAATTGCAACCCCTACTTTCACGACATCAACAGAAAACGGCGCGGTCTTCTTATTCTTGAACCTAAAACTTTACACTTTGAACCTTAAACTCGGCTGATACACCGGCCGTCGGATCTCGGACTTCGGACCTCGTCTCCAGCCGCCCAGCCTCACAGCTTCACCGCCTCACAGCGACTCACGACTCACGACTCACGACTCGACCACTCACCACTCACTACTCACCCTGTCATGCCTGTAAATACAACCGTCGCACTTGGCCAGAACGTGAAGATCTTCCAGCCGGACCTGGTCAATCTGTATGGCTGCAAGATCGGTGACAACACTAAAATCGGCGCGTTTGTCGAGATTCAGAAAAATGCCGTCATCGGCGCCAACTGCAAGATTTCATCGCACACATTTATCTGTGAGGGTGTCTGCATTGAAGATGATGTGTTTGTCGGTCACGGCGTGGTCTTTACCAATGACCGCTTTCCCCGCGCGACGGCAGGTGGCCAGTTGCAGACTGAAGCGGATTGGAGCGTGACTACAACCGTGGTGCGCCGGGGCGCATCAATTGGCAGTGGCGCCACCATCTTGTGCGGCTTGACCATCGGCCGCAATGCCATGATCGGCGCCGGCGCCGTGGTTACCAAGAACGTGCCTGATAACGCGGTGGTGGCGGGTGTGCCCGCCCGCGTATTGAAGTATATCAAGGAATCAAATCAGGAGATCCAACCATGATACGCATTGGCATTTTAGGTTATGGCTATTGGGGCCCGAATCTGTCCCGCAATTTCAACCAACTTTCGGATGCGCAGCTTGCCTGCATTTGTGATCGAGATGAGAAACGGCTCAAGAAGGCCCAGGCGCTCTATCCGCACTGCAAGTGCACGACCGACTACGCCGCGATGCTGGCTGACCCGGACATTGATGCCGTGGTCGTCGCCACGCCGGTCGCCACGCATTTCCCGTTCGCCATGGAGGCGCTAAAGAAGGGCAAACATGTGCTGGTCGAGAAGCCGCTTACCCATTCGGTCGAGTCCGCCCACCAATTGGTTGACTATGCACGCGAGCAAGGCTTGACCTTGATGGTTGACCACACCTTTGTCTACACCGGCGCCGTGCGCAAAATCAAAGAGTTGATTGACAACGGCGAGCTGGGTGAAATTTACTATTACGACTCGGTGCGCGTCAATCTGGGCCTGTTTCAACATGATGTCAGTGTGATCTGGGACTTGGCTGTTCATGACCTGTCAATCCTCGATTACATTCTGACGCCGAAGATCACACGTGTGTCGTGCACAGGCGTCAGTCATGTGCCGGGTGAGCCGGTCAATATCGCCTACCTCACCCTCACCAATGAACACAATTTCATTGCGCACATCCATGCCAACTGGCTGGCGCCGGTGAAAATCCGCCAGACGCTCATCAGCGGCAGCAAAAAAATGATTGTATACGATGATCTTGAAGCCAGCGAGAAAATTAAGGTCTACGATAAGGGCATTGCCATAAACGGCGTGAGCACACTAGAGCATCAGGATTTCATCAGCTACCGTCGCACCGGCGACGTGCATATTCCCTATGTCGATGTTGCGGAAGCGTTGTTGCTGGTGGCGCGGCAGTTCGTCAGCTGTATTCAATCCGGAGAAAGGCCGATTACTGATGGCCAGGCCGGCTTGCGTTTGGTTCAATATCTTGAGGCCGGCTCACAGTCGAAACGCAATCACGGCGCGCCGGTCATTATAAATGGTTCACTATCGTAGCCAATGGAGGCATCATCTTGATCCCGTTTCTCGACTTAAAGGCTCAATACCACAGTATCAAAGCGGAAATTGACGCGGCCGTCATTGCGGTCCTCGAGTCCTGCCAGTTCAGCCTTGG
>CAYNJC010000087.1:0-3350 GCA_964397565.1 uncultured bacterium
TATTCGATTGCGCAGCGCAGCGGAATATCCAATATTGAACAAGGAATGTCCAATATCCAAGTATAGAATCATGTCCGCTCCTTGTGCTTTTGGGCCGTCTCCACACTCTTGAATAATATTGAGATCAACTCATCCGTTTCCTTGAGAAGTGGGGCGAGCTCTCCTGGCGGCTTGATTAATCCCGATCGCATAATGATCTTCAGCCAAATTTCAGTTTCCCGCAGTTCTTTCAGTGCGATTTTGAGCTTGTGAATGAAGTCGGCTGTGGATTCCGCACTCTGTGCTTCGCCATAGTTTGGCGCCGGAGATGTGCCGCTCCGCAACAGTTGCGAACAAATATGGTTGCCGGCTTTGCTGTCCGGGATCGCTGCGGAAAGTCGTATAATCCGTACCGCATAGTCAATAAACCGATCCTGTAAATCGAATTGTCTTTCCTTCATCATTGGAAATTCCTTGTTCGATATTGGATATTCAACAGATTTCAGGCTTCAGGTTTCATCATTCATCATTTTCCAATGGCCTTCTCGATGGCCGCGCGCAGCGACTGCATCTGGTACGGCTTGCCCAGAAACGCCTGGGGCCGTTCGGGATGATCACCGGCCATGACCTGCAGCTCGTCGTAGCCGCTGGCCAGGATCACGGGGATAGCGGGCACCAGTTTGCGCAGGGCCGTCAGCGTCGCCCAGCCGTCCATGTGCGGCATGGTCATGTCGCACAGCACGCAGCGGATCTCCGCCTGGTGCTGCCGGAACAACTCCAGCGCCTGGTCGCCATCCGGCGCGACCAGCACGGCAAAGCCCAGCCGCGTCAGCATGCTCGCGGCCACGTTACGCACCGCCGCATCATCCTCAACCACCAGCACCGTGCCGGCCGGCGCCTGGCACGCAGCCGGGCCGCTCTCTGCCAAGACGGTGGCCGGGCTGGCCGTGTCTGCCTGTGCCGGCGGCGCCAGCGGCAGGAAAACCCGGAAGATGCTCCCCTGACCAAGTTGGCTCTCAACCGTGATGAGGCCCTCGTGGGCCCGCACAATCCCCAGAACCACAGCCAGACCAAGCCCGCGCCCAGTGAACTTGGTCGAGAAAAACGGGTCGAAGATCTTTTCGATATCCTGAGCCACGATCCCGCTGCCCGTATCCGTTACGGTCAAACAGGCATACTCATGGTCGAGCGGTTGGCAGTCAATGGGGAAGCGGTTGACGGTGGGAATAGCCGCGGCGGCAACCGTAGTGACCGTCAGGCGCAGGGCGCCGTCACCGGCCCCGCTGGCCTCCCAGGCATTGGTGAGCAAGTTGGCCAGCACCTGTTGAATCTGGTTGGCGTTGGCGTTGATGGCCGGACCGGGCGTGGGCAAGTCGGTCTCCAACACCACGCTTTTCGGCATGCCGGCGCTTAATATGGGCAGGTTCTGGCGGCAGTTCTTGGACAGATCCAAGCGCGCATGCGCCGCGGGCGTTTGCCCGAGGTAGGTCAACATCAGGCTGCTCACTTCGGCCGCCCGGTGGCTGGCCTGCATGGCGGCGCTCAAGGCCTCGAACGGTTCCGCACCCCGCGGCAGAAGATCTTCCGTGACCAGCTCCAGATTGCCCATCACCACCATCAACTGGTTGTTGAAGTGGTGGGCGATGGCGCCGGCCATGCGGCTCAGGCTTTCAGCCTTCTGCAGTTGCCGGTTCTGGGCCGCCAATTGTTCCTTCTCCGCCGCCGCTTGTTTGCGTTCGGTGATGTCATCTATCAACGCAATGACATAGTCCACCCGGCCATCCGCGTGCCGGACACAGCCCACCGCCAGATTGGTCCAGATGACATTGCCATCCTTGCGGATGAAACGCTTTTCCATCTGATACTGCTCGATCTGGCCGGCGAGCATCCGCTCGAATTGGGCGAGATCCGCGGCCAGATCATCCGGATGAGTCATTTCTGACCAGGTCATGCGCACAATTTTATCTTGAGTATAGCCCAGGATTGTACAGAGCCGATCATTGACTTGAATCCAGCCTTTCGCGGGCGAGGTAATGGCAATCCCGTGCAAGGGCAAATCGAAGTAGCTGCGGAAGCGGGCTTCACTCTTGATTAACTCCTCATCGACCCGCTTGCGCGCGGTGATGTCACTCAGCACGACGCGGCAGACGGGCGCGCCCGCGGCATCCTGCGCAACGGTGGCGTCCAGATGCACCCAACTTTGCGCGCCGTCCTTTTTCACCATGCGCAGTTCGAACGCCTGTGCTGCACCGGTCTCGAAGAGCTGCTTGCGGTGCTGGTAGTAGATATCCTGGTCTGCCTGCAAGATGAAGCGGGTGATCGGCTGCGTGACCAGCGCGCCGCGGGCCACGCCTAACAGCGTCGTGGCGGTCAGGTTGGCTTCCAGGATCAGCCCCTGTTCACTGACGGTGACATAGCTGACCGGCGCCAGATCGTACAGGTCGAAATAGCGTGCCCGCGCGGCATCCAGATCCACCTGCGCCGTGCGCAGCTCCTCGTTCTGCATCTCGAGCTCGATCTGCTGCACGCGCAGCTGGTGCAGCGTCCGCCGGACTTCCGCGGGCGACAGGGCTGCCAAGTCTTCCGGCACGTGCTGCGCAGCTTGAAACTTCTTTTCGGCCTGTTTACGCAGTTCGTCTTTTCTATTCATAAAGAAACTCCTGAGAAATTATCCGCGAAAGATCACAAAGAGCGCGAAAGAACATCAAACCAACCAATCCCAATACAATTACTATAGTTGCAGCAGTCATCTTTCTATGTGGTCTATGCGTTCTTTTGCGGTGAATCATGCAGCGGCATTTTCCGCGAAAGATCGCAAAGAGCGCGAAAGAACATCAAGCCAACCAATCCCAATACAATTACTATAGTTGCAGCAGTCATCTTTCTATGTGGTCTATGCGTTCTTTCGCGGTGAATCATGCAGCGGCATTTTCCGCGAAAGATCACAAAGAGCGCGAAAGAACATCAAACCAACCAATCCCAATAAAATTACTATAGTTGCAGCAGTCATCTTTCTATGTGGTCTATGCGTTCTTTTGCGGTGAATCATGCAGCGGCATTTTCCGCGAAAGATCGCAAAGAGCGCGAAAGAACATCAAACCAACCAATCCTAATAAAATTACTATAGTTGCAGCAGTCATCTTTCTATGTGGTCTATGCGTTCTTTTGCGGTGAATCATGCAGCGGCATTTTCCGCGAAAGATCACAAAGAGCGCGAAAGAACATCAAGCCAACCAATCCCAATACAATTACTATAGTTGCAGCAGTCATCTTTCTATGTGGTCTATGCGTTCTTTCGCGGTGAATTATGCAGCGGCATTATCCGCGAAAGATCGCAAAGAGCGCGAAAGAACATCAAACCAACCAATCCC
>CAYNJC010000088.1:0-3200 GCA_964397565.1 uncultured bacterium
CATCCCGCCCAGCACGTGGATGTTGTTTGTCCCCGCCACGGCATACTGCGTCACGCCGTAGCGCACCCAGGCGGGTACGTTGGTCACGTCCACAAACGGCAGGTCGGTGCCGATCCCGCCGCGCGTGATCACCACGCTGTCGCTCGCAACTTCATCCAGCAGGTTCGTGCCGACGACCACGATGGTGTTGTCGCCGATTTCCAGCGGCAGGGTCGGCGTGGTCCAACGTGTGGCCGCGCTGAAGCGCACGACCTGGCCGTTGGCCACGTTCGAGGCCAGCATCCCGCCCAGGACATGGATGTTGTTCGTGCCGGCCACGGCATACTGCGTCACGCCATAGCGCACCCACGCGGGCGCGTTGGTCACGTCCACAAATGGAAGGTCGGTGCCAATCCCGCCGCGCGTGATCACCACGCTGTCGCTCGAGACTTCATTCAGCAGGTTCGTGCCGACGACCACGATGGTGTTGGCGCCGATTTCCAGCGGCAGGGTCGGCGTGGTCCAACGTGTGGCCGCGCTGAAGCGCACGACCTGGCCGTTGGCCACGTTCGAGGCCAGCATCCCGCCCAGGACATGGATGTTGTTCGTGCCGGCCACGGCATACTGCGTCACGCCATAGCGCACCCACGCGGGCGCGTTGGTCACGTCCACAAATGGAAGGTCGGTGCCAATCCCGCCGCGCGTGATCACCACGCTGTCGCTCGAGACTTCATTCAGCAGGTTCGTGCCGACGACCACGATGGTGTTGGCGCCGATTTCCAGCGGCAGGGTCGGCGTGGTCCAACGTGTGGCCGCGCTGAAGCGCACGACCTGGCCGTTGGCCACGTTCGAGGCCAGCATCCCGCCCAGGACATGGATGTTGTTCGTGCCGGCCACGGCATACTGCGTCACGCCATAGCGCACCCACGCGGGCGCGTTGGTCACGTCCACGAACGGCGTGCCTGTTCCGGGCCCGCCGTGCGTGATCACCACGCTGTCGCGGCACGCAACGCCGTATTTGTTCGTGCCGACCACATAAATGCGGTTGCTGCCCGGTACTATCGTCACCAGCGGTGTGGTCCATGCGCTCGCGCCGGCGAACGGCACGGTTGTGCCGTTGGCCGCATTCGACACGTACATGCCGCCGACAATGAACTCGTTGTTGGTGCCGGCGACGGCCACCTCCGTGACGTAATATGAGACCTGTGTTGGCGTCGTCGTCACGTCAATAAAGCCCGGCGCGACAATTTCATACACGCCGATGTCCACCCGCCCGTTCAGGATGCGCGGCAGGCCGTCAAGGTCCGTCGCGCCGATCATCCAAGCGCGATTGATGCCCGCATCAACACAGGGCGAGTCAAGCCAGCAGTGGAAATCGTCCTCAGCCAGATCGACAAAGCGCGGATCGGCCGTGATGTTACCCGTGCCGCCCGGGTTGGGCGTGATGCACGTATAGTCAAAGGACATGCCGCCGCCATCCGTGCTGTAGTTGGCTCCCTGGTTAAAATACACAATGCAATTCTCGACCGAGCCGCCGCCGGACAAACGCAGGCCGCCCACGCCGCCCGTCGAGTAGTTCGCGACAATCGTGCATGACTCAAGCAAGCCCTGCTTGATGAAGGCCGCGCCGCCGTCCGGGCTCCTGTTCCCGTAGATCAGACAGTTGCGCACCGTGCCTTTGAAAAGGTACAGGCCACCACCATTCGCGGCCTCGTTGCCCCGCATAATGCACTTGTAGATCAAGCCGGCCCCGCCACCCTCGTTGAAGTTCACACCGCCACCCTGATTCTCCGCCCGGTTGTTCTCAATCAGGCACGAGTATACCTTGGCCGAACCACCGCCGAAGTATATGCCACCACCGTGCGTCTTGGCATAGTTGTTGGCGACCAGACAGTTGGTGACGGTGCCGCCACCGTCGACGAATATGCCGCCACCGCCGTTTAACGAGCTATTGTCCCGAATGGTGCAGTCCGCCACCAAGCCGTCATGATAGACGTAGACCCCCGCGCCCGCGCCGCCGTTGCAGCCAACAATCAGACAGTCTCGCAGTGTGCCGCCACCGTCGAGATACGCGCCGCCGCTGCCATTCGTGATCGTAAAGCCGCGCACGACCGCGTCGTCGTGACCGATCGTCACGCCCAAGTACGCGCTCGCGCCATTGATCAAGGTCACGGCACTGCCGTTGACGCTGCGGACGGTGATTGCCTTCGAGATCGTAATGCCCGCCGACAGCACATAACTGCCGTCCGCAACCTCAACCGTGTCGCCGGCGGTCGCGGCGTTCACCGCATCTTGGATGCTGCGCGCCGCGTTTGCCCACGTCGTGTACGGAGAAATATTGGCCCCACTGGTCGACACGTAATGCGTGTCCGCCAGCACCGCCGTGGTTGTGGCGATCAGCGTTGCCGCGATTGCGCTGATGATCTTGCTGCTGTTACTGAACGTTGTTGCTTTCATGTGTGTACTCCCTGAGCTGATCCATATATTTGGTTGTATGGCTGCGAAAACATCCGCTATTTTCGCACAAGCGCCATGGATTGTGGTCACAATCACTGGCTGTTCTCATAACACTAACTGACACCGTCTTGCGCGGCAAAACACCACTACTTACAGATGGTTCAGCATGTTCCGTTCGCGCAGACATGTTCTGCGTGATGCTCAGTGGCACGTTCAGTGCTCTAGTATTACCGAAGGCAGTTACTGTCCTTCCTGATGTTCCGGATAAAAAAGAGCATGCAGACTGAAAAAAAGTACCGAGGGGAGTGCAAGGGAATGCATTCAAGGTGTGAGTCTTGACGGCACCCGCCCTCGGCACCAAATCAAATTGTAGTTTTGCTGTTCGCATTCCCTTGCGTCCAGTGAATTACTGTTGCGTCGCACCCGTTTTCACGGGATTGTGAAACCATTGTAGCATATCATTGAACAAAAGTCACCCCCCCCGTTTTTGTTGTTGCAAGTCAATAGAAATGTCCTGTGGTTACGTTCAATAGAAATGTCCGGTTGTGCCCGTGTCATCAAGCACGTTGCAAAAAGCATCATACTAATGAGAGCGCTTTCTACTTTGCAGTGTCCTTGTAGCCGCCCGCGGTGAGGGCGGCTTCTGCAGCCGCGGTCATCCGCGCCGTTGACGGGATCCGCGCCGTTGGCGGTACTCCAAGCAGCTCCCAGCCAGCTCCAAGCAGGCGCCCGCGGCCACAATTGGCATGACACCAAGTAAGCGC
>CAYNJC010000089.1:0-2937 GCA_964397565.1 uncultured bacterium
GAGCGCGGGCATGTTGCCCGCGCTCTTTTTTAATTCTTTCGCGACGAAAGAATTATAATATTAGCTGCGCTGCCACTGCGCCGGTCCCTTCATCCTTCAACATTTAGTGACAAACTCTTCTCGCAATGGTATACTATTTCTAATGACACGGCCGCGGCTCATGGAAGCATCATTGGACAAACTAACCAACTGCACAGCAAGCATCGCGTGGATGCTTGGACTATTTTGGCGTCGCGTGCTGCTTGGTCTGGTTGTGTGTGGCTGCTGCGCGGCGCATGACCTGTATCTCACCAACACGCTTCCACTGACCGGTACATACGATTTCAGCTACTGCTATGTAACAAGTCTGGCTGCCTATGTTGACACACTGGTCGCGCAAACTCAGCCGGGGCGCACAAGTCTCTGGGCATGGGATTACAGCAGTACTGCGGCATACACTGCGTCAATCGCGCCGCAGCGCGCGGCATTGGCTGCCATGCTCGGCATAGATGCGGCCATGACCACGCCGGTCAGCAACGAATGGCAGTGTATTGGCACCGGCGTCTGTCATTCCGTGTATGCGTTCACCTTTTTTGTGACCACTGGCGCGGCCGCACGTGGCTTGGCCGTTGTCCCCGTGACAAACGCAGTCGTACCGGCGGTTGTGCTGGCACTCAGTCCCGGTTTGTCTCCTGAAGATATCTGTGGCCTGAGCACAAACCTGGCGAGCAGCGCACGCATCGGCGCGGCGCTGGCGGCGCGCGGTCTTGCCGTTCTGTGCCCGGTGGTGATGAACCGCGCGACGTGGTGGTCTGGCAGCACGAACGTGGTCATGTCCGGGCAGACCCTCACGAACATCATTGAGCACCGCTATTGGCTGGCGCACCAAGGGTTTCAGGTTGGCAAGCAATTTCTCGGCATTGAGGCGGCCACGATCATGACCTGCGTGCGGGGGCTCGCCGCGGATGCGCGCGTGAGAACAAACAGCATCATCGTCGCTGGCCAGGGTCAAGAAGGCGGCGTGGTGGCCATGTATGCAGCCGCCTTGGAGCCGGGCATCGCCAGCACGCTTGTGTCGGGCACATTTGACAATCGCACGAACGTGTGGACGCTACCGCTGGATCATCATCAGTGGGGCGTGTTACGGGAGTTCGGTGATGCGGAGGTTGCTTCACTGGTCGCGCCGCGCCGCATGACGATCGAGACGCCTGCTGATTATCCAGGCTTGTCCGTGCTGTCTTCTTCACAGGAATATGTTCGTGCACGCGGTCACTACGACGCATTGGGCGTCAGCAACAACATTGCCTTCTTCTCGCCGCCGGGCGGCACAAATTGCATGGGCGCGGCAGATACATTGGCGCATTTTCTGGTACCCTTCACGCAAGGCACCGCGGCCATGCCCGTGGCCATCTCGCTGACGGCACAGTACAGCAGCATTGGGCAGATGAAAATGCGCTTTTTTGAGCTGCAGGAGTGGCTGCAGCAGTGCGCGCGCAGTTCCTATGCCGAGCGCGAGGCGTTTTTCTGGTCGCAGCTTGCGACCAACAGCATTGCCGCATATGAGCACAGCACCGTGCCGTACCGTTCAAACGTGCTGCACGATGTCTTGGGCCTCTTTCCGCCGCCGGACACACCGATGCAGGCGTGGTCTACGTTGTATAAGACCACCAGTGTGTACGCCACGTACCATGTCTTGATTTCGCTCTACTCGAATGTGACAACCTACGGTCTGCTCACTGTGCCGAGCGGGCTTGCGCCAGGCGAGCGGCGGCCGTGCATCATCTGCCAACACGGTCTTGAAGGTGTGCCGCAAGATGTTGCTGATCTTAACAACACGAACGCCTACAATTTCTTTGCCGCACGGCTGGCGCAAGAAGGCTTCATCACCTTTGCTCCACAGAATCCGGTCACCTATTGGGCCACCTTTCGTGACATCCAACGCCGTGCGATTGCACTGCGCCGCGATCTTTTTGGCGCCGTTGCGCGCCAGCATCAACGGCAACTCGATTTTTTGAGCGGCCTGCCATTTGTCGACAGCAATCGGTTTGCAATCTATGGTTTGTCCTATGGTGGCTATGCCGCGTTGTGGCTTGGCGCCGTTGAGCCACGTTATGCGGTGGCCATCTGCGCCGGGAAGTTCACCGATACGACGCAGAAATTCATGAACCTCGACACGCTCAACGCCTACCTCTACGTGGCCTATTTCTGGACACCCGAGCATGATCTGTGGCATTTCAACATCTTGAACCGCTATGCCGACGCAGAGTTGGCGGCGTTGATTGCCCCGCGGCCGTTCATGGTCGAATGTGGCGTGAATGATGGTGTGGCCTACTATCCATGGGCGACGAATGAATATGGCAAAGTCGCAGCACTTTATGAGCGGCTCGGCATTGCAGATGAGACGCGCGCAGATTTCTTTGATGGCGGACACGAGATCCACGGCGTAGATACTTTCACATTTCTCAGAGAAAAACTCATGCCAGAGCCGTCATGCTGCATCGCCACTTTGCTGTTGGGCGTTGCCGGACATATGCTGCGGCATCGCAGGACATAGAGTTTCATTTTAGAATTTGTCTTTGATCACGCCTGCCGACGCCGCGCAAGACCTGGCTTGGAGAGCGTTGGTTCTGCGGGGTGCCAGAGTGTTGCACGCGGAGGAGCGGAGGACGTAATGGTCGGTATTGAATCTAATTGGCTCTTTTCTCCTTTACTCTCTGTTCAATTCTGATTGGAAGGCGCGACGCGGTCTGATGGCATTGTGCATGCAGAATGTGACGGGCGGAGTAGGGTGGGCGGAGTGGGGTCACGGGCGGAGTAGGGTCAGGCGTGAACAATTGACACTTAATCTTCTTTGCGGCAGAAGGGCATGCAAAGGCCAGAGCAGCAGCATCCATTGACCGTTGATCCCGCCGATAGCGCATGTAGGTCGACTTAAGGACGCGAACGCTCTTTTGACAG
>CAYNJC010000090.1:0-2854 GCA_964397565.1 uncultured bacterium
CGTCACACATCGGGTGTGACTTAATCCGGGCTCTGTGCACGTTGCCGGCGGCACTGAGTAGTGTTTGCACACCCGAACCCCCAAAACAGCAATCATAGATGCGCACTAACACGCCGGTGTTCTTGCGTGTCGGCGCGAGCACGGACTGCTCAAACAGTGCGTGGCTAATCGGCACGCCCGACCAAATGCCAGTTATGATTTTGCCGCTGGCCCGGGCGCGAAATCCGTGTCCTGAATAAAACAGCACCGCCACATCCGCGCCTTGTAGCCATAGTGATTCGTTGACCCACTGCTCCAGCGTGATCGTGTCGGCTGATACAACATGACAGGCGAACTTGTACGGGGCAATGGCTTGTGTCATCGATAGTACACTTGCCGAATATTGCGGGTCGTTCTTGCCTTCTTGGACAAGTCCGCCGCCAGTGCAGCCAACGAGTAGTGCGCGCTTGGTCATGGCAAGAACCACATAAACATGATCGCCGCTACCAGCGCCACGGCAAAGGCAATGCGCTTCGCCCAGCACACGACGGCGCGCTCAAACCTTTGTTCGTCTTGTTCGGTGATGGGGTTCATTGTGGTTCTGTCAACATATAACTGATTCGTGTTACAACATTGGTCGAACCCTCTATATAGGTTCCATTTCCAAATAAATATCCGCCAACCATGTTTGATACAACCGCCGACGCATAAACTTGTGTGACGGTCATATTAGATATGCTCGGTATTACATGTACATATCTATAAGCAATAGTTGTTGGTTTTCCTGGAGTAATTATTTTTATAGCAAACATATTTGTAACTATGCCAAACTTTGCACATGGATACATCAGAATATCGGCTCTATACGTTAAAGTTCTTTCTCTGCCTACAATAATAGATGGGATGTTTACGTAAACTGCGCTTAACTTAAAACCGTAGATATCGGCTGCGAATATTTCTGCGCATTGTCCAAGAGAAACATCCACCCAATTTGTAAGATTGTTTACGGTCGTTTGTTTTGCATACGCCGCCTCCGCCGCGTTGCTGATCGCATTGGCGTGCAGGGTGACGGCATTCGTGCCGCCAGTGAACTGTCCCACGGTGGCGACAGCCGACGGATTCGCTGACGTGTCGACATTCACGATCACATTAGAAATACGATTGGCGGTGAAACTGGCCGTGATCGAAAATGGATTGCTCGCAATCGGTTTCGTTGTTTCATTAAAAATCAGGCTGCCAGGATAGGTGCGCTCGAACGAGATGGGCAGCGTCTGCATTGCAGCGGATGATGTGCGGAAAACGGTCGCCTTGAACCAATAGCCATTTGAGATGCCAGCATAGCGAAAGCGCACACCGAGACCGCAGGCAGTCGCCGGCATCGCCAATACCCGCGTATAGACGGTGCAATCGACATTTTGTGAGGTCATCATGTCAATGCCGAGTTCGGCGCCATAGACCAAGGATCCGGCCGAGTTGCTGTAGCAGTATTGGATCCAGCCCTCGTAATACTCGTATGCGCCGGAGCTATTGATTGTGTACCCTGGCACAGATGACGTTTGCGCGCAGCCGGCGGATCCCAACGACGGGTCGGTGCCGGGCTGAGTCGTGGCGACCGTCCCCTGATAGGCGACGCCAAAAGTCATGCCATTGACCGAGAGGGGATTGCCGCGCATCACGGCCGCGTTGGTCGCACCTGCAATATCCGTAGCCGTCGCATATCCCGCCAGCGCCGCCTGAATCTCCTCGCCGCTGTCGCCACGCTTGCCGATCACGTCCAGTGTCACCACCGCGGATGTGCCAGTGCTGGCCAGCCAACACGTGCCATAGCCATCAGGAGACCACTGCGCGCTGGCGCCGGTGTCTAACCATGCCCCGCTGTCGTTTGTCGTGGCAACGCCTGCAATGCGCACAATGTTTTGCGCCCGGGCGGCCCACACACGCACGCTGCCGCTCGTGCACGTCAGCACCACGGCGTCCGGCGTGTACGGCACGTTCCACTCAACCATGTTCGTCTGCGCGCCTGTCAGCGTCAACACCTGGCTGATGCGGTTGATAGAGGTCGTGCTTGCGCTGCAAACGGCGGCGCACAGCAGGATGAGTGTCAGCAGTCGCTTCATTTGGTTGTCCCCGTGAAATCTGGTTCGCTGTCTTTGATCCGCTTGAGCTCGTCCTTTGCTGCCGGCATCTTTGCCCCGTTGGCCGCAGCAGACTCAAGCGCGGTTTCATGCGAGATCATGCCGGCCTCGAACTCCTTGAGGTTCTGCTCACGCTCGGCCATGCTGTTGCCCGGCACCACGTCCGGCCAGTTGACCTTGACGACGATGCTTTTCACTGCATCCGTAGCGACAACAAAATTGCGCGCCTGCGCGTACCGCAGCACCAGCGCCGGAAACAGCTCGTACTTCGGCTGGCGCATAGTGACTTTCATCGCCACCATGTCAGTCAGCGGGCGCATTGCCAGCGCCAGCGATTCAAATCTCGGCCAGTCATTGCCGGACAACATGCCCGCCCCGATCCGCGTCAGGTGCGAATACGTGATAGCCCGGTCGGTCAGAAATGCGTCATACTGCTTGAGTGCCTCGATTGCAGCAGAGGTGTCCAGCAGATATGCGCGATTTCCGGCCGCGCCGGTGAAGATGGCTGTGCGCGGCTTGATGCGGAATTTCTCATTATGGCTCGCACCGGCCTTGTCCGCCGCTTGTGCGCCGGACTGCCGTTCTGTTACACGTCTCACATGCTCAGTCGGATCCGGCCCCTCGATCACCAACGGCGGCGCCGCCTTGGTCTTGGCCGTCTCGCTCAGGTCAAAGTTGTTACGAAATTGCTCCTGCAGCAGTTCAACAACAGGATGCAGGTCGCTCAGCGGCAGGTCGTC
>CAYNJC010000091.1:0-2820 GCA_964397565.1 uncultured bacterium
GCGCGCTGCGTATCGAACCCGGCGCCGCACGTCAGCACGGCGGACTGGTCGGACGTGCCCTTGCTGCAGACCGCGTGGAACCAAGATGCGCCCTACAACGCGGTTGCGCCGTCGGCGGCCGGTGGGCCCGACAACAAAGCGTATGCGGGCTGCGTCGCCTGCGCCATGGCCCAGATTTTGAAGCATCATGCGTTTCCGCCGGCGCCGGCGCGTGATTATGGGTATCGCGACCATGACGGCGCCTGCCGCGGGCAAAATCGTGCCAGCGACGCCGGCTTGCTGCCCTATGCCTGGGATGTCATGCCCGACCGCCTGACCAAGATGAGCGGCGCACCCACGATTGCCGAAACGGCGCGCCTGATGTATCACTGCGGCGTGAGCGTCAACATGGACTATGAGGGCAACGGATCGGGCGCCTTCGGCCGCAAAGTGCCGAACGCGTTGCGCCGGCAGTTTGGCTATGCCTGCAGTCCCTTGCGCATGCGCGGCAACTACTTCGACCAGGAATGGTACGACATGCTGGCCTGGGACATCCAGAACAACCGGGTTGTCTTTTACGGCTTTTACAATGATCGCGGCGAAGGCCATGCGGTGGTGTGCGACGGCGTGCGCGGCGGCAATCAGGTGCATATCAACATGGGCTGGAGCGGCAGTGAGGACGCCTGGTATTTTCTGAACGGCATCGGCGAATGGCGCAATTATCATCATGCCATTTTTGACATCCGCCCGGCGCGCGTTACCCAAGCGCCGACACCGCCGGTCGTGCTCTGCGCCAGCGTGGATGAATACGCCCGGCTGGTCGTGCTGTCATGGCAGGCGCAGACGCTGGCGGCCAGCTACCAGATTTTTCGCAGCACGACCAATGATCCCGCCGGCGCCGTGCTGCTGGGCGCAACGTCGTTCCCCACGTTTTATGACGCCGGCGTCACCGACGGGCAGACGTATTACTACTGGCTGCGCGCGGGCAACGCCGCGGGCTGGAGTGCGTTGAGCCCGGTTGCCGCCGGCCTGTCCAGCGCCACGGGTGGCGCGCTCTTCTCGCCGCCGCTGATGCGCACGGTGCATGCGCGCAACATCGGTTATCAGCTCAATGCCCCGCTGCACATGACCTGGGATGAGCTCCATGCCTGCATCGCGGCGGGCTACAACCAGTTTTCCCTGAATTTCTCCGACGGCACCGTGCAACAGGTGACGCTGCAGGCGAATGCGCGCGGCACGGCGTTCTGCGGCACACTGGCGGGCGACACATTGACCCGCGTCCTCATTCGCAAGACGCGGCGCGGCCCGGTCCTGCAGGTGCGCAACTGGTATGAAAAGGACTTGCACTGGGCCCAGTACGCGCTCGCTGCGCGTGCGCAGTAAAATCCCTCGGCGCAAGGCGCCACTCCCTTTACGAAAGGGAGATTACAGCGACCTTCGGCGCAAGGCGCCACTCCTACCGCCGTTGGCGGTACGGCGCAGATGCCGCAGCAAGATTGCAGCGCCCTGCGGCGCTATGCATAAAAGGAATGGCAGCGCGGAGTCCCTCCACTCCGCGCTGCCATCTTGCATAACACGCCAAGGTGTGCCGCGACAAGTCGCGCGGCTAGGTGGTGTGTTACGGGTTGCCGATGATGTACTTGGCCTTGTCCAGCTTGCTCTTGACTTTCTTGGGCGGCTTGGCCAGCCGGAACGTGCCTTGCAGCAGCTCGCTGCCTTTGACATTGCCAATCGTGTAGACCACCGGCTGACTCACCCAATTGGTCACCAGCCACGGCCGTTGCAGGGCGGGATCGTGACCGCACACAACCGCCGTATTGACTTGATTGCTGGAGGTGTCGGCAATCATCCGCGCGGTCATCGCCAGCAGGCTGTAGCCCTTCTTGGTATTGGCCGCGCCGGTCAGATAATAGGCATAGTTAACGATGTCGCCGCCGGTGTTGGTTCGCATGCGCCAGGTGCTGACAGTCCGCTTGACATACTTGGCGGCGATCCAGCGCCGCGCGCTGCTGCTGCCAATGTTGCCCTGCATCGCCGCTAGGACGTTCACGCCGCGCTGTGAGTTATTCACGATGTACTCCGGCATCGTACCGTTGGTGCTCAGCACGCCGTTGAAGTCGTTCGTGTAGAACGCCCGGCCGACCAGGATGTTGCCGCGAATGTTGCCGCTGATCATCACGCTGACCGGCTGGCCCAAGTTGTTGGTGCGAGTAACGGGCGCGCCGACCGTCTTGATGACCGCCTTGTCGTTGCCATCGAAGCGCACGTCGAACAACATCGTGCGGCTGTCCTGGCCGAGGTCGCCGCGCTTGGTCATGACCTGGCGCACGACGCCGGTGCACTGCAACCGGTCCAGCGTGCCCTCGACTTTGACCGCCATGAAGCCGCTGTCCGAGATGATGCCGCAGATGCGTGCGCCGTGGTCAATCCACTTGGTCTTCTTCGGCCGCTTTGTCGTCACCATCAGGCGGTCTTTCGGCGAACCACCCGTGATGTACAGCGTCCGCCCGCGTGCAATGGCCTGTGCCGTCGTCTTGTTCTTGGGCTTGTACTGCACGCGGATGAGTTCGCCGTCAACATCGCTGGTGATGCCGTTGACCTTCAGATCCGGCACCATCAGGATGTTGCCGGCGGCAAAGCTGCCCTCGTTCTGCACGTCCAGGAACAGTTCGTTCGTGCCCTGGTTGATCTGGAGCGGCAGCATCGAACTATGGAACGGCACGAGATTCCAGCCGGCCGCGCAGGTGCCGCTGGCAACCACTTGGGTGCTGCCCGCGCCGCGCGCCAGAAGCTGGTAGGTCGTGTCCATGCTCGCGATGAATTCCACCGTGCCGGTCTGAT
>CAYNJC010000092.1:0-2688 GCA_964397565.1 uncultured bacterium
CGGCATCTGCAGAAACTTGCCAAATTGTCAACAGTCAATGCATGACCCCACTCTGTCCGGTACGAGACGGATACGCCACTGATGGATCACAGTGTTATGAAAGATTCATACCGAAACAGTACTGCCACAAAAGGTGATGGGCCATGCGTAGATTTCTTCTGATCAACATGGCACTTGTGATAATTGCCATCTTGATCGTGCAGGTCTGGCAACTTCTCCAATTAACTACGTATTTGGCATATGTGCAACCACATATGTCATACAAGGAAATGACAGAGATTATTCCGCGATGTTATGGACGGATGTCGTTAGAGTCATGCACGAGAGTCATGCCGGGGTCTATCTATACAATTCCACATGCAGTGACTGTATTTGAAACTGACATTGCCGATCTATCTGTATTTTGTCCCCAAGTAATAACCTTTTACTTCGATCGGTGCACCAACATGGTTGCATACGACTACATGTCTAGTGGTGGTGCATGGACGCCGGAATGGGTTGTCACAAACTATGAGACGGCATCCGGTTGGCACCCGAATAGCATCCGTGGAGCACGAATGATTTCTTACTGTGATGGAGCATTAGAAATGCTGAATCTTAACCCCGTTGTGTTTCGTTATCTTGCACTTTTCCTCGGCCTTATTATGCTGCACACCATTGTGCCTGCGGTGCTGACATTTGGTATCTGCGTTATGTACAGACAGCAGAAAGCATATGGAATATTTTTTTTATCAATAGCAATGCTCACGCTTGCTTATGCTATTTCATGGTACACGCTGGCAGACATTGGGCTGCAAGCCGCTCTATACATTATTCTTTGCTGCCTAACCACATATTTGGTTGGCGATTTGGCGTTTAAGACAACAAAAGCGGCCCAGAGTAGGGTCATGCATTGACTGTTGATTCTGCTGAAAAACAACCCCGTTTTCAGAGCGTGGTGTGAAGCGCCGTGGCGCGTGCGGAACGGGCGTGTGGCGTGAAAGAGCCGCACAACGCGATAGAAGTCCTTATATTGTTACGTGGCCGCGGCGGCGACCGCCATTGTGCTGAAGAACCCCCTTGTTTTGTCGCCACCCTTTCCCGGCACGCTTGCCCAGGCCAGTAGTCGCAGCCAGCGCCGGATGTTGCAGGCCGCGCCGTGAAAGTAATTTGCCAGTTTCGTTTTGGCCAGGCCGCGATATCTCGTTCTTCGCATCCCATTGCGGGTCAGTTCGCTGATGGTGCCTTCAATGGCGTTGCGTTGGTGCATGCGTTCTTTGAACGCCGGCGTAAGCATTTCACGCCGGCGCGCCTGGATCAACGCATGCTGCACGCCGACGCACAGGACGCGCCGCTTCTGGTCGCTGGTCGTGCACTGGGCCTGACGTTCACACGTAGCGCACTGCCGGCCCCATTGAATGCGATAATAGCTGGTGTTCTGATAGGCGTCGTTGATCATGCCGAACTCCGTGCTGGTCTTGCCGGCCGGGCAGGTCGCCACGCGGCGCGCGGTGTCCACGTCAAAGGCCTCGGTCGGGTAGATGCCCTGGGCGCGTTGGGCCCAGAGTAGGGTCATGCATTGACAGTTGACAAATCGCACTCACGATGACATGCTCGTCGCATGGCACGACCCCTGCGCATAGAAGCGCCCGGCATGTGGTACCATGTGATCAACCGCGGCAATGAGCGCGGCGGCGTGGTTGTTGCCGGAAGCGCCGGGACTCATCGCAAATCCGGCTGCGACGCCAAGCCCGGTGCCGGTGATGTGGCATCAACGGCCCATGCTGAAGCGGGCGGGCATTTGCAGTCCGCTGACGGCCATGACGATCATTGTCGCAGTACGGCTGGGTTTGTTCCTCTTGCCGCAGGCACGGCGAACGCCGCAGAAATGAAAACCATCTGCCGCAGGCACCACAGCCTGTTTGACATGATGCGGCAAATTGTGCTACAATGTCTTACGATGAATACCATGACCATTAGAATCCAAGATGATCTGCGCACATCCTTGCAGGCGCTCAGCAGCGCGCAGAACAAGCCGGTCAGCGATATTGTGCGCGAATCGTTGCGCCGCTATGTCGCCCTGGAAAAGTTTCGCGCGTTACGCAAGCGCACGTTGCCGTTTGCGGAAGCACAAGGGATCATGACGGATGAGGATGTGTTCCGGATGCTCTCATGAGAGTGGTGTTGGATGCGTCGGTCATTGTTGCCGGCTTTGCCGCCCACGGTCTCTGCGAAGTTGTTTTCGAGGTATGCCTTGACAGCCATCACATGCTCATGAGCCAAGAGCTCATCGAGGAAGTGCGTACGGTCCTTCGTAAAAAACTGCACTTGCCGACAGAAACCATTGCTGCCATTGTTCAGTTTCTTCGCGACCGGTGCGAGCTTCTGATTCCGGATGCTGTGCCGCACACTGCCTGTCGTGACCCGCATGACCTGCATGTCCTTGGCTTGACATCAGCCGGGCATGCGGAGTGTCTTGTCACGGGCGACAAAGATTTATTGGTTCTGAAAGCGTTTCGCGAATGCCGCATTCTATCCCCGCGTGATTTCTGCGAGTTGCTGCGCAAGCAGTAGCCGCCGCGCCAGCATCGCGGCTCCCACCTTCACAGCAGCAGCACACGCCGCAGAGCGGCGTTACTACAGCCAGCATCGCGGCGCGGAGGAGGCGCCCACCTTCACAGCAGCAGCAGACGCCGCAGAGCGGCGTTA
>CAYNJC010000093.1:0-2596 GCA_964397565.1 uncultured bacterium
AGGGGGCCGACAAAGGTATTGACGGCAAGATAATATTTCAGGGAGACCAACAGGGTAAATTCGAGACCGTCATTATATCTGTAAAAGCTGGTTCCACTTCCGCACAACATGTGCGCGATCTGCGTGGAGTTATTGATCGTGAAAAGGCTTGCATTGGTGTACTAATTTCGATGCATCAATCAACAAAGCCGATGCGGACCGAAGCAATAACAGCCGGATTTTATAGATCGGAACACTTCGACAAACAATACCCAAAAGTGCAGCTTTTAACAATTGCTGATCTACTCGGTGGAAAAAGCATTGACATGCCGCCACTTCGCAAAGGGGATGCCACATTTAAAAAGGCAGTGCGGCACACACAACAGCCCAAAGAGGTCCAAGAGGATTTGCCCAATGTCAATCCCGAAGAAACTGTTTAAGCTCAAGAACTGCCGCGGCTTCTGGACTCGCTGGTACTGCCGGCGCCTGCGCCGGATCCGCACCGTCAAGCTGGCAGACGACAAAGCCACAGCCGAGCAGATCATGCAGCGTATGGCCGCGCTGATCGCTGCGCTCGAACTACTCGGCCCACATTCGGGACTGCCGAAGGACTTCGACCCGCAAGCCCTTCTGCGATCGCAAGGCGCCGCGCACTGCACATTCAGTGACAAAGACATTGCCGCCGTCATGCGCAGCATGATCGCCGCGCTCAAGGCGCTCGATCCAGTGCCCGTGCCGCGCACAGATGCTATAACAGCCACCGCGCGCGACTACACCATGCACTGCGTCACGTCGCGAGTAGCGCATTGCATCCAACTACTGCATGCGTCACTCACGGACATAACCATGCTCACCAGTGCTAAATATGAAGCTCTCAAAGTTAGAAAATCTGCGGCGAAAGAAGCTAAAGCGTGAATACTTGGAACGCAATCAAAGGAATGAGCCGGCATTCCTGTCGTCGGAATTCTGTCTTGACCTGCGTGAACCGGTGCGCGGCACGTCATTCCTTCAGACCGACAGCGACACCTACATAGATCACACCACCATCGGCAATGAAAAAAAAGCATCTCGCTTCTGGCCGCTGGCAGGTTGACCACACACGCCAGGTCATCGTTGACGGCCGCAAGGTCATCAAACGTTATCGCGAGTCGTTTGATACCGCACGCGACGCCGACCTGCGCCTGCTTGAGCTGAAGCGCCGGCGACTGGCAGGGGAGTCGGCTGCGCCAAACGAAGTAGACATTGATTATTGCTTCCGACGCTGGCGCGAGTTCATTGCAACATCCGACAATCACAGCCCCAGCTATCGTGCTCGGGTTGACTTCGCATGGTTGCAGCTATCGCGTGGATTGCCTTTGACGGTCAAGAGCTTGAAGCCGTCCGCGCTGGACAGCTACATCGCGGCACGCCGGAAAAAAGTGGCGCCCGCAACAGTGCTCAAAGAGTTTCGCGTGCTATCGGCCTGCCTAAACTGGTGTGAGTCCCGCGGCATGTGCGTCAACCCTATCCGCCGCTATGCACCCCCGCGCGTCCAGCGCCGGCCTCCGCCAGTTGCAGCGCCGGCCGTCCTGCAGGCCATTTTCGATGCGCTGCCGTCTGAAGATGCCAGGAAAGCATTCTGGTTCATTCTGGCAACCGGGCTGCGCTTCAGTGAGTTTGCCGCGCTGACGGTCAATTCACTGCACGCTGGCAACCACATGCGCGTGATCGGCAAGGGATCCCATGGGACACCCCGCGAGCGATTTGTGCCGCTCCCAGGGGCAATGCCGTTCGCGCTACCGGCATCCGGGCCCCTGTTCACCAGTTCGGGCCAACGCTGGAATGGGCGCCACCTGCTGCAACTCATTTACGATGCTTGCGCCGCCGCTGGCACGCCACGGATCAGTATCCACTACCTGCGGCACTGTGCGGCTACGTACAAGCTGGCGGGTGGGATGAACGTCTACGAGTTGATGCAGCAATTTGGCTGGCGCAGCTTCGGGATAGTGCAGCAGTACGTGGACATTTCGCACACCGTCCGCAGCGGTAGTTACATTCCAGCATGGAGACAAGAATAGTCATGATCTCAATACAGCATATACTTGCGTGGTGGAAGTCATCGCCAAAGTACATCCTTCCAGCGTTTGTTCTTACTGCGATCATCTTGTTTGCACCCGTGCGCACTCTCAACAAATTCGGCGTTGACGAACTTGTCGCGAAATATCGAATGTGGGTTGGTCTCATTTTGCTTTCATCTCTGTCACTTCTTATCAGCCACTTTGCTTTCTGGTTGGCAGACAAAATACAAACGTGGAGGATCAGGCACAGGAAACGGTCTGCGCGCCGCGCACTATTGCGCGACCTCACTCCCAAAGAACGCGTGCTGCTTGCCAGATTCATTGCAGATAACACCAAGAGTAAACCCCTCAATCGTTGGAGCGGTATTGTTGTAGGTTTGTGCCATGGTGATATTATCTATCGTTCGTCAAGCACGGGATCGTTTAATGCGGACTGCTACAACATACAGCCATGGGCCTGGAAAGAGCTGCGCGAGAATCCTCGCCTTCTTGAGCCAGAGTTGTCGAAGATTCGCAAGGGTGACATGAGCACAGATGGTGGTGAGTCCATGTAGAGTGCA
>CAYNJC010000094.1:0-2556 GCA_964397565.1 uncultured bacterium
TGTGGACCAACGCCAGCAGCGGCGCAACCGGCGCCACCACGGCCGCGCCGGTATGGAGCGCCCCGGCCGTCGCCCTGGCGCAAGGCATGAACATCATTATGGTGCAGGCAACGAACAGCGTCGGCGTGAGTGAATACGACCTCATTGCGATTACGCGCGAGTACGCACCCAGCACCGGCCCGCCGGAAATCTACATCCTGACGCCGGGCGGCAACGTACCCGACAGCACCGCATTCATGACGCTCAACGGTTCGAACAACCAGCATGTCGTCGGCATGCTGCGCTGGTCGAATTTCTGGAATGGCGCGCACGGGACGTTCGCGGCGACCCGCGCCTGGACGATTAGCGACATCCCGCTGCGGCATGGCGCCAATGTAATCACCGTGTATGGCACTAATGCGCTTGGGCAACTCGGTAGCGCGCCGGTGACCTTGACGCGCGAGCACAGTTATTTCGTCAACTTGGTGCCGGTTGGCCTGCCCGAGGAAGAGTTGCGCAGCCGCTCGAGCGCGCTGGTGTCCGACGGCACGAATTTGTTATACACCCGCGGCGAACCGCTGGAGGCCGCGCCGTTCTTCCTGCTGCCGCCCGGTGGCGCTACCAGCAATGACTGGCAAGCACGCGCACCACTGCCGGCCAATACCGGGCTGGGCCGCGGCTTGGCCTATCACAAAGGCTACATCTACGGCAACGCGGCCCTGTGGGACAATCTGTGGCCGTCCAACAACTTCGCGGTGCTGCGCTACACGATGGGCGCCGACCTGTGGGAAAGCAGCGTCTGGAATTACACGCACGGCGCCGCCAATGCCTGCGTGCTGGACAACAACAACAATCTATATTCTTTCTGGCCCGGTTGGGACAATGTTGAAAAAATCAGCAATTGGTACACGAGTGCCGAAGCGTTTCAGAGCGGGCTGGGTGGCGGCGCGGCCCATCCGTGGGACAGCACCCGCAGCGCCAGTTACATTTATGTGCTGAAATGGTATGGCGAAAGCTTCAGCCGCATTTTCCGCTTTCCGGCGGCCGGGGCAACTAGTCCGACGCAGATCGTCGCGTATATTGACACGCCGCTCGCGTGCGGGATGGGCGCCTCGCTCGAATATGTGCCCGCCAGTGAATCCGTCAATGGCCACGAAGAATTGTGGGTCTTGCGCGGCTGCATGGACGGCGCGGCCGACGGGCAGGGCGGGGTCGAATCTTCCGATCTGTATGTCTATGATCTGAGCGACAAGGTCTGGTCACACATCAATCTGTCGCCCGACGAACAGTTGTACTATGGCGAAGGCGCTGACATGTGCCGGGTCGGCGGGCAAATGTTTTTTATGACCGGCACCGATTTTCTGAACGGCACCGGCTCAAATTTGATGGTCACCGTCTTTATCCCCGAACCACTGGGCTTGTTACTGGCGCTGCCGCTGGTGCTGCTGGCACGGTGGGCGGACAAACGCACAGACGACCATTGAACATCTAACATTCACTATGTACTATTCGCTGTTCTTGCCCTTTGACCCCTGCCCTGTGACCACCCTCCCATGAAAACACTCGTCTCTCTATTACTTGCGCTGGGCATGCTGGCATCCGCCGCGCAGGCCACAGATTATTTTGTTGCCACCAATGGTCTGGACGCCAACAATGGTCTGACGCTCACCACCGCCTGGCGCAAAATCAGCAAGGCCTTAAAAGCCGGTGGCATGCCCAACGGCACGGTCGCCAGCCGCAACACGCTTTATGTCCAGCCCGGCACCTACGCGAGCGAGTCAACCGGCTTGACCTCCGGCACCGGTCTCACCAATTGGTTTTTGGACCTCACCGGCCGGCAGTACATCAACATCATCGGCGCCGGCCCGGACAAGACGATCCTCACGCCCGGCACGAAAACGCTGCACCTTTCCATCGGCAACGACGGCATGCCGGCCCGGCCCTTGTTCACAATCTTCAACGCCACGGGCATTCGTGTCTCCGGTTTCTTCATCGAGGGGACCTCGCCGCCGGCCCGCACGGAAGGCGAAGGCTACCCGGATCACTGTGCCATCATCGGCATCCAGAACAGCACGGACATCCGCGTTGATCACCTGTCCTTGAATGGCATGTACACTGGCATGGTCTACAATGTGGCCATCACCAATTGGCAGACCTCGTGGATGGGCTGGTGGTATCACGGCCTGTGCATCAATGGCGTGCTCGGCCCGGGCATTCAGATTGACCACGTCTTGATGCGCGGCTTCGTGGGCTCGATCTACAACAACAATTGGGGCGGCAGCACGCCCGCCAACACGAATGTTATCCTGATCGACCATTGCACCTTCGTCGAAAATGTCTGCGTCAGCAGTGTGACCCGGGTCCTCATTGCGCGGGTAGTTTCGAGCGAATACGGCCCGTCGTTCGATGTCCGCAATTGCATCCTCAGCGATCATCCATTGGCGAGCTTCGATCAGAGCACCTCCAGCGATGGCCTGATAGCACTGGGCATCGAGTCGCTCAGCAACCCCGAGTACATCGTCAGTTCGCAGAACAACCAGTTCTGGGCGGTCGGCAAACCCATCCCTGGCAGCAATT
>CAYNJC010000095.1:0-2412 GCA_964397565.1 uncultured bacterium
GTCTCGTTTTATGTTAAGATAGTATACAATATTGTCAATACTATTGTCATCACGCTGGAGTTTGACTGTGAATACCACGCTTGTGGATGCCATTTGCGCCGCGCGCACGAAGCGCAATGCCGTGATCCTGGCGCATTATTATCAGCGGCCGGACGTGCAGGATATCGCTGACTTTGTCGGCGACTCGCTCGACCTCTCGCGCAAGGCAGCTGCCACGAATGCCGAGGTCATCGTTTTTTGCGGCGTGCATTTCATGGCCGAAACTGCCAAAATCCTCTCGCCCCAGAAAACGGTGCTGCTGCCCGATATCAACGCCGGTTGCCCGATGGCCAACATGCTCACCCGCCGCGAGTTGCTGGCGTTCAAAGCCCAACATCCCGGCGCCGCCTGCGTCGCCTATGTCAATTGTTCGGCGGAAATCAAGGCCGAGGTGGATGTCTGCTGCACCTCGGCCAATGCCGTCAAGGTGATTGAGACAATTCCCACCGATCGGCGCATCATTTTCGCTCCCGATCAAAGTTTGGGCGATTATGTCGCGCGCGTCACCAAACGCGACCTGGTCCTGTGGCCCGGCTTCTGCCCCACCCATCACCGTTTCTTGCGCCGCGACGTCGAGGAGCTGCGCGTGATGCATCCTGGCGCGCCTGTCTGCGTCCATCCCGAGTGCACCCGCGACATCGTTGATCTGGCCGATTTCGTCGGCAGCACTTCACAAATCCTGCGCTTCTGCCGTGAATCAGCCGCGCGCGAATTCATCATCGGCACCGAGACCGGCATCCTCCATCCACTGCGCGTGCAGAACCCCGCCAAAGTGTTTTATCCGCTGTCCGAACTCGGTTGGTGCTCAAACATGAAGCTGATCACGCTCGAGAAAATCCTCTGGGCGCTCGAGGACAATGTCCACGAAATCACGCTGGCGGAAGACATCCGCCAGCGCGCCCTGACCGCGGTGCAACGCATGATCGCCATCGGATAGTTTTTTTTGACAAAGAGTAAAACAGTTATAGAGCAGCGCGGACACAAACAATATATGGCCCTTATTCAAGAAGCGCGTTTCCGGGCTGTGTCCCCCTTTCCTAAAGGGGGTGACCGCACGTTGCGCGCAGCTGGGGGATTTCGCTATGCCTGCCTTCCTGCTTTTCCTAAAATCCCTCCTCCACCGTATTGCTGCTCCGCAACCAAACACCGAACACTGCAAACTGAAAACTGCAGCCATGCTTTCTGAACTACAGCGCGAGCGCCTGCTGATCCGCCGCATTGCCGCGCAGCCGCACGCGGCCGCCACCATCCGCGCATTCCAGCGCTTTGTGCTTGCGTATTATCGCGCGCATAAGCGCCCGCTGCCCTGGCGACGCACGCGGGATCCGTATCACATCGTCGTCGCGGAAATCATGTTGCAGCAAACCCAAGTCACACGCGTCGCAGAAAAGTATCCCATGTTCATCGCCGCCTTTCCCTCGTTCGCGGCGCTTGCCCGGGCCTCGCTGCGCGATGTCCTGCAGCTCTGGCACGGCATGGGCTACAATCGCCGTGCCCTCGCGTTGCAGCGTCTGGCGCAAGCTGTGCTGACCGAGCATAAGGGACACCTGCCCCGCACACCTGCGCAATTGCAGCGTTTGCCCGGCATCGGCAGGGCCACCGCCGCCTCGATCGCCGCCTTCGCGTTCAATCAACCAACCGTGTTCATTGAAACCAACATTCGCACGGTCTTTATCCATTATTTTTTCCCGCGCCGGCACGCAGTGCATGACGCTGAATTGCTCCCCTTGGTGGAGGCGACCCTCGACCGCACCAATCCGCGCCGTTGGTATAACGCGCTGATGGATCTCGGCACTTGGTTGAAGGCGCGCGGTTTCAGCAAGAACAGCCGCAGCGCCACCCATCGTCCGCAGCCAACGTTTGCCGGCTCAATGCGCGAGCTGCGCGGCAAGATTATTGCGCTATTGACCGCCGGCCCGGCGCGCTCCGCGGCGCAACTCGCCCGCCAGCTCGACGTCGTCCCGCCGCGCCTCAGTGCGTGTCTTGAACAACTCTGCGCCGAGGGCTTCTTGCGCCACCGCGCCGGCCGCTACGCGTTGGCGTAATTCGCACAAGGCATCCGGGTGCGTCGGCTGCTTGGAGTCCCGTCAAAGGCGCATGCGCGTCAACTTAACAAGAACATCTGTCCTGAACTTCCGCTATAAGAACGGGAGCCGCATTCCCTTGCGGCGATCCTGCCACGGGAGCCACCGGCGTAGAGCGCGCCGACAGGTAGGGCGGTCAGGCCCTTGACCGCCGCGGTCGTCGTTGCGCCATTGTAGCACCGGCGTGGGCGCGCATGCAGCAACGGCGGTCAGGGCCTGACCGCCCTACCTCACCCTCCGGCCACGCACGCGCAGGACCCCCAACAGATTTGGCCACGTCAGGTTCGCA
>CAYNJC010000096.1:0-2282 GCA_964397565.1 uncultured bacterium
CAGCGGCAACAAGTTTTATCAGGATACCATGATCCAAAACACCACGCCGCGCGCCGCCTTTGACAGTTGTATGGATGTCGGCGTGCTGACCGGCTTCTACACCTTCGGCAACACCGCCTTCACCGATAACGATCCGTATTTGGCGTTGTATGCCACCAGCACGGCACCCGCGCAGTACAGCGCGCAAGGTGCCTTCACGCCGCCATCCACCAATCTCGCCAATAATATCCGCGCGCTGACGGGCGTCGGCCTACTGAACCCGGTGGTGAATAATGGCAGCGCCCCCAGCATCAACGCCGCGCTGGGCGACTATGTCAGCATCGCGCAGTTGCGCAAGCAATATTTGAGCATGCCGTTAGCTGAGGGCATTAATCGTTTCACGATCTTGTGCCCCGCCGCCGGTGAAATCCAGGATTCCGGGATGATCGGCCTGTACCTGCTGGAAGGCGGCACCAGCCCGGCCTTCAAAGGCGGCGCGCTGCCGACCATCGCCGCGTTTGCCGAGCCGGGCATGCCCAGCGCGGATGCCATTGGCATCGAGAGCTGCGGCTTCCGCGATAATGATGCCACCTATTTCCAACAAGCCACCAATATTTTCGCGCAGAACACCTTGACCAATATCGTCGGCGGCTACGAAATCACGCTGACCTATTTCACCATCGCCGGCTTCAACGACCCGGCCGTCAACCCGCACGGCATGACCGGCCCTGGCTGCGTCGGCTACGTGTGCGACTATGTCGAGGACGACTACAACAATCAATGGTGCATTCGCCCGGCCGACCAGCACGCGGTCGGCTTCCTCGAGCTGCAAGTCACGCCGATTCCCGAGCCGGGCCTGTTCGGCGGCGTGTTGCTGGCGGCGTGGCTGCTGCGCCGCGCCACGCAGAAATAAACAAGGAGCAAAGGAGTAAAAGAGCGGCAACGGGCCGCAATCAGCATTTTCTGTTGTCTGCAAACAGCAAAAATGCGGGCTGCTCCTTGACTCCTTTACTCTTTGTTATAATGCTGCGCGGGCTGCTTGAGCGTTTTTTGACTTGACATAGTGCAGGCGCGTATTCTATAATTAAATCAAGCAACACAAGGTCTTTTCTGTGCAATCTGTCACCGTGCGTGACCTAACGTCAATCGAGAGACCGTTATGAATGCAAAAGCTGCTATCGTCGGGATGCTGTGGATGCTCACTGTGCTGGCCGGTGCCGCAACCTTGTGGCAGGCGGACTTCGAGCCGCCGGATTACGCGCTGGGCGCCGTGGTCGGCCAGCAGGGTTGGGCGGCCTACAGTGGCAGCTTTGGTTCCGACGGGCAAGTGGTGAGCAGCGTGCCGGGTGATGTCGTGCCGCAGGGTACGCAGTGTCTGCGCTTGCCGCCGCCCGGCGTGGGCGATTACGTCATGGTGCGGACCAAGGACCTGACCAATGAGCTCACCGCCGTTGACCTCTCCAATGAGTTTGTCAAAATCAGCTACAAGATGCGGCCCGACTCGAGCTATGATGCGCTTGACATTCGCTCGCTGGGCGGCACGCGCATGATCTTGTTCGCGGTGTACCCGGCCGGCCTGCAGATTGCGGTGCCGGCGACACCCGACACCATTCCGTGCAGCTACTCCAACTGGCATGATGTGTTCATCACGCTCGATCCCTTGAACAACAAGGTTGTCCAATTCGGCTTGGACGGTCAGGCGGCCGCCGTCAGCACCGTCTTTGATGCGGGGACAACGTGGCCCTTCGGCTATCTTCGCTTCTCGAGCCAGGTGAGTTCACCGGCCGCAGGCGGCAGTGGCACCGCCCAGTGCTATTTTGATAATGTCTGCATCACCTCGTTCCCCGCCGGGCCCATCATTGGACCATCGCCGGCCAACATCTTCATCGGCACCTTCACGCGCAGCGGCGTGGCACGCATTGTCAACTCCGGCCGGCCCGGCAGCTTTTCCTGGTCAACCAGCTCGCCCAATCCGTGGCTCACGCTCAACCCTGCGTTCACCAATGGCAGTTCCAGTGCCACCAGCGTGGATATTCCCTTTGTCGTGAACAAGAGCATGCTCAGTGTCGGCGACACCAACGGCACGATCGCTGTCAATTGCGGCGCGTATGGGATTCTTGTCTATAGCATCACCGTCCGCAAAGGCACCCCGCCGGCCGCGCTCGCCAATATCGCCGGCCTGCATCTGACCCAGGTGAATCCGAATGCGAGTCAGGAGAAATACTATCAAGATACGATGATCCAGGACAGGGTACCACACGCCGCGTTTGACGGCGGCATGATGGATGTGGGTGTCATGCGCG
>CAYNJC010000097.1:0-2280 GCA_964397565.1 uncultured bacterium
AGTTGAACAATCGCAGCAGCACGTGCTACGCCGTCTGGGGCGCGCAACTGTGGCCCGACCAATGGGCAGAATGGATTGATGTGCAGACGAATTATGCCCCTGGTGACTGGCGATCTGGAATTCCACTGCAAGTTGTGCCGGCCGAGACAATTACGGATCTCATAAGGAGGTCAGAGTGAAATTAAAAAGACTTACTGTTGTCTTAACATGCGCAAGTGGATGTCTAGTGCTTTCCGCAGGACAGCTGGATGATTCAATCTACCTGCGCTTAGATATTTCACACAGAGGGGTTGGGTTTAGCAACTGCAGTTATAGTGGAATTTTAGAAGACGTATTCCTCACCGATCTTTGCACAGATTCATTCAGCAACATTATGTTTGCCCGAAATGCCAACACGCTAAGCAACGGATTTATTATTCATGGTACCAATTCCACTGGAATGTTTTCCTTGCCAAACTTAAGAGAGTTTAACATTGCTTGGGTTACAGCAACGTCGATATGGAAGAACTTGCATTCATGTGCTGGCCAGTATGCTTATGGCAAGGGATGGATGTTCTGGGAAGCGTACGATAATTACCAAGTGTTTCATGAAACGTGTTCATATGGACTTACAAATCCAATTGTCATCCCTGTAGGGAATAATACCAACTGTCTTTACGACTGGGGATATGGCTACGATATTGACTCAGCTGTTTTTTTGCCGTTCTTCGTGGCAGATTCGCTTACCATGGCATTCGGTGTTCCATATAAGCCTCCTGCTGATTCCACAGGATATATATACATTGTATATGACATCACAAATCACTTCGGCAAATTTGTGCTTAATAGTGTTGATGGAACGAATGGCTGCATGATAGTAGCAATCTCAGCGGCCACATTGTGTGACGCAGGCGACGTCAACGGCGACGGGCGCGAGGATTTGCTGACGGGCAATTGGATACTGCTCGGGCGCACGAACAAGTTTCCGTTCGCGCAGGCAACGGCAACGCAAGTCTTCAATGGCACAGACGGCTGGGCGTTGGCACTGAGCGGCGACAAGCAGACGGCTTTGGGCGATTTCAACGGCGATGGCTTGGCTGATTTCGCGCAGCGCGACGGGCGCACGCCTGAGTGGGACCGCCGCGTCATGGTCGTCTTAGGCTCGCGCACCTCGCTGCAGGGTCTCAGCGATGTTGACGGCACCAACGGCATCCTGCTCGGCAAAGTTAATGAGTTCAACATCGAGAACGAGTATTTTGCGACGGCCCTGGCCGGCTGTGGCGATGTCAATGCCGACGGCTATGCCGACATCATCATCGGCAACGGGTTTCAGAACTGGGCCACGTTCAATTATCCGTTGCGCGCGTTTGTGGTGTATGGCCGGCCCGTCTGGCCCGGACGTGAACTGGTGCTGACCAGTGCCTGGTTCAATGCGGTCAATGGGTTCATTGTGCAGGACGGGCCAAATGCGTATGTGCCGGGACCGCGCAGCGGGTTTGGCAGCGTGCTAGGCGGCAAAGGTGATTTTAATGGCGATGGCTATGATGATCCTTTGATCGGCGCGCCGGTCTCGAACGAGTTGTACGTGTTTTTCGGGGGCGAGAGTCCGGCGTGGCCGCCGGGACTGCTGATGCCGGCGCGCGTGGTGGATTCCACGACGGGCGTGTGGCAGTACACGGCCGAGACCAACGCGCTGGTAATCGGCATGAAAGCAACCAACGCGGCCATGTATGCCTGGCTGAACGGGGTGCGCGCGCCGCAGTGGGACGCGGGTTTTGGCACGCGCTATTTCACCAACGTGATCGCATTCGAGACAAACGGGGCGCTGACGCTGGCCTATGCCTGCAGCAACGCTCTGGGTTGGAGCGCGCATCGCACGCTGCTGATAATTACACCAGTGCCGGAGCCGGTGCTGTGGTGCGCGGCGTGGATCGGCTATGTTGTACTGGCAAGAAAGCGCTGCGGCACGCGCCAAAAAGATTAGTCACCCAAGAATGCCCCAGAGTTCAACACATATTTCATGGCAGCGGGCTGCGTTGGCGGTGTGCTTGTTTGGGGCCACTGTGCGTGGCTATGTCTGGTTCGGCTACAGCGCGGCCCGTTCACAATGGTTCATGACACCGACCACCATCACGCTTGAGTATCCACAGCAGGCGCCGCAACTGCATATGCTTGAGTACATGCCAGATATCCGCACGACGGGCGAAGTCACCCAATCGTGCACATTCTGGACGGGCAATCCCGAGTGGAGCATGACGTCCGGCGGGCTGCTCTCCTGTCGCGTCAGTGGGCAGGGCGTCT
>CAYNJC010000098.1:0-2047 GCA_964397565.1 uncultured bacterium
CCAATACACATGTGTGGCGCTCAGGGCGGTATCCCAGGTGTGGCCGCCGGCGGCCGTGTTGAACTCAATTTCTCGCGCGCAATTGGCCCAATTGGTGCTCTTGGTATTCTGGGACGTGCCCGGCCACGCGCCATAAATATTGCGCCCGTCAACTTGCGCGCCGATTGAATTTGGTTGGGACCGCCAGGGCGAGCCGGCATCACTCACAAAAAAGCGATCATTGGTTTGCCAGATGCCCAGCAGCGGCGTATAGCGTTCGATGCCGGTCATCGGCGCGCCCACCCGCTGCACATAGGTGTACAAGCTTGCCACGCCATCAAAACTAAAGCCATTGCCGCCGCTGGTCCAGCCGCCCGGCACCGAGACGACATTAGTCCACTGCGCATTGTCGCTCGTGTCCTTCGCTATCCGCCACACGAGCGTGCCGGCGGTGTCTTGAAAACGACTGAAGTACACGTTCCGGTTATCCGAACCGAGACACGCATTCGCCGCGCGCGTGCCCGCCTCCGGCAGCGTCAGATACTGCCAGGTAAACGATTGCGCAGACGCGCCGACGGCACCCAGCAGCGCCACGATCAGTGTGGAGAGTCTGTGCACGGGATGGCTTGTTGGCCGCAGCGTATTTGGACTATGGTGTGGTAACATTCAGTGTCTCCGTTGCTGCCGCATGCCGCCGCCCAAACCCAGCAGCACAAGCAGCGCGGCCACCGGCTCTGGCACGACATTCCAGCCGACATCGCGCACGCCCCCCGGCGCGGTAATGTCCGTTGAATAAGGGATGCCACCGACTTCAATGAAGAGCGGCGGCTCGTTGGTGTAATTGGTGAACTCCGGAAAATCATAGATGACATTTTCATTCCACCAATTTTCATTGGGTGGCAGCACCCCCACGGCATATAACTGATTGGAATGCGCCAAGACGGTGTAGTCGAAATTGTTCAGCGAGGTAAACGCTTGTGCGTTCAGACCGACACCATCTGACGCCGCGGCGAATTGCAGCCACGGCCATTCACTGACGATCGAGTCCTGTACAATCAGCGAGGGGCCGTACTCCGTCTCGCTTACGCGCCAGTTGACGGCCTGCACGACATCCGACACACACACGCCTTCCACAAAAGTGCAATGATCAATCGTCACCAGATTGGTATTGTTATCCAAGCCGCCGTACCCAAAATTATTGTTGTAGACGGCGCGGGTGAAGCCGCGCGTCAGAATGTGATCAAGCAGCACGCCGCCGGGGCCAATGGCACCGTTCACATTGAGCGCATGGAACCACCAGCCGTTCCATTCACTGACCCAGTTAGACACTGCCGCGTTGTACACCATCCCGGTGTACAGGCCTTGCAGATAGAGGTGATCAAGCCGAATCCCGCTGCTGCCATTGATGCCCACGACGGCGCTCATCTCGGGATAGCCCTCGCCGGTGGTGTACGCGATCGGCTCATCGGCAAGAAAGCCAAGGCCGGTCACGCGCACATGGTCGGCGTTAACCAAGCGCAGCACCGGGCGCTCGGCCGTTTGATCATTGTTCAGCGTCGTGTGCCAGACGCAGGTGCCTTTGGCAACCAGACTGGCCATGGGCCCGGCGCCGGCGAGCAAGACATAGCTCCTGTCGGACATGTTCATGAACCAGTAGCCGGATTGGTCGCTGGATTCATTGAGGTAGGTGCCGGCGGCAACATTGATGGTCACGTGTCCTTCATACTCATTGCCATTGGGGGTGTTGTTGAGGGCGTGCGCCATGGTGCGCCATGGCGTGGCGGCGCTGCGGCCATCATGCGTATCACTGCCCGTGGTGGCAACGTAGTATGTCGCGACGCTAATGATGACTTTATGTGTCAGCGCGGCGCCATTATAGGCATTGAAGGCAATCTGCACGATGCCGGTGGCGCCATAGGGTGCGCCGCTAACCAGATAACTTACCGTCTGGGTTGCGCCGGGCGCAACCACACCCGTCGGCGGTGTAATCGCACTGATGAATGCATCGGCGGACGTGTTGGTGAAGTACATCGCCATGGCGCCATCATTGCGGATGCTGAATTGCTTG
>CAYNJC010000099.1:0-2033 GCA_964397565.1 uncultured bacterium
TGGAGCATGACGTCCGGCGGGCTGCTCTCCTGTCGCGTCAGTGGGCAGGGCGTCTGCTACGCCCGCGTGCCGACCGGCGCGGTGATCAGCAACACCATCAGCGTGGATCCGGATCTGCCGCCGCGGATTCTGCAACGGCCCGTGCTGCCACTCCTGCCAGCGCCCGCGCAGGAGGTGGTTTATATTGATCTGCGCAACCGCCCGAACCCCGGCCACGACGATCTAACGCCCTCTACCACGCTTGAGGTGGAGACGCTATATAGCAATGGCGTGCCGGTCAGCGTGACGCAAACGGTAGTGAATGTCGCCGAAACGGTACAGTTCCGCCAGCAGAATTACGCACGCAAACTGCTGGCGTACGCGCTGCAGGGGCTGGTCAATCGCCACGAGCCGCGCATCATCACGTGCGCCAACGTGAGTACCGCAAGCGAACCGGCTGATGTGTGGCTGCCATGGATCACCAACAATGGCGCGCGGGTCGTGCGCAGTGTGCAGCAAGACGCGCTGCCTGAATTGCTGCCCGGTTACACCAACGAGCCGGAGATCAACGGGCTGCTGCTCTATCCCGCGGCGCTCTACACGAATACGCCATTGGCCGACATGATCCACTGGATCACAGTGGCGTGTGCGGTATCGAATCTGCTGCCGGTGACGCCGTGGCTGTATGGGCAGTTGTCGGCAGCCGTGACAAATCGCTGGCCGGTGCTGATCAATATTGATGAGGGCTGGCTGGCGCAGCAGGGCCTGACCAACAGTGCGGCGGTCTACCGCGATTCGCTGGCGCGCTGGTGGCCGTCATGCAGCCGGCGCGCGGTCGCGCACGGGCATCCATGGCTGTGGTGGGAGAACCGCGACTATTGGATCGCGCAACGCATCTGGCCGTTCTGCTGGCGCAAAGATGCTACGCTGGAGGAACACCGGCTCTTGGCCGGCTTGCTGACCAACGCGCTGCCGGCGCATGCTGCCGTGATTGGCGCGCTGGGCCAAGCTGTGTTTGATTACCTGGGTGATCGCTATGCCGGGATTGAGTATGTGATCACCAACCTTGCCACCGCCGGCAGCCGCAGGGTTAACCTTGCAGCCGACTGGCACGAGCCGGCGCGAGTGCAGCTGAAGAACGTGCAGGGCGTGACGGTCTCGGCGCCCCAGCCGCGCACAACCATCACTGCGTATGAGATTGCCTTGGCGGCGGATGAATTCATCGTGGCCACGAACTACGCGATCTGCGCACCGCTGCATTGCTATCCGTTCACTGCGGAAACGGGGATTGGCGTATCCGAGTTTGCCTGGTGGGCGTTTGTGTCGCGCTTCGCCAAGACGCTGCAGTACACCGCCGTGGAAAACTGGAGCTTCTACGCCGGGCAGCGCTGGGAGCAACTGCGCCCGACGCCCCTGCGCTGCGCCGCGCAGAGCACGAATGCATTGGCAGCCGGCATGATTGCCGTGTGCGGCTTCACCTCGGATGGCGACAACATCGGGTTTGACGCGACCATCTGGCCGGGGTACTGGACGCAAACATGGACGGCCAGTCTGCCGTTGAATTATGGCGTCAATCCGCTCATGTACGATGTCGCGCCGCTGCAGATGAAATGGTATCATGCCCAGGAGACGGCCTGCCGCCGGATTGATGCCGAAGGCGGCGCGGGCATGATGTGGGCGGATTATTATGGTCTGGCCTATGGCGCCGAGATGGGTCAGGCACTGCTGGATGACTTTGTGGAATTGTCCGATCAGTATTTGGCAATCAGCGGCTTGACCGTGCTGCGGCCGGAACTGCGGCCGACGCGCTATGCCTACACGCGCTACGGCCAGTCGCAATATGCGCAGGGGCTGGGCGGCTCGTTTCTGGACAATGCAGGCGAGCAGATGACCGGCGCAAGCGCCGTGCCGACGAATGTCAATGGCAAAGTCTGGCTGCTGCACCGCGTGCGGTTGAACGCCAACGAGCCGCGCTATTTCCTATTCGAGACGCAGGCCGAGTTGAACAATCGCAGCAGCACGTGCTACGCCGTCTGGGGCGCGCAACTGTGGCC
>CAYNJC010000100.1:0-2029 GCA_964397565.1 uncultured bacterium
GCCGCGTCGTGCGCTTTAACGCAGCCCATACCTACCCGGTCGGCGGCACGATCTTCCCGAACACGGCGGCCGATGCAGTCATCTGCAAGCCGACGCTCACCACCACCCGCGACTATGTCGTCACTAATCGGCCCAACACGCCGATCACCCTGACCTTCAACAGCGCCAACGAAATGGTGCTGACCGACGACACCTACGACACGCCCCAGGGCATGCACCTGTTTTTCTACCCCACGCCGCAGACCGGCGCCAATCCACAGCCCACGCATATCATCAACACCTATCTTGGCCAGCCCTCGTTTTGTTTCTTTGACGGCCCGATGTTTGTGCTGCAGGATCACACCTGGAATCGTATCATTTTCCATGTGCCGCGAGCGACCGCACCGCTGGTTGATATCACCAACAACATCAGCACCGTAATTGGCGCGACGACTGCCATTGGCGGCACCATGGTGAACGTGGTTGGCACGATGCAGTGGATCAATGAACGCGGCGGTAGCGGCGCGTTTCCCGCCACCGCGCTCTGGCAGGTGACTGGCATTCCGCTGCAGTTCGGCGGCAATCTGCTGACCGTCAGTGGTACCAATGTCAACGGCACGGTCGGCAGTGATTCGATCACCATCACGCGCGCCTTCGCGCCCGGCAAAGGCACGCCCGAGATCAGCAGCGCCACCACCCCGTAAGCATGGGTCCGCGAAGCTGATGAAGCACCCTCTGCAATTTCGCGGAGAATATGTCAAAATGCTTACAATGTAGTTAAAGCAAAACCGCGTCCGGGAAACCGGTGGCGGTACACACTAAGTTCAGCGGCACGAACCGTGCCGCGCTAACTGTTGGAGAATACAGCATGGCGCAACTGGCGTTACAGGGCGGACCGAAGACATGGACGGGCACGTGGCCAACCTGGCCGGTCTGGGATGACCTCGAACGGCGTGCGCTCAGCGACGTGCTCGAGTCCGGCCAGTGGTGGTATGGTGAGCGCGTGCGCGCGTTCGAGGCCGCCTTCGCCACGTTTCAGGATGCGCAGCACGGCATCACCGCCACCAGCGGGACGACCGCGCTCGAAGCCGCACTGCTGACGCTCGGCATTGGCGCGGGTGATGAAGTCATCGTGCCGCCGTACACCTTTTTGGCGACCGCCAGCGCGGTGCTGCGCGTCAATGCCATTCCTGTCTTTGCCGATATCGAGCCGCGCACGCTGTGCATTGACCCGGACGATGTTGCGCGCCGCATTACGCCGCGCACGCGCGCCATTATCCCCGTGCATCTGGGCGGCTATGTTGCCGACATGGACCGTCTGCACGCGTTGGCGCACACGCATGCGCTGGCCATTCTCGAGGATGCCTGCCATTCGTGGGGCAGCGCCTGGAGCGGCAAGGGCACCGGCGCGCTCGGCACCTGCGGCGTGTTCAGTTTCCAAGCTTCGAAAAACATCAGCAGCGCCGAAGGCGGTATTGTCCTGACCGACGATGCCGGGTTCGCCGAGCGCTGTCGCTCGTTCACCAATTGCGGTCGCATCAAAGACAAACCGTGGTACGAGCATCATCTACTCGGCAGCAACTTGCGCATGACCGAATTTCAGGCCGCGCTGCTGTCAGCGCAACTGACGCGCCTGCCGGCACAGACCGCGCGCCGCGCATGCAATGCCGCCCTGCTCGACGCGGGACTGCGCGACCTGCCCGGCATCACGATCATGCAGCCGGAACCGCGCATGACCCGGCGCGGCTATCATTTCTACCCGTTTCGGCTCGACTGCGCCGGCTTGCGCGTCAGCAAAGAGCAATTCATTAGCGCCTTGCGCGCGGAGGGTGTGCCGAGCAGCATCGGCTATGATCGCCCGCTGTATCGCAATCCGCTCTTTACCGAGCGCGCGCAACCAGGGCCGGCCGGCTGTCCGCTGGCGTGCCCGTATTATGGCGGCGTGCCGGACTACACCGCCGTACATTGTCCCGTGTGCGAGGCGGTCGTGCGCGATACGGTCTGGCTGTTTCACACGCTGCTGTTGGCGGACGAGTCCGCCATGCCGGCG
>CAYNJC010000101.1:0-1940 GCA_964397565.1 uncultured bacterium
CGCTGCCCATGCACGCGGCCCGACGCACGATTAACGCACTCATACTAATGAGAGCGCTTTCTACTTTGCAGTGTCCTTGTAGCCGCCCGCGGTGAGGGCGGCTTCTGCAGCCGCGGTCACCGCCCGCGGCCACAATTGGCATGACACCAAGCAAGCGCATTTATCAGCAACTCGCGCCGTACAACGCGCCAGTGCCTTTAGCCTGGGCTGGCTGCGGCAACTTCACGCGCATAATCAGCAAAGTCATCCAGATGCTGCGTGACAAGGGCATAGACGATTTGCCAGTCCAGCGCTTGATATTCATGCACCGCGATGTTGCGAAAGCCGACCGCCTTGCTCATGCGTTCGGCTGTTGCCATCGAGAGCACACCAAGGCGGGTCAATTGCACAAACGCATCCGCCATACTGTCGGGCGCGGGCGCCTCACGATCGCTGAGCAGATGCGTGGCAATATCCACACAAACCTGCACGGCGCGTTCGAGATTGAGGCAAAGAATGTCCTGGGCATCAAGATCTTCCGCCAATGCCGTCGCGCTCACTGGCGTCTTGTCGCGCAGTCGGGCAAGACAGCGGCGCAAGTTTTCCAGTTTATTGTTGAGAACGTCTGTGGTCATTGAAAAACTGCGTGCGCCGCGCCGCAAGGAGCCGGCGGTAATACGGCATGACGTCCGCCTGGTTGAAGAGCATGCGTTTCATCAGGGCGGCATAGAGCGGCTTGTCGCGCACAAGCACGGGGGTGCCATGCGCCAATGCCTGATGCAGCAGGACGCCGGAAATCGCCTGTAAATCGATGACGTCCACATCGCGGCGCACGCGGCGCGCCAGGCACGCGGCAATCCGCGCGCGCGCCACAATACTCAGACGCTGCGCCCCGGCAACCGCAATATCAACATCGCTGGTCTGGTTCATTTTGCCCGCCGCGCAGGAGCCGTAAAGAATTGCCACGCCTATGTCCGGCATACGCGCGAGTTCATCAGCACAGAGTCGCCCAATCTCATTCATGCCACTAGTATAGTACATTCATGCACCAGATGCAAACCCGCTGCTCTGTGCTGAGCGGCTGCGAATGTAAGGACTGCTCCGCCATCGGCGGGATAAGCAGTGATCTGAAACCAAAAAAAATCCGCCGGAGCGGGATCCGTGCCGGCGGCGGGATCTCCGCCTTTGACGGGACTAGGCTGGTGCCTTAGTTAGCTAGGCCAGCTCCAAGCAGCTCTGCAGCACCAGCCACGGCTCGCCACGCACGACTAAGGACTATGAACTATGAACTACGAACTATGAACTAAGCCAGCACCACGGAGCACACGGCACTCACGGAGAATATGGCCACGAAGTCACGAAGACACGAAGAAATCGCAAAACCAAACATTGGTTATTGTACAGCCGCAAGACGCTGCGTTTCGACAACCAAAAAGGCTATTTCTGTTGCTGCCGCTTCTTCGTGTCTTGGCTGGCGTCTGCTTGGAGCTGGCTTGGCTAGTCCCGCCATCGGCGGGATCATCACTCATCATTCGGACACCAGCCCCCTCAAGTGTCAAGTGTTCACGCCTGACCCCCATTCTTGACCGGCGCGGATCATCAGTCATCATTGCCGCTAAAGTGTCAAGTGTTCACGCCTGACCCCCGTTCTTGACTGAATCCTGAACCTTGAAAGTGCGTCGGCTGCTTGGAGTACCGCTAGCGGCGGGATGCGTCGGTGTTCAGTACCAACCTAAAACCTTAAACTGTAAACTCCGCAGATGCACCGGCCTCAAAGAGGGCCAGCTACATGTGCACCGGACCTCGTCCATCGACCAAGGACTAAGCACCAAGGACTCTGTCAACGCACCTAAACCCTGAACCCTGAACCCTGAACCCTACAGCCATGCTTATGGCACGCGTTCCAGCCGCACATTCGCAAACTCGCCCGTGCTGGCCACATTGCCATAGCCCATATGCAC
>CAYNJC010000102.1:0-1868 GCA_964397565.1 uncultured bacterium
ACCTTCACCGATTATGGCACGTCAAATCTCTATTGCTTGAGCACGACCGGCCTTGTCTGGCAGACCACCACGGGCGTCAACATGTTCAATAGCCCCGCCCTGGGCGCCAATGGCCGGATTTATCTCGCCGGCCAAGGCGGCATCGTCGCCGCCTTCGACTACCTGGGGACGCGGCAGTGGATCACTAACTATGGTACGGATGAAATTGTCGCTGCGCCAACGGTGCTGAACAATGGTATTCTGTACGTCATGTCCAAGACGGCGGGCATTGTTTACTGCATCAAGGATAATGGCAGTGCGGCCCAAGTTCTGTGGACTTACAATGCCGGCTCCGGCTTGGGCGGTGCACCCGCCATCGGCAATGATGGCACGCTGTATCTCGCCGCCACTCTGCGCACGATCGCGCTGGCGCCGTATGCTGAGGATGTCACGCCCGGCCCGTGGCCGCTGTGCGGCAACAACAAGCAGCGCCAGGGCTGGTACACCAACGGCGCGCCGCTGCTCGCCGCCGCGATGGTCTGGTCAAACACGACCCAGACGACGGCACCTGGCGGCATCTGGTACAGCGAAATCAGGCTTGGTAGCGGCGTGACCGACGGCCAACGTTTTTACATTGCCGTCAATCCTGCGCCGGTGAACAGCAACGCAACGCTGCTGGCGTTGGATCTGGCCACAGGCACCAGCCTCTGGAACGGTGTGTTGGGCGGTGCTGGCCACTACGCCAACGGCACGCCGGCCGTCTCGCCGAGCCGCGTCTACATCGGCGAAAGCACGGGCACCGGCAGCGGCGGCAAGCACCAAGTCTATGGCGTCAACAAGACCACGGGCCAGATCGTCTGGAGCAACCGGCTTGACTGGATGATAGCGGGCGGCATGCTGCTGCACAATGACCGGGTCTATTGCGAAAGCGATTGGGACATCGGCCTGTGGTGCCTGAATGCGGAATCCGGCGTGGCGCTGTGGTCCAACCGCTACGGCGCGGGTGAGTGGGCCGGCAATGGACCCGCGCTCAGCCCCGACGGCAGCACGCTCTACGTCCACGGCGATGACGGCCAGTTCCTGGCTATTGATGCTGGAACGGGTGTGACGCTCTGGTCCAACCAGTTCGCGCAGGGCAATGGCAACCTTGATCCCATCGTGGACGCGGCCGGCAACATCTACTGCGGCTTCCAAGGTCTGACGAATGACACCGAGCCGGACATTCTGGTTGGATTCGCGCCGAACGGGTCGGACCTCTGGCGCATGAGCTTCGGCACCAATGTCTGGAGCCACGGCGGCTACGCGCTCAGCCCGGACGGTTCGCGCCTGTACTGCAGCGTCGCTCTGCCGCCGGCCACGGGCATGGTGGCGGTCAATACCGCCGATGGCGTCGTGCTCTGGTCCAGTCCATGCGGTGGGACGGGCGGCGGCTGCGTCGTGGGCGCGCCCAGCAACATCATCGTCGGCGTGTTCGACATCGGTGGCGGGGTGACCGCGGCGCGGGCGTTGCGCGACAACGGCGCCGACGCCACAATCCTCTGGACGGTGCAGCTCTCACCCACCATCACAGGCGATGACGGCCGCCGGGCCTCCTGGTCGTGGCCAACCATCCTCGCCAACGGCGATGTGATTGTCGAAAGCTCCTACGGCGTCATCGCACGCATCACCGTCCCGGAACCAGGCGCCCTGCTGGGCCTGTTGCTGACCGGCATGGCGTGCCTGCGGCGCACATCTGATCAAGGATAGTATCACGCACACGCACATCACTGCGACCGTCATCGCCTTCGTCACGTTCTTGTTCACGCCGGCGCTGCTGCTGGGTCTGGTGACGGGTCTGGCGCTCTGGCTGCGCAAACGCTAAGAACCATCAGTAGCATACGTTTGTAAAC
>CAYNJC010000103.1:0-1731 GCA_964397565.1 uncultured bacterium
CCCAATCATACGCACAGATACACCAAGCCCGAAGGCAGCGCTGTATCTTTCCAAACAGAGCGGCCGTCGTACACAATGGCCAGGCCGCGGCGGCAGAGCGCGGCGAAGTCTAATGTGGCGTACTTCTTGTGAGCTGTGTTCAGAATTAGGATCCGCGGACAGTGCTCGGCGCTGGTGATGTCTATCGGGCTAAAACCAAATGCGTGGATCTCGTCCTCAGAATAGCACGGGTCGTCAACCATGACGTTCGCGCCGTGCCGCCCGAGCTCAGTCGCCAAGGCGAATACCGGCGAACAAATGTGTTCCTTGACTTCCGGCCGGAAAGCCAGGCCAAGGATCGCGACGGGAACACTCTGAAGTGAGCCGGCCGCGCGTGCCACGCGCGCAACGGCGCGGACAGGCTGATAATCATTGACAAGCCGGGCCTCGGCCGCGAGCGAGATCGGCACATTTCGTTCGGCACTGTCATGAATCAAAAAATATGGATAGATAGGCGTGCAGTGCCCACCGACACCGATGCCGGGTGTCAGCAAATTGGCCTCGCCGTCTGTATTGGCCGCGCGAGTAACCTGATGGATATCCACGCCGACCGCCTCGGCATAGCAAGCCAACTGATTGGCCAAGGCAATGTTCATGTCGCGATAGAGCATGCCGGCCAGTTTCACCAATTCCGCCGCTTCAAGCGTGCCGACATTGATGACCGGCGCGCCAAGGTAGGTAGCATAGAACTGTTCGGCTGTATCGGCTGATGCGCGATTAATGCCGCCGACGACTTTTGGGTTGTGCGTGAGCTGTTCGAGCACATGCTGACTTTTCACACGTTCCGGCGAAAACGCGATGTGAAAATCTTTGCCGGCGTGCAAGCCGGAGCCCGCTTCGATCTGCGCCGCGAACACGCGCGTGGTGCCGACCGGTAGCGTGGTTTCATAGGAAACTAATGTGCCCGACTTGATGTTCGCTGCAATCTGATCAGTGACGGCGGCAATGATGGAGGTGTCGGCGTGCGTGTCAGATGTGAGCAAGACTGGCACGATGACCACAATGACCTTGGCGCACGCAATGGCGGCGGGCGTGTCGGTTGTGGCGCAGAGTGCGCCGGATGCCACCGCACGCGCGAGCATGTCCGGCACGCCTGGCTCATCAATCGGACATTGGCCGGCGTTGATCGCGGCAACCGTGGCTGCGTTCTTGTCACAAGCAGTGACGGTTGCGCCACGGGCTGCGAATTGACAGGCCAGCGGTAAGCCCATTTTGCCGGCGCCGATTACGGAGACATTCATTTTGTAATTGAAGAGTTAAAAGTTGAAGGTTAAAGGTGTAAGGTTGCTGAGTATCGAGAACCGAGATCCGAGGGCCGAGATCCGCCCTCTGATTTGCAAGCCGTAAACTTTGAACATTGAATTTTCAACTCTATGTCGGAAGTGTGGATGGGCGCTGTGCGCCCGTTAGTTTTATTCAGATCCGGTCTCAAAGAGGGCCAGCTACATCATCACAAAACCAAGACCACCAATAGGGATGCCGGATGTCGCACGGGCCGATCAGACTGCCGGAATATGCATATTCACTCCAGTGATCCACAATCCCTGCGCGGACTGGATTCTGCAATATGTAATTGATGGTCTTTCCCAATGCGCGATGCGCGTATTCACTCGCCCGATAGACATGGTCATAAGATCGTGGTTGCCAGACATTGCCACAGTTGAACATGTCATCAAGCATATTGCCGCCTTC
>CAYNJC010000104.1:0-1710 GCA_964397565.1 uncultured bacterium
TACGGTCTGGCTGTTTCACACGCTGCTGTTGGCGGACGAGTCCGCCATGCCGGCGATTGTGGCTGCCATCCGCAAAGTCATTGACAACATCGCCGCCGTGCGCGAGAGCGCAGCGAATCACGCATGACGCACGCACACACACTGCATGCCGCCGCCGCCCAAGTTGAGCTCACACCGCGCGCGGGCCAGTGGATGACCGGCTATGCCGGGCGCCTGACGCCGGCGGTCGGCGTGCATGACGCGTTGTGTGCGCGCGCACTGCTGCTGGATGACGGCACGGCGCGCAGCCTGCTGGTCGTGTGCGAACTGATTGGCCTGCACGTCACGCTTGCCGCCGCCATGCGCGCGAAATTAGCGGCGCTACTGGGCACCACGCCGGCGCATATTGTGGTGGCCTGCACACACACGCATTCCGGGCCGGCGTGCTACCCGTTTCGCGGCATCATGGGCCATGTGGATGATGCCTGGAACGCCGACGCCATGCAAACAATTGTAAAAATGGTCATGACGTTGCCGGCGCGCCTGCAACCCGTGACGCTGCGGCAGGGCGCGACGCGCGTGGCGGGCATCGGTTTTAATCGTCAAGACGCGACCCGCGACGTGGATGATGAAGTGCGCGTGCTTGCGCTGGAGAATCCGCAGCAGCAGCGCGTGGCGACAGTGTTGAACTATGCCGTGCACGCCGTCGTGCTCGGCCCGCGCAATCTGTTGTTTTCGGGCGACGTGCCGGGTGCGTGCATGCGCGCCATCGAGCAGCGCGACGGCGGCGTCTGTCTGTATCTGCAAGGCGCCTGCGGCGATATTGAACCAGAACTGAATCGCAGCAAGGGCTGGGGCAAGGGTGATTTTGACGATGTGGCGCAAGTGGGCGCGCAGCTCGCCGAGGCCGGCACGACTGCGCTGACGCAGGCATCGCTCTCCGCGGCGTCACGGCTGGCGGCCGCCAGCGCTACCCTGGATGTGGCATTGGATGCGCCACCCGCACCGGCGGAACTCGCCACCTTGCGGCAGCAATTTGAGCACGAGCGCGACACGGTTGCCAACCAGGTTGATCAGATGTGTGCGCAGGCGATGCTGGCATGGGCAGACGCGCTGCAGTCTGCGCTCGACCGCCACGCGGTGCCGCGCACGCGCACGGTCGAGCTCACCGCGCTGGCGTTGGGCGATGTGCGCATCTTCGCCGCGCCGTTCGAGCTCTACAGCGACCTTGGCCGCGCGATCAAGGCCACGCGGCAGCCACAGCCCGTTATGATTGCCGGCTATGCCAACGGCTATGACGGCTACTTCCCGACCGCGTGGGCTAAGCAGCAGGGCGGCTACGGCGCGGACAGCGCCTGCCGCTGGTTTCCGGACCTGCTCACGCCAGTCAGCGCCGCCGCCGAGCCCGCACTGATTGCGTGCGCCACCACACTGATTTCTTTCGCAACGAAATAAAACATTCTTGCGCGGCGCGAGAATGTATAGAGCGGCCTATGGCCGCATAACAGTCAGCTGCGTTCGCGCGCGGGTGTGACTGCTGCGGCAGCCCGGCGGCATCGCCGAGGGGAACGCGGCACGCCCGTGCCACTGAGTGTCGGCGGGATTTCCCTATCCCGCTAAATTCTCGTGCCACACGATAAGTTACTAATAAGTGCGCTTACTTGATTGCATTCTACTTGTGGCCGCGGGCGCTGACCGCGGCTGCAGAAGCCGCCCTCGCCGCGGGCGGCT
>CAYNJC010000105.1:0-1645 GCA_964397565.1 uncultured bacterium
TGAAGCCGGAAACGCAGGTGCTCTCGCTGCAGCTTGGGCCGAAGACCACGAACAAGGCAACCGGCAGCACGTACACGCACAAGGCGACGCTGAAGTGCAAGAGCTACACGGAATTTGCCGAGTCCGGAAAGAAGTTCTACTTGCTCACGCGCATTGGCACGCCCAAATTCCTGTTCGACAAACGTGCGCGCCGGCACCGCACCGACCGCGACGACGCAACAGGCAAGCAGCCCGGCGATCCGGACTTCAACCCGACGCCGTTTGGCATCATCCCGTCAGAACGCTATTTCTTCATTGATACGTTGCTACCAGAGACCTACGAAGGCACGGGCGCAATACCCGTGCTGGACATGGATGCGCCGGGCGAGCCAGAGTCCTACTGCACCGAGTACGAGATTGACAACGTTTGGAGCGATACCGCGCCGTGGCGCACAGGGACAGGCACATCGGGATCCGGACGCGTGATCACCGACATGGACTTCATTCAGGTGCCGGTGTCCGGACTGCGCTTCGACTCCAACGGCGCCATGGACACCGCCTCGCTGGCGCGCTGGAATGCGGCAATCGTGTTGTGCAGGGCAATGGTCAAGGCGCGCTTCGACCAGCGCAGCACAGCATGCACTGACGGCGATGTGACGATCATGCACGACGCCGTGCTCACCCGCGCGCACATTGACTTGGCCGCTGCCGGCGTGCTGACACCGCTGCAACTGCGTGTCAATCTGTGCACTGGCGCGCCGACGGGTACGAACTTCGAACGCTGGCAAAGCATGGCGGCGTTGATCCTGAAACTTGACCTGTCACCCGGCGGCGAGATGACCGCCACGCTGAACGATACGCCCGTCATCCCCGGCGTGCCGACGCGTCGCGCCCGCCTGCCGCAACGTAAGATTGCCTAATGGGTGTTCTACAATCACACGAAGAGCGGATAAAGAAGTTCGAGGGCGAACTGCGCGAAACACGCAACACGCTCGAACGCGCGCTGCACCAGTTGTCCATCCTCGAGGGCAACGCCATGGGCGCGGTTGACACGGCCGCCGACCTCGGTAGCGACCCGGTGCTGTCGGAAAATGACCGGCCCGTGTGCCTGCTGTCCGACGTGTTTTGGGGAACCGACGCCGCCGGCACTGTCAAGAAAGGGCCGATCAAGCTGACGTGGAACGCAGAAACAAGCCGCTGGGAAGGCGGCGTGGCCGGCGGAACAGTGTATCTTGAGACAACGCCGGTGAAAGTGAATCCTGCCGGAATAGACTTGGGCCACTTGGATGAAGTGCTGCTGTTCAATGCCGGCATACTTTCGTTGCGCGATAATGTGAATGTCGCGAACGCTGTTGACTATGGCGAAATGAAGTTTGGCTACATGGAAGTGACCATCGGGGGTGTGAAAAAAAAGTGGGCCATGCCCGTAGCAATCCTGACCGACTGACATGAATCTTATCGGCTGGCCTACGGCACTGACAGCGGCGTCGCGCTTCCCCGCGCGCGGCGGGCTTTATTGCGGATATGATCCCGGCCAGACGCACAATTTCTATTTGGAGCACATCCGCGTTGCTCTTAATCAGCGGCGCTCCGCCGTTCGCCAATACCTGGGACTATCACAGTCAGACTTGCCCGACCTGAACAGCACTGCGTGCGCACTTTCGAC
>CAYNJC010000106.1:0-1500 GCA_964397565.1 uncultured bacterium
TCACGCCCACTCACCGCCCCGCTTCCCGAGGCTGTGGAGATGAAGGACATGACACGCAACATCAACCAACCGGCGCTGTGGTGGTTTAATCGGATGCGGCATCACAACCGCATGGCGCGGGAAGTGCGCACGAGCGCCGCGAAATGCGGCCCGGGCTTTGGCGGCTTGGGCGAAACGGATCACGCGGTGATCATGCGGCGCGCGCGGCGCTGCTGCCGCGCAATGATGGTCCAGATCGGCAACCTCAACTTGGTGTGACGATGAGCACTCAACCACAACACACGCCAGGGCCATGGAAGCTCAAGGGTAAAACGATCAGCACTTACGAAAAAGGCGAAGAGGCAATAGCAAACTGTCACAAAATTGGTTTGGGCGACACGCATTTGGTCGCATTGGCAAACGCGCGCCTTATCTCCGCCGCGCCGGAACTGCTGGCGGCGCTTGAAATAATAGCTGAGTCTGATGTGCAACCCGGACATGTGAACTTCATAACCAAAACGCGCATGGCCGAAATAGCTCGCACCGCGATAGAAAAGGCGACCACATGAGCACGCAGCACACTGACTTTGGATTTGCAAACCACTGGCGCACGGTCGAAGACATGCCGGCGGTCGTGCAGCAGTGCCGGTCGCAGGCGCATGTGTGCAAGGAGGTTTGCGTTACGCCAACGGGATCGGACATAAGCGTTACATGTAACATGTGCAATTACACCTATCACAGGGACGCATCATGAATATGAAAACAGAATTGGAAAATATGTTGGAAGTGGCCTGGGGAATCATAGCCAATGCCGGTGGAGGTGACTGGTCGAAAGAAACTGAGGTTTGGCAAGCAGCCGCAATTAAGTGGCGAGACAAATACCATGCGTTGAACAAGACTTTGCGTGCAATGGACGCTGCTGATGATAGCTGCCGTGTCGAAGATGGCGAGTACGACAGCCTGCGACGCGAGCAACTCGAAGATCAGTACCAGGCCAAATGCCGGCGTCAAGATCGGCTTGACGAATCCGGCGCGACGGCCAGGATGCGATAACAACAAACACACTGTGGAGGTGTGCTATGAAAGAATGGAATGCCAATGCAACTGAACCGTGCGCAGCGTGCCAAGGGGCCGGTTGCGCTGAATGCGACTTTGCCGGCAGCGAGGCCGGCCGCAAGCGCCACGCCGTGAACAAGGCGCGCGAACAGCATTTGCGGTCGTTTGCCTGCGTGCTCGATATGGTGTACGCGGGAGGTGCGAAATGACAACCGCACTTCAATCCGAACTGGCGAACCTGAATCGCGACGAGCTAGTTACCAAATGCCAGGCGTTGCAAGAGCGCATCGTCAAGCAGGGCAAGACGCTGCCAGGGCAGCCGCAGTATTTCATGACACCCGACGGCTACATTCTGTGGCAGGAGCGCACGGTGTCCTTGCGGATCGGCGGCGGGCTGACCTGCATTCCTGGCGTCGGCACCGTGATTGACGCGCTGGGCTGGGACCGGCTGAACGAAGTCCTGCG